>CAZIAK010000012.1:38972-110532 GCA_964537035.1 uncultured Phycisphaerales bacterium | reverse complement strand
CTAGCGTTGGGCGCCGGGGGGCGGAGGTGGAATCGCTGGGCTGCGAGAGGCTGCGGGGGGGCGTAGCTCGGCCAGGATGGCCGGGGCTCCGGCCATCTTCATCACCCGGTTGCGGATGACGGCCAGCAGGCGGCGCTGCTCTTCTCCCGTGATCGGTTGAGACACGTCGAAGGGCAGGCCGGCGAAGTCGGCGAGACTCGTCTTGAGTACGTTGAGCACGGCAGCGCGCATGGGCTCAGCGGCCTTGCTGTCCTCGAGCACCATCAGGGAGGCCACGGCGATCCGGGCATCGAACAGACGCCGAGAGCCGTCGATGATCGCTGGGTGGAGGCGTTGCTGGAGCAGCTGTCGAGCGAACCACTCCGTGTCACCCCGGCCCTCGCGCCGACGGGCCATGGAGCGCTTGCCGTCGTTCGGTTCTGCCGCCAGGAGCGTGTCGATCTGCTCCCGCCACTCCGGCCCGAAGGTGGCGTCGAGAACCTGCCGCCGGAGCAAGGCGATCTCTGGATCTTCGACCTCCTCGGCGGCCGCTGAGCCGCCGTGCTCGATGCGATAACCGCCCAGAGCGCTGGGAGCTGTGTCGCGCATCAAGGCCAGGGTGAAGCTGTGTCCATGCCCGGTCTTGGCGATGCGCTCGAACGCCTCCAGGGCAGCCCGGGCACCGTCGCTCGTCCGTCCGTCTCCGGGCAAGCCCACGTACACCGTGTTCACCAAGGAGTGATCGTCCCGCACGAACTCCCTGACCACCGCCATGGCCTCGCCCCGGTCCTCTTCGTGGTACGGCGCGTCCCCCACCAGGATGATCACCCTGCGTGCGTCCTCGCGCCAAGCCAGCTCAGTGGTGGCCACGGCCAGGCCCACCTCGACCGCCTCTTCGAAATCGGCGTAGTCCCGCTTGCCTCCAGAGGCTTCCAGGTCGAGCAAGAAGTTGTGCACCAGGTAGCGATTGGTGGTGAGTTCCGTGCGCCTGGTCACCCAGCTGTCTTTGAGGTCGCGGTAAGCCACCACGGCGATGCGGGTGTCGGGCACCACCGTGGCCAGGTCACCGACAATGCGATCGATCGTCTCGCGGGCCCGATCGATGAAGCGTTGCATGGACCCGGTGGCGTCGATGACGAAGCAAACCTCGACGCCCCGGCGCCGCAGATCGTCGACGAAGTCGCCGAAAGGAGACGGACCAGCGCTGACCACATCGCTGCCCGCGCTCGCCGGCCGCACCCCCGCCCCACCGCCGCCCCCACCCAGGCCCGAGTTGCCCAGGCCGAGCATGTCCACCACGTCATCCAGGTTGTCGCTCGGCTCGAGGCTCTCGGTAATGACCGGTTCGATCTCCACGTCCTCGGGCTCGATCAGCTCGATGGGCTCGACCTCGGGCTCGGGGACCAGCAGCTCGTCGGCGTCATCAGCGCTCACCCGGGCCACGAGTGCGACCTCGGGCGGGTCCAGCTCTACGATCTGGGTCCAGAGCCAGAAGCCCAGCCCGCCATGGATCGCCAGGGCGATCAACAGAGGCGCGGGGAGGCGGGCCCACTCTCTCAGGCTCAACGCACGGCGCAGGCGCGCTCGGCGCTCGACGGCCTTGAGAACCTGGTGGCTGGCGCCAGCCTGGGGGTTTGAGTCGTCGGCTGGCGCCATGGATTCCTGAAGACGGGGAGTGGATCGCATCACGGATAGTATCGTGCGTTGCAGAGATCACCACAGCCCGCGGAAGACCATGGCCCGTTCGAACAGCCCCACCATCACCTCGGGACGCTTCCGTGGCCGCCGGCTCGTGGTCCCAACCGGCCAGATCACCCGGCCCACCCGGTCCCTGGTGCGCCAGGCGCTGTTCGACATGATGGGCCCGGCCATCGTTGGGGCTCGCGTACTCGACCTCTACAGCGGCTCCGGGGCCCTGGGCCTCGAGGCTCTCAGTCGCGGCGCAGACCACGTGACCTTCGTGGAGCGCCACCGCCGAGCCCTGGCGGCCCTGAAAACCAACATTGCCACCTGTGGGCCAGACCGTGGCGACTACGCCCTGCTGGCCATGGATGCCATCCAGTGGCAGCCCGCGGGCGATCAGCCCATCGATGTGGTCCAGGCCGACCCGCCTTTCGCCCTGATCCACACCCTGCCAGAGGCCCTGGAGCAGCGTGGGGTGCTGGCCGACGACGCCCTGCTCGTCTTTCACGCCCCGGCAGAACGAGCAGCGGTCGACGTGGGCCCCGGGTGGATTCTCGACCGCACCCGCAGCTACGGCCGCTCGTCCGTACACGTGTTCTTCCGCGCCTGATAGGCCCCTGATACTGCCCTCAGGGCTCAGAATCCGCGCCTGGGGTCACATAGGCTTCAGCATATATATGCAAGGGACGATATGTGGTTTGTTCCATATCACCATCCTGAGCACGAGCACAATGAACGAATCCATCAACTGGGCGGAGCTCAAGCAGCGCCGCCGAGAACTCGCAGGCAGCCCCGACGAGCAGGTCATCGAACAGCACATGGAGAACTGGCGCAGACGCCTGCTGCGCAAGGAACCCGACTGGGAGGCCACGCTCGATCAAGAACTGGTCGACCTGCTGCACAAGATCCAGACGGCGCTTTGACCTCCCCCTGCCAGCTCCGAGAGACAGGGCTGGCAGCCGGGCAGGCAGGGCATCTCCCCGCGGCCAGCGTGTGCCTGGGGTGCCGTGATGCCGAGTGCGCGGCACTTTGAGCACACGCTGGTAGCCCTGTTGTGAGACACTGGGGCGTCGTACCCTGCCCGGCAAGAACCGAGCTAGGGAGCCATCACCCCTGTTGGCAGAGCACCGCCGACGCCCCTGTCTCAGCAACGATTCACCATGGTCCGTCAGCGTCTACAGAAAGTCATGGCCGCGTGTGGCGCCGGCTCCCGTCGCCAATGCGAGGCCTTCATCGCCGAAGGCCGGGTGCAGGTTGATGGCGAGGTGGTCTCCGAACCGGGCAGCCTGATCGACCCGGACACCCAAGAGTTGCGCTTCGACTTCGAAGTGCTCTCCATGCCCACCAAGCTCTACTACCTGCTGCACAAGCCCAGCGGAGTGATCTGCTCCCAGCGTGTCGAGAAGGACATGCCCCGGGCGGTCGACTTCGCCCCCAAGCAGGCGGGCAACCAGCGGCTGTTCACCATCGGCCGGCTCGACGTCGAGTCCGAGGGCGCGCTGATCCTCACCAACGATGGTGAGCTGTGCCACCTGGTGACCCACCCCCGCTTCCAGATCGAAAAGACCTACCTGGTCGAGATCAACGGCGTGCCCGACCACGAGACCATCGAGCGCATGCGCAAGGGCGTGTGGCTCGCCGAAGGGCGCACCGCTCCGCTCAACATTCGCGTGGTCTCCCGCCAGCGCAGCCACACCATCTTGCAGATGAAGCTCAACGAGGGCATGAAGCGCGAGATTCGTCGGGTCTGCGCCCGCTTCGGTCACGAGGTGCGCCGACTGGTGCGCACATCCATCGGCCCCATCGAGCTGGGCGCCCTCGAACTGGGCGACGCTCGGCCGCTGACCAAGCAAGAGGTCGAGTCGTTGCGCAACAGCGCGCAGCTCGTGGTGCGCCTCGGCAGCCCCGTGCACGAGAACCGTCGCCCCGCCCGTGGCCGTGGGCAGGCGCTCACCGGCCGAGGACAAGGCTCGCGAAGCAAGGGCGGCCCAGGCTCCAAGAGCCGCGGCCAGGGCAAGCCCGGCGGCAAGTCGTCCGGGTCCAAGCGCGGCGGTACGGGCGGCGGCTCGGGGCGCAGCAACCGCGGCAAGCCCTCGGGCGGCAGCCCGCGCTCGCGCTGAGATCTGGCTGCGGTCCCACCCGGCCCTTGCCTGACGCCGCTGACGACCGGCGGCGTCTGAGCAGGCGCAGGCCTCCGCCAGACTGCAGCTGCTAGCCCGGGCGTCTCACCACGCTCGTCGCGAGGGTGCGACTGGGCCTCCAGGGTAAGACCTGCCCGCAGCAGATCGTGGTGAGAAGTCCGGGCTAGAGCGACTCCAGCAGCCGCCGAAAACAACGGGCCCAGGCCTCTTTCTCATCCAAGGTCTGCAGCGCATACCGAGCCTGTTCTGCTGCGCCAGCCTGTGCTTCCAACACACCCAGCGCTGTGGCGTGCAGCGGCGGCAGGCGCCCGGTGCCCAGCACTTCGCGCGCATGGGACAGAACCTCTTGCGCCTCGGCATCCTGCCCGGTGTGCAGCAGAGCCGCGCCCAGGTTGAGCAGCAGGCCCACGTTGTCTGGACCAGCGGGCCGAGCAGCGCGCAACAAGATCACCGTGTCTTGGGGACGCTCAAGTCGCACCAACACGCCACCCAGGGCAGCGGCAAGCGACACGGTGCCGTACTCATCCACCGCAGTCCGGAGCAGCCCGGCGGCCTCGCCCCAACGGCCAGACTCGATCAGCATGCCCGACCGTTCGAGCAGAACCTGACCCACGCTGATGTGCCCGGGGAAGGCGCGCCAAGCCGCGATCAGAGAACTGTCCACGCGGGCTTCATACTGCTCGCGCAGGGCGTGGTCGAGATCGTCAGGGTTCAGGACAGCCAACTCTGCCAAAGCGGAACGGGCCAGCAGCAAGCCTCGCAGGGACTCGGCCCGCGAGACGAGTTCGCGACCCAACTGCCGACGCTCTTGGTGATCCACCGGCGGCCGCTGCAAGCCTTGAGTGGTGAGCGGCTCGACCAGCTCGGCCAACAAACGCAGGTTGCGCCGGGCGATGGCCTCCTCTTCGTCCTGGCGGCGCAGGGTCAACAACTCAGACCCGGGCCAGGCGCTGCTGTTGGGTTGCACGTCTCCGAAGTGCGTGGTCAGAGCCCAGGATCCTGCCAGGTGCAGGTCGAAGAGATCGACGGCCGCGTTCAACCCTCCCGCCGTGGGCACCTCGGCGAGCAACTCGTCCACGACGGACGCATCGGGAAGCCCCGCCACCAGCCCCCCGACCAAGGCCACCAGGGGCTGGGCCGCCAGGGGCGTGGCGATGAACAAGCGCGCCGACGGGAACGCGTCCTCGAACGCCGACACCACCGCACCGAACGCCGGCCAGGTGAGCTGATGCAGAGGCAGCCACTGCACGTACACGCCACCATCCGCCAGCGACTGGCGCACACGGTGAAACTGCTCACGGCCCAACAACTCGCCCGCACCCTGAACCCAGGGGAAGAACAGGTCACCCACGATCAGGTCGTAGCGCTCCTTGTTGGCGGCGATGAACGCCCGGGCATCGGCATGAATCAGCGTCGGCTCGCCCCTCCGTGGACCGCTCCCAGGCAAGAACGGCACGGGCAGCCCCAGATCGAGAATCTGCCCGTTGCGCTCGACGCAATCGACCTGCGCCCGGGTCGTGGAAGACAGGCCCGCCAAGGTATGCCCCCGACCGAGCCCCAGCAGCAGGGCCCGTTCAGCCGTGGGGTGCAAACAGGCAGCCAGCCGCCCCAGGCGCTGTTCGAGCAACGCCGCGCCCGAGCCCCCCAGACCGAAGCGATCATCGAGCTTCAGCCGCTGCTCGCCCGAGGCCGTCTCCACCAGGCTGATCACGCCGTAGGGCCCCTCGCTCTGGGACACAAGGCTCAGCTCGGCGCCCCCCGATTGCCATGGCATGGCATAGGGCTCTGAGCGCCAAGCCACCAGCAACAGCGCCATGTTCGCCGGGACCAGCAGCGCCGCCACCCACCGCCCTCTCTTGGGGATCCATGACACCACGGCCAGCGCCGTCGCCAGCCCCAGGGCCGTGAGCGCCGCCAGGCGCAGCGCCCCGCCCGTGCCCAGGGTCGTCGAACCGATCAACCACTGAGCGTGTGCCCAACCACCGACCGCGCCGCCCAGGGTCGAGACCGCAGCGAGGTCTCCCACCCAGGAGCCCAAGCGCCCCCGAGGGCGCACCGGCGCCCGGCACGCTGCGGTCACCAACGAACCCGCACCCAGCCCCAGGGGGACGGTGAGCAGCAAGGCCCCCGCAAGACCACCGCTCAGTGCAGGCAGGTGCCCGGGAGCCAAGCTCGCCAACCCGGCGATCAGTGCCAGGCCGGAGACCAGCACAAGGGGCGGCAACCACGACAGGCGGAAACAGAGCAACGCCGCACCGAGAGCCATGCCCAGATGGAGACCGCCCAGAATCTCGGAGGTCGTGACCATGGAGTCTCCCCACGACTGGGCGTGGAGGCGCAAGGCCGAGAGCTGCCCCGAGACCAGCAGGGCCCCGGCCACGAGCGCCGACACGAACAGCAGCGCAGCGCCCATGGGCGGCAGCGCTGTCAGCCCATCGGCTGGCACCGTGTCCATCGCTGGGGAGGACACCGAGCCTGCCTCGTCAGGGACGTCGTTGCCCGGCGCCGCAGGCGTCTCGAGCAGACCCAACATCCAGCAGATCAGAGCAGCCACTGCCAGCGCGGAAGCCGAGAGCAACACGGGATCGAACCCGGCCGTCATCAACGGCACCCAGCCCCAGCAGGCCGCAGCCCCTCCCAGGGCACCCGCCGCAGCCACCGCACCCGTGGCCCGCTCGGCCGTCAGCCCAGCCGCCGAGCGCACCCGAGCCAGGAGCGGCAACGCGCCGCCCAGGCCCATGGCCACGGGGACCACAGGCAGCCCCCCCGCCAGGATCCGCTGAAACAGCCCCTCGGCTCCCGCGTCTGGCAGCAGGTTGGCGGCCAGACGGGGCACCAGCCAGGCCGCCAGGGACACGGCGGCCAACCAGCGAGCGGCCCCGCCCGCCCCACCGTGGCGATGATCGGCATAGCGCCCGGCCCAGGACGAACCGGCGGTCCAGGCCAGCAGAAACACCGGCACCACCAGGGCCGCCGCGGGCAAGGTGCCCGGCAAGGCCGCCGCCGCGGTGCGCAACCAGGAGAGTTCGAGCAGGATTCCTGCAGCCCCCGCCAGAGCGGCGCAGGGCAACACGAGCACGGCGGCATTCAGCAAGGTGAGCTCCGATCGGGCAACAGAAGACCGACCAGATAGAGCGATCCGGTCACCACGATTTGACGGCCTGGCTGAAAAAGTTCTCGGGCCAGGGCCAACGCCCGCTCAGGATCGGCCTCAGCCAGGGGGGCAGCCAGCCCACTCTGACCCTGTGCGCCCAGCGCCTTCACGAGTTCGTCGGGAGCCTCGCCCTGTCGCGGGCCCGGCACCGCGGTCACGATCAGAGGGTCGGCCACGTGCAACAAGGCCGCCGCCATGGCCTGGGCATCTCTCCCAGACGTCGCGGCGAAGACCACAGGGCCCGGAGGCAAGGCCTTGAGTTCTCGGGCCAGTCGCTCCGTGGCAGCCAGGCTATGGGCACCGTCGAAGAGGACGTCCCCATGACGTTGCCCTCGGCCAGCCACCTGCCAGGCTCGCACGGCGCGGGAGGTCGCCTCATCGGGAGCGGCGATGTGCCCACCGTCTGCCAGACGCCTCAGAGCAGCCAAGGCCATGTCAGCGGACAGCTCCTGGGGGCCAGCTGCAGCAGACGACGACACCCGCTCCACAGAGCAGCCCAGGGCCTGCGCACGGTCAACAAACACCTGCCGCGCCCCGGTAGCCAACCCGGCGGGCAGCAGCAGGGGCACGCCCTCGCGCAGGATGCCCGCCTTCTCGCCTGCAATGGCCTCGATGGTCTGACCCAGAACCGCCCGGTGCTCCAGGCTGATCGAGGTGATCAGACACAGGTCGGCGGGGACGGCCCGGGTGCTGTCCAGGCGGCCACCCAGACCTGTCTCCCAGACCACAGCGTCCACACCCTGGCGGGCGAAGAGCAGGCGTGCCACCGCGGTCATGGCGTCAAACCAGGTCGGCGTCAGCTGGGCCCGATTTGCGGCGGCCATCACGTCCGCGGCAGCCTGGGCCACGGCCTGAACTGGCGGCAGGACCCCGTCGATGCGCAGGCGCTCCAAGGGGTCGTGGAGGTGCGGCGACGTGAAGGCCCCTGTGGACAGGCCCAGAGCCGACAACCCGGCAGCCAGCCGCTCCGTGGTGCTGGTCTTGCCCTCGCTGCCCGCCACATGAATGGAGACCTGGGGCCGGGGCAAGGGCCCCAGGGAAGCCAGCAGCCGGCGAGCGATGGTGGGGTCCGGCACCTCGCTGCCGGTGAAGAAGCGAGCCCGACGCTCGTTGTCGATCAGCTCGTCGAGCAGAGACAAGGGCAGGTTGTCTGGTGTCACAGCGCACATGCCCGACACTATAATCCGGCGACCATGCGACCACTCATCGGTGTGACTTGTAGCGCAGACGATCGGGGCCAACCCATCGTCCGAGCGCCTTACGTGCAGGCCTTGCATCAGGCCGGAGCGCTCCCCGTGGCCCTGCCCTTCGTCTCGTCCGCGAGCGAGGCAGCGGCCCTGCTCGAGCGCCTCGACGGCGTGGTGCTCAGCGGCAGCGAAGACCTCGACCCGGCCCTGTGGGACGAGGCCCTCCACCCCCAGGCCGATCTCATGCACCCGGCACGGCAGCAGACCGAGATGTTCTTCTGCCGCGATCTGCTCACCCGGCCCCTGCCCCTCCTGGGCATCTGCGGCGGCATGCAGAACCTGGCCATCGCCGCTGGAGGCAGCCTGCACCAGCACCTGCCCGACCTGGGGCCCCAGATGCTCGATCACTCCCTGGGCTTCGAAGGGCCCGGGCACCCGGTCGCCATCGAGGCCGGCTCGCTGCTTGGCGAGCTGGTGGGGTCGTCCGTAGAGACCAACTCAGCCCATCATCAGGGGGTGTCCACACTGGGCGACGACATGATCGTCACGGCCCGCTCCCCCGATGGTGTGATCGAAGCCTACGAGCTGCGAGACCGCCCCTTCGCCCTCTGCGTGCAGTGGCACCCCGAACGCATGATCGACGACAAGGGGCAACGCAACCTGTTCACCAAGCTGGTCGAGAGCTGCACATCGTGAGGCGTCTTCGTGGATCTTGAACGCATCACGAAGGCCGCCACCGGGCACAAGGCCAGCGACATCAACCAGCGCATGAACCGGCGCATGAAGGCCTACGCCTTCGGCATCGCCATCATTCTCGCAGTACTCTACGCCTACGGTCCGGAGGCTCCCGTCGAGACGGTGACCCGGGCAGAGCAACCCCTGGGACCCGTTGATGTGCCCGTGGGTCACGCCGTGCAGTCCCTGGCCCAGATCGACAAGGCCCTGCTGGCCCAGGTGGCCGACAGCACGGTGGTCGAACGGTCGCGGATCGAGCCCGGCCCCCGGCGGCACCTGATGAAACAGGCAGGCCGCCTGGTCTTCGGCGATCTGGCCAAGCTCGGCCTGGCTCCCGGCGATCACGAGGCCCTGGTTGCCGGGGCGCCTGACCAGCGCGGGCAGCCCTTCTGGATTCTCGGCACCCTGGCCTGGTGGCGAGCAGAGCGGGTGGACGGCTACACCGAGATTCGAGGCGAGGTCGTCGATCAGGCCGGTCAGTCCTGGGCCTTCCTCTCGGTCACCGAGCCCTACAACCTGCAGAGCGGCGACGTGGTCAAGCTGGCGGGCTTCTACCTCAAGGCCCACGAGCTGCTGCGCCCCGACGGCAGTCTGGTCACCGCCCCGTTGATCGTGGCCGACGAAGTGCTGGCCTCGGCGTACCGCATCGAGCCGGTCACCGAGTACCCGGGGGATCAGCTGTCGTCTGTGCGCGACTACAACATCGCCCAGGCCTCCCGCCCCTTGGACGCCCTGGCCTTCTACGAGCTGCTCAGCTTCGTGAACAACGGTTCGGCCGACCAGGTCCTGCCAGACGGTGCTGTGAGTGAGCTCATGCCCTCGGAGCTGCTGGCCACCCCAGGCGATTGGCGGGGCGAGGCCGTGGCCATGACCGGCGTGCTCTACTTCAAGACCGAGGCGCCCTTGGGTCCCCGTGGCGAGAACCCGCTGGGCGTCCCCTTCGCCTGGAACCTCTGGGTCTCGGACAATCGGGCCGGGACCGCGGGCACCATGCTGGTGGTCATTCTCGACGAGCCCACGAACGTCAGTGAACGGCAGATCGTCACCATCAAGGGGCGCTTCTATCGCCGCTTCGCCTTCGAGAACAAGGCCAACAGCCCGCGCATGGCTGCGGTGATCATTGCCTCAGAGATCGAGGCGCTGATTCCGGAGCAGAACACGTTCACGCCTCTACTGGTGAACATCATCTTGGTCATGGTGGGGCTGGTGGCCGGGTTCATCATGCTGGGCCAGTGGCGTGAACAGCGTGCCATGGCCGTGGCCCGCACCCAGCGCATGCGGCGCCATCGCGGCAACGTGGCTCGCCCGGGGATGCTGTCTGGAAGCTCAGCCGCCCGAACAGCTCCCCCTCCCACGGCGGATGCACCGCCGGAGAGCGAGTGAGCGGCTCCGCCCTGCAGATCGCCCCGGGCCTGCTGACCCAGGTGGCTCCCGCCGCAGATCCGGGCGGTGGGCTGCTGCTGCTCACGGACAGCAACGTGGAGGCCATCTTGCCACCGGCGTGGCGGGCTGTCCCCCGCCATGTACTGCCCGCCGGGGAGCGCAGCAAGAGCTGGGCTGAGCTGGAGCGCTGCCTGGTGGCCCTCGACGGGGCGTCCGTCGACCGGGACGGTCTGCTGCTGGCAGTGGGCGGCGGCGTGGTCACCGATCTGGGAGGGCTCGCGGCCAGCCTCCATCGCCGGGGCATCCCCTGGCAGGCCGTGCCCACGTCGCTCATTGGCCAGGTAGACGCGGCCCTTGGTGGCAAGACGGCGGTCAACCTGGGTGGCGGCAAGAACACCGTGGGCACGGTGCATCTGCCCGAGCGGGTGCTGATCGACCCCTCGACCTTGGCCACCCTGCCCCACCGACACCTGCTCAGCGGCATGGCAGAGGTGCTGAAGACCGCTCTCATCGCGGGGCCTGGCGAGACCGCTGCGGTGCTGGCCCTCGAGCCACAAGACTTCGCCGGGGCGAGCGCTGCGGGAGTGGCCAGAATCGAAGCCTGTGTGGCCACGAAACTGGCCCTGGTGAAAGAGGACCTCCATGACCGGGGACCTCGCCGAAAGCTGAACCTGGGACATACGTTTGGCCATGCCCTCGAGGCCCTTTCCCTGGGCGCCATCACCCACGGCGAGGCTGTGGGCCTGGGCCTGCTCTGCGCCGCTCGGTACTCGGGAGCCAGCGAGCTTGAGCAGGCCCTGCGCCAGGGGCTGAGCCGTTGGGGCCTGCCCATTCGAGCACCCGGCGAGCCTGAAGCAGGGGCCCTGACCCAGGCCTTGCAGCGGGACAAGAAGCGTCGAGGCAGTGCCCTGACCATCATCGAGGTCGCTGCCCCCGGCGCAGTCTCCGTGGCGGAACAGGCTCCAGAACAGGCGGTCATGGCGGCCTTCTCGGCCGTGACCCAGCTGGCCAGAGCTTGATTGCCCTCAACTCCCGGGACCGATCCTGCCGACAAGGCCCCTGATCGTCAGGCACTCCCGGTGAGCAGACCATGGGCAGCACCCACGTCCTTCCCCCACCCCTCGATGCGGCCGCTACTGAAGGCCATACCCTGGAGCTGTGGATCCTTGTCAACGGGTCCATTGTCCAGGCGACGGGCACCTTCATGAAGTCTGACGGAGAGGGCCGACCCCGGGTGTCCGCCGACCTTCCCGACGACTTCGTCGGTGTGGTCCGCCACGGCTCTGCGGTGCGCGGATTCTTCACCGACCCCGCGGGACAGGTGCACACCTTTCTGACCTCGATCCGCGAGTGGCAGCCCTTCCGGGACCGGGCCTCCTCGGCTCAGGTGGTCCTGGAGACGCCCACCGCCGTGGCCCCCTGCCAGCGCCGCCGGGGCCTGCGCCAGCCCGCCCTGCCCCTGGCCGTCGAACTCTCTGTGTCCATTCGAGGCGAGCGGAGCGCGGTGGACGGCCGCCTCGTCGACGCCTCCCCCACGGGCATCGCTGTCCGCGTGGTGCGCTCGGCCCGCAACTGGTTCGCCGAGGGCACGGTGATCGAAGCCCTGGTGCACCTCCAAGACCATGACGATCCGGTGCGCCTGGCTGTGACCGTGGCCCGGGTCGAACGGCAAGCCCTGCACTTCCTGTACGGACTCCGGGTCAACAACGCCCTGGAACGCCGCGCCCTGGGCGACATGCTCGAACAGCTCCTGCCCAAGGAGTAGTCGCTGCCACAGGTCGCTGTTCTTGCGCTGCTCCGGTCGACGCTGTTTCTCACCAGGGGGGCCGTTTCGCTCGGACAGGGTCGGCAGGGCCTCCACACTCGCTGCAGACCCCCCTGGTGAGAAACAGCGTCGACCTCATCGGTGGAGGGACAGGCGACTGTGGGCTTCCGGGGGTTCATTCTCCGGCGATCGAGCCCTGCTCACGCACCGCGGTTCGTGGTGGGGCGGCTGGCCGACGGCTCATTGGCCTTCTCTGTTTCGGAGACGGTAGAACAGCCCAATCTCTCGGCCTTCCACCCGAAGGACGAGCAGCGCGAGGATCGGATCGGCGGTCACGCAGCAGTCAAAACCAGTTGGGGCCTGCTGCGCCAACCGCTGCTCCTGAGCAAGACAAGAAGCTGAGGAGATGGCCTGAAGCTCCAAGGAGCTGGGTGAGATTTCAAGACCGCCGGAACGAACCTACGAAAGGCCACAGCCCCCTGGCCCTCCACCGACGAGGTGGTCCCTGTTTCTCGCCAAGGGGGGTCTGCGGCGAGTGTGGAGGCGCAGCCGACCCTGTCTGAGCGAAACGGCCCCCCTTGGCGAGAAACAGGGACCACCGGCGCATCGCACCCGAGACAGCGGCCTGTAGCGCAGCCCTGCTAGGGGACGCGCACCGTGACGCTGAGCAGGTTGCTGAAGCCGATCAACGTGTTCGGCCCGATCTTCTCCACCGTGCCAATCTGCAGGTAGAGGGTCACGCCCTCAGAGGCACCCAGCGCTGCGTCAGTTGTTGCTGGCAGGGAGACACTGCCTCCCGGTGGCGCCGGGAAGGCGAACGAGAAGAACAACGGCGTGGTGCCCAGCAAGCCACCCTTGAGGGGCATGGGCGGCAGCAGCTGGTCGATCCCGATCAGCACGTTGATCACCTGGGTCTGCGCCGAGTACTCGTCGATGATGAACAACATCGTGTTGGACGGGATGAACTCGCCCGCAGCGAGAATCCGCGGGGCCAGACCGAAGGCCGGGGTCGCGGTGTCGAAGAACTCCTCGAAATCGCTGGCCTCGTAGGTGAAAGCGTCGGTCACGACCTGCTGGTGATCGTCGGTGGTCACGCGGATGTCCACCATGGTCTCGTCGAACAGGTAGTAATGCGGCAGGTTCACCACCAGCTGATCACCCACGGCTGAGACGATGTCCGCCGCTCGCCAAAGCGTGGCGTCACTGCCGAACTCGACCACCGTCTCGGGTGGGATGGTCCCGGTGGTGGTGGGCATGGTCAGGGTGACAGGCACTTCGTCCGTGCCGGGGAAGGGCAGGGAGTTGTCGAAGACGCCCGCATCTTGAGGCCCGGTGGCGGGCGTCACGTCGGTGATCACGAAGGGCTGATAGGCGATGGCATCCGTCAGCAGCACGGAGCCGTTGCTGGAGACGATGGAGATGTCCTGATCGACGAAAGGCGGCAAGCCCGCCGGCGCGACGATGGTCAGATCGCCCGTGAGCGGATCCACGCTGGAGATCGTGGCGGCCATCCCACCCAAGGTGACGCTCATGTCAGCGGCGCTGGAGAAGGCCTGGCCTGTGAAGCTCACCAGCCCGCCGGGCACGGCCGGGTTCGGGGTGGGCCCCGTGTCGATGGCCAGGGCCCGAAACGTGAACGCGTCAGCCAGCACGACCGAGAGGCCCGGCAGCTGCACGGACAGATCGACGGTATCTCCAGGGACCGGCGGCACCGGTGGCTGCAGCACCACGGAGCCCGGCGTGCCCTCGACGACCATGTCGAGCACCGCCGACACACCGTCGAGTTGGATGTCGAGGCCTGTAGCATCATCGAGGTTGTCGATGGAGAGACTCACCGTGGGCCCCTCGAAGTGACTGATCGTTGGCGACAGCGAATTCACCCGGAGCAGGGGGCCGAAGAGCACGTGGGCTCGCCCCGTCTTGGTGAAAGCCTGCCCGGTGGGGTCGAGGGGATCGGGATCAGACGGAGCACCAGAGGCGCCCACGCCCAGGTCGATCACGCCATCGCCGTTGAAGTCGCCGGCCTCCAGAGCCACCCCTGCTCGCGAGCCCCCCGTCTCACCGTTGAGGCGCATGAGCGAGAGGGCCATGCCCCCCACGGCCATGTCGACCTGAGTCACTCCAGGGATGGTCAGGCCGTTGCCGTCGAGGATGTCCACGACCCCCGCCTGAGGCACGGGCGCAGAGCCGGCGAAGACGGTGAGACCGGGGAAGCCCACCGCCAGATCGAGCTGACCGTCGCCGTCGAAGTCGCCCGCGGGCGCTGCAGCGAGTCCCAGGATGCCTGCTGTGGCGCTGGCGCCGGCGATGCGCAGACCGAGCGCACCTGAGCCGATCTGGTCGACGTTGAAGCCCACCGGGTCGGTGCTGCCGAGGCGACCGGCGATGACGTAGAGGCTGCCCGCGTCGACTCGTCCCATGGGGTCTTGAAAGGGGGCGGAACAGATCAGCTCGACGAAGCCGTTGCCGTCCACCAGGTCGCCTGCCGAGTGCACCGTACTGCCGAACTGATCGCCTGTGGTCTCGCCGAACCAGACCAGGCCAGCGCTGCCCGCGCCGTTGCCGAAGTCGTCGCTGTCATAGCTCGCGGCAGGAGTGCCCGACGAGCGGCCGCGCAGCACGTAGACCGCGCCAGAGAAGAAGCCCGTGCCGAAGGTACCCGGGGCTCCGATGGCGATGTCGTCGCCGGCCCCCGTGTCCTGGCCCAGGCCGTCGGGCAGGGTGGCGTCAAAGGCGCCAAGCCCCACCAACGCTGAGCCCAAGAGCTGAAAGTTGTCCGCACCCGAGACCACCGTGGCCTCACCACTGCTGAAGCCACCCAGGTCGATGTTGCCCTGCCCCTTCAGGCTGGGCGCTCCGTAGACCACCGTGGCCGTGCCGTTCTGTGCTAGCGGCGCGGTCGACTCGAGGGGCGCCCCCACCACCACGTCGCTGATGCCATCGCCGTCCGCGTCGACGTTGCCAGCCACCGCCATGCCAGCGGCAGCAAACGAGTCGGCGCCCACGAACACAGAGGTGTTGGCGCCCAGCAGATTCTTGATCGGGATCAAGCACAGCGGCATGCCAGCCGTCGCGGGCAGGTCGGCAAGGTCGGCCGAGCCCCACAGCACGTAGGCGCCGCCGCAGGCCGTCCGACCCAGAGCATCGAGCCCCGGCGCGCCGAGCAGCACGTCCTCGAAGCCGTCGTTGTTCAGGTCGCCCGCAGAGGCCACCGAGGTGCCCAGGCGATCGTTCGGGGTGCCCACCAGGTTCAGCACCGTGGTGCAGGTCTCGATGACCAGGTCGACGTCGGCCGGGGAAGCGGGGTTGCCGTTCTCCTTGTCGCCGAAGATCACGTAGACATGGCCAGAGTCGTCCTCTGCACCGGTCTGGGGAAAGAACGTGAGGGTGGGCGCGCCCAGCACCAGATCGTCGGCCCCATCGCCGTTCAGATCGGCCCAGGCCATGGCCGCTCCCAACGAGCCGGTGGTGATGTCAAACGGGGGCTGGGAGGCAATACCGCCCTCTCCCAGGACCACCTTGCCACGCCCCGGCCCGAGGTCTCGCAGTTCGAGATTGACCTGAGCGGGCAGGGCCGTCGCCAGCAAGACTGACGCGACGGCGAGACGGAGGAGAGACAGGGGCATGATCACGGGGTGCTCCGCAGGCTGCGGTTCGGGGAATCTGGCAGAGTCTACCGGCGCTGGCGTGGGCTCGCCACCGACTGCCAGTGGCCAGACGCACCTGGAAACGTGGGCTCGGGGCTGCCGTCAGGCAGACGTGGAACCCACACCAAGCAAAGCTGACATGGCAGAACTGGCCCTGCACCTCGCCGGGGGGACGGTCCGGGATGACCAGGCCCTGGCAAGGCGCTTCGGGGTCGGCGGCCAATGGCGGCACAGCTCCCCCGACGCCTGGCGAGAGGCCGGTCTGTCAGCGGGATTGGTCCAGCGCCTCGGCGAACAGGCCTCCTTGAAGGGGGCAGAGTTCGAAGCCAGACGGTGCCAAGAACTGGGCATTCGCCTGGTTTCCCATCGAGAGAAGAGCTACCCGGAGGTCCTGGGGCAGCTCCACAAACCGCCCGTGATGCTGGCCGTGCGGGGGCGTTGGCCGCCCGACCCCCAGACCCTGGCCATCGTGGGAGCCCGGGCAGCCACCCCGTCAGGGCGCCAGATCGCCGCCTCTTTCGCCACCCGCGCCACCGACCTGGGGGTGGCCGTGATCTCGGGCCTGGCCCGAGGGGTGGACCGCTGGGCGCTCAGGGCCACCGTCGAGGCCCAAGGCTGGGCCCTGGGCGTCCTGGGCTGCGGCATCGACGTGGCCTACCCCCGGGAGAACAGAGCCCTGCAGGATCGCATGGCCCGGAGCGGCACGGTGATCAGCGAGTTCCCCCTGGGCCGTCGGCCCGATCGCTCGACCTTTCCCAGAAGAAACCGCATCATCGCGGCCCTCTCGAAGGCCGTGCTGGTTGTGGAGGCTGGCCAGCGCAGCGGGGCCCTGATCACGGCCAGCCACGCGCTTGAGCTGGGTCGCGAGGTCTGGGCCGTCCCCGGGCCCATCGACGCTGAGCTCTCCGTGGGCTGCAACCGGCTGATTCTGGATGGCGCTCTGCCCGCCATCTCCGTCGACCTGCTCGGGGAGTTCTTGGGGTTCGCGGCCGAAGCCAGGCCCAACGGACCTCCCGTCGAGCGTGATCCACTGCTGGCCGCCCTCGGCCATTCGAGCCTGAGTGTGGACGAACTGGCACGGGCAGCAGGACTGGACGCACAGGAGGCGGCATCCAGGCTGCTCGCCCTGCAGCTCGAGGGATCCGTACAGCGCCTCAACGGAGGGCTCTATATCAGGCGACAGTGATCGGACGGGCCAGGGCCAGCAGGCTGGGAGGTTCTCAGAGCCAGGTCGAAAAGAGCGAGAACAGGGCAGCCAAGACGATGGTGCTGACGACGAAGGCCAGCCAGCGGCGCAGTCCACGAGCGATCGCCACGGTGATCGACTCTTCGCGCAGGCCGTTGTAGACCAGGAAGACGACCAACGAGAGCACGATGAACCAGAACCCGTGCTCGGCCAGCCCCATGGGTCCTACCGGTTCGGCCAAACCCAGAGTCACCATCTCAGGACTCCTTCGCGCGACGGCGGGTGTACTCGTAGACGTCCACCATGACGATCAGGTTGAGAATGCCCGCCACGGTGGTGAAGACCAGGCCCAGCTCCAAGCGATCGATGGTGTGGCCTGCAGGCTCGTGACCCAACCAGCTGGCCAGGAACGCAGGCAGGCCCGCGAGGTACTGCCCGTAGGCGTGAAAAGGGAAGCGCACGGCAGAGACCGCTGCGCCCTCGCTCAGCCAGACGCCAGCACCGTAGGCCCCCAGGACGAGCACGGCGAAGTAGAGGGCCTTGTTGTGGCGGCCTTGGGCGACGTGCCCCAGACCAGGCAACAGCCAGGCGAGCAGTGTCTGGTAGAGCGCGTGAGCAAGCATGGCGTCCATCATCGACGATCAACGGCCCTTGCGCGAAGTGACATTTTTGCGAATCCTGCTGGCCCCCCAGGGGCCCACAAGGCATGCGCGAAATCATCGTTCCCATCCGGCCTCGCTATGGCGAGGTCGATTCCATGGGCGTGGTCTATCACGCTCACTACCTCGTGTACTTCGAGCTGGGCCGCACCGAGTGGATGCGTTGCTCGGGTGTGCCCTACGCGGGTATCGAAGATCGTGGCCTGCGACTGGCCGTCATCGAGGCCAGGGTGCGCTACCGGCGCCCGGTGCAGTACGACCGACAGATCTCGGTAGCCACCACGGTGTCCGCGGTCGCCGGTGCCTCGGTGATCTTCGACTACGAGCTGCGGGATGAGAGCGGCGCCGTCCTGGCCTCAGGATTCACCCGCTTGGGCTGCCTGGACACCAACAACCGGCCCACCCGCCTGCCCGCCGACATCCTCCAGGCCCTGGGAAGGACCGACGCCCCGCCGTCGTCCGAGGAGACACCATGAGACCCTACCTCTCCGCCAGTTTCTACGCGCTCTGCCTGGCCAGCTGCTCCACGATCCCGGCTGAGCCCGGCCCCGCTCCCGCGACGCTACAGGCTGGAGAATCCAGCGCGGCCGACTTGATCTCCCGCATCGCCAGCCAACAAGCAAGAGGCACGGGCGAGTCCGCCTCCCAGGTGATGAACAGCCTGGAGCACCTGCTTCCAGCCTGGCTGGAAGAGCAACGCAAGGTGCGCGTGGGTCCACTGGAGAACGTGGTGACCCAGAAGGTGGTCGTGTCCTTCGATCAGGTGGCCGAGATGTTTCTCACCGGCCCCCACGAGCGCCAGCTCGTCGCCGCCTGGGCCCTGGGCTTCAGCCGGGTGCCAGACAATGACCGGGGCGTCGCCTCGCGCCACGAAGAGGCTCTGGACCTTCTTCTGCAGGCCATGCCTGAGGTCTCCGACGATGTGCTCAGCAACATCATGCTGGCCCTCTGGAAGCTCGGCGACCCCGCAACCCCCCTGCCCCTGGTGACCGAGATCGTCGTGGACCACCACGACGCCATGGTGCGAGCCAACGCCACGCTCGTCCTCGCCACGGTGCTGACACCCGACACCGCCGACTTCGCCACGGACGTGCTGCTGGTGGCCCTCGGCGACAGCGAAGCCCGTGTGCGGCTCCATGCGGCACGGGTGGCCATCGAGTTCCCCCACCCTGCGCTGACCCAGCGCATGGAAGCTCGGCTGCTCGACGAAGAGACTCCCTTCGTGACCGCCGCCATGGCCCGTGCCCTGGGTGTCGCGGGCTCACCGTCGTCGGCCATCCCCTTGGTGGCCCTGCTGCACAACCCTCGGCAGATCATCTCCAGCAACGCCCACCAAGCGCTGGTGAGGATCTTCGGTCACGACCGGGGTGTCACCGCTGAGGACTGGGCAGACCTGTTGCAGTGAATGCAACGAGGCCCCCGGTCCCGGCTGGGATCGGGGGCCCCGAGGCCCTTGAGCGACAGGCTGCGCCGCTCGAGGTGTCGTGAAGTACCAGCTTAGGGCTGGGTGCTCACGACGGCGTTGGACAGGGTCGCGCCGTAGGGCGACGTGCCATCCGCGATGCCGTACTGGTAATAGATCTGGGAGCCCATGGGCAACCCAGCCGGCCAGACGACCTCGAAGTACTCGCCGCCACCGTCATCCGTACCGAAGGAGAACTCGGCCACGATGGGCACGGTGTGCAGCAGGCCACCCTTGAAGGGCAGAGGCGTGGAAGCCAGGGACAGGAACAACACGGCCAGCGAGTTGGGGGACGCATCGCAGAGCTGAACACCGACCACGGTGCTAGCAGCGAAGGAGCCCTTCACCTCGAGGTACGGGTTGCCGTTCACGCCCGGCGTGCCGTCATCGATGTTCTCGGTGAGGGTCGTGCCAGAGGAAGTCTGCGTGTAGGTCACAGGCGAGGTGCTGAACGTGTTGCCAGCGGTATCGGCACCCGCCATGCGGTAGGTGATCGAACCGTTGATGCCACCGGGGATGATGCCCTGGAACTGCTGGCTACCCTGACTCAACATCTTGATCCGGTTCTCGACGCCACCGTTGACGCTGTAGAACAGATCGACCTCGTAGTAGGCGATGACGTAGTAGTTCTCGTTGTCACGAAGCTGGACACGAATCGGCGTGTCAGAGCCATCCGCCTTGTTGCCCTGCACGGTGGTCAAGTGAACCGTGGGAGCATGCGTGTCGGGCACACCGAGGGCGTTCTCCCAGTAGCGGTTCTGCTGGTTGCCATCGTTGGACAGAAGGATGTCGGTGTCACCGTCACCATCCATGTCAGCGCACTCGCCATCGAGCGTGGTGCCACCGTTGCTGGCAGCCGGGGTCTCGTTGGCCGGGTACAGACCGTTGCCGGTGCGGTGGAAGAGGTTGGCACCGCTCATGCCCTGCGTCAGGCCGCTGGCGTACAGGTAGTTGGTACCTGAGAAGTTGGCCATGAAGACATCGAGGTCGCCGTCGCCGTCGAAGTCGAGGAAGTCACACTCGTTCTCGTCAACGCTCGGGTCGCCCTTAATCCAGTCCACGCTGTTGAAGGTCATGTTGCCGTTGTTGCGCAGGATACGGTCCTGGAAGCCCGCGTAGTTCTTGGCGTACATGTCGAAGTCGCCATCACCATCAACGTCACCGAACTCCATCTCGTAGTTGTTGGTGCCAGAGAGGGTTGCACCCGTGGCGATCAACGCGCTCTGCGTGATGTCGTTGAAGGCGTTGGCGGGGAAGGTGCCGTCGGCCTGCAGGTTGTTGCGGTAGACGCGGGCCTGGCTGTCACGGCTCGACATGAAGACGTCGAGGTCGTAGTCGCTGTCCAGGTCGACCAGGTCGAGGTCGAGGGTGTGCGTGCGGATGTCGGCGCCAGCGTTGGCCCAAGGCCAGTACTCGTCGAAGAGGCCGTCACCGTTGTTCATGAAGATGCGGCTGTCGCGGGTACCGTCGATGTTCGGACCGTAGCTGCTGTGGAACAGGTCGATGTCGCCGTCAAGGTCGAGGTCACCGAAGTCGCAGTCGCAGCTGAAGTCACGCCAGGCGCCGGTGTTGCCACCCATGACCTGATCGCCACCGGGGACGGAGACCAGGGTGCGCCAGAAGGTGTTGGTGTCCTCGGCGTAGAAGCCGATGGTGCCGAACTGCATGCCGCCCTGGTTGATGTAGGCCCGGCTGGGCTGGCCACCTTCGGCGGTGCTGCCGCGGTTGGACACGTAGATGTCGAGGTCGCAGTCCGCATCGAAGTCGGCGAACTCGATGTCACGGCTACGGTCGTTGGGCACACCGGAGAAGCGGGCGCCTGTACCGTTGCTGAACGTGCCCTGGGTGCCACCCTGGGTGCCACCGTTGTTGATGTAGATCTCGTTGGCCTGGCTTCCGCCGTCACCACCGTTGGCGATGATCACGTCGAAGTCGCCATCGTTGTCGCAGTCACCGATGTCGACGTTCTCGGAACGGCCACCGCCAAAGGCGGCTGCTGCCGTGGGAAAGTTGCGACCTGGCTGCAGGTCTGCAAGTTGGGCCGACGCGGTCGAACCCAGCACAAGAAGGGCTACCCCGGACAGGGCAGACAGGCGAGACAGATGCATAACTTCTCCGAAGAATCGAGAGAGACAGCGGGAGGGCCATCAGACAGATGAGACAAGACGATCGTCGTGTGGCGAGAGGCCGAGAAAAACCGGCTGAGGATGTGAGCTGCCTGGCCACTCTCCCTCTCGCCACAAAAGGTCGGGAGGCGCAGCTCCGGTTGCCGGGCGAGTCTACCGGCAGTTTCGGAAAACCGGCAACATTCTTATGCGCAGACAGGCTGCATTAAATGCAGACACCTGAGTCATGATATAGATCTGAAATCACAAGCCTTTTACTGACAAGAGGTTGGAGACCTGGTCCTTGCCGCACACAGAATACGCATGAAACCGGGTGTGACGCCGAGGGCCCACGAAAGCCCCGGCTGCCCGGGGGGCACAGGGGCCTATCGGCTCGTGCGCCCCCGCTCATGAACCTCTCATCGGCGCCAAAAGAGCCGATGAAAAGCCAGTTGGCGGCCCAAGCGCCGTGAGACCTGCCGCAGCAGATCCGCCCGATGGCCTTCCCAGGGGCTGTGGTGGGCGCGAACGTAGGCGCTGAGAAAGGCACCGAGGGCCGCCCTGGGCAAGAGGACGGCCTGCTCGCCTCCTCCGGGCAGGAGCCCCCGCTTCACAAGGGAGCGAGCGAATCGAGTGAGCGCCTGGAGCCTGGCTTCTGTGTTCAGCGTCTCGGTCAGCCGGCAGCCATCCAGATCGATCACTGCCAGCAGGTCCTTCGCCGCGAGGTCAGCTGGAACCAAGAGGTTCTTCACCTGCATGTCCCTGTGCACCAGACCCACGTCGTGCAGCCGGGCCAGGGTTCGGCCCAGGGCGCTGGCGAGAGAGCACCACGAGTCAGCTGGGGTTGCTGCCAGGGCGGCCAGCAGGTCGACCGCACCGCCCAGGCGGACCGTGGCGATGTCGCAGCGATAGAGCCCAGGGGCAACCCGTGTCGTGCGGGTCACAGCGACCCTCGCGGTCGGTACCCCCAGAGCGCCAAGCCTCTCGGCGAGGGCCGCCTCCCTGGCCGGGCGCCAGCGATCCCAGGAGACATCCGGCAGGCAGCTGCCCAGGAGGCCCCCCCGGCTGAGGGCCTTGGCCACCAGCTGCCCCCCTGGCGTGTCCAGCACATGGAGCCTTGCCCGGCCCACCAGACCATGGTCGAGCAACGGTTGGCCCCAGGTCTCCAACGCCGCACCGGCGAGCAACGCGTCGACGGGCAGGTGGCCTTGCCAATCGCGGCGCACCACGACGGTCACTCCCCCACGGCACAGGACCTCGTGGGTCGATTCCAAGTCCGGCGGTGCAGAGAGAGGCATGGGGACCCAACCTTATCGTGCCGCCAGCCACCGATCCACGGCCGCGCCGGGGCACCCCTGGCCACTCCCCTGAAGATGACAGCTCAGGCTGGAGTGCCCTCCATGCAGGCTGATAGCCTGAGCGGTCCATGGAACCTGTCAGCGAGAGAATGGAGCCCCAGATCGGGCCTTCGGTAGAGCGCGCGGTAGACCGTTCGGTGGAGCAGCTGTTCCGTGGCTGAGCCCCAGAGCCTGCTCGTCCTTCGGCTGTCCTCCCTCGGCGATGTCCTCTTCGCCGTCCCCGCCGTGCAGGCCATCCAAGACAGCGGACAGTTCGCCCGGGTCTCCTGGCTGGTCGAAGACCGAGCGGCGGGCCTGCTCCGCGATCTCGTCCCTCTCGACGAGCTGATCGTCTTCCCCCGCAAGGCCATGGGCCAATGGCCCGGACATATGGCTCGCCTGGCCCGACGCCGTGACCAGCTCGTCCTCGATCTGCAGTGCAGCATGAAGAGCAGGCTGCAGCGCCTGTTCTTGAGGGCTCCCCGAAGCATCGGTTTTGACGCGCCGGTGGCCAGAGAGGGAGCAGAACGGAGCCTGACCGAACGGGTCGCTCCACCCGCCGCAGCTCGCCATCGCGTGGCGGCCAACCTCTCGCTCCTACCTGCCCTCGGCCTGCCCGTGCCCCCCACCGTGCCTCGCCCGCGGCTGCAACTCGACCCGGGGCAGGTGGCCGAGCAACAGGGCCTGCTCTCGGAGGGTGCCCGGTCAAGGCCGGTGATCGTCCTGCACCCAGGCACCAGCGCCTTTGGTCGGCTGAAGCGCTGGGAGCCCCAGAACTTCGCCACCTTGGGCGCTCGGCTGGCAGCGAGCCACGACGCCCTCGTCTACGTCAGCGGAACCGCCGCCGAAGACGACCTGGTGGAGCCGATCCTGGCTCAACTGGGAGGCCGGGCTCGCCGCCTCCCCCCTGGCGCCATCCACCACCTGGCCAGTCAACTCGCTGCCGCCGACCTGCTCATCGCCGCCGACTCCTTCCCCCTGCACCTGGCCAACGCCCTGGGCACACCGGTGGTCGGACTCTTCGGCCCCAAGGACCCCGCCGTGAACGGGCCCTTCTTCGATCGCTCCCGGGTCGTGCGCTCCGGCGTTGCCTGCAGCCCCTGCACCCTGCGCCGCTGCTCCGAGCGACTGTGCATGGCCAGCCTCTCCGTCGAGGCTGTGGAAGCCGCAGCCATCGAGCTGCTGTCCGGCTCTCGCTGATGCAGTCCAACGACCCCCAGACCTGCGCCTGGGTTGGCGACCGACGCAGCGGCGCCATCGATCAGGTCGTCGCCGAAGAGACCCTGGGCACCTTGGGCTTCGGCGACCCGGCTGCAGCCTGCTCCGCCCTGGACCAGCTGCTCGCCCACACCCCCGACGACGCCCAGGCCGAAGACCTCCTTGCAGGATGCGCCCGCTCCGCAGATCCCGGCCGCGCCCTCTACAACACGTCTCGCCTGCTGGCCCTGCCCGACTGCCCCCCTTGCCCGGTCCCCGGCCATCAGCTGGCTGCCTTCCTGGGCGCGAGCCAACACATGGCCGACCTGCTCCTGGCCCGGCCCTCTCTGCTGATTTCCCTGGGACAGCCCTTCGATCCTGAGCAGGTCAACCAGACGCACCTCGCCGCGGGAGCCAGTGACGCACCAGAGCTGGCCCTCCGCCTGGCCCAGCAAGAGCACCTGCTCGCCATCGCCTGGGCTGACCTCATCGGCGGCCTCGACGTGGAGCAGGTCACCATCCTGCTCTCTTGCCTGGCGGACGCCATCGTCTGCGGCGCGGTGGCCGGCCTGGGCGCCGATCGCTACTTCGCCGTCATCGCCCTGGGCAAGCTGGGCGGCTTCGAGCTGAACTACTCGAGCGACATCGATCTGATCTTCGTGCGCCCCGATGACGTCACCGACCAGGTCAGCGCGGACAACGTGGCTCGGCGCCTGATCAAGCTGCTCTCCCGGCAGACCCCGGACGGCCATCTCTACCGGGTCGACATGCGCCTGCGCCCCGAGGGTGGTAGCGGCCTGCTGACCCGCACCACGGCGTCCACCCTCGACTACTACCAGACCCGGGGCAGGCCCTGGGAGCGGCAGATGCTCACCAAGGCCCGGGTGGTGTGCGACGCGGGGGACGCAGGCGCTGACATGCTGCGCGGCAGCAGACAGTGGATCCTGGCCAAGGGCCTCGATGCTGCAGCGGTGCGCCAGTTCAAGCGCCTGAAGACCGCCACTGAAGCGCACTACTCCAGCAAGGCCAATGACATCAAGCATGCTCCCGGGGGCATCCGGGACATCGAGACCATCGTGCAGTTTCTGGCCCTGGTCCACGCTGCCCACAACCCCTGGCTGATCTGCAACGCCACCCTGCACGGCCTGGAGCGTCTGCGAGTCGCCCACGCCATCTCCAGCCTTGAGGCGGCCAAGCTGCGCATGGCGTACCTGTTTCACCGCAAGATCGAGAACCTGCTGCAGGTCATGCACCGGGTGCAGACCCACCGCCTGCCCACGGACCTGACGCCCCTCTCTCGGCTCATGGGTAGACGCACTCCGGCAGACTTCCAGAGCGAACTCTCCGAGCACCAGCGGCGAGTGCGGGCCATCTTCGAGCATCACTTCGAGAAGGCCTTCCCCGCCACCGAGGGTCCCAGCGCGTTGGTCTCCCAGTGGCTGCTCGAAGCCGAGCCGGACGAGCAACTCTTCGCGGACACGCTCGGCGAGCTCGGCTTTCGTGACGGCAAGCGCGCGACCCAGACCTTGCTCCGGGCGGCGGCGTCCGCCTCCCGCTTCCTGAGCACCACGCCCCGCCTGCGCTCGTCCTTCGCCACCGTGGCGCCTGCGCTGCTCGAACGCTTCGCCCTGGCCGCCGACCCGGACGCGGCCCTCGATCGTTTCGAAGGCATGACCAGGGGCGTGGGTGCCCGAGAGATCCTCTACGCCCGACTGGCTGACGATAGCGAACTCGTGGGCGTGCTCTGTGATCTGGCAGACGGCAGCCCCTATCTGGCGGACGGCCTCCTTCAAGAGCCTCAGCTCTTCGACGCCTTTCTCGATGCCCTGAGCACGGGCAGCCGGGGCCGACGGTTGCGCCGGCACGAGCTGATCCGCCTGGACGCTGTGCACACCGACCCTTGGCTCGAGCTGTCCGACTACAAGCGCCTCGAGTCCCTACGCATCGGCGTGCACGATCTGCAGGACAGCCTGGACACTCCCGCCGTCCTCTCCGAGCTGTCCCACCTGTGCATCGATGTACTGCGCCACGCCTACGAGCTCGTGCTCAGCGAAGCGCGCAAGGAGCACGGCGACCCCATGACCATCCGTGGGGTGTCCAGCAAAGAGCCCACGCACATGATCATCCTGGCCCTGGGCAAGGTGGGCGGGCTCGAAGCCAACTACGGCTCGGACGCTGACGTGGTCTTCGTCTACGGCGGCGACGGCGAGACCACCCGGGGCGTGCCCAACAGCGTCTTCTTCAGCCGGGTCGCCGAGGACTTCATCGCGGCCGTGAGCGGCAGCAGAGGGGGCCCCCGGCTCTACAAGGTCGACACGCGCCTGCGCCCCGAAGGTGCCAAGGGCCCCCTGGTGACCAGCCGCCGGGCCTTTGCCGCCTACTACCGCTCGAAACGGGCGGCCCTGTTCGAGCATCAGGCCCTGCTCAAGGGGCGCGTGGTCGCCGGGGGCGCGGCCCTGGGCCAGCAAGTGGTCTCGGACATCCGCAACATCCTGCGCCACCTGGCCCTGCCACACGACCTCGCCGCCCAGATGCGGGACATGCGCATGAAGATCGAGGCCTCCGCCCACGGTCACGACCTCAAGCGCGGCACAGGGGGCATGGTGGACATCGAGCAGCTGACCCAGTTCTTGCAGCTCCGCTCTGCGGCGCGACACCCGGTGGTGCTGGTGCAGGAGACGCCCCGGGCCCTTGAGCTGCTGCGGGACTGTGGCGTCCTGCGCCAGGAGGACGCCCTGCGGCTGCGGGACACCTACCTCTTCTTTCGCCGCATCGAGACCCGGTTGCAGATCGCCATGGGCCTGGACACCAAGACCGTCCCCGATGAGGGGCCGGCCCTGCGCTCGCTGGCCCTGCGCCTGGGCTATGCAGACTCGGCGGACGGCGACGCAGGCCACCTGCTCCTGGCCGACCTGGACCACGCCAGCTCCACCACCCGCACCCGCTACGAACAGCTGGTGCGCTGACAGGGTGCGCCCAGCGCGCCGTGTGCCTCCCAGCCCTGGCTCGACGAGCCGTCGCTGCTCAGCGCAGCTGCTTCAGCAGGCGAGTCGCTTCGTCGCAGGTGGTGTTGTAGGCAGGCTGGGCCGCTGACGGTTGCCAGGTCAGCTCGCCCCGTCCGCTGACCCGAAACTCGACTCGCCAGTCCATGCCGCCGAGGACGGTGCGGGAGCGATCGAACACAGCGGTCTGCACATCGGCCACGACGCGCAAGCTGCGCAGCTGGTCGAATCCCGCCGCCTCCGCCAGCACCTTGGGCGCCAGATCGGGTGCGATGAGATAGCGATCGTGCCAGACGTGCGCCGGGGGGAGGCCCTCGGGGAACAAGGCCCAGCCCATGTCTTCGATCACGGTCGTCCCGGCCATGACCCGAAAGCGCACCGCCTGTACCAGGCCCCGATCTGCCGGGTCGACACCAGGATCAGTTCGCAAGACCACATCACACACGGGCAGCTCGGTCTGGCTGTCGCTGCTCAAGAAGAGCATGAGCCGCCCGCCCAGGGCAGCGTCCGCTCCCTCGGTGGTGAAACTGCTGAAGACCTCGAGCTTCTCGATGCGATTGCCGGCCTGCTCCAGGCCCAGGGCTTCGAAGCGATCTCGGTCGAGGGTCATGCGCAGCGTGTCTTCGAAAGACCGCAACTGGCGATCGAGCAGGGGATCACCCGAGGCCCCCGCGTCGAGGGGCGAACGCTCTGCGGCCAAGGCCTGGGCCAGGCTCTCTCCCCGGGCGGTCGACTCTGCCATCAGCGTGTCCAGACGAGCCAGGCCCTCGGCGTAGAGGCCTCGCACCACCTCGGCGTAGACGCCCTTCTGCGACTCGTGGAAGCGCCTCAGTTCGGGCTCCCGGGTGGCATAGCGCTGGGGCACAGGCAGGGCCGAGACCGCCTCTTCGACCTGGGCGTTGATCCGCCCGGCTCGCTGCTTGGCGGCCACGATGATGGGCAGCATGTCTGCCTGCAACGAACGCTCGCGCTGGCGGGACTGGGCCGCATAGGCAGGGGGAGCGGCGAGTGCCGCCTGGCTCACCTGGTCCTCAGGCCGAAAGGTCGAGGGGGTGGCGGGGTCGAGAGAACAGCCGCTCAACACCAAGGTCAAGCAGAGCACGAAGAGTCGTTTGGCCATGATCATGATGCTCCTTGGACGGTGTGCCCCACGGAAACGTCCCCAGCCCGACAAACGTGGGTGCGCTCCTGGTCTCACGAGGCCAGCAGCCCTGAGGAGCGCATCCAGGCCACGGTCTGTTCAAGCCCCTCATCGAGGGGGCGATGTGCGTAGCCCCAGTCGTTCTCGGCCACCGCGGTGGAGAAGGCCCAGGAGTGGCTGTCGATGGCGAAACGCTCCTTCGAGCGGCCCACGGGTTCAGCGCCCCCGAAGAGGCGCCCCAACAGCCCTGTCTTGAGCTTCACCAGACCCGGCTCTGACACACCGGCCAGACGACCGAAGCGCGCGAACAGATCGGCCAGGCGCACGTTCTCGCCGCCACAGATGTAATGCCAGTTGGCCCAGGTCGAAGGCGGCCACACCTCGGGGGCGTCACTTTCGATGTCTGCGTCCATGACCTGCACTTGGGCGGCGGCCACGTCTTCTACGTGGACGAGGTTCCACCATTGGCGGCCATCACCCGGAATCCCCGGGTAGTCCCCCGCGGCGTGGTCGGCCAGCATGGCCACGATGCGATTGCCCGCGGCCAGGTCGCCGCGCCCCGACACAGCTCGAGCCTCCGGCCCGTACATCATGGTGGGGATCAGGGCCAACACCTGCTCAGAGAGGGACACCCGCTGGTTGATCGCGTTCTCGGCGTTGGCCTTGCTCTCTTCGTTGGCGTCGTGCATGTCGCCAGGGTCGTGAGTCCAGTACTCGTCGTTGACGAAGTCGGGGGCGGACCGGGGTTCGCCAGAGCGCCCCAGGGCGAAGTAGTGGCTGGTGTGGATCAGCCGCTCGACTCCACGCTCCGCAGCCAGCTCGGTCAGGTCCACCACCGCCTGATGGTTGACCTTGTCGTAGTGCTCTGCCGACTTGCCGTCAGCCACCTCTCCCGCCACATGGAAGACCCGGCTCACGCCGTCGAGCGCCTGAGCCAGGTGGTCGCGGACGGTGATGTCGCCGCGCACGACCTCGACGCCATCCAGGCCCGAGACGTCGCTTGAGTCACGGGCCAGGACGCGCACATCGCGCCCCTTCTCGACCAGCTTGGCCACCAGATGCCGCCCCAGAAAACCCGTCCCGCCGGTGACGAGATGCAGGGTCATTGAGTCAGCCCCTCAAAAGGCAGCACCTTGCCATCCATGTCTGTGCCCGACGGATCAATGCCGTAGCGAGCCAGCACCGTGGGACCGATATCGATCAGCCCCGCGCTACTCTCCTCGGTGAAGACCCGGTTGCTGAAGAAGATGCCCGGCACATGCACCGGGTCAACGGACACGTGGCCGCCAGACCAGTGGTTGGTGTTGTCGACGATGGATGCGTCGTCGAGGCCACCCATGGTGTTGGCCCAGGAGACCCGGAAGAAGGGCTCGTAGCCGATGAACAGATCGGCGAAGCCATCGTGCTCAACGGGCTCGGACACGCCCCGCTTGCGCCGCTCGCCAGTGCCTTCCTTCCACCAGGGCCCGTCGAAGAGCTCATCGCGACGGGACACAGAGGTGATCACCTTGGGCCCCCCTTCGCCGTCGGTCACAGCCAAGAGGTCGCGCTGGATCGAAGCGATCACATCGTCGTACTCAGCGTCGGTGACGATGCCCTTGGGCTCCCGGCCAGCCTTGTTGATGAACAGCTTGCCCAGCCCCATGGAGTAGGCCTGGGTGCGCTCCCAGTCAACAAAGCGGAGCAGGTCACGACCGCCCTTGATCTCATCGAGAGGCTGGTCGTCGTTGGTCTTCAGGTAGCCCAGATCGTAGAGCAGGTTGTTCAGGTTGACCCCACGACGGAACGACGTGAAGCCGTGGTCGGCCACCAACATGACCAGCACGTCGTCACCGAACTCGCCGGCGTTGACCCGATCCATGATGGTGCCCACCACCCGGTCGGCCTCGCGGTAGACCTGGGGCACCGCCTCGCTCAGGGGGAAGGTCCGTCCCCAGGCCGACACCTCTGTGGCCGCGTACTCGGCGTCGTACAGCGGATGCAGCGGGTCGTACTCGCGGTAGAGCAGGTGAGCCACCCGGTCGGTGACCGAGAAGACCTGGTAGTACACATCCCAGGCGGCCGGGTCAGACAGGGCCCAGTCGAGGATCTGCTCGCGGTAGTTCATGGTCGCGGTGATGTCGTCCATGAACGACTGGGCCTCGAACTGGCTGTCCGCCCGGTCTTTCAGGGGATTGGTCATGCAGGCCCAGCCCAGGGTCTCGAACGGCGAGCCGATGCCCTCGGCGACCGTGGCCGAGAAATCAGGGGGCGCGGAGATGGGCAACCACTCGGGCGGGTGCCGCGGGTCGATGTTGATCGGCGGCACGAACACACGCACGTCTTCGTCGTCGCAACGGAGCAGATGGAAGCGCACCACGCCGTGGGCCGCGAAGCGCTCGTTGAACGGGAAGCGCACCGCCATGAAGTCGCTCCACTCGCCGACCTTCAAGGTCTGGGACGCACCGTCGACGGTGAACGTCACCTCGCCGGCGGCCCGATCGGAGTCCATGACGAAGGGCACGGTGACGGCCTTGTCAGACTTCCATTTGTTGTACTCGGCCTGCACCGCCTTGAGCGCGTCGTTGTGGGCGCCCAGCTCGTCGGTGCTGTTCTCGGGGTTGGTCTCCTGAGCCTTGAGCGCGGCGATCTGCGCCTTGAAGTCAGCCTCGGCGATCCAGTCGTTGGGTCCGTAGAGATCGGCCCGGGCTCGGGTCTGATCGTTCTCGTCGAAGTAGATCTTGCGGATCTTGCCAGCGGTGGCGGTCTCCTTCGGCCAGGACCACGGATCGTCGGTGTAGACGAACCAGCTGCCCGGCGAACCGCTGATGTCCTTCACGCCCAGCCCGGAGAGCAGACGGGTCTGCGGTCCCTCGTCATCGGGCGGGAAGGTCGAAGCCACCTGGATACCCGTGAGCCGCACGCCCTGCTCGTCGAGGTACGACCAGAAGTTCGTGCCCTGCATGGGGTTGATCTCGTAGGGCACGCGCCCGTCGGCGGGCAGCCCGGCGGTGTAGCCCAGAGCCATGTACCAGCCACCGGCACCGCCAGCCAGACCCAGCACCACGGCCAGCCAGGTGGGAGCCTTGAAGAGCTTCAGCAGCAACAGCAGCACGGCGAAGGCCACGCCAGCAGCCAAGGCGCAGAACGTCTCGGGGCTCTCCATGGCCATGCCCACCTCGACGAACTCGTCGGCCGCGATGTCCGAGGCGAAACCCAGCATGGGCTGGGGCAACGGGCTGCCAAAGGCCTTGCCGTCCGCGTCCCGGGGGAAGAAGCGGCTCACGAAGCCACCGACCCCGGTCTTGCCCGGGTTCTGCCCGGTGTTGAAGACCGCCCAGGACACCGGGCTCTGAGCCGGGTTGGACGTCTCCAGCCGGTCGAACATGCCCGACTCGGACAGCGCCTTCAGGTTCGGCAGGCGTCCTTCGTCGATGAATCGCTGGGTCAGGCCGTGATCCATGCCATCGAAGCCGACGATGATCGTCTTCGGGGCGTCGGCCGCCGGGGCCGTGGGAGCCGCCAGGACTTGGGAGGTTGTCGAGGACAGGGCGCCCAGGACCAAAGCCAGAATCAGGGAATGCCGTGGCATGATGTTTCGTTCCAGACCGTCAGTGAGAGGGACAGGTCCGGAACGATAAGCACCGGAGACGATGGCTTCCAGCACCCATGCCCCGCCTACACCCCACCATCACCCTGCTACTGATCACCCTGGGCGCCCTGGCCATCCTGGGGCTGGCCGTGATGTGGCTCGAGGGAGACGGTGGCCAGGCCCCCACAGAGGCCGTGGTGGTCAGCGATCTGCCAGACAGGGGCCCCGCCCCGTCTGACCTCGATGGCATGGTCTCCCAGCCCAGCCTCCGCACCCGGCCAAAGGCAGCTCCGGCGCCGGAACCTGCCGCCAACAAGGGTCCTCGGCTGATCATCGTGGCCGTCTCCGACCGGGTCAGCGGCCAGCCCGTGCCGTCTTTTCAGGTGACGATTCTCGATCACGACGCCTCCCCGCCCCTCGACCGGCTCGATCAAGGGGTGCCTGAGGCCTTCCACCGCCGCCAAGGCATCTTCAAGGTGGCGAGAGACCCTGGCCTCTACGATGTGGTGGTCATGGCGCCGGGATACCTGCCCGGCACCCTGTCTGCCGTGTCGATCCCCGCCGAGAATGGCACGGCCCTGCTCCTGCCCCTCGACAAGGGCCCGGGCATCGCGGGCACGGTGACCGACAACGACGGCCTGACCCGGGCCGGCATCGACGTCTACCTGGAGACCCTGTCGCTCAGAGACCCGGGCGCTGCGGCTCCCCTGCGCACCAAGGGCCTCACCGGCGTCGACGGCCGCTTCTCCTTCTCGCCCCTGCCAGCTGGCGAATACGCGGTGGCCCTGCTCTGGCCCAGCAACACAGAAGACCGGGTCGCCGGCATTCGGGTGTCCAAGAGCACCGTCGAAGTCCCCATGGTGCTGCTGGCCCGCCACCAGGTCAGCTTCCGGGTGACCAACAACCAGGGCCAGCCCCTGCGTCAGGCTCGGCTGGAGCTGCGGGGCCCGGGCCGCTTCACCTCGGCAGTCACCAATGGCACCGGCGTGGCGGTGGTCGACGATCTGCCCGACGGCTCGTACAAGATCACCGTGCGCCAGGCGGGCTACCACGACCTGCTCCACGAACTCGAGCTCGAGGGCGGCATGGGCCAAGAAGTGCGCTTCTTGCAGCTGGTCAGCGAAGCCGAAGGCTGAGCCGGGTTGGCCCGGGCGGTGGCCCTGGCCTATGATCCCCCGCTTGTTCTTCGAGAGGTCCCTCTCGCTCCCCAGACGAGTGCACCATGGCAAACTCCCTCTGTGATCCCACGGCGTGGGCCGACGCGCCCCTGGTCGTCGATCTCGCTGGCGTGCACGAGCGTATCCCCCAACGGTACGAGCTGGGTCTGCTCCACGGCATCTTGCACTACGACGCCGAGGCGAAGCTGGCCATCGGCTTTCATCAGAGCAGCGAGAGTGACTTCTGGGTGCGAGGGCACATCCCCGGTCGGCCGCTCATGCCCGGCGTGGTCATGGTCGAGGCTGCCGCTCAGCTCAGCGCCTGGCTCAGCTCGAACCTGATGGTTCAAGAAGAGGGCAAGATGTTCGGCTTCGGCGGCGTGGACAAGGTGCGTTTCAGAGGGCAGGTGGCCCCGGGGGATCGCATGCTGCTGGTGAGCCGCATCGACCGCATGCGCCGAGCCCTGGTGCGCTTCACCACCCAGGCCTTCGTCGGAGACACCATGGTCTTCGAAGGCGAGATCATCGGCGTCACGATCTAGCAGCCTGACATGCATCCCATTCTCTGGAGCTTCCCTGAAGGCTGGCCGTTGATCGGTGGCTTCCCGATCCGCTCCTTCAGCGTCATGGTCTTGGTGGGCGTGCTCGCCGCCTCCTGGTGGATCCGCCGGCAGCTGTTCTCTACCGGCGCAAAAGACGACGACGCAGCCTTCGACCACCTGCTGCGCAACAGCCTCATCGCGGGCTTCCTGGGCGCCCGGCTGACCTACGTGGCCATCCACCCCGAGGTCTTTGATGGCAAGGACCTGTTCGACCGGGCGGTGACCCTGATCGCCGTGTGGCAAGGGGGCATCGTCTCCTACGGCGGCTTCTTCGGCGGCACCGTGGGCATGTGGATGTGGTGCAAGGCGCGCAAGGTCTCCTTCGCCAAGCTGGCCGACGTCATGGCCCCGGCGTTGATCATCGGCCAGACCTTCGGCCGCATCGGCTGCCTGCTGGTGGGCGATGACCACGGCAGCCTCTGGCTCGACGGGCCCGAGTGGTTGGTGGTGCGCTTCCCCGACATCCCCCACTCGCTGATCCCGCGCGAACTCATTGACCAGCCCCTGCATCCCAGCCAGATCTACCTGTCGCTGATGAACCTGGTCATCTTCATCATCGTGGCTGCCCGTTATCGCGCGCGCCGCTATGAAGGGCAGACCGCCGCCTGGACCATGGCCCTCTACGCCGTGGGCCGCTTCCTGGTCGAGTTCACCCGGGGCGACTTCGCCGCTCGCGGTGGCTTCTCCCTTGCAGACTCGTCCACCATCGAGGCGCAGAGCTTCTTGAGCACGGCCCAGGTCTGGAGCGTGATCACCCTGGGCATCGCCGTCTGGGCCATGGTCAAGCTGCGCGGACGGACGCAACCAGACCAGCCCAGTAGCTCGTGACCGCGCCCCGGCCCTGTCCCAGCGAGCGCTCCCAGGTGCGCCGGCAGGCTGCTCCCACGGCGGTGGTCGTGGCCGGTATCGACGAGGCGGGCTACGGGCCACTGCTGGGCCCCCTGGTCATGGCCGCCAGCGCCTACCGCCTGGCACCAGGAGCACACGAGGACCACCTGCACGGCCTGCTCGCCGACAAGGCCCAGCAGGCGCAGGGCCTGCCCACGGCGGACAGCAAGCTGCTCTACCGAGGTCGTCATCGGGGTCGCCACCAGGTTGGTCATCGGGGTCGCCGTCCGGGTCGCAGCCAGGGAGACAAACGGGCAACCCGCGGGGCGAACGAGCTCGGGCTTGGCAGCCTGGAGCCCATCGAGCTGTCGACCTACGGTCACCTCTTGCTGGCCAAGCACGCCCTGCCCTCCACGGTCGCCGACCTGCTCAGCCACGCCATCGACCTCTCACCCGACGAACTGACCGAGCTGCCCTGGTACGGCGCGCCGCTCTGTGAGACCACCTTGCCCCGGCGCGGCCCCACCAGCGAGATCACGGCCAGGGCTGAGCAGCACCGCGAGTGGCTCTCTCAACGAGGAGCCCGCTTCGCCGAGCTCCTCGTGGCGCCCGTGCTGGTGCCCCGCTTCAATCGCCTCACCGCGGCCGCTGGTAGCAAGGCGGTGACGCTCTTCGCCACGACCTGCCGACTCATCGAGTCGCTGATCGAGCGCTTCCCTCAGGACGAGCTGATCATTCACATCGATCGCCAGGGCGGCCGCATCCACTACGGTGATGTCATGGCCGGCAACTTCCCCATGGCACCGGTCGATGTGCTCGGCGAGAGCCGTGCCCGGTCGAGCTATCGGCTGCACTGGCCGCAGCGCCCACCGGTCATGATCGACTTCAGCGTCAAGGCAGACAGTTCCTTCGCCCCGGTGGCCACCGCGTCCATCGCTGCCAAGACCCTGCGCGAGCTCTTCATGGAACGGTTCTGCGCCTGGTTCGCCGAGCGCATGGACGGGCTGGTCCCCACCGCTGGCTACGGCACAGACGGGCGGCGCTTCTTGAACGAGGTCACCGCGCTGCTGCACGCTGAGCAGATCCCCCTCAGCCAGGTGGAGCGCTGCCGATGACCCGGAGACCTTTCCCATGAGCGAGCGGCACATCCGTCAGCAACGGCTGCCCATGATCGGCGACGAGGGTCAGGCGGCCCTGACCCGTGCCCGCGTGGCCATCGTCGGCGTGGGCGCCACGGGCAGTCATCTCGCCGAGCTGCTGGGACGCGCCGGGGTGGGCACGATTCGGCTCATCGATCGCGACGTGGTCGAGCTGTCCAACCTGCCTCGGCAGACTCTGTTCACCACGGCAGATGTCGAGCAAGTGGTGCCCAAGGCCGTGGCCGCGGCAAAGGCGCTGTCGGCCATCGACCCCGGGCTGCACATCGAGCCCCAGGTGAAAGACCTCACCGCCGACCTGGCTCACGAGCTGCTCGCAGATGTCGATCTGGTGCTCGACGGCACGGACAACTTCCCCACGCGCATGGTGGTCAACGACTGGTGCGTGCGCGCGGGCGTGCCCTTCATCTACTGCGGCGTGGTGGGCATCGAAGGACAGCTGTTGGTGATCACTGCCGGTGGCCCGTGCCTGCGCTGCTATGTGCCCGAGCTCCCCGCCACAGGAGCACTACCCACCTGCGACACCGCCGGTGTGCTCGGGCCCGCCGTCTCGCTGGTCTCCAGCCTGGTGGCAGCCGAAGCGATCAAGCTGCTGGTGGATAGCGACGCCAGCCGGCCCGGCGAGGTCTTCGTCATCGACGCCTGGGGCGGCACGGTGCGCACCATCGGCCTGCCCCGAGACCCCGCCTGCCCGTGCTGCGCCCTGGGCGAACACCCCTTCTTGGATCAGGCCAGCGCCGCGGTCCCCACCGAGCTCTGCGGCCGTGACGCGATTCAGCTGCCCGCCAGCGGCGCCCCGGTGGACCTCACCCTGGCCGCCGAACGCCTGGCCCCCCTGGGCAAGGTCACCGCCGGCCCCTGGCTCGTGCGCCTGGACACGGACGAGCGGCGGGTGCTGCTCTTCGCCGACGGCCGCGTGGTCGTGGGCAACACCCGCGACGTGGCCACGGCCCGCTCCATCAAGGCTCGTCTGCTGGGGGACTGACGCCCTCGCCTGCGTCGTTCACAGTGGCGGGTGGGGCATCGTGGTCTGTCTCGGCGGCGGCATCGCGGGCCGCTTCAGCGTCCATGGCTGCTGCGGCGTCCCGGGCCACGAACCAGGCGTCCATGGTGGGCTGGTCGATCAGGCTCTCGCGCAAGGTCTGCAGGGCCAGGCCGCTGGTGCCGTAGAGAGGTTCGGCCCGGGTGCTGCCCTGATCGTCGTGGCCCAGATCGAAGCCCACCAGCCCGCCGAAGAAGTCAGCCAGCTCGATGGGATGGAGATCGACCTCCACGCCCAGCAACAGCCCGTGGGCGGACGCACCCAGCGACCAGTAGTCCCGCCACTCCTGGTAGATCAGGTCTGAGCTCTGTGCGCCGGGCTCTCGGCGTGCGCCGCCAACCCGCCGCTCGCCTGTGCCCACATCGAAGCCCCAGTCGAAGCCACCGCCCGACGAGCCCAGCCGCCAGCCGTTGTACTGAGCCACCCGCACGCCCAGGGAGCGCTGGTCATGCCAGCCCAGGCCGATGCCTGCTGCCGCGCCCAGGCCCAGTGCGGCGGCCCGGGTCGCGTGCACGTCCACAGCCAAGCCGTAACCCAGGCGCAGGTCGAAGGACACCACGTCGCACAGATCGAGCACTCGATCCGGGAGCCACCACGCCGCCCGGGTCCAGAAGCCCGTGTCTTCATCACGCCGAACGGACACGTTCACACCCAGACGCTCGTGCTCGAACTGGGCGCGCACCTCTGGGGGCGCCGCGGCGAGGCGGGCCGAGAACTCTGCCAGCGTAGGGTCGAACGCCTCCAGGCCTCGCGCGATGCGCAGCCCGGCCAGGGGCTCGTCCGCAGCCAGGTGTGCCGCCATCGACCGAGCTTGCTGCTGCAACACCGTGTTTACCTGACGGGGCGAGCGACCGGTGCTGCACGCTGGCAGAAGCGCTGACAGCGAGACGCACAACAGCGATAGGAACGAGAGGCAGTTCACCAGAGGTGCTCCAGGACGGAAGCGAGAAGCGGCCATGACCCATCCATGCTCAGGGTCCGCCCAAGACAATCAGCGACGCCCAGCTGCGAGGGTGGGCCAGGTCTTTCCGAGAGCTGGCCCGGGCCGAGGCGATGAAGCCCCGCTGCAACGAAGCCAAGGCCAGGTCTGGGGGGACGCCATCGGCCACTGCGGCGGCCAAGGCTCCCAGCAACCCCTCACGCACGGGCCCGGGCATGGGCCAGCGGGTGGCGGCCAACCAACGGGCGCCCCCGGCTGCAGCACAGGCGCCAGCGTAGCCCACACCCCAGGTCGTGTCGCCAGGGTCAAAGCGGCAGCGGTCGATGACGAGCAAGGGCGGCAAATCGAGGTCGGCCAGGCGATGCCAGGGCATGAAGCCTGCCTGCTCATCGCCGAGGGCTGCGGAGACGTCGGGGCTGAGCACCAGGCCGCCGAGGCGTCCCCCACCCAGAGCGGGCACGGAGAGTTCGAGAGCCGCCACCTGGCCCACAACCTGTCGCAGGTGGCTCGCCGTGGCCTGCTGGCCGGAGACCTGAGCCTCGCCCGCAGCGCCTGGCCGCAGGCGACTCGTGGACAGGGCAGCCTCACCGTAGCGCTGGGCCAACTGAGCCAGGGTGAACGCGCTGGCGCTGCCAGGGTTTGTGGGCTCACCGAAACGCAACCAGCCCTTGCGAGCGCCGTCCTGCTTCTCGTCAGGGTCGGCGGCATCAGCGCCGAACAGCGGCGCGTGGGGCAGCAGTCGAGACACGTGGCTGAGCACCAGCCAGTCCACGGGTTCGCCAGCCTGGGGTTCGGCGGACACCAGCAAGGCCGGGGGCACGGAGGACAGGCTTTCGGGCAGGATCAACGCCCAGCGAGAGTGTCCTGCCAGGTCTTCGAGGGCCCGCCGTCCGAAGAGACTCTGGTGCAGACGCCAGCCGGCCTGAGCCACGGCCATCTCGTCACCGGACTTGAGCGCCAGGGCCACGTCGAGACCTCGGGCGGCGAGGTCGTGGGCCGGGGGCAGGCCCAGGCTCGTGGCTCCGAGCTGGGCGGTGCAGATCACCAGGTACGACAAGCGGGCATCGGGGATCACGGCGATCAACGCCTCGTCCAAGGACAGGCGCCCGGCCACCCAGTCGTCGATGCGTTGGAATGCGTTGGCGCTCACCTCTGGCTCGGGCCAACCACCGCGCACCAGGGCCTGACGCTCGAGCAGCTGCCAGCGCAGGGACAGGGCCACGCCGTCCTGCACCAGTCGATCGGCTTCGGTCACGCGCCCCGCGCCACGCTGGCGATCGGCATCGGACAGATGGTGATGCAGCGCGATCCAGGCCAGGGACGGCAAGGGGACGGGGCAGGCTCGGCGCAGCGACTGCAGCTCGCCGAACTGGCCGATGACCCCAGAGGTATCCAGGCCACCCAGGCGCTCCATGGCCAGGGTGTGGGTAGGCGCGACTTCTGCCATGAGCCAGCCCCGCACCAGGGCTCGGGGCGGGCCGGCGGGCAAGCTGTCGAGCACCTCGTGGGCCTCGCTGGTGGCGCCAGCCAGGCCCCGGGCCACAGCGGACAGCAGGGCGGCGGTGGTCGCTGCCAGGTCGTCACCGAGGCCGGTGCGGGCGAGGTCGAGGGAGACTTGCGCCTCGGTCGGCTGGCCGCGAGCCAGGAGCAAGCGACCTCTCAGCAAGCGAAACGGCGCGGTGGCCTCCATGCTCTCCGTGCTGGAGAGGATGGCATCGAGCTGGGGTTCCACGGCGTCGAGTTCGCCCGCGGACAGGGCCTCGGCCAGGTGCAGGTACAGCGCCTGATCTCTCTCCTTCGAGCGCAGCTCCCCCTCTTCTGCGAACAAGACCATGGCCGCAGCCCCAGCCTCTGAGGCCTTGCCGTGCAACCCCAGATCAGCGAACAGGAGGGCCTGATTGGCGAGGGAGGCACCCACCGCCGGTGCAGCGGCCCAGGAGATCAAGGCGCCCTCGTCATCACGTTGGCGAGCGGAGACCACGGCGCGCTGACGGATCAAGGCCTCTCGTCGATCGTCCTCGCCCACGTTGGGGGCGTTGCGCTCCAGGGCCGTGTCGATGCGGTCGAGGGCCAGCTGCAGGTGACCCAGGTCGAGGGCCAGCATGGCCGCCTGTTCGAGGGTCTGCACTTCGAGCCGGGGGTCGTCGATGCGGTCGGCGAGGGCGGCCAGCTCATCGAGGTAGCCCAGCGCCACCTCGTCGTTCCCGGCCAGACCTTCGATGCGCACCAGGTTGCCCAGGGCCAGGCCTTCGGTGCGGCGGTCGTCCAGCTCACGGGCGCTGGCCAGGGTGGGGATCAGGGCCTCCCGGGCCTCGTCGGTGCGGCCCAGGAACTTCAGGCACACCGCACGCTGTGCGGTCAGGGCCACGGCCCGGCGCTCGTCCCCCGCCTCCCGGGCGAGAGAGGCCGCCTGGCGATAGAGCTCTGCGGAGGTCTCGTGGTCGTTTTCGCCGTAGGACTCCTGGGCCTGGGCCACCAGGGCGTCCCAGGGTGCTCCGGCCTCACCGACTGCTGACGCGGGCTCTTCTCCTGCAGCACCAGGGCCATCGGCGCAGCCCAGCACGCCGAACAGCGCCAGGCCGAGGCAAACCAGACCGAGCAGCCAGCGGGTCACGTGCCGACTCTCTTGATGGCCGCCACGATCGACTGCCCGTACTCGTCCATGCGCCAGGGTTTCATGCCGTCGACCTCGGCAAGGGCGTCGAGAGTCTGGGGAGCGACGCGAGCGATGGCCGCCAGCAGCGCCGACGTGGCCACGCGAGCCAGCTCGACGCCCCGCTGGTGAGCCCGTTTCTTGCGCCAGGCCCGCAGCGCGTCGAAGACCTTCTCTTCGGCGGGAGTGAGCCGATCCTTGCCGGCCTCCCAGGGCTTGCGCCGCGAGGGTCGTGGCGGCACAGGGATCTCCCCCGCCTCCACTCCGCTGGCCACAGCCTCCAAGAGAGAGCTCGTGTCCTGCGCGTTGAGCCGCCGGTTCACGCCGCGCACACGACGGTAGGCCGCCTCGTCCTTCGGCGCCGCCGCCGCCAGGGCCACGATGGCGCTGTCGTGCATGACCCGGTACGGCGCGCGGTCGAGCCGCTCCGCGATGGCGTTGCGCGCGATGTACAGCGCCTTGACCATCCCCGACAGCTTGGGCGACAGCTCGCGAGAGCCCTTCACCTTGATCCAGGCGTCCGGGTCGAAAGGCTTCTGGGAGATGACCGCCTGGGAGATGCGCGCGAACTCACTCTCCGCTTCGTCGACCCGCTTCAGCTCTTGCAGCTCGGCGAGCAGCACCTCGCGTAACGGGATCAGGTAGCGCACGTCGAGGCGGGCATACTCGGCCTGATCGTCAGGCAGGGGACGGACACGCCAGTCGGCCTTCTGAAAGCGCTTCGACAGCTTGACCTCATAGTGGCGGTCGAGCACCGCCGCCAGACCGTAGCCGTCATGACCCAAGACCTGGGAGGCCGCCATGGTGTCGAACACGTTGACGAAATCGAGCGACCAGCGATCACGGAGCAAGCCGATGTCATTCTCGCCGCCGTGAAACACCTTGACGATGGACGGGTCGGCGAAGAGCCGGTCGAGCACCGAGCGGTCCAGGTCGGCCAGGCCGTCCATCAAGGCCTCGCCTCCGGGCCAACCGAACTGCACCACGCAGAGATTCGTGGAGTAGGAGTACATCGAGTCCATCTCGCAATCGATGGCGATGACGGGTTCGCTGGCCAGGCGATCGACGAGTTCTTGCAGGGCATCCTGGGTTTGGATCATGGGGCGGGATTCTACACAGCACAGCCGACGGCACCCAGCCGGGAGCGGTCTGGGGCTCAGAACCGCCCCTGCCGCCCTCTCTCGCGCAGCGTTGCTCGCGGTTCGTAGAATGACGCTCTTCCCCCGAGGCAGCTCATGAGCACTCCCGACTGGCGACATCTCGGCTTTCTGACCCCGGATGCCCCGGGCTGCCTGGCCGAGGTCTGGGCCCTGCAGGCCATGCTCCAGCGGCACCTGGCGGACAGCCTGAGCGGCCTGGCTCTGGAGACCGCCGAGCCGTCCTGGGGAGCGACCCTCGACGAGGCGGCGGCGCGCACCCGGGCCCTGGCCGCCGACCTGGAGACCGAGGCAGGCGAGACGGCCGTGATCACAGTGGCCGACGATGAGCAGGCCCGAGAGTTCGACTCGGCCATGGCCGAGGTCCTGGCCAGCGGACACGTGCCTTCGCTCCTGGTCACCGGCTACGCGGTGGCGGGAGAGCTGGGCCGGGTGCCCATGACCCTGCTGGAAGACGTGGCCGGGACTTACGGCCGTCTGCTCTGCGGCAGAGTCGTGCAAGCGGACGAGCACCGGGTGCTGGGTCGGCTGGCGGGCATCGTGCAACTCGACGCCACGACCAAGTCGGGCCTACGCCGCTTGCTGCGACACCTCAACGGCGGGCTGTACGGCGTGTACGAAGGCTGGCGCCAGACGTTCCACGTGCTGGGCGTCGATGGCGAGGACGTGGTGCGGGTCTCGCGGGAGACGACCAGCGCGGCTTACACGACCTTGGGGCTGAAGGCGACGCGGAGTGACCTGAGTTTGTTCGGGCGGTGAGGCGTTGCAGCGTGGCTGCTACCCGGGAACTTCCCTCGTCAAACCGGAAGGAGTTTTCCTACACCCCACAACTGTCTGGAGCACATGCGGGACGTACCGGCTGCGCTGCAGCAGTGGTGGGAACTCGTCCAACCGGGCGGCCATCTCGTCGTCGTGGTTCCGGACGAGGACCTCTACGAGCAGGGCATCTTCCCGAGCTTGTTCAATAGAGATCACAAGGCCACGTTTCGGCTGGGCGAGTCAGCCTCCTGGTCACCGCATTCCTACTCACTGGATGCCCTCTTCGACGCGCTACCAGGCGCCGAGATCCTTTCCGCCCAGCGGCAGGACGCGGGCTACGACCACAGCCTGATGCGGAGCGGCACAACGCCGTGGGGGCGGCTGCTGCACCACGGCAATCACCTGCGCCGCTCGGCCATGTGGCTCGTGCGCCTGAGGAGCGAACGCTTCGAGCAGGCTGTCAATCGACTGGTCTTTGGACTCGGCGGCCCAGTGGACCAGACCACAGGGCCAGCACTGGCGCAGATCGAGGTCGTCGCCCAGAAACGGCCTCAGCGACGCCAGGCCAGAGGCACAAACAGCACCAATACGCTGTAGATCTCCAGCCGCCCCAGCAGCATGCAGAACATGAGCACCAGCTTGCTCAGCCAGTCGAAGGCCGCGTAGTTCTGCGTGGGCCCCACCGCGTCCAGCCCCGGGCCGATATTGGACAGACAGGCGATCACCGCCGACAGCGAAGTGGTGCCGTTTGATCCCAGGGCCAGCAGGGCCATGGTGAAGATCAGCGTGCTCATGACGTAAAGCACGAAGAAGCCGGCGGTCTTGAACACCAGCTGGTCGCTCAGGGGGCGGGAGCCCACCTTGACCACGAACACGGCTCGGGGACGCAAGAGTCTCCGCACCTCACGGAAGCCTGCCTTCACCGTCACGATGAGGCGGATGACCTTGGCCCCGCCGCCCGTGGAGCCCGCGCAGGCGCCGCAGACCATGAGCAACAGCAGCAGGACGTGCAGGCCATCCGGCCAGAGCTGGTAGTCGGCGGTGACGAAGCCTGTGGAGGTCATCAGGCTCACCGTGGTGAACGCTGCGTCCCTGACCAGGGGTTCGAGACCGTCCGGAGCTCCGTTCGTGCGGTAGATGTCTGCGGCACAGAGCGCCGTCGCCAACGCGAGGATCGAGACGTAGACCCGCAGCTCGATGTTGCGCGCGGCCCTGGCGAAGCGCCGGCGCACGATGTGCAGCAGCATGACGAAGTTCGCGCCAGCCAGGGCCATGAAGACCACCACGATCCACTGCATGGCCGGGGTGTACGACGTCATCGAATCGGGCTGGGTGCCGAAGCCCCCGGTGGCCACGGTCGCGAAGGTGTGGCAGATGGCGTCCAGGTTGGTCATGCCAGCCAGGCGCAGGGCGAAGAACTCGGTGACGGTCAGCAGGACATAGATGCCCCAGAGCAGCTTGGCCGTGGACGAGATGCGGGGGCGCAGCTTCTCGGACTCTGGTCCGGGCACCTCGGCCTGGAACAAGAAGTTGCCTCCCGCTCCCAGAGCTGGCAGCACCGCCACGGACAGGGCCACGATGCCCATGCCGCCGATCCAGTGGGTCATGGCCCGCCAGAACAGCAGGGCATCCGGGAGCAGGGACGGGTCCGGGAGAATGGACGCCCCGGTGGTGGTGAAGCCAGACATCACCTCGAAACAGGCATCGAGGACCGAGGGGATCTCTCCCGAGATCAGAAAAGGCAGGGCCCCCAGCACGGTGAAGACGATCCAGCTCGCGGTCACGGTGGCGAAGGCCTCGCCCACGCCGAACGCGGACTGCTCCAGCTCGAACGACAGGGTCAGGGCCAGGCCCAGGCCCAGGCTCATGGAGGCGGACACCACGAAGGCGTCGGCAAGATCGGCGGACAAGCCGCCCTCGCTGAACCACAGCAACAAGGGCAGCACCAGCAACACGGCCAGGATCATGCACAGCCGACCCAGCACGTAGAGTACCGCACCAAGGTTCAGAGGTCAGCGCCTCCAGGCCAGGGGCGAGAGCAGTGCAAAGACCGCGTAGAACTCCAGGCGGCCCAGGAGCATGGCCCCCATGAGCAGGGTCTTGCCCATGGCCGGGAGCTCGGCGAAGTTGCTGCTCGGCCCCAGGGTGCCCAGGCCGGGGCCCACCCCCGACAGGCAGGTGATCATGGAACTGACCGATTCAAGGCCGCCCACGCCGAGCAAGGCCAGCACCAGGGTGCCCACACACGCGGCGCCCAGATAGAACACCAGATACCCCACGCTGCGGGTGACCACGGGCTCGGCGATCTCCCGGCCCTCGATGCGCACCACGAAGACTCCCGTGGGACGCAGCATGCGCTGCACCTCGCGCCATGCGGCCTTGGCCCAGAGCAGGTGCCGGCTGACCTTCGCCGAGCCGCTGGTCGACCCGGCGCAGGCGCCGCTGAGCATGAGCAGCAGGATCAACACCTGCAGCCCCTGGGGCCAGGCTCCGAAGTCTGCGGTGGCGAAGCCCGTGGTGGTGCAGGCGGACACCACCGAGAAGACCGCGCCACGCAGGATCGACTCGATGCCCGCCCCTGAACTCGCGCGCAGGTACAGCACGGTGAAGCAGGTCGCGCTGGCAGCCACCAGGATCAACAACCACACCCGCAGCTCGGTGCTGCGCAGCAGCTCGCGGGGGCGGCCGAGCATGGCCCGGTAGACGAGCATGTAGTTCATCCCCGCGAACACCATGCAGACCACGGCCACCCACTGCACCGCCGGGGCGAAGGACGAGAGCGAATCGGAGCGGGTGCCGAAGCCGCCGGTGGCCACGGTAGCGAAGGCGTGGCACAGGGCGTCAAAGGGCCCCATGCCCGCAGCCCAGAGGCCGAGGAAGCTGAGCAGGGTCAGCCCGGCGTAGACGGCCCAGAGCAGCTTGGCCACGTCGCGGATGCGGGGCACGAGCTTCTCTGAACTCGTGCCAGACGATTCGGCCTGAAACAGGAAGTTGCCGCCAGCCCCCAGGGCCGGCAGGATCGCGATGGAGAGCACGACGATGCCCATGCCCCCGACCCAGTGGGTCAACGCCCTCCAGAACAGCAGGGCCGGGCCCAGGGCAGCCGGATCGGTCAGGATCGAGGCGCCGGTGGTGCTCAACCCGGAGAGGCTCTCGAAGCAGGCGTTGATCGCATCGGGGACAGCGCCGGAGAGCCAGTAGGGCAGGGCTCCCAGGACCATGAAGAGCAGCCAGGCGAAGGTCACCACGGCGAAGCCCTCTTCGAAGTCGAACTCGTCGAGGTTCTTCGAGAACACCAGCACCAGCATCAGGCCCAGGGCGCCCGCGACCCCCGCCGACAGCAGGAAGGCCCGACCGACCTCGCCCGTCAGGATGGTCTCCAGGCCACCGGGCAGCTCGAACACCAGAGGCACCAGCAGCAGCCCGGCGAACACGAGGCACAGCCGTCCGAGGACGTGAAGAACGCTGGAGACGCTCACGCCTCGTCGCGGCTCTTCTCGGTGACGTCGATCGAACCGCTGCTGTCGTCTGCGAATTGCAGTCCACCACGACGAGCGAAGAGGCGCTTGATGCTGTCGCGCAGCCCCGGCAGCACGAAGGCCACCACCACGTCGCCCTCTTCGATCACCGTGCGCCCGTGGGGAATGAAGGCCTCACCATCGCGGACCACCGCGCCGATCAGCGCACCATTGGGGAGCTTGAGCTCTTTCAGTGACACACCAGCGGCCTTGGCCCCTTGGCGCACGACCATTTCGACGACTTCGGCCGAGTCTTCGCCGATCTTCTGCACCGCTTGCAGCACCGCCTGCACCCGCCCGGTCTGGGCATAGCGCAGCAGCCGCCCCACCATGGTCAGGCGCGGGTTGATCACCGCGTCGATGTCGAGGCTGTCGAGCAGGGAGACGATGTCCGGGTCTGCGGTGACCACGATGTTGCGCCGAGCGCCGCGCTTCTTGGCCAGCAGGGCCAGGATCAGGTTGTGCTCTTCGTTGCGGCCGGCCGAGATGAAAAAGTCAGCGGAGGTCAGTCGACTCTGGCCCTGGATGTCGGCGTCATTGGGCGAGCCGTTCAGCACCAGGGCATCGTCGAGGGTGGCGGCGGCGCGATGGCAGCGATCGCGGTCTTCGTCGATGAGCACCACGTTGGTCTGGCCCTGTAGCTTGGCGGCCACGTCGATGCCCAGACGCTCGGCCCCATAGATGACCACTCGCTGCACCCGGTCCGAACCGGACACGACCTTGCGAAAGACCGGCAGGGACTCCTTGGTCATCAACATGAAGGCCCGGTCGCCAGGTATGAGCACGTCGTCGCCCTTGGGCACGATGTGCAGGCCCTCCCGCTGAATGGACGCCACCAGGAATGGCACCCCTGAATACTCTTCTTTCAGGTGGGACAGAGGCCGGTTGGCCAGAGACGATCCCTCTTGAACTTCGAACGAGCGCAGCAGGATCTCGCCCCCGGCAAAGTCGCCCACGTCGATCGATCCCGGCGAGTTGACCAAGGCCACGATCGAGTCGACGGCGATCTCGTCAGGGTTGATGAAGCGGGTGATGCCCAGCTTGATCGGGTCGACCAGGGAGCGACCCTTGACGAAGTCTGGATTGCGTACACGGGCCAAGGTGCGGCGCACGTCCATGGTGCTCGCCGCCGCGCAGGCCAGCATGTTCACCTCGTCCTGATCGGAGACCGCGATGAACAGGTCTGCCTCCATGGTGCCCGCCGCCTCGAGGGCTGCCCGCGACGTGGCGCTGCCCTCGACGGTGAGCACGTCCAGACGATCGCGCAGGTACTCGAGCTTGTCCTCGTCGATGTCGATGATCGAGATGTGGTGCCCTTCGACGCCCAACTCCTTGGCCAGATGAAAGCCCACTGCACCTGCGCCCGCGATGACGATCTTCATCGGTCGCCCTTGCCTCCGTCGTCGTCGAGCGGTCCCTCGACCTCGGGGTCGAGTGTTGCGTCAGGGTCTTGCTCGTCATTCTCGGCCTGCGGCTCAGGCGTCTGCGACCCAGGCGACGAGACACCGTCATCCTCGCTGGCTGGCGGCTGCTCCCCTGGCGTGACGGCGTCGTCACCCGCTGTAGGCTCGGCCGCAGGGGCCAGCTGTTCCAGGGCCAGGTTTGTCTGGTCGAGGAGGGCCGTTTCCGTCTCGGCGAGCCGGGACTGCAGCCGCTCCAGCAGTGTGCGCGCCTCGTCGTCCCGGCCTGCGGACATCAACGCCTCACCGAACAAGAGCATCAGCGGGTTGTCGCCGGGCTGCTCGCCGTGCAGGCTGGCCAGCAGCTCCAGGGCCTCCTCGTGGCGTCGGGCAGCGAGCAGTTCTCTGGCCAGGCTCCGTTGCAGCTCGTCGAAGCGCGCGTCGGCTTCACCCCGGCCCTCGAGCATCAACGCCAGCCAGTCAGCGGCTTCGCTGTGCAGGGAGAGATCTCGGCTGGTCTGAGCCAGCAGGTCGAGGCGCACGTCCCGAGCCGGGAAGGCCTTGCCCTCGTCTTGGAGCTGCACCAGCAGGTCGTGGGCGTCTTGCGTGCTCCCCACCGCCACGAGCTGCACAGCTTTCAGCCCACGGGCCCGGTCGGCCACTTCGGCCTCGATGACCTCGCCCTCACCCCGGGGCGCCAGCACTTCGTTGATCACCACCAGGGCCAGGCCGGGCGCCTCTGCGTCAGCGAGTGACTCGGCCATGGTGACCCACTCTGACCAGGACCGGTCGCGACCGATGGCGCGCAAGGCCGCGCGAGCCCGCTCATTCAGAGCCTCACCTTCGGACACGGTGTCATGGGCCTGGATCCAACCGATGGACGCGGCGCACTCCAGGCTGCCCACCTGCCCCAGCGCAGAGACGATGTCGAGCAACACCGAGCCCGACACCTCGTGCTTGGCGCGCTCGCTGAGCAGGCTCGCACTGCGGGGGTCGCCGCTCTCGCCCAACGACTTGGCAGCCTGGGCGCGCACGCTGGCGTCCGCGTCGGCCAACAAGCTCTCGATGACCCCGACCATGGCGGGCCGGGGACCTGCGTCCAGCGGCAGGGAGGTGAGCCGATCGCCCAGCCACTGAGCCAGAGCGAAGCGGACCTCGAAGGGTTCAGCGCCAGTCTCCAGGACACTGAGCACAACCATGGCCTGGTCGAGCTCTACCGAAGCGATCATGGCTCGCACCAGCACGGCGCGCACGCTGCCCTCGGTCGCAGAGGCGAGTTTTCTGCTGAGTTCGTCGAGCACACCCTCAGGGGCGTTGCTGGCGATGATCTCCAGCACCTGAACAGTGGTCTTGGTCTCCAGGCTCTCATCGGCCAAGAAGTCGAGCAGGGGCCGCACCACCATGGGCTGCCCCCGGACCTTGGCCAGGGCGTCCACGGCGGCCCGTGCCACGGACAGATGGCCATCGGAGAGCTCGGCCAGCAGGCAAGTCATGACATCAGGCCGATCGCGCCCGAGACTGCCCAGCGCCGAGACGATCGCAGCGCGGACGTCAGGGTCGAGCTCGACCCGCGGCGCTGCGTGGGTGCCGTTGGTCCCGGCGGCTGGCTCTGCGCCATGCCCCAAGCGCTCCAGCAACAGGGGGATGGCCACGGCTGCCTTCTCCCGGGCCGAGTGCTCGCCGAGTCGCTGAGCCGCAGTGCGACGCACCACGGCGTACTCGTCGTCGAGCGCGACGATCAGCCTGTCGATCATCTTGGACATGGCTTCGATACGCGCCTGAGCCACCTGTCGCTCTCGGTCCTGCAACGCGCTCTGCAGACGAGTGCGCTCCTTGCCCCAAGCTGCCTTCGAAGCCGCCCAGCTGGACCGCTGTGAGGCGTGCCCCTCCTCCAACAACACATCGCGGGAGAGCCCCTCCTGCTGCTGGCGGGTCCAGAGTTCTGTCCAGAACACGACCGCATCAGCACCTCGGGGGAGCTTGTGTCCCGAGAGCTGTTCGAAGGCGGACAACACCGCGCTCTGATGGGGACCTTCTATGTGGGCCAGGAGCGCGGGCACGACCGCGAGATCACGGCTGCGGCCCAGCACACCCAGGATCGTCACCCGCACCTCGTCGGCGAGTTCACCTTCTGCGTCGGCCTGGCCCGTTGCAAGCATGGCGACCAGGTCGCTGCGCACCTCGCCGTGGTGTAGAGCCTGACCGTTCACCAGCCCGCGAGCCTGTTCGGCGATCGCCGAGGCCTCCTCAGCGCTGGCCAGCTGCAGCAAGGCCTTGACGAAACGCACATCGTCGTTGAAGGCCAGGGTCTCCATGATGACCTTGGGCACCACCGGATGGCCGCCCAGAAGCAGGCTGCGCACGGTCTGCAGGTCATCTGCGGCGAGCAAGGTGGCCACGTGACGACCCAGCTCATACTCGGTCGCCGCACCTTCGATCAGAGCCGCCCGAGAGTCAGCGAGATCGCCGTCGGGTGCGTCTTGCAGCGACCGGGCACAGAGGCCGGGCGTGATGACGAACAGCGACAGCACCAGCGCCCAAAACGCTGTACTCACGGCCACGCTGCCATTGTCTCTTCGCTGTGTCATTCGGGGGGCCGTTGGGGCCATGTATCGAGTGCTTCGAGTATAGATATCACGTCTGGAGAGGACACGGTGATCTGTGCCACTTCCTCATAGGATGGGTTGCGGGCTGCTGCCAAAGCAATGAACTCATCTTTCAGCGAACCGGCACGCAACCTGGGTCGAGGGCGACCCTCTGCCCGGGCCAGCAGCTCGGGTAGCGAGATCTTCAAGTAGACGACGCAGCCTGTGGACGCCAAGGCCGCCAGCTCAACAGGGTGCAACACAGCTCCACCGCCCGTGGCGATCACGTGTCCCGAGAGTTCGGCGGCCCGAGCCAGCACGCCCCGTTCCACGTCCCGAAAGGCGGCCTCACCCTGCTCGGCCAGCAGGGTGTCAGCTGAACAGCCGGCTGCCTGGGCGAGGGCGTCGTCGAGATCGACGAAGGGCCGCTGCAAGGTCTGGGCGAGAGCCCGTCCCAGGGTCGTCTTGCCCGAGCCTCGCAGGCCGACCAAGATCAGGTTGTGGAGTGACCCCAGCACCATGATCTCGACCACTCAGGGGCCCGTGCCCTTGCCGCGCGGGACGAGCTGCGCGGCGCCGGCGGAGTGAGATGGTAGTCCCAAGGGGATTCGAACCCCTGTCTGGTGCGTGAGAGGCACCTGTCCTAGACCTGGCTAGACGATGGGACCGCCGGACCAACGAGGGGAGATTCTCTTGGCTCCGGCAGGAAAATCAACGGAGAATCCAATGAGCTTCTCCTCCGCTGCGTTGAGAGACCCATGCCCCCACCCTCTTCTCGACTCCCGCTGCTCCTGGGCGGCCTGATTGTGCTGGCGATCGCCGGCGCCGCAGGGCTGCTTCTGCTGCAACTGCAAGATGATGCCCCGATCGCTGACCCGCCAGCAGTGGTCTTCAGCCCGGAGACTGCGCCAGAACCTCCCGTCCGGAGCGATATCGACGCTTTCGTCGCCGCTCCAGATCAACCCGCGGTCGCCCCACCCAGCTCGGCCCGGGTCCTCGGTGTGCTCACCGGGCAGCTGCTCGATGCCAACCGGCGACCGGTGACCTCCGGCCGCATCGAACTGCTGGAAGGCATCCCCCTGGCCCTCGGCGGCCTGAGTCAGCTGCCTCGGCTCGGCCCCCGGGCGGTGGTCGGCGGGGACGGTCGGTTCACCATCGCCGACGTACCAGCCAGCGATCAGGTGGTCGTGCGGGCCCTCGGCGAGGGTTTCGAGACCACGGAATCCGGCCCTCACCTGGTGCTGGCAGATCAGACAAATGACATCGGCGTCGTGCTGGTCGACCCGGGGCTGACCGTCCATGGCACCATCAGCGACCCTCGAGGACGGGGCATCTCAGGGGCTCAGGTCGCCATCACCAGGGGCCCGTCCTTGGCCCTGGGCCGAGATGTTGCCCAGCCCGAGCGGGTGGTGCTCACCGACGAGCGGGGCAGCTACGAGATCGCCCACGCCAGCCGGGGCCCGTTCACCCTCATGATTTCTGCCGAGGGCTACGGCAACGGGGTCGAGACCCGAGGAGTACAGCTCGACCAGTCGCGGCAGATCGAGATCAACGTCCACCTGCCCCCGGCGGTGACCTTGGCGGGCGTGGTCTGGCTGCCCGGTGGAGAGCAGCCCGCCATCCACGTCGAGGTGCTGGCCCGCGGGGGCGAGCTGGGCCTGGGCGACTCCCTGATGCGCACAGATGGCGAGGGACGCTTTCGGTTCACCGATCTGGCCAGCGGCAGACACTTGCTCAAGCTCGACCCGGAGGGCTACCTGCCCGTCTCCCAAGAAGTGCTGCCCGGCCCAGACCGAGAAGACATCACCATCGAGCTGCTCGCTGCCAGCGCTCTCGGGGGCGTGGTCACCGACGAAGAGAGCAGGCCACTGAAGGCCTTTGACCTGCAGCTCCGCCGCTCGGACAAGCAGGGCAACATCGGCGAGGCCGTGGGCGCCGTGCTGCGCGTGCGAGACGACGACGGGCGTTTCGAGGTGGGCGATCTGGAGCCCGGCTACTACCTGCTCGAAGTGTGGGCCCGGGAGCACAGCGTCACCATCAGCGCGCCGGCCCGGGTGCTCAAGGGCGGCAAGGTCACCATGGTCAACGTGGCCATGCAGCGGGCCGCGACCCTGCGCGGCCTGATCGTTGACGACCTCGACCGCCCTGTGGCCGGGGCCAAGATCTCCCTGCACGGGAACAACACGCCGACCTTCGGGTTCCTGCGGGCCAGCGCGGCCCGGGGCAGCTGGCACACGTCCACCCGCAGCGAAGGCGATGGCTCGTTCGAGTTCACGGAGGTGACGGCTCGCACCTACCAGCTCGAGGTGGACCACCCGGGCTACCCCTTGGTGCACCACAACGACATCAAGGTCATCGAAGGCGGTGACGTCACGCTCGACGCCATCGTCCTCGATCGCCCCGCCACTCTGCAGGGAGTCGTCACAGACTCGGGCGGCACCGTGCTCAAGGGCATCACCGTCACACTCGGGGGCGGCGTCAATCGAGCCACTCGCCAGGCGGTGAGCAATGGTCAGGGACGCTACCGCTTCGAGCGCCTGGCTCCGGGCGATTATCAGGTGCACGCCTACACGCCCAACAGCAGTCCCATCAGCGTGCTCGTGTCCAACATTCACCGCATTCAGCGGGACGCCGAGGGCAAGCCGATGATTCCTGTGGATGTCTCACTGCTCGCCGGCGAAGAACGGGAGTACCGGGTCATCGCTCAAGACTGACCGGGCAGCTGACCCCGTTGCTGAAGCTGTGACACGGTGGCCGCCAGGCAATCGTCGAAGTCGCCGCAGGCCCAGGACAGCTCATCCCGTGCGCGGCTCGTGTCGAACCACATCCAGCGGCCGAAGGCAGCGCACATGTCAGGGGTGAACCAGACCGAGTCAGGGACCCAGGGCTCGATGAGGTTCATGGCTCCTCGCAAGGGCCCGGCCAGCCCGTTCGGCAAGCGCTTCGCTGACAGGGTGCGCCCGGCGGCCCGCCCCACCCGCTGCACGAGCTCGGCCAGGGTGATGTTCTCCCCGCCCAGGATGTAGCGCCGAGCTGTGCGTCCCCGAGCTGCAGCCGCCAGCACACCGTCGACCACCCCGTCCAGCGAGACCACGTTGATGCCGCCGACAGGAACCCGACGGACGCGCCCGGCCAAGATGTTCAGAATCACCCGGCTGGAGTTGGACGCCGTGGCCGACGGGCCGTAGATCACGCCCGGGTTGACCACGGTCACGTCGAGCCCTCCGTCGGCGGCTCGGGCGACCTCTTCTTCGGCGGCCAGCTTGGTGTCGAAGTAGGGAGCGTCCAATGGGCTCGGATCAAAGACCGCGTCTTCAGTCAGCAAGACAGGCTCGTCAGACATGCCCACGGCCACCACCGAGCTCACGTGCACCACCCGGCCGACCCCGGCCAGGCGTGCGCCGTCGAGCACATGGCGTGTGCCCATCACGTTGACCCGCTGCATCTCCCCCCACCGTCGGCGCCGGTAACCGATGCACCCAGCAGAGTGCACCACGAGATCGACACCGTCCATCAGGCGGCCCAGGCCCTCGCCCTGAGTCACGTCTCCCAGGTGCAGTTGCACGCCCAGGTCGCGGAGCCACTTCACCGTCTCAGGATCGCTCCGTTCGCGCACCATCCCCGAGACCAGAGCGCCCTCTGCCACGTAGCGGCGGGCCAGAGCGCTACCCAGGTAGCCACTGATTCCAGTGATGAATACGGAGGACACAGGAGCGATCGCAAGGGGCGGGGCGAGTTCACGAATCAGGGGCAGCTTGCCTCCCGGCCCATCGACCGGGAAGATGCCCACCATGTTTCTCGAGACGATCCCAGTAGGCCCCTTCCAGTGCAACTGTTCCATCCTCGGCGATGAGGAGAGCGGCACCGCCGTGGTCATCGACCCTGGCGACGAAGCGCCGCGCATCGCCGCGGCCCTCGCGGCCCAGAACCTCACCGTGACCCGCATCGTGCACACCCACGCGCACCTCGATCACATCGGCGGCAGCGCAGAGTTCCAGAGCCTGTGCGGCGGCACCGCACACCTGCACGAGGGCGATCAGTGGCTCTACGAACACCTCGACATGCAGGGCGAGATGCTGGGCATCAAGGTCAGCGAAAAAGTGGCCCTGGACAGCGCGCTGCAAGAGGGCGATCGCTTCGATCTGGGCCCGGCCAAGCTCGAGGTCATCCACACGCCGGGGCACACGCCGGGCAGCTGTTGCTTCCTCATCGAACGGGACGGACGCCCCCTGCTCTTCGCCGGCGACACCTTGTTTCAGGGGAGCATCGGCCGCACCGATCTCTGGGGCGGCGACTCGAATCAGATCCTGGCCAGCCTGCGAGGCAAGCTCATGGATCTGCACGACGACACCCTGGTGGTCACCGGCCACGGCCCCTCCACCAGCATCGGAGCGGAGCGGCGCAGCAACCCCTTCATCACCGGCGCGCAGAAGCTCTTCTGAGCCCATGTCAGAGCGCGACCAGGTCTCCATCCCGTTCACCACAGAGGTGCGCTGCAGGCTGCAAGAGCCCGTGGCGCCTGGCAATGGCCCCCCGCCCCTGTTGGTCGTGCTCCATGGCCAGGGCCAGGACGGCGCCCGTCAGCAACGGTGGATGTCCGCCGCCGTGCCCGAGCACTTCGCCGCCGCCTTTCCCGATGCCTTTCATCCCTTCGAAGTGCGTCGCCCGGAGCGCAAGGTGCGCCTGGGACGGGCCTGGTATCTCTACACCCCTGAAGACCGAGAGGCCTTCTTCGCCAGCCTGCAGGCCAGCAGCGAGGCCCTCTGGCAGCTCATCGAAAAGGCCGCCCAGGCCTTGGGCGCGGACACCCGGCGCATCTGGTTGGCGGGCTTCTCCCAAGGCGCGTACATGACCCACTACACCGCCCTCCGTCACCTCGATCAGGTGGCAGGCTGGGTCAGTCAGGCGGGAGGTTTTCGCGATGAGTACGGCGGCAACCCGTTTCCCCATGTCGGGGGCCGCCCGGTGCTCATTCAACACGGTCGGCAAGACGAGGCCATCGGAGTCGAGGTCGCGGAGGCCACGGCGACACTCCTGCGCGGCCATGGAGCAGAGGTCACGGTGCAGCACTTCGATGCGGGTCACGTGATCAAACCCGAGATTGCCGAAGCTGTGCGCGAGTGGCTGCTGAAGCAGCAACCGGCTGGCTGAGACGAGCGGCTCCCACCCACGCGGCGCTCAGCTTCCGCTGAGATGCACCAACAGCTGGCGGCGGTGTGGGGCCAGACGATGCTCCGCCAGATAGAGGCCCTGCCAGGTACCCAGGCCCAACGCCCCCGCCACGATGGGGATGGTCTCTGACGTAGACGTCACCGCAGCGCGCAGATGGGCCGGCATATCGTCGGGTCCCTCGGCAGAGTGGCGATAGCGGGGGTCGCCATCGGGAGCCAGCCGTTCGAGCCACTGCAGCAGATCGCTGGCGGCGCTGGGGTCGGCGTTCTCCTGGATCAGCAGGCTGCAGGACGTATGCCGGCAGAAGACAACCGCCAGCCCCGTGGTGATGCCCGACGTGACGACAGCCGCCGCCACTTGCTCCGTGACGTCGATAAGCCCGCGCCCCGGCGTGGACACTTCGATCAGCTGCTGAGAATGTTCCATGGTGCTTCTTCGACGACCAGCGAGGAGCGGGAATGAACAACCCCGGAGGACCAGGCCCGCTCTCGCCCTTCCGCAACGTGGACCAGTAGCGCAACGGAGCGGCGGCTGGCGAGGCTCGGCGACGAGTCGGTTCCCCAGGGTACCCGGATGCGCGCGCTGAACGGCAGCGCCTGTCCGCCGGCGTGCAGCGCGAGGCGCGGCAGGACGGCGTCAGCGGTCTCAGGCGATCACACCGTCGGCGCGCAGCTGGGCGAGGGCCTGGGCGTCAAGATTGACCAGCCGACTCAAGACCTCGTCCGTGTGTTGCCCCAGCAGCGGCGGTGCGCGGTCGTATGCGATCGGGGTCCGTGACAGGCGGATCGGGTTGGCGACGCTGGGCACGGTCCCAGCCTCGGGATGTTCAAGGTCGAGCCTCAGACCACGATGTCGCACCTGGGGATCGTCGAAGACCTGGTCGAGCTGCTGGATCGGCCCGCAGGGAATGCCACGCTGATGGAGCGCCTCAAGCCATTCTGCGCTCGATCTCTGCGCCATGATCTCGACGACGATGGGGATCAGCATCTCACGGTGCCTGACGCGGTCGCTGTTCTTCCCGAAGCGATCATCCGCCGCCAGGTCCCCGCGCCCACCGAGTTCGCAGAAGCGCTCGAACTGCCCGTCGTTGCCGATGGCCAGGACGATGTGACCGTCGGCCGTAGGAAAGGCCTGATAGGGCACGATGTTGGGGTGCGCGTTGCCGAGTCGCTCGGGGTTGACCCCGGTGGCCAGGTAGTTCATCGCCTGGTTGGCCAGCGACGCCACCTGCACATCGAGCAGGGCCATGTCGATGTGCTGTCCTTGCCCGGTGGCGCGCTGGTGCATGAGGGCCGCCTGGATCGCGTTGGCGGCGTAGAGCCCGGTCAGTACATCCGCCAGCGCCACGCCGCTCTTCATCGGCGGACCGTCGCCTTCTCCGGTCACGCTCATGAGTCCGCCCATGGCCTGGATCATGAAGTCGTAGCCAGCTCGGGACGCGCTGGGCCCGTCCTGCCCGAAGCCGGTGATCGAGCAATACACCAGGCGCGGATTGATCGCCTGAAGACTGTCGAAGTCGAGTCCGTATCTCTGCAGCCCGCCGACCTTGAAGTTCTCGATCAAGACGTCGCTGCCTGAAGCCAGCTCACGGAGCAGGCGCTGCCCCTCGGCAGCGGTCATGTCAATGCAGACCGAGAGCTTGCCGCGGTTGGCGCTGTGATAATAAGCGGATTCGCTGGTGGGCTCGCCACTCGCCGAGCTCATGTAGGGCGGCCCCCAGGCGCGGGTGTCGTCACCGCTGCCAGGGCGTTCCACCTTGATCACCTCGGCGCCGAGATCGGCCAGCATCTGGCTGGCCCAGGGCCCGGCCAGGATGCGGCTCAGGTCAAGAACCCGAATCCCTCCGAGCGGTCCCGCCATGCAGATCGTCTCCTCAAGAGACTCGTTCATACCCTCGCACCACCGCGGTTTCCACGCGAAAGCGAGGCCTGTCCCTGGGCTGACGCGCCTGCAGCCGGGTCTCGGTCACCGCGGCCCTCAACCCTCGCGCTCGGCCACCTTTCGGACGCGGCACACGGTGTCGAACCAGTTCTGCCCGCCCACCAGGGGCTGGGGGTTGATCGGCAGCACGCGGTTCAGGGGTTCTCCGTTGCCGACCCCACCGTGTTCGCGCGACCACCAGAGGTCCTCACGCAGGCTGCCGTTGCGGGGCGCCTCGGATGCCGACCCCACCGGCGAGGCGGCCCGCGCCGTCGTGCCCTGCTCCCAGTGGCCCGCGTGGTGCGAACAGGAGATCACCCGCGGATGCTGGCCCGGCACGACGCGCACACGATTGCGGAGCACGCCGACGGGTTCTTCTTCTCCTGCACGATAGGTCTCACCCCGGGGACGATAGGTCGTGATCTCGACCCAGTCCCCCGTGGTGACGCCGAGCTTCTCGGCCGTCGCGGGAGCCATCCACGCATGGTTCGTGTGCACGATCTCGGCCGCCTGGGCCCACGACGCCGAGCGGCCCTGCGTATGGACGTTCCACTTGAACGTCGCGAACACGTACTCGTCGTCTCCGAGGTCCTCGTGCTCGGGCACCCTGAAGTAGAGGGGCCGCGCCTGGGCGTTGGGATCGTCGGCGGCGAGCCCCGTCTTCTCTGCGGCGAGGGGGAAGACAGGATCCTCCACCATGATCGTGCGCGAGGGCGTGGGGAAGCCCCGAACGGCGCGACCATCGCGCACGATGCCAACGGCCTTCCGGTCGGAGCCCGAGCCCTTGAACACGAGACCGGTCTCAGCCTCGACCTCGGTCCCCTCAAGCTCGTCGGCGGTGAGTTCCCGCTCGTAGAGCTCGTAGTCGAGCGGGCGGTCCTTGTCTTGCCAGATGCCCTCACGCAGGAAGGTCTCCCAGTCGACGGGAAGCTGCTCGTACCACTGCCGGTAGTAGTCCTCCAGATCATCCCACTCGAAGTAGCGCTCCATCCCCCCGCCGATGCGCTGGGCCAGCTGCTGCCAGATCCACTGGGCCGGGCGCGCCTCGCCACGAGGCTCCACGAGGGGTTGCCGAATACCCGTGTAGGGTCGCAAGCCATAGCTGTTGGTCGAGTGGGCATCCCAGCGTTCGAGAGCGGTGGCATCGGGCAGGATGATGTCGGCCAGCGCTGCCTGCTCGCCGTAGCTGATGTCGATGGCCACGTGGAACGGGATCAGTGACTCGTCGGCGAGCACCTCGCGCGCCACATCAGACTCAGGAAACCCATAAGCAGCACCCAGGGTGAACGACATGTAGGCGCCGACCTTTTGGCGGCCCTCCTTGATGTACGGATAGACCATCTGGCCGACCCGCATGGAGTACCAGTGCCAGGAGAGCGGGTACTTCGAAGGCGTGGCCAGCTCGCCGAAGTACTTGTCCTGCCACTCGGGAGGGAAGGCAGCGACGCGCTCTTGAACCTCTTCGGGCAGGGCCTCGAACTCGCGAGTGCCGGGCTTCCAGGGTCGGGGGCCCTTCGGATGCGGCGCCGGTTGGTCGATCACGGGAAGACCTTCCTGGCCGTACCGGTTCTTCCACATGCGCAACGACGAGAGGCAGTAGCCCCCCGGCTTGCCCACGTTGCCCACCAGAACGTCGAGCATGCGGATGGCGCGATCGGCCTGAACGCCGTTGTAGTGCTTGGCCGACCCACGATTGGAGAGGGTGCAGCAGGCCGGCGCCGCCTCCGCGAATTCGATGGCGAGGCGCCGGATGTCGGCCGCGGGCACGCCACTCTCGGCCTCGGCGAACGCCGGCGTGTATGGCGCCAGAAGCCCGGGCAGATCCTCGAAGGGCATGTTCGCCCAACGCCGCCAGAAGGCCTCGTCGGCCAGGCCTTCTGCGACGATGACCTGGGCCATGGCCAGGGCAATGGCACCGTCCGACGCCGATCTCACCGAGAAGAACTCGTCCGAGACCGAGGCCGTCGCCGAGGGTCGCACCTCGAAGGTGACCAGCCGCGCGCCCCGATCGACGCGCGCGTCCATCAGCCGCTTGCGCATGTAGAGACCACCCTGGTAGGCCTCCATCGGATTCGCGCCAAAGTTCAGCACCAGCTTCGTGTGCTCCAGGTCCTGAGTCTCCCACTCGAACTCACGCCCGTAGAAGCTCATCAAAGGGACACGCCGGTTGCTGCTGCAGATCGATCGGCGGTTCAGGCGATGGGGAGTGCCGAAGGCATGGGTGAAGCGCTTGCTGAAGCCCTTGGTCTTGTCGCGACCGTAGTGAAAGACGAACTGCTCGGGCGTCCCGGCCTCGCGCAAGGCGCGCAGCTTGCCAGCGACCTCGTCGAGAGCCTCGTCCCAGGAGATGCGCTCCCAGTCTCCAGAGCCCCGCGGGCCGATGCGCCGCAACGGGTGCAGCAGCCGCTCGGGGTCCTCGGTGGCCTCGATCAGGCCATTGGCCTTGCTGCAGATCGCGCCCTGGCTGTTTGGATCGTTAGGATTGCCTTCGATCAGCCTCACCCGACCGTCCTGCACCCAGCCGATCACGCCGCAGTGGGTCGTGCAACCGAAGCAGATGGTCGGCTTGGCCACAGCGCGGTTGTAATCGATTGTCCCCGGCGTCTCGCCAGCCGCGCGGGATGCCGTCGCATTGCGCGAGGCGCACGACACCCAGACGGGAGCCGCCATCGCCGTCGCCAGCCCCGCTGACATCTTCAAGAACTCTCGCCGCTTCAGTGCCATGGGTCGCTATTTCTGCTCGTAGATGGGATCGGGGTCGCGGGGATCGAGCGCCGCCCCCCGATGCAGCTCGCGGCCCTCGAACCCTGCGAGGCCGATGTAGGTGACGTTCTGCTTCAGGTCGGTGGCCTCGGGACCACTCAACGGCTCCGTCTCGTGCGCCTCCACAAGCGCAGCGATCGGATCGCTCTCGCGCTCTCCGTAGACGAGCGCGTCGGTCGGGCAGGCGCGGACGCATGCCGGATCCAGGCCCACGGCCAGACTCTCGGGGTCACCCCCGCAGAGCGATGCGCTGAAGACGGGCACGAACGCGTAGCTCTTGCCGTCGGGCCGCGGCAGCCAGCGCACACGCAGGGGGAACGAGCCCAGCGGCACGTCGTGCGCCGTCTTGCAGGCCACGGTGCAGGCGTGGCAACCGATGCAGCGCCTGAGGTCGACGACGAACAGGTCGTTCGTTGCGGGGAGCGGGGTGCGCTGGGAAAGGTCTTCGAAGGGTTCGGGCCGTTGGGCCATGGAGATCTCCTGCGCTTCGGCAGGAGGTCGCCCCTATGCCGATCGCATTGTGATCGCGTCGGGAACTCCGACGCGCTGGTGCATTCAGTGATGTCGTCGAACGAAGGGCATGGTCGGTCCAGGACTTGAGCGGCAGTTCTCGCAGCGGTTCAGGCAGCGCGACGGACGCGGACGCAAAGTCTAGCAAGGCGGCGAAAACGTGGCAACGTGAGCACGGTCGGCGAGTCGGTGCCCGTGGACTCCCTGCGGAGCCGCCTCTATGATCGCAGCCATGAACACAAAGCAGGCCATGGCCCGGCTCGAGAAGCTGGGTGACGAAAAGCGTCGGGCGTTCAACGCGAAGCGCGGCGCGGGCGAGAACCAGTTCGGCGTCAAGACGGGCGACATCCGCAAGCTGGCGAAAGAGATCAAGGTCGACCACGACCTGGGCCTCGGCCTCTGGGCGACCGGCAACGCCGACGGGCAGATGCTGGCGATCCTGCTCGTACGCCCGAAGGACCTGACGACCGACCAGCTGACCTCGATGACCAGTGAAGGCACCTGCGAATGGGTCGCGGACTGGTTGAGCTCGTACGTGATCAAGAAGCACCCGGACACAGAGCCCGTTCGCCAGGACTGGATGGCGTCGAAGGACGCGATGACAGCCCGCGCGGGTTGGAGCCTGACCGCGACGCGGGTCGTGAAGAGCCCGGACGGGCTCGACCTCGTGGCGTTGCTCGATCGGCTCGAGTCCGAGATGCCCACCGCCCCGCCCCAGGCCCAGTGGACGATGAACACCTGCCTGGTGAACATCGGCATCCACCACAAGAAGCATCGCAAGCGCGCCCTCGCGATCGGCGAGGCACTGGGCCTCTACCGCGACTACCCGGTGTCGAAGGGCTGCACCTCGCCCTTCGCGCCGATCTGGATCGACAAGATGGTGAGCGGGCGCTAGGCGTCCGGCCTCGACCAACCGCTGGGGCCCAAGAGGGCGCGTAGGTAGTTCAAAGCCCGCCCCCATCACGACCAAGCAGCTCCGGTGGGCGCACCCACACCACACCCCCACCCGACCAGCCGGCGCAAGTCGTAGGCGGTGCGGCCGTCTGGCAACTGGTGCAAACGCTTCGTGGCCTAGGCTGGCCAACGGTTGCTCGCACACGGGCTAGGGAGCGATACTACGGCCATGGCTGCTCCTCCATCGGCGACCTCGTGGTGCCGTGCCGGTCTGCGCGTCGCCGCCCGGTGGCTGCTTTGCTTGTCCTGGGGGGTGCTGGCCTTTCCCGTCGGCTGCGGTACGTCTGGTGACGAACCCGGGCGCGAGGCGGTCGCAGACGAGCCGGGTCGGCGCGCTGGCGGGCAGGTGCCAGGTGCGAGGGCGGCTCCCGGAGTGACAGCTTCGGCCACTGATTCGGCCCCTGGGTTGACGGCCACCGCGGCGTCGTCGCCAGGGTCGCTGGGCGCCCTCACCGAGCAGGCGGGCTGGCGCAGCTCAGACGGCTACCACGGCTGGTACAGCCTGGCCTGGCGCCCCTCGACCACGGCTCACCGGCTGCTGCGCAACGCAGAGTTCTCGATGGACGTGGTCTTGCACGACGAGGGCGCGCCGGTCCTCGACGCCGAGCTGCACGTCACCGCGGACATGCCGGCCCACGGGCACGGCATGGTGCAGCTGCCTCAGATCGAGGCCTTGGGAAACGGTCGGTTCCGCATCGACGGCATGCTGTTGCACATGCGCGGTTCGTGGCAGCTGCGTTTCGCCGTCGTCATCGACCGGCAGGCCGAGACCTTCTTCTTCGACATCGAGGTGTGAACGTGGCCGCCGAGCCGCCCATCTCGGTGGCCGTGCTACGGCGCGCCGGCCCCAGCCGACGCGATCCCGGCGGACCTCCCCAGGCCCTCGCCGGCGCTCTCCATCTCGACCCCGCACGCAGCGAGAGAGATGGTTCCCGAACTAGGATTCGAACCTAGATTCCCAGAACCAGAATCTGGTGTCCTGCCGTTGAACGATTCGGGATGCCGTTTTCTGCTGGCGGGAAGTATAGCCATCGAATCCGGAGTGCCAAGACCCACCAAGCCTCGCTCTTGAACAACTCGACCCTTGCAGGCCCAATGGCCCCTGCGGATCTCCCTCTCAGAGGCCACCCAGCCCATGTCCGAGCCCACCTTTCTGGGCCTGCCCGACGCAGGGCAGGCGGCCCAGCTGGCCCTGATCTGCGCGCCCTATGACCTCACCAGCACCTACGGCAAGGGCGCAGACCTGGGGCCTCGGGCCCTGCTCCAGGCCTCGGCCAACGTCGAGACCTGGGACGAAGAGGTCGCCGTGGACCTGGAAGAGCTGTCGTACACCGTGCGCTGGCCTGCGCCCCGGGCTGCCTTCGCCACCCTGCCCCCCGAAGAGATGGTGGAGCAGCTGCGGGCCCTGCACGACGAGCACCTGGACAACGGGCAGATCACCCTGGGCCTGGGCGGCGAGCACTCGGTCACCTATGGCCAGTTCGCGGCCCTCCATGCCCGCTACCCAGATCTCGCCGTGGTCCAGGTCGATGCTCACCTCGATCTGCGGGATACGTACGAAGGCAGCCGCCACAACCACGCCTGCATCGCTCGACGGTTTCTCGACCACGGCGTGCCCCTGGTTCAGGCGGGCATGCGCAGCTGCAGCCGAGAGGAGGCCGAACTGGTGGCCGAGCGCGGGCTGACCGTGTGGTGGGCCCGGAACATCGTCGGGCGGGTGGCCTGGCAGCGGGAAATTCTGCAGACCCTGGTGGGCCGCCCGGTCTTCATCACCGTCGACCTCGATGGTCTCGACCCGTCGATCATGCCAGCCACCGGCACTCCTGAACCTGGCGGGATGTCCTGGTTCGACGTCACGGGCCTGCTGGCCATGGTGGCCAGGCACTGCCGTGTGGTGGGCGCCGACATCACCGAGCTGGCTCCCCAGGGCGACAGCCGCCCGTCAGAGTTTTTGGCGGCTCGTCTGGCGGCCAAGATGGTCGCCTACTTCTGGCCCACGGGCGCCCTGTCCCAACCTTCGTAGCTGTCAGCTTGGCGACCTGGCTGGCTGACGGGGTGCGGCCAGGGCTCGGCAGGCCAGCCAGCCCAGCAGGCAGATCCACAGCCCCACGGTCGCCGGTGTCCCTGCCAGCTGCTGAGACAGGAGGGGGACGCTCTGAGCAGAGAGCTGCGCCCCCTCGCTGGCAGCGCCGGCCAGTCCATCGGCACGAAACCAGAGGCCCAGGATCAGAAACTCGAGGGCTCCCGTCGCGCAGGCACGGCGAGACACGAGCAGCAGATCGCCCGTGCACTTGGTGAAGGCCCAGGTCGACAGCAGCCAGGCCGGGATCAAGCAGGCCGCCACGGTCGCTAGCTCTGGCCCCCAGGCCAACTCGCCTGCGTTCAGGCCCGGGAGAACCATGACCAGCAAGAGAGCTGCGGAGAGCAGCCCCAGCACCCCACCCCATAGCAACGAAGCCAGGTTGGTCGGTTCATCGCAAACCGCGACCACACGGGTCGGTCCCTGGCCATCGCTCAGCGAGCGGATCGCGCCGCTTGCGCCACCGTGGCCATAGGTCTCTGGTGATGTGACTCCCGCCATCCTGGTACCTCCCTCCAGCCCCGGGGCAGCTCTCCAACCACTCCGGGACCGATCCTGCGCCTCGTACGCGATGTCTCGTCGGGCAGCCCCCCCGGGCTGTCGCGATGCTCGTCAAGGTGCACAGACCAGTCTAGCGCGCCGCCGCCCTCAACACACAGCGAAGAGTCTGGCCTGCATGTGTCACCAGGGCCGTCGCGAGGGTGCGACGAGGCCTGTAGGTCATGGGATCTGCTACAGCCCGGTGACGGGCGTTGCTCAGGTCTCTTCGTCCGCCCCGCCCGCGCTGCCGCCGCACTCCTTGTGCCAGAGTGCAACGGAAGCCAAGAGCAAGGCGATGGCCGTCATGAGCACGATCGCCAGAAGAGAGACGCCTATGGAATGTGGCTCGGCGTCGAAGGGACCGCCGCTGCCGATCAACGGCGGCTCAAACTCATTGCGATCGGTGATCTGCCAGAGCAGGTTGCGCCCGTGGAACGACATGGAGAGGCTCGCGAACGCCTGGGGCAGCTTGGAGATCGCGGCCTCTACGGCAAAGACGTAAACGAGCGCCATGATCACCGCCCGCTTCAGCAGCAAGCCCAGACAGATGAACAGGGCGCTGTAGGCCATGCACATGAGCGAGATCACGACCAACGACCAGCCCAGATCGAGGGCGTACTCCTGCACGCCTCCAGGATAGGGCAGCTCGCAGAGCAAGAAGACCACGCTGATCGCTGGCAGCACGAAACACAGGGCCCTGCGCACGGTGGCCAGCCAACGACCCACGACGAGAGCCCAGCGAGGCAGGGGCACACCCACCACGTAGTGGGCCGTCCCCTTGGACCACTCGTCACCAAAGGCGCCCGTGCCCATCCAGATCAACGACATGGGCAAGAGCAAGGTGCCGTAGATGTGCACCACCACGAAGGCGAACGAGGTGAAGCCCGTGCCCCGGCCGCCTTCAGCGAACACCGCCCGCAGTGCGAAGATGACCATGGGCAGGCCCATCAAGATGACCATGCCCAGCAAGCGACGCCCCTTGAGCGCACCGGCCGTCGAGGTGCCCAGGGCGACGCGAACGGCGGCCAAACCCGTGGGGGTGGCTGGTCGTCTCAACCCTGTGTTCACACCTGGCTCTGAGCGTCTCATTGGACGAGATAGGCGAAGACCGAGCGGAGGTCTTCGTCGAGGGGATCGATGGACGAGACAGAGATGTCTCCCGCGAGCACGAGCTCCTGCACCTGCTCGCACAACTGCTCTGGGTCGAGGGTCAGCACCGTGAGCAGGCCGTCGTCGAAGCTGAGACCGGTCACCAGGCCATCGACGGTGATCAGCCGACGGGCCAGGGTGCGCGGTTCAGGGGTGGACAGGGCCACCCGCCGAGGCTCGGTGTCGAGCTTGTCGCGGATATCGGTGACCGTGCCCTCGGCCAGGACCTGGCCGTAGCGCATGAGCACGATGGCATCGGTCATGGCCTCGATCTCGTGGAGCACATGGCTGGAGACGACGACCGTGACACCCTCGTCGCCCAGCTCACGGACCACCTGGATGAAGTCTCTGCGCATGATCGGGTCGAGACCGGTGAGGGGCTCGTCGAGCACCAGCACGTCGGGATCGTGCAACAGCGCCTGGGCCAGCTTGACCCGCTGACGCATGCCCTTGCTGAAGCCCCCGATGGGACGGTCTGCGGCGGCGCTGAGCCCGACCCGCTCCAGCACGACGTCAGCCCGACTGTGGGCAGCGTCGCCCTGAAAGCCTCTCAAGCGCGCCTGATCGTGAAGAAACTCTCGCGCCTTCTGCTCATCGTAGAGGCCGTCGCCATCCGCCACGTAGCCGATGCGCGCCAGGGCTGACAGGTTGTTGCGAACGGGCGCGCCGTCGAGCAGGACTCGACCATCGCCTTGCTTGGCCAGGCCCACCATCAACCGAATCATGGTGGTCTTGCCCGCTCCGTTCGGGCCGAGCAAGCCCGTGACCCCAGGTCCGAAGCAGAGATCGACGTCGTTGAGCGCGATCACATCGCCATACCAACGGGTCACCCGCTCGAGGCGCAGCTCTGTGGCTGGCCGGGACACCGTGCGAGACTCAGCAGTGGTCATGCCACGATCTCCACCGGACGAATACGTCGGCGGATGATCGCCAGGCAGACGACCACCAGAACAGCCAGCACGGTGGCCGAAGTGCCCACCGGCACGGTCTCGTCGAAGTTCGCAGGAGAGTCGAGCAGCCAGGCCATGCACTGCCCTACGTTGAACTCGATGGACAGGGCCTTCAGTGCGTCGTTGCGGAAGATCTCCCGCACCATGCCGCCAATGACCCCTTCGAACAGCACCAGAAAGGCCACGAAGCTGATGGAGGCCGACCGGGCGCGCTGGGACAGACTCGACGCGGTCAATACCAGCAGGGACAACACCAGGCCTGCCAGTCCGCCAGCCAGGACCACCCAGCCCATCAAGCCCAGCTGCTCTCCCATGACCATGTCTGCAGGATCCGTCAGGGCCATGTGCACCAGAATCAAGATCACCGCGGGCACCACCGTGACCATGGCAATGAAGAAGCCCAGGATCGATGCCTTGGCCAGCAGGTACTCCACCACCAGGACGGGCCGACTCAGATAGATCTCGAGGGCGTTCGTGCGGCGGTCTTCGGCGATCAGACCGGCGCCCACAATCACGCAGAGCACCAGGGCGAACCACTTCTGGATGAAGAAGAGGTAGAAGAAGGCGGTATCGCCGCTGGGTGTGACCAGGTCGAGCAGTCCGCCCTCTTGCAACTGCCGGGCTTCGTTGGCGAAATCGAGGTTGGTCGAGAAGAAGAAGTTCGCGTAGAGCAGGCCCACGCCCGCCAAGAAGGGGCCGTAGGCCGCGAGGCAGAAGGCCTGGGCGAACAGCTTGCGCTTGAACAGCTGGCTCAGGCCGGTCAGCACGCCCCGATCGAGAATGACCCACCAGGGCCGGGGACCGCTGGTCTTGTCCCCGTCCCAGCGGCTGTAGCTGCGATCGTGGATGACCATCAGACGACGCCCCCGTCGAGGACATCGAGCAGCACCTCTTCAAGGCTCAAGCGCAGGGGCCGCAGGCTCTGCAGCACACAACCCGCCGCCGCGGCCACAGCAAACACCGCGCCTGCATCGGGCGCCCCGGCAAAGCGCAGCTCAAGGTCGCCCCGTGGGCCCACCCGGGCGTCGAGTCCACGAGCCGCTGCCACCGCGAGGAACGACTCGTGATCGCCGGAGACCGTCAGGCGGCAGGCGTTCTCGGTCGAGTGCTGCAGCTCGTTGATGTCACCGTGCTTGACGATGCGACCCTGGCGCATGACCACCACCGACTGACACACCTGTTCGACATCACGAAGCAGGTGACTGCTGAGCATCACGTGCACACCCTTGCTTGCGGACAGGGTCTCGATCAGACCCAGCACTTCGTCGCGCCCCTTGGGGTCGAGCCCATTGGTGGGCTCGTCGAGCAGCAGCAGGTCAGGATCATGAACCAGGGCCTGGGCCAGCTTCACCCGCTGCTTCATGCCCGTGCTGTAGGTGGACACCTCGCGGTAGCGGGCCTCTTCGAGACCAGCGAACAGCAACACCTCGTGGGCACGGCGGCGCGCGTCGGCGTCGGGCATGCCCGCGAGCCGCCCGGCGTACCAGGTGGCCTGAAAACCGGTGAAGTGCGGAAAGGCTGCCTCGCGCTCAGGCATGTAGCCGATGAGCCTGCGCAGCCGCTTGGGCTCCTTGCGCACGGAGCAGCCCAGGACCTCGGCCTGGCCGCCCGAAAGAGGAACCAGCCCCAGCAACGACTTCATCAGCGTCGACTTGCCAGCGCCGTTCGGGCCCAGCAGCCCCACGGCGCCCCCTTCGACCTCGGCGTTCAGGCTGTGCAGCGCCACCCGCTTGCCGTAGGACACCACCACGTCGTCGAGCCGGATGATCGTGCTCATGAGGCCCTGTCGTCTGGTGTGCCCAGGGCCTGCTTCCATTGCCACAGGCTGGCCAGGCACCAGAAGCCCTCCAGCCCGACGAACACGGGCTCGTCGATCTTGGCGGAGTAGGCCGCCAGCAGTCCCGCGCCCAGGGTGTTGGCCCAGAGGTAGCGCCAGCCCTCGGTCGAGCAGCCGCCCCGCTGGTTGACCAGGTAGGCACTGACCAGGCAGAGAAAGCCCACGACAGAGGCCAGTTTCCAGATCAAGCTAGGGGACTCGGGCAAGGGGGCGGGGCTCCAGGCGGCAGGCGTCGGCGCAGTCTAGCAGGCTGCACACCGAGAGCCGTGATGACGAGTGCGTCTCCATGGTGTCAAGTCGAGGCGAAGAACCGGAGGCGGATCAGTGGATTCGTCGAGGATTCGACAACGAAGAGCTTGCGCCATCGGGACCTGCTCGGCGGGCGGCTCTCGGCGTGCAGCCTGCTCGCGATGCGGGCTGTCCCGAAAATGGCGCTCCGACGACCGACGCGTTGCCCCGACCCGACCCTGCCTTGACCGGCCGGCGCGCAATGGCCCACCGCCCGCTCCCCGCAGCCTCCCGTGCGGCGGTGGTCTGAGCCTGGAGAATAGGAGATCATCCCCCACCATGGCTTTTGAACTCCACGACACGTTGTTGCGCCGCAAGGTGCCCCTGACCACCGCTGAGCCAGGCAAGGTCCATATCTACAACTGTGGCCCCACTGTCTACGGGCAGGCCCATATCGGCAACTTTCGGGCCTTCATCTTTGCCGATGTGCTGCGGCGCTGGCTTGAGCTCGCCGGCTACGAGGTGACCCAGGTGATGAACATCACCGACGTGGGGCACCTGCGCGACGACGACCCGGAGCGCGGCGAAGACAAGATGGAGGCCGCTGCCGCCAAGGAGCAGCTCGATCCCTGGAAGATCGCCGAGAAGTACACCGAGATGTTCATGGCCGACATTGATCGGCTGCGCATCCAGCGGGCTCATCACTACCCCCGGGCCACCAGGTACATCCCCCAGATGATCACCCAGATCGAACAGCTGATCGAACGGGGTCATGCCTACGAAGCGGGCGGCAACATCTACTTCGACGTGAAGAGCTTCGAAGAGTACGGGCGCCTGTCGGGCAACACGGGCGACGATCTGATCGCCGGTGCCCGGGTCGACGTGCTCGACGAGAAGCGCGACCCCCGCGACTTCGCCCTGTGGAAGCGCGACGACCATCACATCATGCAGTGGGACTCCCCCTTCGGCCGCGGCTTCCCGGGTTGGCACATCGAGTGCTCGGCCATGGGACAACACCTGCTGGGGGAGACCCTCGACATCCACACCGGCGGCGAAGACAACATCTTCCCGCACCACGAGTGCGAGATCGCCCAGGGGCAGAGCGCCACGGGCAAGACCTTCTCGCGGCACTGGATGCACACGCGCTTCCTGCAGGTCGAGGGGCGCAAGATGAGCAAGTCCTTGGGCAACCTGTACACCGTGGAGCAGCTGGCCGAGATGGGTCACTCACCGGTTGCGGTGCGCTTCGCCTTGCTGCGGGCCCAGTATCGCCAGGTGATCAACTTCACCTTTGACGGGCTGAAGGAGGCCGCAGGAAACGTACGCCGTCTGCGCCTCTTCGCCGACGAGATGGAGCAACGCAGCCAGGGCGCCGACGCTGGCGACCCGCCGGAGTGGGTGGCTGCCTGCGTGACACGTTTCGACGAGTCCATGAACGACGACCTGAACGTGTCCGGCGCCCTCGACGGGGTGTTCAGCCTGGTGCACGAGGGTCACCGACGCCAGCCCGAAGGCGAAGAGGCGGCGGCAGCCCTGGCCGCCCTGCGCCGCTTCGACAGACTGCTCGATGTACTCCAGGTCGAAGAGACTTCGGGTGACAACGCCGATCAAGATCAGGCCATCGAAGAGCTGGTGCAGCGACGGACGCAAGCACGGGCCGATAAAGACTGGGCCGCCGCGGACGCCCTTCGTGACGAGCTGGCTGCCCTCGGCATCGAGATCCTCGATGGCAAGGGCGACGCTGTGAGCTGGCGGCGCATTCAGGTCTGAGGGCGGCGTCGGCTGTGGCCTGTGCTGACCTGAGGCCTCACACCCCGGGCCAGGCTGGCTGGGCGATCAGCCGTCGCCCAGGTAGCCCAGGGCACGCAGCTGGGCCTGGGCGTCCTCGTCGAGGGTCGCCGTCTCGCTGCTGGCGGCGTCGGGCGGGCCGTGCTCGGCCTGGTAGACCTCCAGGCGATGTTGCAGCGTGCGCACCCGAGGGTCGTCCTGCCAATCGAGGCTGGAGCGCTCGCCTGGGTCGACGGTCAGGTCGTAGAGCTCACGATGCACCTGGCTCTCGTCGCCCTGGGCCCAGCGTTCGATGAGCTTGAGACCTGCCGAGATCACCGCCCGCTGCTGAATCTCTGAGAAGTGACGGGCGACCCGCACCCGGTGCTCTGGCTGTGCCACCAACAGACTGCGCCCGGCCAGCCCCTCGGGGACGGGCAAGCCCACCACGTCGAGCACCGTGGGCACGATGTCCACAAGGCTGGCCGGGTCGTCCCGCCGGGGCACACGCTCTGACTCGTTCGGGAACGCGATCACCAAGGGTACGGACAGCAGCTCCTGATAGACCTCTTGCCCGTGGCCCAGCACCTCGTGCTCGAACAGGGCCTCGCCGTGGTCCGACGTGAACACCACCAGCATGGGCTCGTCCCCCACCAGTTCGCCCAGTTGCGTCAGCAGGTCACCGATGGCTCCGTCCATGTTGGCCACGAGACCGTCGTAGAGAGCGGTCACGTAGTCTCGGTCGCCGGGGGTCAGGTTGAGTTCGCCCTCTCTGTACGGGTCCATCACGTTGCCGTAGTCCACGTCCAGCCCTGAGAAGGGGCCGTCGTAGTGGGGATCGACCCGGGCCGCGTCGAAGGGATAGGGAGCGTGGACCGCGTAGGTGTGCACGAACAGAAAGAACGGCCGCTCGCTATCACGTTCAGCCACCCAGCCCAGGGCCTCCGAGAAGTCGGTGTTGTCGGGCGCGGCGGTGCGATAGCGCTCGAAGCCCTGAGCCAGACCGAACGCGGGACGGAGGTAGCCCCCTGAAGCCACGGCCAGAGTCTCGTAGCCCGACTGGCGCAGCAAGCCAGCGAGCGTGGGCAAATCCTCGCCCAAGGCGCCCACGGCACGCTCCACGCCGTGTTGATGCACCGCCAGGCCGGTGAGCATGGAGGCCGTGGCGGGCAGGGTCCATGAGGCCACGGAGATGGCGTCGGTGAACACGGTGCCCCGGCCCTCGGCCCAGGCGTCGAGCTGCGGGGTCAGCCCCGATCGCGAACCGTAGGCGCCCAGGCGATCGGCGCGCAGGGTGTCGATGTCAATCAGCACCACGTGAGGTCTGGGGGGCGCTCGCCGAGGGGCCCCCCGCAGGCGCAGGCCGCCCCAGAGGGCGTAGTCGAAGTCTCCATTGCCCTTGGGGCCTGCCTCGGTGATCAGCCGCAGGGTCAGCGCCTGGCCCTGGTAGGCAGACAGGTCGACCACAGCCTCTTGGTAGGCGTCGCCGGCGGCCGAGCCATCGATGGCGAGACTCCAGAGCCGGTCGACATCACCCTCTGCGGTGACGACCTCCACGGCCATGACCACGCCGTCCGTGCGCTGCCGAGAGCGATGGAGGACCTCTCCTGCCAGCAGCCAGGCCCGGTCCGCCAGTCCTACGCTGAGCTCAAGACGTTCGGCTCGCAGCGCGTCCACCGAGACCTCCCAGCGGCCGGGGGCGGGGAGCAAGAGGGCGTCCAGGAGCAGATCGTCCAGGGTAAAGGCGCCTCGGAACGCGGAGGCCGGCGCCCGCCCAGCCGCTGCCATCTGCCCACGCTCCACGGAGCCGAACTCCACCTGGGGATCGACCCAACCATCGATGGCCACCTGGCTTGGCGGCTGCTCTCCCACCGCCAACAGTGCCTGGCTGCTGGCGTCCCACCAGACCAAGGTCTCGTCTCTCTGGTGGGTCTCCTCACTCCAGGACGTGATGGCATTGCCACTCGCCCGTACGATCGGCGGGTCGCTGCCGGCCAGGACGGGCATGGGTGCGGCGGCTCTCCAGAGCGGAGGATTTCCGTAACGCTGCAGCAGCTCAGCCCAGCCGTCCGGCACGCGTGCCACGGGGGCCCAGGCCCCTGCGAGCAGCGTGGGTGAGCGCATGAGCATGGGCCCCGCGCTCAGAGCAGCGATGGTGTCGGGCAAGCTCGAGGTAGGCAGGTCGCTCAGTCGCGCCAGGGGGCCCAGATCGAGCAGGCAGTCCCCCGCCCGCAGGATCAACTGGCCGTCGTCAGCCGGAGCGACTCTCGCTGAACCTGCGCCCGCCTCGGTGGCGACCTGTCGACCCGCAACAGGGTCCTGGGAAGCCACGGCGGCGTCAGCGTTCTCGCCTGAGGCCGGGTCTGAAAGGTCGGCGTCAGGGCCGCAGCCCGCAGCCGCCGCCAGCACGAGCCCAGCCAAGACCAGGCGTCCCATCAGGAACTGCCGTCGAGCCCCGGATCTGCATCCTTGGGGGCTTCGACGGCGTCGGGCTCGCTGTCGCCACCGAGCTCGTCAGCCCCAGCTTCAACGTCAGCCGCAGCTTCAGCTTCAGCTTC
>CAZIAK010000012.1:28099-38872 GCA_964537035.1 uncultured Phycisphaerales bacterium | reverse complement strand
CGTCCATGAGTTCGTCAGGACCTGCCCGGTCCACTCGCTCGGCGGTCACCTCTTCGATGAGCGTGCGCAGGCGCGACTCTTTCACCACGTTCTCATCCATGACGAACCGCAGCTCAGGCAACACGCGGCTCTGCAGGGATGGGGCCAACATCTCCCGCACCCTTGGCGCCGCAGCGGCGAGGGCCCTGGTGGTCTTGCTCACTTCGCTCTCAGAGCCCATCACCGTGAACTGCACGGTGCAGTAGCGCTTGTCCCGGCTCAGCTTCGCCGCAGTGATGGTCACGAAGCCCAATCGAGGATCGTTGAGCCGTTGCACGAGCACGGCGATCTTCTCGAGGAGAATCGCCTCTTGGCGCTGAATACGATCCCAGGTCATGGCAGCTCAGCTCGAAGGAGACTCAACCGGCTCCGAGTCGAGGGTGCGCTTCACCTCGGTCACCGTGAAGGCCTCCAGCACGTCGCCCTCCTTGATGTCGTTGAAGCTGTTGAGGTGCAGGCCGCACTCGTAGTTCTCGCGCACCTCGCGGACGTCGTCCTTGAAGCGCTTGAGGCTGTCGAGCTTGCCCGTGTGTACCACCACCCCGTCCCGAACCAGGCGAATATGGGCGTCGCGATGCAGGATGCCGTCGGTCACGTAGCAGCCAGCGATGTTGCCGTACTTGCTGGCCTTGAAGATGGCCCTGATGTTCGCGTGGCCGATGACGTCCTCGATGCTCTCTGTGCCCAGCTCTCCTTCGAGAGCCTTCTCCAGATCGTCGGTCATCTCGTAGATGATCTCGTAGAACTTGACGTCCACACCGGTGTGGTTGACAGCGGCCCGACCACGGACATCGGCGACCACGCCGAAGCCGATGATGAAGGCCGAACTGGCGCTGGCCAGCAACACGTCGTCTTCGGTGATCGCGCCCAGGCCAGCACGCAAGACCCTGAAGCGCACCTCGGGGTGGGACACGTCGACCACGGTCTGGCGCACCACGTCGAGGGAGCCCATGTTGTCCGCCTTGATCAACACGTTGATCTCGGTGACCTTCTGGGACTCGATGGTGTCGAAGAGGTTCTCAAGGGTCACCGCGTCGACGGCAGCGGCACGCCGCTCGCGGCCGGACTCGATCCGTTCGGCGGCCACAACCTTGGCTGTCGCCACGTCGCCGACCACGTACACGGTGGCACCCGGCGCGGGCGGCTCGTCAAAGCCCACGACCTGAGCCGGACACGAGGGCCCGGCTTCGGTGATGCGCTTGCCCCGGTCGTCGAGCAACCAGCGCACACGGCCAACCGCAGTGCCAGCGAGCAGGGAGTCCTTGGCCCGCAAGGTGCCTTGTTGCACCACCACGGTCGTGACCACGCCCAGCTTGGAGTCTTTTCGGGAATCGATCACCACGCCACGAGCGGGGACCTGCGCATTCGCCGACAGCTCAAGCAGCTCTGTCTCGAGGGCCAGGCGCTCGATCAGGGCGTCCAGGCCCTGGCCGGTGGTGGCCGAGCACTCGACCACGCCCACATCTCCGCCATAGTCCTCGACCAGCACTCCTGCGCTGGCCAACTGCTGGCGGACCTTCATGGGATCGGAGCCCGGCTTGTCGATCTTGTTGATGGCCACGACCATGGGCACGCTCGCCGCCACGGCGTGATCGATGGCCTCTTGGGTCTGCTCCATCACGCCGTCGTCTGCAGCCACAACGAGCACCGCCACATCGGTGACGCTGGCGCCTCGGGCACGCATCTCGGTGAACGCCTTGTGACCGGGCGTGTCCAAGAAGGTGACGGTGGCGCCGCTCTCGGTGGACACCGAGTAGGCCGAGGTCATCTGGGTGATGCCGCCGACCTCCTTGGCGGCCACCCGCGCCTTGCGCAGGGTGTCGAGCAGCGTCGTCTTGCCGTGATCAACGTGACCCATGACAGCCACCACAGGGGCCCTGGGCAAGAACTCGCCGCCCGCGGCCTCTGTGAGCTTGTCGATCTTGGTCAACATGCGCCCTTCAGCCGTGTCCGGATCAAGGATGTTGATCTCACGGTTGATGGCGACGGCCAGCTCGACCAGGTTCTCCGCATCGAGCACGCCGTTGCGAGCGTTGCGATCACGGGGATCGAACACATCGGGCAGGCTCATGATGATCTGGCGCGACTTGATGCCCAGCTCAAGAGACAGATCGCGCACGCTGATCGGCGGACGCACGGTGACCGGATGCGTGGGCACCGGCACCGCCTTCTTCGCCCGACGGCCGCCCATCCGGGACCGACGCATGGGTGGGCGGCGTGGCGGCGGACGACGGCGGTTGCCGAAGTGGCCGAGGCGAATCGCCGAAAGGGACGAGCTGTCTTCAGGATCGAAGACGAAGTCGCCACCAGGCTTGCCTGGCCGCCCCGTGCCACGAGGCTTGCCGCCGTAGTCGGTGTCCTTGCGCGCCGTCGCTCCATGGCGCCCCTCGGGCTGGGGCATGGCGCGGGTCGGATCGAGAGGATCGTAGCCCTGCTGTCCACCCCGACGTCGGGGCGACGCCGTGGACGAAGACTCCTCAGCTGGCTTGGCCTTCAGATCGATCTTGCCCAGGATCTTCGCGCCCTTGCGCTCGCGACGAGTGGGCACGTTGACCACGCCGATCTGGCGCACGGCCTTGGCCTCGGCGAGCTCCTTCTCTGTCGCCTTGGCTGCGGCAGTCTTGCCCGCCTCGTCGACGGCTTCGCCAGACTCGTCAGCGGGTTCTTCGTCCCCGCCGGCAGGCTTGCCGCCGAAGGTGACGACCATCTCCCGTTGATCCTCGGCGACCGCGTCGGCATCAGCAGCGCCGTCGGCCGAGGGCTCGCTCTCAGAGGCCACTTCGCCAGCCGCCGGATCAGCCTCGACCTCAACAGCTTCTGCGGCCAGCTCTGTGACCTCTACGGCATCGTCGGCGTCGTCGGCGTCGGGTTGCGTTGCCGTCTCGCCAGCGTCATCGGGCTCACTCGTCTCAGCAGGAGCCTCGATCTCATCAGCCGCTTCGGGGCTGGCTTCTGCAGCGACATCTTCCTCGGCCGGCTCAACAGCCAGAACCTCTTCTTCTGATTCGGTGGCGGCCGTCTCAGCCGTGATCTCGGGCAAGACCTCTTCTTCGGCTTCGACCTTTGTGTCGGCGGTGTCGGCGGTGTCGGCGGTGTCGGCGGTGTCGGCCGGGGCGAGCCCCACGTCTTCTGCGACGACCTCTGCCGCAGCGGTCTCAGCCGAGTCGGCCTGGTCAGCGACAACCTCCGCCACAGGCTCGGCCGCGCTCTTGATGGTCAGGGCGATGCTCGGCCCCGCAGCGGCTGCCTTCGCCTTGGCCTTGGCTGCCTTCTTCTCTTCTCGTTCGGCCCGCTCCAGCAGTTCTTCAGACCATGCGGCCCTCAGAATGCCTTCGATCCCTCTGGCCAGATTGGACGAGTGCGATTTGACCCCGAGCCCCAACTCTTTTGAGAGCTCTAGGAGACGCTTTCCGTCAGCGTCTAGTTCCTTGGTCAGTTCGTGCAGTCTCAAAGTCCATCACTCCGACCTCGGAGCCCGGCCGGCTCCGTTCGCATCGTTAAAGTCATGGACAGCCTTGTCCTGCGCCTCAGGAGGAGGGCCGATGGGCTGTCCGTTTTCGTCTCGTGCACTGTGGGGCATCTGGGTGACGCCCTCGATCTTGATGTCCCAGCCCGTGAGCCGGGTGGCCAAGCGGACGTTCTGTCCCTTGCGGCCGATGGCCAAGGCGAGCTGATCGTCGGGTACCACGACCCGGCAGATACGCTCAGCCTCTTCCATGTTGAGCGACGCGATCTGTGCTGGACGCAAAGCGTTCATGATCAGATCGTTGTCGTCGTTGCTCCAGCGGATGATGTCGATCTTCTCGCCGTTGAGCTCGTCAGTGATCGCCTTGATACGCGTGCCCCGGATTCCCACGCAAGCACCCACACAATCGACCCGCGGGTCATTGCTGACCACGGCGATCTTCGTGCGGTATCCGGGCTCGCGAGCGATGCGCCGGATTTCAATCACGCCATCGGAGACCTCGGGAACCTCAAGCTCGAACAGCGAGCGCACCAGCTCGGGAGACACCCTGGAGAGGATGATCTTGACCCGGGTGCCCGCCAGCTTGACCTCGGTGATGATGGCCCGAATACGGTCGCCAGGAGAGTAGACCTCACCGCGCACCCGATCGGCCCGGGGGATGATGGCCTCGACCTTGCCCAGGTTGACGATGATCGCGCCGCCCTCGACCCGCTGCACCTGGCCCAGGATGAGCTCGCCCACCCGACCCTCATAGTCGGTGAACACCACACTGTTCTCGGCATCGCGCAGAGACTGGATGATGACCTGCTTGGCCGTCTGGGCGGCGATACGGCCCAGGTCGATGGACCCGGTCTCGGCATCACTCGTAACCGACAGCTCACCTGTCTTGCGATCGAGGGTGCAGTGGATATGCACGTCGTCGCCGATCTTGCGCTGAATGGCCGCCACCATGGCGTTTTCGATGGTCCTGAAGATCAGCTCCGCGTCGATGTCCTTTTCGAGATGGATGGACTCGATGATGCGCAGTAGTTCGGCATTCATGGTCACCACCTCTCGGGTCGGGATTGCGGGAGTCTTCGGAACAGCGCGTACCAATTGAAACAAGTGGGTCAATCCGGCCGTCTGAGGCTGGACCCCACCTGTGCTGGACACGACATCTGCGCCAACTGAGGAAACCCTTACTATGTGCCCTCGACGGAGCGCATGTCAAGGATCGGCGCCCTTTCCGGGGCAGAGGGCTGCTTGCCCGGCCGCTCTCCCTCGCCGTAGGATGCGGGGCTGGTTCCTCAGCGCTGGAACCCCTTCTTGGAGCGGCCCATGTCGACCGGATTCGAGCCCATCATGTCACCTGCAGAGAACGAGACCTCCACGGCCCCCGCCCGGCTCCAGGTGGCCCTCGATTTCACCATGATCTCAAGGGCCGAGAAGGCTGCCGCAGAGGCGGTCAGCGGCGGGGCGCAGATTCTCGAAGTGGGCACTCCCCTGCTCAAGAGCGAGGGTCTCGATGCGGTCAGACGACTGCATCAGCTCTACCCCAGCCTGCCCATCGTGGCCGACACCAAGACCATGGATGCGGGCCGCACAGAGATGGAAATGGCCTCGAAGGCAGGCGCCAGCTTCGCCACCGTGCTGGGATTGGCCTCCGACGCCACCATCAAGGAGTGCGTCGAGGTGGGCCAGAACTACGGCATCCAGGTAGTGGTCGACCTGGTGGGCCACCCCGATCCCGTGGCCCGGGCCCAGCAGGTCGCCGCCTTTGGCGCCTCGGCGGTGGGCGTCCATTGCCCCATCGACCAGCAGATGCTCGGCCAGGACCCCTTCGACACCCTGCGAGCCGTGCGCGAAGCGGTGAAGATCACGGTCACCGTGGCCGGGGGCATCACCGGCGAGACTGCCCCCGAAGCGGTGAGCGCCGGAGCCGACATCGTCATCGTGGGCGGAGCGATCACCAAGTCTCCCGATGCGAGGGGGGCGACCGCTGCCATCGTGGGCGCCGTAGCCAACGGCCGGCCCGCCCCCACCGGTGACTTCAAGCGCTACGGCGCCGAAGACCTGGCCGCTGCCTTCGCCCGGGTCTCCACCCCCAACGTGTCTGACGCCCTGCACCGGGCCGGCGCCATGGAAGGCCTGACGCCCATCCTGACCGGTCAGCATGTCGCGGGACGGGCGGTGACCTGCCGCACCTATCCCGGCGACTGGGCCAAGCCCGTCGAGGCCATCGACCGCTGCGGTCCCGGCGATGTCCTGGTCATCGACGCGGGCGGGCGCCCCCCGGCGATCTGGGGCGAGCTGGCCACCGAGTCGTGCCTGCAACGAGGCCTGGCCGCGGTGATCATCGACGGCGCCATTCGCGACGTGGACGCCATCCGTGCCCTGGGCTTCCCGGCCTGGGCCCGGCACACCTGCGCCAACGCCTGGGAGCCCAAGGGCTTCGGCGAGATCGGCACTCCCATCCGCTGCGGCAGCCAGGCCGTGCGCAATGGCGACTGGATCGTGGCCGATGACTCAGGGGTGGTGGTGGTGCCCGCCGAGCGAGCGGTCGAGACCGCCAACCGGGCCCTCGACGTGCTTGAGATGGAGAACCGGGTCCGTGAAGAGATCAAGGCCGGCTCCACCCTCAGCCAGGTCATCGAGCTGTATCGCTGGGAGAAGTCCTGACCCATGGCTGGCCCGCCCGTCCAGGTCACGCTCAACGGCGAGAGCCGCGATTTTCCGGCAGAGACTTCGGTCTCCGAGCTGCTCACCGAGGTCGCCCCCCAAGGTGGGCGCTGCGCCGTGGAGATCAACCGCTCCATCGTGCCCCGCTCCCGCCACTGCGAGCACACCCTGCAGGACGGCGATGTGATCGAGGTCGTCACCTTCGTCGGCGGCGGCTGAACGGCCCAGGCCCCGTTGCGCCGGGTCGCCCCGCTTGCCTCCCCGAACCCCACTCGCCATTTCGGCACTTTCCGCACAGCCTGCTTGAGCTTCATCATGATTCCCGGCGACACACCGCTCCAGATCGGCAGCCACTCCTTCGACTCGCGGCTCTTCGTGGGCACGGGCAAGTACGCGACCTTCTCCCAGATGCGCGAGGCGGTCGATGTCTCCGAGACCGAGTGCGTCACCGTGGCGGTGCGGCGCATCAACATGGGGCCGGGCGAGTCACTGCTCGACTTCCTCGACACCGAGCGCATCACCCTGCTGCCGAACACGGCGGGATGCTTCAACGCCGACGACGCCGTGCGCACCGCGCGCCTGGCCCGCGAGGCCCTGGACAGCGAGCTGGTCAAGCTTGAGGTGCTGGCCGACGAGACGACCCTGCTGCCCGACCCACTGGCGACCTTGGCAGCGGCTGAGGCCCTGGTGGCCGACGGCTTCACCGTGCTCGCCTACACGAACGACGACCCCATCATCGCCCGACGCCTCGAAGAGATCGGCGTGGCTGCGGTCATGCCCCTCGGCGCCCCCATCGGCAGCGGGCTGGGCATTCTCAACCCCCGCAACATCATCGCCATCAAGCGCGCCGCCTCCGTGCCAGTCATCGTGGACGCAGGAGTCGGCACGGCCTCCGACGTGACCGTGGCCATGGAACTCGGCGTGGATGGAGTGCTGCTCAACACGGGCATCGCCGCTGCCGACCAGCCGGTGCGTATGGCCCTGGCCATGAAGCACGCCTGGATGGCCGGTCGTGCGGCTTGGCTCGCCGGACGCATGCCCGCGAGAGAGCTGGCCATGCCCAGTTCCCCCACCACAGGCATGATCAACGCCAGTTAGGGGTCTGTGCTATCGGTCGGCATTGCTGCGACGTTCCGGGCGTCCCTGTCTCTGACCAAGGAGGCGCAGAGTTTCGGCGCGTCGAGAGGAAAGCGGCTTCGGCCGTCTACTTCTGGAAGAGCGGTAGGTAGCCCAGGGGGACCTGCAGGGTCAGTGACATGATCGCCGTGGCGTAGACCTTGCCGTACTTTCCGTGGGAAAACTCGCCGCCCTCGCGCTGCTGGTCCCGGCAGTACTGCACGAACTGGGGCCACCACTGCTCGAACATCCTGGGGTCGCGCCAGGCCCAATAGCTCTGAGCCGCGTAGAACGAGCCGTACAGCTGAAACATGTCCGTGCGCCCGGAACCGGTAATGGGGTCTTCGCGGCGCAGGGCTTCGAAGCCGTCTGCCAACTCGTCACTGCCGTAGTCGCCCAGGGCGTTCAAGGTGGCCAGGGCTGCAGCGGTGAGGGCCCAGGTCATGCGGTCGTTGCCGATGGCGTAGCGAAAGCGGCCTGACTCCTTGTCTTGGCTGCGCTTCATGTACTCCTCGGCCGCGGTGATCACCCCCTGGTCCACCACGAAGCCAGCGTCTTTCGCAGCCCGCAAGGCCTGGATCATGCACACGGTGATCGAGCCTTCGTGCCCTGTCGACCTGCGGGCCTCGTAGTACCACCCGCCCTGCAGCCCCTGGGTGTCCTGCACCAGGCCCACGGCCCGGTCGATGGCGGCTGCGAGACGCAGTCGCTCAGGCTCTCCGCTGCCGTACATGCCCACGGCCTGGGTCAGGGCCAGCAGCGCGTAGCCCTGGCCGTGCATCTTGCTCACCGTGTCGTCGTCGGCGCGAAACTCTCCCGCGCTGTCACAGTGATCGATCAGCCAGCGAATCGCCCGCTGGATGGGCTGGCTGCGGGAGCCTCCCCCGTCGCGACGTACGGGCAGACCTCCCGAGGCCATCAGGGACAGACTGGCCAGCCCGGTGACCGCGATGGGTGCAGCGCTGCCGCTCTCGCGCTCGCTTCGGAGCAGTGAGAAGGAGCCGTCCGGATTCTGGTTCTCGAGCAGAAAGACGTGGGCCCGGTCGACCATGGCCACCACCGCCTGCAGCCGCAGCGGGTCGTCGCCGCCCTGAGCTGAGCTTTCGTCCACCGTCAGACCAGGAGGGCAACCCGGGCCTGGAATGGCAACGGGCGACGCCCCCCCGAGGACACAGGCGAGGGCAACTGCGAGCGCGATGTGCAGGCCGGGGATCAACGGCCGTCCCCTTCCTCCAGGCGTTGCATGGCCCGGATGTAGGCAGACAACCAATCGCGGTAGCGGCCGGGCACATCGTCCACGTGCAAGTTCATCAGGCGCTCCTGCAGCTTGGGTGGCAACAGTCCCCAACGGGCATCGGTGTTCTCTCGGACGGGGTCATCTCGTTCTTCTGGGGGAGGCGGCCCACCCTCCTCGTTGCGAGCGGGAGTCGAATCATCGAGTTGATCGGCCGGGTCGTCGCCCTCACCCCCGCCACCCATGGGCTCTTCGCCCCCTTCGCCATCTTGCCCCTCTTCGCTGCCGGGAGGCTGCGGCGCCGGTTCATCGCCTTCACCGGACGGGGGAGCCTGCGAGCCATCACTGTCCCGGGGTGAACTGTCCTCACCGGACTGTTCGCCGCTGGGCGAATCAGAGGACGACCCACCTCCGCCTCCGCCGCTCCCGCTGGGCTGGTACTTGGCCTGGTTGATCAGCTCTTCCAGATCGCGAATGACCTCCATGTGTGCCTGGCGGACCTGTTCCAGGACGCCCGCCGGGTTGTCCGCGTCGAGAGTCGAGAAGAGCGTCTCATCAATGCGCCCCAGGTTCTCCTGGATGCGCTCCACCAGGGCCTCGGCGGCCGCCGCCGCGTCGTCCTGGGGGCCCGGTGGCTCGACCTGCGCCCACACGGGCGTCCACATCGGGGCCCACATCAGGCAGCTCAACAGAAGGAGTGCATTCATCGCTCTTCCTCTTCGGTCGGATGTTCGGTCGGGGAGCCGTCGGCCTCGCCCTCGACCGCGACTTCGGGCTCTTTGGGAATCATCGTCTCGAACAAGGCGGTGGTCTTCGAGTGCTCCAGAGCCCAACGCTCGAGCACCAGCAGCTCCATCTCGCCCATGCCCTCGGCGCCGTGCAACGACTGAAAGTTCTCGATGCGCGTCAAGGCCATCAGCTCCATGCGCTGGATCAACAACAGCTCCGCAACGGGCGGGACCAAGGGCTGCTTGGAGTCTCCGCCTTGCTCGCCCGGGGGCGTGTCCGCGTCCATCTCGGACATGGCCTTGCGCCGCCGCTCCAGCTCGTCGGCCAAGACCGCAGAGAGGTCCGCAAGGCGATGCTCGACGCTCTGTTGAATCGAGGCCACGAACGCGCCGGTCTGTTGATCAGCCAGCTCGTTCGCCGCGCTCTCCAGGCCGTCAGCGATCTGCTCGATGGCGAACACGAACACCTTGGCGCCATCCGCCGCCAGATCTTCGGCGAGAGATGTGGCCTCTCTGGAGAGGGTCCGTTCGCTCTCCGACAAGCGTGCCACGGCCCGGCGGTGGCTGCGGGACAGACGCTCCCGATCTCCACGCGCCTCATCGATCTCTCGGGTCTCGCTGCTCGCGGCGATCTGCTCGTCGAGCATCTCCTTCAGCTCTTCGCCGAGCTTGAACAGCACCTCTTCTTGGCGCAGTTGCTCGTAACGATCGCGCTCGCCCTGCAGCTTCTTCTTGGCCTCATCGAGGGCTTCGCTGGCTTCTTCCTGGCGCGTGGCGGCCTCTTGGCTGCGCCCCTCATCCAGGGCCTCGCTGGCCGACTCCATGGCGCTCTCTGCCCGCTGGCCCGGCTGTTGAAACTCTTGATCAGGGAGCTCTTCAAGGCGGTCCATCAGCTCGCGCAAGCGACGCTTCAGCTCTTGCTGGTCGGCGACGGCTGCGGCCACCTGCTCAGGAGTGGCAGGCTCAGCCACCTGGTCATCTGCACCCTGCCGCCGCTGGCGCAGCTGTTCCAGGATCTCGTTGAGGCTCTGCTCGGCGGCGGTGCCCTGCTGCCCGGCCTGGGCCAGCTGCTGACTCTGCAACGCCTCCTGCATGGCCGCGAGTTCGGCCATGAGTTCGCGGGTGCGATCGAGCAACTCAGGGCCGGCCTCTGGCTCCGCAGCCTCCAGTCGCTGGGCGTCCTGCTTCAGTTCTTCAGCCTGGCTTTCGGCTTGTCGGGCCGAGGCGGCTGCCATGGCCCGAGCTCTGTTCCGGGCAGCGGCCAGGGTTCGCTCCGACTCCACCAGCGCGTCCCTGGCCTGCTCCAGACGTTCGCTCGCCTCGTCCATGGATTCCTTCGCTGTGGCCTCGTCTGCGCCCGGCGGGTCCTCCTGGCCGACCTCCTGGCGCTCGGAGGGTTCGTCGCCTTGCGCAGCGGCGCCGCTGGCTCCCGCTTCAGCGCCCAACCCGCTCGCTTCGGCCCTGGCGTCACCACTCTCTGCACCGTCGCCTCCGTCGTCGCTCGGCTCTGCGCCCCCCGCCTCTGTGCCCTG
>CAZIAK010000012.1:0-27999 GCA_964537035.1 uncultured Phycisphaerales bacterium | reverse complement strand
CTGCACCGTCGCCTCCGTCGTCGCTCGGCTCTGCGCCCCCCGCCTCTGTGCCCTGTCCTGCTTCTCCACTGGACTCTGCGCCTGAGCCTCCATCGCCGCTGGACCCGGCGCCCGGGCCTTCATCGCCGCTGGACTCTGCACCGCTGGTCTCGGCGCCCGAGGGTTCGCCGGCGCTGGTCTCAGCTGCGCTGGCATCGGCGCCGCTGCTCTCGGTGGCCGAACCGTCGGAAACCCCGGACTCGGCTCCCTTTGACTCCGGGCCACGACCTTGCGCGCTGCTCTCCTCGCTCCCCGTGGGCGCCTCGCCGTCCGCCGTCTGGGCCTGGGCCTCCAGGGCGGCGCTGGCCCGCTCCATGGCCTCCAGGGCCTGGGCCACCGCGTCTCTGGCCCGCTCCCGCTGGGACTGGGCGGCCTGCAGCAACTCGGAGTCTGCCGAGCCGTCCAGGGGCTCGCTGAGCCCTGACAACAGCTGGGCCACGCCGCTGGCCAGGCGCCGCTCATCGCCGGCCGTGGTGCCAGGGTCATTGGCCAAGGCGCGCTGCTGCTCCGCCAGGAAATCCGCCAGGGCCACTTCGCCCAAGGCCGCCTCAGTGGTCTTCAGCGTTGCCTGGGCCTCGCTGCTCTCGGCCAGGGAACGCTGCAACCGTTCGCCTTCGGCCAGGGCCTCGTCCATGACCGCGGCGGGTGTGTCGCTGCGGGCGGAGGTCTCTTCGAAGAGACGCTTTTGCTCTTTGCCCAGCCGATCCAGCTCGGCGATGCCATCGCCCAGCAAGTCCGCCTGTTCGCGCATCTCGTCCACGTCGCGCCGGTCGCGCAGCACCGAGTAGATGCTCTCCAACGCGGTCACCAAGGTGTCCTGGTCACCCACCGTGGAGAGCATGCCCGACTCCAGCCCACGGTCGATCTCTCGGCTACGCTCCAGCAGATCGGTGAGGTCGAACTGCTCGACGGCGGTGCGCAGCAGCTCGGCGTTGCGCTCTCGGCCCTCTGCCTCGTAACGATCGATCAGCCGGTCCATCTTCTCGCGCAAGGAGACCAGGCGCAGGCCGATACGATTCTGGTCCCGCTGCACGCTGTGCAACTCACCCTCTTCCTGACTGTGGGCGGGAGTGGCCAGCAGAGCGAGACCGAGGGCGCCTGCCCCGATCAAGAGCAGAGGGGCGCGAAGGAAACCGGGCAACGTCTTCGTGAGCATCATCAGTTGTTCCCCGTCTTCTTGCGCAGGGCCTCTTGGGAGCGCTCTCGCAAGGCTCTTTGGTCGTCAATGAGCGCCTTCACCAGGGTGAGCACCTCTTGATAGTCTTCCCACTCGTTCATGCGATCGAGCAGGCTGACCAGGTCGGTGATGACCGTTTGCTGGGCTGTCCAGATGGTGCGCAGCTGCTCTGCTGACGGGTCCTGGACCGCTGCGGTGAGCAGCTCGTGAGCCCTGGGAGACGACGCCTGGCTGAGCCGCAGGGCGATGGCCGCCATGTTCAGCAGCCGGCCCGCCCCGTCGAGGTGGCCGAACTGTCCTGCGCCGTAGTCGCTGGCCAGGGCAGCCCACACCGCAGGGGAGAAGGGCTCGTCGACGGGCTGGTCGTGCCAGTCGGCCAGGCGACGGTCGAGCAGCGACTCGGCGCCCGGTCCCCCGTCGAGACGATTGAGGATCACTGCATCGAGGATCGCGCAGAGTTCACGGGCCTCCCGCGCCAGACGCACGGTGACCTGGTTTTGAGCCACCGCCGCCGTGACCAGATCAGAGTCGCCCGCCTGGGGCAGGTCGGTCAGCAGGTCATCGACCACCTCTTGGGCTCTGACCTGTCGGTCGCGGATCTGGGTGAAGTCTTCTTTCAGTCGCAGCTGACGGTCGGCGAGCAAGCGCTTCAGATCAGAGTCGTTGACCACGTCGATGCGCCGCCCGTCGACCCGCACGCCCTGGGGACCTCGGTCACCGAGCGACCGATGATCGAGGGCCTCCATGGCGTAGGACACGGTGTCGCTCAGACCTAGCTGCGCCAGATCGAGCACCAACCGGTACTGGCCCGGATGATCAGGGTCGACGGCGAAGTCGAGCCGCCCTTCCGGGTCGATCTCCAGCACCACACCCGCTACGCCATGATCGTCCTCGGCCATGACCGACACGGGCACCACCGCCTGGGCAGTGACCTTGACATCGGAGCGGGCCGGGGAGTAGACGCGCAAGGTAGGCGGTCGGTCCTCGTGGACCAGCAGCGCGATCCGTCCTGGCTCGGGCGTGGCCAGGCCATGGTCGCCGGTGAGCCGCACGGTCAGGGTGTCTGATTCCCGAGCGACGAAGTCTCCGCTGACCAGCAGCCCTTCGTCGTCTTCGGTCAAGTCGAGTGCCAGGCTCTCACCTCGAGCTTGCATCCAGAGCGTGGCCGACTCTGCCTCGCCGCGGGGACGACCCAGCAGCCGCACATGGGTGCCTTCGGACATGACCAGGTCGGCGGCCCCCACCTGGCGTGCCCCACCACCAATGTAGGCCGGCGGCGTGAGCACGAAGTCGGGAGCATCCAGCCGGGGCGGGTCGATCACCCGGAGCGAGAGGCGATTCTCGTCGCCCTCATCATCGCCGCCTCGGACCCACAGGGCCGTGTCCCCGGGCTCCACGGTGAAGTGCCCCTGAAACAGACCTGACGAGCCGAGCGACAGGGCCGAGCTGCGCTCACCCCGCTGTCCCTCGACCACCAGCTCGACCCGCTCGGGACGCTTGCCAGACCAGCTCGCCTGCAGCGACAGGGTGCCCGATCGGGCCACGAACAGGCCGCCCTCGGCATCACGCACGTGTACCGGCCCTTCATCCGGCAACTCAAGGTTGAGCCGCGTGGCCCGAGGCCAAGGCACGTCGGCGAGTGCCCAACGCTGGAAGAACACCTCGGAGTGTGGCCGCACCAGGGCCAACAACAGCGCCAAGGCCACAATCGCTCCCAGAGACCGAGCCACCTCAAGCAGGGAGGGCCGCGGGGTCAGCACCACCCTCAGATCGACGCGCTCACAAGCCTCCGAGGTCTCGGCTGCGAGCTGGTGTTCGAGAGACCCGGGCCTTCCCTCAGGCAGCTGCAAGGACGAGATCAGCCGCCCCTCGAAGCTCAGCTCGCCCTCGACCAGGCGGGCGGCGTCGAGGCGATCGGGGCCCGCGATCAGGGGCCGCAACAGCCTGCGCACGAGCTCCCGCCCGAACAGGGCCACCATGACCAGCAGCGCGATCGCCCGCACCGTTCGGGGCAGGTCGAGCAGCCGATCGAGGGCGTACGCCGCCACCAGCCCCACCACGATCAAGGTGAGCAGCCTGGCCAATCCCGCGCAGACGTGCAGCAGGCGAATACGGCTGATGACCTGATCGAGCCGCTGCCGCACCGCCAGGGGGCCACGTTGGGGATCGGGGAGAGGTGACATGGAAGTGCTCATGGCCGTCAGTCAGCGCTGGAAGATGGGCAGGTAGCCGTAGGGCAACGACAAGATCACCGCAGCGATGGCCGTGCTGAAGGCCTCGCCCGGTCCGATGAAGCAAGGGAACGCCCCCGTGCTCCGCTGCTTGGCCAGCAACTCAGCGCTGATCTTCGGGAAGTACCAGGACCAGGTCTCTCCGCCGATGGTGTAGAGCGCCTGGGTCGCGTAGTAGTGGCCGTACCAGTAGAAGTAGTGGTTCTCGTAGCTGGATCCATCGCTCACGCTGCGGATGGTGTCGCGCAAGAACTGGATCGACTGCTCAAGGTCAATCTCGACGGCCTGACCATCCTGAAAGGTCCAGGTGAACTGCAGGTCGTCCACGCCCGCGCTGTGCAAGGCCGCCAGCCCCGCAGAGGTCAACGCGAACGACGAGCGACTCGAGCGGCTCACCTGGTATTTGAATGAGCCCCGACCCAGCTGGTAGTAGCTGCCTGAGCCGCCAAAGCCCATGTCGTGACTCACGAAGGAACGGGCAATGTAATCCTTGGCCCGATCAATCGTCGAACGGGGCACACGAATGCCCACGTTGCGCGCAGCCCGCAAGGCGTTGAGCTGACAGACCGTGATGGACATGTCGGACTCGGAGGCCAAGGGCTCGTAGCGCCAGGAGCCGTGCTCGTTCTGACAAGAGACGATGAAGTCGATGGCCGCCTGCAGGTCCTTGCGCATGCCTGGCCTGTCGGTCATGCCGTAGACCTCCGCCAGGAACAGGGCCGCGAAGGCGTGGCTGTACATGCGCGAACCGTTCGCGGTGATGTAACCGTTCTCGCTGATCTGGCTGAGCAACCAATCAGTCGCCCGTCCGATCTGCTCGCTGTACAGGCCCCGGCTGGGGAGGTGCCCCGCTGACAGGTAAGCCAACCCGGCCAGTGCGGTGACGCCTACGTGGGGCACCGTGCGGTCAGAGATCTCGTAGTTCTGGTTGAGCTTGTAGCCCACGTCTGCCGTCCAGCTGCCGTCGCCGTTCTGGATGCGAGACAGATAGGCCAGGGCCTCGTCGACTGCGGTCACCGACTCAGCAGAGATCTCCGAGAAGTCGGCGGGCAGACCGCCCTGAGCCCACGCCACCGTGGGCGTTGCTGCCAGGAGCAACACCAATGATGTGACCAGTCTCTTCATGGCAACGCACTCCTCAAGATGCTCAGCACCCCACCGTGGGCCAGAACAATAGCGCCCTCTACCAGCTCGATCTGCTGGCTTCCGCCGTCGTCGACCTGCACGAAGTAGTGATCGGTACCCCGCTCGCCGCGAACCACCTGCACAGACGTCACCGGCGAGGGGTAGGGCGACGACAGCAGGACGAACCCGTCCCGCCCATGATGCAAAGACGTGGCTCCCAGGGGCACGGCGTCCGGCAGCTCCAACGCATAGCCCCGGCTCAGGTCGTCGCCCGAGAGGACCTGGAGCCGATGGGGCTGGGCGGGGTCGGCCATCACGACGCGAGGAGCGAAGTCAGAATCGGGGTCGATCACCTTCAGCATGGGCAGCTCGCTGACAGCCTCTTGCGGCCCCCGCAACGCATCGATGGGGATGATCTCATCCCACGAGTGCTTGGAGCCGTCGGCGCCCCGGGCCTCCCACGGTGCCCGCAGCACCAGTTGGTCGTCGGCGCTGGCAAAGAGCATGCGCGACTTCAGCGAGATCTCGGGCAGGGCGATCTCCCAGAGCACCTCGGCGGTGTCCGGACGGAAGGCCATCAGCACGGTGTCCCTGCCCGCAGACCTGGACAGCAACACCACCCCAGGGTCGCTCACCGTGTTGGCGATACTGAACCGATCCGCCAGGGCGGTGGACGAACTCACCACGCCCCCCACCAGATCGAGCACCGCGAGGCGCTTGTCACGCCCCCGCCCGTTGCGCTCGTAGCCGCCCGTACTCAGGCACACCAGCTGGTCGCCAGCCTGCACCATCTTCACGTCTTCGGCCTCGGGCAGATCGATGCGAAACGCCCGGGCCCCGGTGGCCATGCCGTGCCCCTCGACCCGAAAGCGGCCGGACGTTTCGGTGAGGCTGATCAGCAACCCGGCCATGGGCAGCACGTCGTAGACACGGCCGGGCAGAGTGCGCTCCCAGATCAACTCGCCCGTGGCCAGGGCCAGGGCCTGCAGGGTGCCCCTGCCGCGCACCAGCAACGTCTCGCCGTGAAAGTGAAAGTCGAGATTGGAGGAGTGCTCGAGCACGTTGCCTGGCAAGGGCAGATCGTCCCAGAGCACCTCGCCTGTGCGGGTGTCCAGAGCCAGGAACGCGCCGGTCCCGTGAATGCTGGCCAGCAGCGTTCCGGCGAACTCTGGAGACGCCTGCCCCGTGGCGTGATGCAGCTCGAGCGACCGGTTCTCGGACAGGACCACGCGCAACAGACCCGACGCATCCCGAGGCAGGGCTGGCAGCTCGGAGCTTGCTGCTGGCGCCAGGCCTTCCAGGACGTCCGCATAGGCATCCTCGCCCATGGCCCGAGCCGCCCGCGCTCGCAAGGCCACCAGGGCAGGCACCGTCACATCCCGCGCTTCTTCAAAGACCCGCCGCAGCTCACCCTCCGCCAGCAGCTGCTCCATGATGGACACCCGCTGTTGCGCCACCACCTGGGCGTTGGGGTAGCGGGCCTCGAGCTCAGCAAGGGTGGCCCCCGCGGCCAGATCGCTCGCAGCTGCGGCCTCGAAGGGCGCGTACAACTCTGGGCCATGGTGCACCAGCAGAGCAGCGATGCGTTGGGCAGCGGCCTCTGCGAGTGGCAGACCATCCCACTTCACCTGGCGGCCAGAACGGAGCAACTCTTGCAGGGAAGCGACCTGCTCGCTCGGGCTCTGCAGGGGGATGCGGCTCATGGCGAAGTGCAGCGCCACGGGCAGGGGGCCATCGTCGTTCAGGGTCAGCAGGTGCTCTGGATCCGCGTCCGCGAGCACGGCCAACCCGTCTGCCAGTTCAACGTCGGCGCCAAGCCGGACGAAGGCCTTGAGCACCTGTTCGGCGTGAGTGAAGCGCACCCGCTGCGACCAGGCAGCCTCGAGTACGCCCTGCCAGGCCTCGGGCGTGTCCGCGGCCAGCGCCACGCTCAGGGCCGCCTCCAACAAGCCACCTCGGGCACGAGACATGACCTCTCGTGAGGGCCCCGCTGCGAGGACACGCTCGAAATGAACCACCGCCCCTCGCTCATCGTTTTCGGCGAGGGCCAGCTCGCCCAGGGTCAGCGCTGCCAAGGGATCGTGGCCCAGACTGGCCACCGCGTCCCGGCGCACGAGCTCGTGGTCTACGAAGGCGAACACCGAGGCACCATCGGTCATGACCAACGCCGGGCCGTCGGGCACGACCCGCTGAATCTTCCGGCCGGGGCCGGTCGTGGGCAGGCTGAGATCACCCACCCGCTGGCCGTTGCTCAGGTCGAGAGAGATCAGCAACGGTTCTGCGGGCACGAGCAGTCGCCCCCCGTTCACGACCGCCGCGCCTGACAGCTCCTGGAACGGGCCGAAGGGCCGGGAGAACCACTCCATGTGACCGCTCGTGGCGTTGAAGCACTCGACGAACTCGTCGTTCACCACGGCGAACCGTCCCTCGCCCACATCGACCACCTGGTGGCGCAAGGGCTGACGCATGCTCGAACCCATCTGCGTCGGCAACTCGTACAGTCGTCGGCCCGTCCGACGATCGAGGCCTTGCAGCCATTCGCTGTCCAGGGGCGTCAAGATCACCACATCGTCGATGACCAATGGCGGCTGGTTGAGCCAGTGCACGTCGCGAGAGTTCTGGGGCCTGATCATGCGCGAACTGCGACGAGCGATGGACTCGTAGGCCGCCAGCCAGCGCACCCGCCCCGACCAGGCGTCGACGCAACCGATCACCCCCAGGTTGGTGCACACGTAGAGCGAACCCTCGTGCAGGGTGGGCGGTGAGATCACGTGCTCTTGGAAGGGCCGGTTGAACATGGTCAGCTCTTGCTGACCCGAGCAGATCGGCGTGCGCCAGAGCAGCGCACCCGAATCGAGGTCGAAGGCTGCCAGGTAGGCGTTGATCGCTCCTTCGGTCACCGACCCCGAGGCAAAAACAGCCCGCCCGTCCGTCACCACCGGTCCGTCCACGTCGAAGTGATTGACGAAGTCGTTGTCAGGCAGGGCAGGGCGCTCCTGGGTCCATAGCACCTCACCGGTCACCCGATCGAGCGCCCGCAACCGTCGCCGAGGCAGGGGATGATTGATGGGGTAGCCATCAAAGCTCTGCAGGGGATGCCGCGGCTCGGCCACTTGCACCGTGGCCACCACGTGATCGCCGGTGACCAAGGGCTGGGCCACCTGATGAGGGTTGATGGCCTTCGGTCGCCCCCCGTTGGCGTACACGCCCAGGGTGAATGAAGGGCTGGCGGTGCCCTGATCGGTCACCACCTCGAGAGGCCCGCTGTGATGCCACAGGCGTCTGCCTGAGAGGAGATCCTGGGCCCAGACCGAGACCGTGTCGGCGACGTAGACCACACCGTCCGCGATCACCGGTACCAGGGGCGCATAGGGAGCTTCGTAGGTGCCCGAATACCTGATGAACGGGTTGATCCAGTCGACGTCTTGATCGGTGAGCCGGGCGATCACCGTGAGTTCCCGATCGCCACCTGAGTCGTCGAGCCAACTCGACTGCAAGGCCGTCCCATCACCCATGGAGAACGGCTCGTAGGACGGGGCGGCGACCCCGGGCAGGGGGCTGGCCAAGGTCTCCGCCAGGGCCTCTCCGCCCAGCTGGCGCAGGCGGTAGAGCGTTGCCCGGGCGGCGGCGAAGCGCCCCTCCTCGGCTTGCAGACGAGCCAGGTCGGCGTAGGCCGGAAGAGCGCTGGGCAGGCCCTCGTGCTCCAGTGCCAGGCGACTCAGGGCCAACCGGTCGTGCCAGGACGTCGCCGCGACCAGCTCAGCTTGTTCCTCCGCCGAGAGGACCTCTTGGCGTCGACTGAGCGGCACCCGGGTCAGCAACTGAAACAGGGCCCACTCGGCGGCCCCTACCCAGCGACTGTTCCAGCGGTCATCGCCCCCGCCCACCTGCATCACCTGGCTGCCCCGTGTGCGCACGATGGCCAACAGCTGCTCTGCGGCCACATCGACAGCACCCGCCATGAGTGAGCGTTCGGCATCGTCGAGCGCGGAGCGGGCATCGACGGGGGCGCGGACGCTGAAGCCCAGCAGGCTCCGTTCGTCCACGTCAAAGGTGTATTGGTCCTCGACCAGTGTGTCCCAGCCCGCGAAGGGGTCGACCTGACCCATCACGGGTGCCGTACCCAGCAGCACCCACGCCAGGCTCCCCACGGCGGCGAACAACAGGGGTCGGATCACACCAGGTTGCCTCGCTTGCGTAGTATCCATTCGGCGGCCAACAGCACCACCAACAGGGACAGCTGGGGGAACCCGGCCCAGACTTCTTCTCGCTCGGGCTCGTCCAGCGGGCGCGTGCGGGGTGGGTCGTTGAACGACGCCAACAGGCCCTGCACGTCTTGCAGCTGGGCGTAGCGGCCGCCGGTGCGCGCCGCGATCCGTTCGAGCAGCAGCTCGTCGAGCACCGCGTCGTCCGTCTCGAGCGTGGGCGTGGTCACGGTGACGATGCGAGGCGACCGGGCCTGGGACGGATCGTTCGGATCGAGCAACCAGAAGCGATAGGGCCCGGGCTCGCCAGCCAGGAGCGAACCCACAAATTTGCCATCCTCTTCGCGGTTCAGGCTCTGCACCCCCTGCTTGCCGTCAGGGGTGACGTAGGAGACCTCGAACGAGTCTGCCCGCAGGGCGTCGAACTCGTCGTCACGCACCCGGGCTACCAGGCCAATGCGCTCACCGATGGAGTAGCTCGACAGATCGGTGGAGAGATCGAAGCGGTAGTCAGAGCGCCGCAAGCGGTTCAGGGCGAGATAACGAATCAGCCCGCGCCAGAACGGCTCGCGATACGTCTCCAGAAAACGAAAGCGCCAACGCCAGGTCTCATCGCTGGCCAGGAAGGCCGTGCGCCCCTGGGGATAGTACATGGTCGAGAGGATGACGTGGGCGCCGTAGGCATTGCTGCTGGTCGGATGGGTCAGCAAGGCCTCAGCCGTGGAGCGCAACTTCTCGACCGGGTAGTACCAGGTCAAGGGAGCGAGGCCACCCTCGTCCTCCCACAAGGCCCGATTGCGGTCGACGTCCGGGTCGAGTGAAACAATCTCGTGGGGATCTCTCGGGCGGGCCAGCACGGGCCGGAACGGCTGCCCCGGAGCAGCCACGTTGCGAGCCTCGACTTCGGCATCACCGATCAGCACGGGCAGTACGTCAGCCAACGGCGTGTCCCGATACTCTCTCGGCGCGTAGCGGCTGCCGGCGAGCATGAGCAAGCCCCCACCCTGCTCCACGAAGCTCTTGAAGTTCTGCAGCACCGCCTCGTAGTCATCCCCCAGGTCTTGCGGGTGCACATCGCCCAGGATGATCACGTGGTAGTTTTCGAGCAGAAACTCAAGCGACTGGGGGATGTGATCGAGCGAGCCCACACCCTCGCTGGACTCTTGAATGAAGTCGGGCGAAGCCGAGGTCAGGAAGCACTGCAGTTCCATGTTGGGCACGCGCAGCAGCGAACCGATCAGGAAGCGATACTCGTAGCGGGGATAGCCGTCGATGTAGAGCACCTTGATGCGCCCGGGCTCGACCCTCAGCATGCGCCGGTCGACGTTGTTCACGTCGTCGGCCTCGCCCGGCATGGGTGCCACGGCCACCCGAAGGTCGACGTCCCCTTCGATCTCGGGGATGAAGCTCACCCGCACCAGCTGCTCTGTGGCGCCGGTGGTCGTGTCGTCGCCGCCGAGCTGCACATCGACTCGAGCCATCTGCAGCCCGCTGGCCCCGTCTTGCACGGTGACCGCGGTGGACTGTCCCGGATAACCCCGAGCCGCGATGGAGACTTCGAGCGTGACAGTGTCGCCCGACAAGGCCACCTCGGGTGCGATGATGTTGCTGATGCGCAAGTCCCGAGGGATGGTCGGATCGCCGACGCCGACGGTGCTCACCGAAACCGAGCGCCCCACCAGCCCGGCCAGGGCAGCGGTGACATCACGGCCTGCGTTGACCCGTCCGTCGCTGAGCAGGATCACCTGGGCCAGATCGCGCCCACGAGTCTCAGCGGCCAGGGCCGCCAAGGCATCCCCCAGCCTCGTCTCTCCGTCGGAGGCGGTCAGGTCGCTGAGCGAACTCACGGCTCGCAACGACGAACCGAAGGCGTAGAGCAGCACTTCGTAGCGTTGCTCGAGTTCGGCCAGCTCTGGCCCCATGACCGCCTCGACCACTTGACGGCGGGTGGCCTCGCGGGGCAAGCCGTGGCGGCTCGCCAGGCTCGCCAGGTCGTGCTCACGCAGGCTGGCCGAGTCGTCCAACAGAATGGCCAGCACGGGACGCTCGACCCGCACTCGCTGCTTGCTGCGCACCGGGTGAAAGAGGAAGACACAGAGCAGGGCCAGAGCCAGGCAACGCAGGACAGCGGGCCACCAACGGCCACGTCCCTGTAGAGCCTCTCGGCGGTAGAGCCAGCGACAACCCAGGACCAGCGAGGGGCCGATGACCAGGGCCAGCACCCACGTGGGCGGCAGGTTCAGCCACTCGATGCGGGTGGTCTCGATGATGTCCGAGGTGTTCATCGGGCTCCTCCGATGGAGCGCGCGAAGACAGACTCGGCGCAGGCCACGATGAGCAGGGCCCAGAGCAGAGCCCTGAAGAGACTGCCGTCGCCTCGCCCGCCACCCCCATCGAGGCCTCCCGCCTCGGCTTCACCCACACGGTAGTCCACTCCGGCCAGGCGCTCGTCCAGGGTGGGCCCATCGATGCGCTGCAGGTCACCCTCGCGGGCGTCAGCGAAGGCGGCCAATGCCAGACGCTCAGGCAATCGGGCCGAGTCTTCTGTCTCGACCGTGAGGAACGCAGGGCCCGGTTCCGCCAGAGGCGTAGACGCCAACGAGAGCAGAGACCGCTCGCCCATGATCTCTATCTGCGGCGCGGTGATCTCTTCGATGGCACCGCTCGGAAACTCCAGCCGGGCCCGGGTGGGCACGCCCGACACGACCAAGGTCGGTGACTGGCCAAGGGGCACGTTGGTCTGGGCCGGGTCCTCGCTCATGAGCCCGGAGAGCAGCTCGTGGACAAGGGGCACCCAGGTCGCTGGCTTGCGCGGCAGAAGCGACCACTCGTCGTTGGCCGTGGTGCCCATGAGGATGATCCGTCCCAGGCCCAGCTCGCCTTCAACGATGGCCGGCGTGGTGTTACCCAGGGCGTCGGCAAACCAGGCCATGACCTTGGCGTCGCCCACGAGTTCGAGCGGGTTCCATTGCAGGACAGGCACCTGCAACAGCACGGCCAGACGTGGGTCGGCGAACAGCTCGAGGGACGCAGGGGCAGGGTCGGCGAGCACCAGGCTCACATAGTCTGCGGTCCCTGTGGGGCCGCCCTCGGGCGCGCCCACCCTGGCGGGCAACAGCCCCCGAGGCTCTAGCTCTTCTGCGTAGGCTCGCGGCGTCACCGAGGGCCCGGTGAAGATCAACAAGGGCGTGCCAGACTCGACCACCTGGGCCAGCAGTTCAGCGGTGTCCGGGCTCAGTCCGCCCACGTCGGCAAACACGATGGCGTCGTAGTCGAACAGCTCTCTGCCCAGGGTCTCAAGCCGGCGCGTGTCGATAACGACGGGCTCGAAGCCGCTGCTCAGCAGGTCGTCGCCCCCGTCGACCACTTCTGGATCGAGGGCCAGCTCCAGATAGCCCGTGGCCCGCTCCAGGCGCTCGGGACCGTGCTGACCGTCGACCAACAAGACGCGCAGACGGTCTCGCACCGACAGGGCCAGGCTGCGGCTGTCGTCAAAGGCCAGCTCGTCTGGCTGCAAGGCGAAGGTGACATGGTGCGGACCGGGGGCGTCGATGCGCAGACGCATGGTCACCACGGTGGACCCTCGGGGCGGCAGGGAGATGTCCTGAACGGTGCGGATCAACTCATCGTCCAGCGAGAACGAACCCTGCACGCCCTGCAAGGCGATGTCGGAGTGATTGGCCACCACCGCCTCGACGGTGATGGGTCGACTGGACAACACCAGGGGCTCGACCACACCGAGGGACTGCACGCCCAGGTTGCTCGTGCGCAGCTGGTCTGCAGCGAGGTCGATGACGCGCAGAGATCCTCCGCCCTCATCGAAGACCTCCTGGAACAAAGGCCCCAGGGGCTCGCCCCAGGACAGCGCCTGCAGATCGGAATACACCTCGATGTCGAGGGCGCCGGGTCGCACAGGCCGCACCCGATCGCGCACCAGGCGTGCGGCCTCGACCAGATCGGCCACGCCCTCTGACGAAGGCAGGCCCCGGTCGAGCGCGGCGGCGGCGACCGACGGCGTGGCCCCGATGGGCGCGGGCAACAGGTCACTGCTGCCCGGCATGATCAGGGTGACGCCGTCGCCCTTCTCGTCAGACAGGGTGGCGATGCGTCGGCGCACCACCTCAAGAGCGCGTTCGCCGAGCGTGCCCCCACCTGAGAGCTGACGTTCTGTCGAACCCGACCGATCGACGATCAAGACAACGTCGCGACGACCACCGCTCAGTACGGCCAAGGCGCTCTCTGACGACACGTTGGGCAAGGCCATGGCCAGGGCCGCCAGCAGGACCGCCAGACAACGCAGCAAGAGCAGCAGCAGGTTCTCCATGCGCATGCGCTTGCGCCGCGAGGCGAAGGCCTCCCGGAGGAAGTCCATGGCCGCGAACGACTGCACCACGTAGCGCCGACGATTGAAGAGGTGAATGGCGATGGGCACACCCACCAGGGCCATGCCCCAGAGCAGCGCGCTGTTGCCAAAGGCAAGATTCACAGCCGCCCTCCGCCGCGAGCCATGCGCTCGCCCAGGAACTCGGTGAGACAACGCCCGAGAGAATCAGCGCTGTCGATCAGCTGGTAGTCGACGTCGCGCACGTGACAGACCCGGCGCACCTGGGCCCGCCAGCCATCGACCACCTCGCGGTAGCTCTCGCGCAGAGACGGCGCGTCGACCAACAGGTGCGAGGCGTCCTCCATGCCTTCGAAGCGGGTCAGCCGGTCGAAAGGAAAGGTCAGCTCGTCGTTGTGCATCACGTGCAGCACGATCACGTCGTGGTTGCGGGTGCGCAGAAAACCCAGACCCCGTTCGAGAGATCCGACATCACCGAACAGATCAGAGAGGACCACCACGATGCCCGGCTTGCTGATGCGCTCGGTCAGTCGCCCCAGCACGGCGGCGATGTCGGTCTGCCCCTGAGGCTCCCGCTCGACCAGCGCCCGGGCCAAGACCTCTTCGTGAGCAGGCGAAGTGGACGCTGGCAAGACCCGATCGAGCACATGATCGAACAGGGCCAGCGACGCTCCGTCCCGATCGCGCAGCACGATGTGCGCCAGGGCCATGGCCGCCTGGCAGGCCAGGTCGTACTTGCTGACCCCGCCCCCCGGGGGATAGGCCATGGAGGCGCTGGCATCGACCACGAAGGTCGCAGACAGGTTGGTCTCCTCTTCGTAGCGCTTGACCGCCAGGCGGTCGCTGCGAGCCCAGGCCTTCCAGTCGAGGTGACGGAGATCGTCACCGGGCACGTAGGGGCGACGCTCGACGAACTCCACCGACACGCCCCGATGGGGACTGCGATGTCGTCCGGCCAGAAAGCCCTCGACCGTGCCGTCAACGGCCAGGCTCAGTCGGGCCAGCTTGTCGGCGACCTTGGGGTCGAGCCCTCGACGCCCCGGGGCATCAGCCATTCGAGCTGCCCACGACTTCGGGGAGTCCGCCATCGTTGTTTGCCTGGGTGGGGTGCAAGGAGACGGTCTCCAGGAGCCGGTCGATGATGTCGTCCGGTCGGATGCCTTCGGCCTGGGCCGAGTAGTTGGTCAGAATACGGTGACGCAATACGGGCCGGGCCACGCGCTGGATGTCCTCCATGGACACATGAAAGCGTCCCCGAATGACAGCGCGAGCCTTGGCGCCCAGGATCAAGAACTGCCCCGCCCGTGGGCCGGCGCCCCACTTGAGGCTCTCGCGCACGAACCCTGGCGAGTCAGGCTGGTCTGGGCGCGTGGCCCGCACCAACGACGCGGCGTAGGTCAGCATGTCGTCCGCCACGGGGACACGACGCACGAGCCCTTGCAGCTCAAGGATCTCTTCGCCGCTCATCACCGCTGGCAGCTCGGCCAGAGCCGCCTCGGTGGTACGACGCAAGATCTCGACCTCTTCGTTGTGGTCCGGGTACTCGACCACCACGTTGAACATGAAGCGGTCGAGCTGCGCCTCTGGCAAGGGGTAGGTGCCCTCTTGCTCGATGGGGTTCTGGGTGGCCAAGACGAAGAACGGGTCGGGCAAGGCGCGGCGCTGTCCCGCCGTGGTCACCTGGCGATCTTGCATGGCCTCGAGCAGGGCGGCCTGGGTGCGCGGCGGCGTGCGGTTGATCTCGTCAGCCAGCAGCACGTTGGTGAATACCGGCCCTTCAATGAAGTTCATCTCCCGCGCACCGGTCGTGCGGTTCTCCTGCAAGATCTCTGTGCCCGTGATGTCGGTAGGCATGAGGTCAGGCGTGAACTGGATGCGGTTGAAGTCGAGCTTCAGGGTCTGGGCCAGAGACGAGATCATCAGGGTCTTGGCCAGGCCCGGCACTCCAGTGAGCAGGCAATGCCCCCGGGCAAACAGGGCCACGATCAACTGATCGATCACCGCGTCTTGGCCCACGATGACCCGGCCCAGCTCGGTGCGGATCGTGTCATAGGCCTTCTGGAGGCGCTCAGCGGCCTGGACGTCGTTGGTATCGGTCATGGGGTCATCCGGTGGAACGATGCGTGACAGCGAAGAGACGTGATGTGTGACGAAACGCAGCTCGATGCGTTGGAGGTCGCCCTGTTCTGGCACGAACTCATGCGAGTCTACCGCTGCAGCCCCTCAGGGTAGCGCGAAGGGACCCTTCTAGCAGAGTGCCGAACGAGACGAGACCGTGACATCCCCTGCTCAGCGTGCTCGACGCCGAAAAATCGCCAGCAGCTCCCCGCCCTCACTGGGATGCAAGCTCAGCAGCCCACCGCGCGTGCCATAGACCACCGTAGGCGGTGGCATGTCCGGGGGTTGAGGCACCAACACGGGGGGACGTTGCAGGTCATGCAGCGCAAAGAGCCGCAGGCCGCGTGCCGTGGGCAGCACCACTGCGCCTCCCAACACCAACGGCCTGCCGGTCTGATGTTCACCCGCTGGAAGAGCAGCGGAGGTTGCCAAGGTGTGTCCGCTGCCGTCGAGCAACACAAGTGATGAAAGGTTGTCCCGTCGCCGGGTGGCCACCACCAGCGGCGCCTCCCCACCTTGGGGATCGTCGACCAGGGCCACCACATCTCGGCGGTCGAGCCGCTCGATCGGGTCCTCGCGAATCAGGTGGCCCTCGCTCCCGGGCTCCAGGGCCAGCATGTACAGGAAGCGAGAATCGGACGGCGCGATGACGAGGCGCTCGCCGTGCCGTCGGACGGGCTCGTGGTCCCAGGCGCCGGTGTCGAACAGGAACGCCGGGTCGAAGGTGCTCTGCTCCTGGGCGAAGACCCGGTCGTAGCGGAAGGTGTGGCGCAGCGCGCCGGTGAGCCCATCGACGGCGGCGAACACACCGAAGCCCGTGCACACGTAGACCACTCCTTGGTGCACGACCAGGCTTCCCTCACGGGCGCGCTTGTCCACGTCGTCGACGTGGATCTCTGCGCGCCGGGAGGCGAAGCGCAGGGGCTGTGAACCGCGCACCAAGGGCGTCTCGAAGAGCAGGCGTCCGTCGTCGAGAGCGTAGGCAGCCAGGGAGACCTCGACCTGCAACCCACCGCGGGCCACGGGCACGAAGACCCGCTCGCCGGCGATCACAGGGGTACCGAACACCGAACTCACCGGGTCTTGTACTCGGACCGACCAGGCCACTTTCGGCATGGCCGGCGGCTCGGTCCGCTGGCCTAGGTCCACGGCGAGCAACCGAGCCTGCCGGCCCCCTCGGGGATTGCGCCAACCACCGCGAGCCACGTTGAACGGCAGCACCAGACGTTGCCCCAGTCGAGCTGCGCTGAATCGGCGCGGCGCGGGAAGTCCCAGGCCGAAGCGCTCTGCACCGAGGTACTCGATCGCCCACTCGAAGCGCTCGGTGGTGAAGTCGATGAACAGGCCGTCGCTGTCCAGGTCGAGGCCCTGCAGGCCCAGGTGATCGAGCACCAGGATCTCGTCACCTCGGCCATCGATAATTAGCGGGAGAGCCTCGGCGTACTGGTACCGATCCAGGGGAAGCCCAAGAGTCATGATGGACCGCTCCCACGGCCCGCCGGAGGGTGGCGCTTCGGCGACCGGGAGCTGGGCCTGGGCGGCGGCGAGCAAGGCTGCCACCTTGGGGCTGCTGGGCAGGCGCTGAGCCAGGCTGGCGGCCTCCCACCAGCGGCCTTCTTCGAACTGGAGCCGCGCCCCGGCCCAGGCCGCGTCGCGCCAGCTGTCAAGAGCTCGGGCTCGCGTGGCGTGGTCCATCAAGGTGGCCAGGTCTCGACGCTGCAGTGCGGCGGCGATGGCGGCCCTGGCGTCGGCGAGCACGGCGTCAAGGACCGCCCCCTCGCCAAACGACACGATGAGCCCGGCCGCACGATCGATCACCGGCACGTGCGTGCGCGGTCCAAAGGGCACCAGCCTCGGCTCGCGCAGGTTTCTCAGCCCGCGCATCACCGTGACCACGCCCTCCTTGTCTGAGAAGGCCAAGGCCTGCTCAAGGCGCACCAACCACTCGCTGCCCCGACCATCGTCCTCGAGGATCAACGAGCTGCCGTTGTGAAAATCACTGCCCTCGGGAGCGACGAACTGCCCGCACGACGAGCTGCACAAGGGGCCCACCAGAACCCCGCCGATCAGGACCAGGCCTAGCAGCCTGTGCGGGAGGTGCTGCGCGGGGCCGCCCATGGTCAGCGGAGGTGGATCGGCTCAGACCCCACAGGTGGTTCCAAGACCACAGGGCCCGGCAGCTCGGGAGAGCGCGACCGTTCTTGAGTCAACCGCCCCTCGATCTGGGCATCACCTTGCTCCAGCCCGGACAGCCAGAGCTCTGCCCGGCTCAGTTCTTGCTGCTGCCGTTCAAGGGCTCGCTCGGCTTCGAGGCGCTCGGCGCGAGCCTGGGCTCGCTCGTCGACTGCCGGAAGAGCGGCCCCCCAGACCAAGCAGGCCAGACCCACGGTCATGGCCGCGGCCGGTCCGTGTCGTCGCAACAGGATGCGCATGTGTCCCATGACCCGAGAGTACGGGCTGGGGAAGCACTTCGTGAGCACATTCTGTCGACGAGCCACCAGCCGGCGGGCAGCCCCGACGACTCAGGCCAGGCCGTACCGGGCCGACTCGCCGAGCCCTTCTTCGATGCGCAGCAGCTGGTTGTACTTGGCGATGCGATCCGAGCGGGACAGCGAGCCGGTCTTGATCTGGCCCGCGTTCGTGGCCACGGCGATGTCGGCGATGATCGCGTCCTCGGTCTCGCCAGAGCGATGGGAGATCACAGACGTGTAAGCGCTGCGCGTGGCCATGGCCACGGTCTCGAAGGTCTCGGAGAGCGTGCCGATCTGGTTGATCTTGATCAGCACCGAGTTGGCCACGCCACCTGCGATGCCACGGGCGAGGCGCTCCGGGTTGGTCACGAAGAGATCGTCGCCCACCAGCTGGACCCGGTCGCCCACCGCGGTGGTCAGTCGTCCCCAGCCGTCCCAGTCGTCTTCGTCCAGGCCGTCTTCGATGGACACGACGGGATACTTGTCCACCCAGGAGCCGTAGATTTCGATCATGTCGTCGGCGGTGCAGGTCCGGCCGCCCTCGCCCGCCAGCACGTACTGGCCGTCGTGGAAGAACTCGCTGGCTGCCACATCGAGGGCCAGGGACACATGGGTGCCCGGCTCGTAGCCTGCCGCGTCAATGGCCTCGAGGATGACCGTGATGGCCTCTTCATTGCTCGACAGGTTGGGAGCGAAGCCGCCCTCGTCGCCCACTGCGGTGTTCAGTCCTCGGCCCTTGAGCACGGCCTTCAGCGCGTGAAAAACCTCTGCCCCCGTGCGCAGCCCTTCGCGGAAGGACGACGCGCCGTGAGGCACAATCATGAACTCCTGAAAGTCGACCGTGTTGTCGGCGTGGGCGCCGCCATTGATGATGTTCATCATGGGCACGGGCAGCGTGCGAGCGGCGGTTCCTCCCAGGTAGCGGTAGAGGGGCATGCCGAAGGCCTCGGCGGCAGCTCGGGCCGCTGCACCGCTCACCGCCAGCATGGCGTTGGCGCCGAGGTGAGCCTTGTTGGGCGTGCCGTCCACGGCGATCAGTGACCCGTCGAGGTGCTCCTGATCGCTGGCATCGAGCCCGACCACCTCGCTGGCGATGATCGTGTTCACGTTCTCGACGGCCTTCAGCACCCCCTTGCCCAGGTAGCGGTCGGCATCGCCGTCGCGAAGTTCGACCGCTTCGTGGGTGCCCGTAGAGGCCCCCGAAGGCACGGCCATGCGCCCCGTGGCGCCGCACTCCAGCTGCACTTCGGCTTCGAGCGTGGGGTTGCCCCGAGAATCGAGAATCTCGCGGGCGTGGACAGCTGTGATGGTCGTCATGGATCGTTCTCGGGGCAGGAGCAGGCAGCGCAAAACGGCCTGGTATCCTACGCCCGAGATCGGCTCTGGAGAAGAGCCCAATGGCCCTCACTCAGATCTTGAGGAACGCCCTCGCACGACCGGCCGGGCAGGACCAACTCCAGGGCAACCCTGGGCCAACTCTGGTCCTCCCACTAGTGGCGAGATCAGCGGTCCTGAACGTCGAACGAGAAGTGGAACAGCGAGTCGGGGTCCTTGGCCTGCGTGGCGTCCTTGGCCAGCTGAAGATGGCCCGTGGGCCGGTCGTCGCGGAAGCGTCCCTTGGCCATGATCGAGCCGTCCTCACGCCAGAAGATCCACAGACCGTTGCGCTTGCCGTCCAGGTATGCCCCTTCGCCGGCTTTCTCGCCGGAGGGGTAGTACGAGGTCCAGCGACCGTGCTCCTTGCCGTCGATGAACCGGCCATCCAGGCGTTTGGCGCCATTGGGCCACCATGAGACCCACCAGCCGTCGGGGAGATCGCGCTTGTACTCCGCCAGCAGCAGCTGCCGTCCCCGGGCATCCCAGGTGTTGTACGGGCCGCTGAGACGATCGGCTGCGAAGGTGCACTCGACCCGCTTGGTGCCCGTGCGGTGCCAGCGAGTCCACGTCCCTGCGCGCAGGCCGTTCTCCCAGGTGCCGTCTGCGGCCTGGACGCCATTGTCGTACCACTGCGTCCAGGGCCCGTGAGGCACACCCTTGTCGTAGGTCGTCTGCACCTCCATCTGCCCGTTGGGGAAGTAGCTGCGCAGCTGGCCGTGGATGACCTTCTCAGAGCGACCCACGGTCATCCAGCTCACATCTCCCAGGAGGCGGTTCGAGGGATCGCCATATTCGCGAACGGACATCTGCTGCGGGCGCACGGCACAACCGAGGCCGAGCAACAGGATGGAAAGAGAGAGGATGCGAAACATGGGTCAGATCTCCAGCGTCGTGGGGGGCCAGAGTTCCCTTTCGGCCCAATTGCCTGGAGACTTTTGGCCATGCTGCCCAGGACCTGTCCATCGGGCCCACCGAGTCGGTACGGTGGACCGGATGAGATGGCCCTTTACGACCTACGCAACCGGCACGCTGCTGCTCAGCACCGTGCCCCTCGCCGCCCTTTCCCTGGCCCTGGCCTGGGCCCTGGGAGGGCTCTGGTGGACCCTCCCCCTGCCCCTGCTCCTTTTCTTCGCGGCCTTCTTCCGCGATCCGGAGCGCCAGGCGGCCGGTGGTGAAGACGATCTGGTCTCCCCCGCAGACGGGGTGGTGGCCGACATCGTCACCGTGGACGACCCGGCCCTCAGCGAGCCCGCCACTCGCATCGGCATTTTCCTGTCGGTTTTCGACGTGCACGTGAACCGGGTGCCCTGCGCCGGCGAGGCCACGGAGATCAGCGAGCGGGACGGTGGCTTCCTCGATGCCCGCAACCCCCGGGCCAGCGAGGAGAACCGTGCCGCCACCATCACCCTGCGCAGACCAGACGGCCGCAACGTGGCCATCCGCCAGATCACCGGCCTGATTGCCCGCCGCATCCTCTGCCCGGTGACCGTGGGCCAGAGCTTCGAGCGGGGCCAGCGCTACGGCATGATCCGCTTCGGATCCCGGACAGAGCTCATCGTGCCCACCGCCGACCTTGACGCAGTGAGCTGCCAGATCGGCGACACCGTACGAGGCGGCCAGACCCTGCTCGCCCGACTCAAGCCAGCCCAGGGCGACCCGCGCAGCTGACCATGGCAGCCCGTTCGATCATCCCCGTGCTGCCCACCATCATGACCTTGGGCAACCTGGTCTGTGGCTTCATGGCCATGGCCAAGACGGTCGACGCCATGACCTCGTCGACCGGAGCCGGCCCTCTCGACCCGGCCTTCGCCGAGAAGATCCTGCAGGCGGCGGGGCTGGTGCTGCTGGGCATGATCTTCGACGCCCTCGACGGACGGGTGGCCCGGCTGACCAAGAGCACCTCGCCCTTCGGGGCCCAGGTCGACAGCCTGGCCGACGCGGTGACCTTCGGCGTCACCCCCGCGCTCATGGCCAAGGTGGTCTACGAGCACGGCAAGATCGGCCTGGAGCAGCCCTTCATGCCCAAGGTGATCTCGGCCCTCTGCGCCCTGTACCTGATCGGCGCCGTCCTGCGCCTGGCCCGCTTCACGGCCAAGACAGACGAAGACGAGGGCTCCCATCACACCTTCGAGGGGCTGCCCTCCCCGGCCGCCGCGGGCCTGATCGTGGCCGCTGTGATCTTCATCTTTGACGGACGCACCGAGATCGGCCTGGGCGCCGAGAACGCCGACGCCTTGGCCGTGCTGATCCTGCGTAGCCTGCCCTGGGTCGCCGCCGTGACCGGGTTGCTCATGGTCTCCCGCGTGCCCTACGTGCACGTGGTGCAACGCTACGTGGGGCGACACATGCGGGCTAGCCGCTTCGTCAACGTGGTGCTCATCGTGGCGGGCGTGCTGGTCTTCCACGAGTGGTCGCTCTTCCTGGTCATCGTCCTCTATGTCGTCGGCGGACTGGTCCTGGCCCTGCGCTCCCGCATCACCGGCCGCCCGGTCCTGGAGGCCTTGCCCCAGCCCTGGAGCGACGACGGCGACGACGGCCTCGATCACGGCGACGGGTCAGACGGCGAGCAGCCATGACCCTCGCGGTGGTGGCCATGGGCAGCAACTTGCCCCCCCGGCGGAGCACCCTGCAACGGGCCCTGGCCGCCATGGGTTCCATCCCTGAGACACGGCTGATCCGAGCCTCCCGCTTTCGGGAGACCGCACCGGTGGACGCCCCCCCGGGCTCACCGAAGTTCCTCAACGGCGCCTGCCTGCTCGAGACCACGTGCTCGGCTCAGCAGCTGCTGCAAGAGCTGCTCGCGATCGAGGTGCGCCATGGTCGGGTGCGCAGCGCGCCCAACGGGCCTCGCACACTCGACCTCGATCTCATCGTGCACGGCGACGCCGTCATCAACGCACCAGGGATCACCGTCCCCCACGCCCGGGCACATGAGCGGCCGTTTGTGCTGGAGCCGGCCGCAGAGGTCGCCCCTGACCTGCGGCACCCACTGCTCAACGCCACCTTGCACGAGCTGTACCAGCGCCTCACTGTTCAGCAGCCCGTGTGAGTCGCGCACCGATGCAACTGCTTGCCTCCCTCGACGAGATCAAGGCCGCCTGTCGGTCAGCCGCCAGCACGGGCACTCTGGGGCTGGTGCCCACCATGGGCGCGCTCCACGAAGGTCACCTGTCGTTGGTGCGCCGGGCCTGCGAAGAGTGTGATCAGGTGGCGGTGTCGATCTTCGTCAACCCGCTGCAGTTCGGTGAAGCCATTGACTTTGAACGGTACCACCGCCCGCTTGACGCAGACGCAGCCATGCTCGCAGACGCGGGCGCACACATTGTCGCTGCCTTGCAAGAGCAAGAGATGTACCCACCGGGCTACATCACCAAGGTCACCATGGGGCCGGAGTTGACCCGCTCGCTCGAAGGCGCCGCTCGCCCAGGGCACTTCGACGGTGTGCTCACCGTGGTGGCCAAGCTGTTCGGCATCGCGAACCCCACCCGAGCCTACTTCGGTCGCAAGGACTTTCAGCAGGCCGTGGTCGTACGGCGCTTGATCCGCGACCTCGACCTGCCCATCGAGCTGGTGGTCTGCGACATCCTCCGCGACGACGACGGGATGGCCATGTCCAGTCGCAACGCCTTTCTGTCGCCCTCTGGCCGGCAGCGCGGTCTGTCCCTCGTGGCCGCCCTGTCTGCGGTTGAGCAGCTGTTTGCCGCTGGCGAGACCTCTGTGCCTGCGCTCGAGGAGGCCATGCAGACCGTGCTGAGAGCTGGCCTGGGCTGCTCCCCGGACTACGCCAACATCGTCGACCCTGACGATATGTCCTCGCCGCCCAAGGCACGCCTGGGCGACGTGGCCGTGGTGGCGGGCCCCGTGGCGGGACCGGAAGGCGACGTGCGCCTGCTCGACAACCATGTGCTGGGCTCGGCGCTTCTGGGCAGCCCCTCGCCGCCCGGCTCAGCTGCCCGGCCAACTCCCAGGGCATGAGCTGCCCCGCCCCAGGCCCGGGCGATGGCAAGGTCCTCTCGGGCCAGGCCCCGGCCAAGATCAACCTCTACCTGGAGGTGCTCGGGCGGCGCCCGGACGGCTTCCACGAACTGCTCACCGTGCTGCAGACCATCGACCTCTGCGATGACCTCACCGTCACCCTGCGCGATCGGCGAGAGCACATCGCCCCGGGTGAGGCCGACATCACCCTCGACCTCGCGCCGCTCCCTGCGACCGACAGCGGCCCGGCCCATCAGGTACCGAGCGGCCCGGACAATCTGGTCCGACGAGCCGCCAGCACACTGCTCGCCGAGTGCGGTGCCAGCGGAGACGTGGGGCTGTCGCTCAAGCTGACCAAGGGCATCCCCGCCGGGGGAGGTCTGGGTGGCGGATCCAGCGACGCGGCCCTGACCCTGACCTTGCTCAACCGCCTGCTCGGCGGGCCCTTGGCTGCGAGCAAGCTGCACCTCCTGGCGGCCCGACTGGGCAGCGATGTCCCCTTCTTCTTGACCGGCGGCACGGCCCTGTGCAGCGGCCGAGGCGAGATCGTCCAGCTCATCAACGGGCCCCGGCCCTTCGACCTGCTTCTGCATCTACCCGGTTTCGGATTGTCGACACCAACCGTCTACCGCGCCTTGGCTGCGCCGCCACTGCCCACACCGCCCGACGCAAGTCCCGTGCAACTCGCCAGCGCGTTCGACGACGCGCCCACCACGACACTGGAGCGCCTCTATCGCAACGACCTTGAAGCTCCAGCCCTTCGATCTGAGCCGCGCCTTGCTAGCATGCTCAACCAAGGTGGCTTCCATCTCTCGGGAAGCGGCTCGACGTTGTTTCGATTCTGCCCCGATCCAACGGACGAGTCGCTGTCAGAGGAAACCTCCGGGCAGTTTGTCCGTACCGTCTCCAGAACGCGCTAGGGCTATTGGTTGGATCGATCCTCGTGCCTGCGAAGACCTCAGAGTCTGCGCCGGACGCTCGACAGGAGAACGGCTTGGAGATCACGGAAGTCCGTGTGAAGCTCGCGGAGAATCAGAAAGAGCGGCTGCTCGCCTTCTGCACCGTGACCTTTGGCCACGGGTTCGTCGTGCGCGACGTGAAGGTGATCGAGGGGCTCAAGGGCCCCTTCATTGCCATGCCGAGCCGCAAGGTCACCGGCCGCTGCCACAAGTGCGGGGACAAGAACCACCTCAAGGCTCACTTCTGCAACAACTGCGGACACAAACTGGATCCGCCTCAGGCTTTGGACGATGGTCGTGGTCGGCCCCGCCTCTATGTCGACATCGCTCACCCCATCAACCAGAAATGCCGCGCTCTGATCGAGGACAGTTGCATCGCTGCCTACCGAGAGGAGCTGCAACGCTCCCAGCAGCCGGGCTACGTGCCCCACAACCTCGACGATTTCGACGATCAGCGATCTCGGGAGGCCAGCAGCACCGGCGGGCACGAGGCGAACCATGAGCAGCCGCCAGGACAGCCCGGCCCAGAAGGCGAGCAAGGAGCCACGTCCAGCTAGGCCCCTGCTGCACGTGGTGGGCGCGGGCGCGGCCGGCACAGGCCTGGCCCGGCGACTGGCGCTGGCGGGCTGGCCCGTGGGGTCCGTGGTCTGCCGCACCGTCGAGCGGGCGAGGGAGCGCCGCGCCCTGATCGGCGCAGGCGAGCCGGCCTCCATGGACGCCTGGCCCGCAGCCGCTGAAGCCCCCGCCGCCTCCGACCAGCCCGCCGTGGTGCTGCTCATCGCCGTGCCCGACCGGGTCATCGCAGATCGCGCCAAAGCCCTCGCCCAGAGGCCCTGGCCCCCTGGCTCCGTCGCTCTTCATCTCTCAGGTTCTGTAGAGGTCGACGCCCTCGGTGACCTGGCGGCAGCTGGTCTGGCCACCGGCGGCCTCCACCCACTGAAGAGCTTCGTCGATCCGCAGCGGGACGCCGAGTCGCTGCCGGGCACGGTGTTCGCCCTGGAGGGAGCCGCTCCCGCTCTGGCCGTGGCTGAAGAAATGGTCACGGCCTGCGCAGGCAGCGCGTTTGGCCTGGCGCCGGGCCGCCGCCCCGCCTGGCACGCCGCCGCGGCCCACGGCGCCAACCATCTGGTGGCCCTGGTCGATCAGTGCCTGGACATCGCCGAGCACGCCGGGCTCCAACGAGACCAGGCCCGGGCCGCCCTGCTGCCCCTGCTACAGGGCACGCTCGAGAACTTGACACACCACCGTCCCCACGACGCGTTGACCGGTCCCATCGCCCGCGGGGATACGGTCGCGGTGGAGAAACATCTGCAAGCGCTCAGAGAGCTCCCCCACGACGTGTCCGCTGCTTATCAATCCTTGGCCTTGCGAGCGCTAGGTCTCGCGCTCCAGACAGGTAGTCTGTCTGGCAGATGTGAACAGACCCTGCGCGACCTGCTGAGAGGCCACACGCCATGACAACCCGCCTCGTCGCCACCGTCATGGTGCGCAGCGTCGACGATTGCGCCCAGCTGCTGCTCGACCCGCCCGCGGGCGCGGACGATCTCGAGTTGCGCATCGACGCATTGCAGACCCCAGACCGCGAGACGGTCGAGGGCCTGCTGAAGCTGCCGCGCAGCATTCCGGTCATCGTCACCTGCAGAGGTCTAGACCACGGCGGCGCCTTCGCTGGCAGCGAGGCCGAGCGCCTGGCCCTGCTGGTGGCTGCCGCAAGAGCCGGCGCCGACATGATCGACGTGGAGGACAACTGCCTCGACGCCCTACCAGCCGACCTGCCCGGCCAGATCATCGCCTCGTGCCACTTGACCCGGTTCTTGCCCCGACTTGAAGCCCTGGGCCGACGGCTCCTGGCCCACGGCACCCGCTTCGCCAAGCTGGCCGTCCCCGCCAACAGCTGCACCCACCTGGCCCAGCTGCTCAGCCTGCAAGAGACCCTGGGGGACGGACTGGCCGTGGTGCCCACGGGGCTGCAGGCAGAAGCGGGTCGAGTCATGGCCGCGGGGAGAGGTTGCCCTCTGACCTATGGCGCAGCCGACAGCACGACACCCGGCCACGCCGACCAGCCCTCCGTCGAACGCCTGCAGCAGGTCTATCACGTGGGCCTGATCGGCGAGGGCACCCGTTTCTTCGCCGTGGTGGGCAGTCCGGTGGCCCACTCGCTCTCGCCCGCGTACCACAACTCGATCTTCAGGGCCCTGGCCCGCCCGGCGCGCATGGTGCCCCTCGACGCCACCCGGATGAGCGAGCTTCTGACCAACGCCGACGCTCTGCGCCTCGATGGTCTCGCCGTGACCCATCCCCTCAAGCGGGATGCCATCGCCGCCGCCAGGGCGGTCATGCCCGGCGCCCGCTCGACCGGGTCGGCCAACACCCTGCTACGCACCCCCGCTGGCTGGCAGGCACGCAACACCGACTGGAAAGCCTCCTGCGACCTGCTGCCCCGACTGCTCACCGCCTGGCGCGCCGACCTGGGCGACCCCCACGAGTGGTTGCCCCCCACCCTCGAAGCCTGCTGGAAAGGCAAGGGCGGCCCGGGCCTGCGCAAGAAGACCCACCGTGACCAGCCTCCCAAGGTGCTGCTGCTGGGCTCCGGTGGAGCGGCCCGAGCCGTGGCCGTGGCCATGTTCGAGCAGGACGTCGAGCTGGCCATCTGGTCCCGCAGGCTGGCCAACGCCCGCGAACTGGTCGACGATCTGGCCGAGACCCTGCCAGCCCTGGCCATCACCGAGCCCACCCACCTGCCGGTCGACATCGCCATCAACGCCACGCCCGTGGGCATGGAGGGCACCGACCCCTTCGAGCTGCAGACCCTCTCTGCTGACAGCTTCAGACCCGATGGCATCGCCATCGACCTGGCCTACGGAGGCTCCACTTCACCCTTCAGGGATGCTGCCGAGGCCGCCGGGGTGCCGCTCATCCCCGGCGAGGTCTTCTTCGGCTTGCAGGCCCGGCGCCAGGCCGAGGTCTTTGCCGGCACGACCATCCCCACGGACGTGCGTCTGCAAGCGGCCAGGTGCTGTGGAGCGGGGGCCTGAGGCTGGCCATGTCTGGCGCGCCGGTGGGCCAGAAATCCCCCGAGAGGGACGAGCAATCAGGGGGCCGCAAGGCTCACAATGACAGCACCCGACCTTCACCCTTGGCCGCTCTGCGCCGCTCACCCAGCCGGACCAAACCATGACTGACGCCACGCCCGACAGCTCCTCGTCCGCCGACCCGCTCAGCGTCATCGTTCGGCCCCTGCCCAAGGTGGTCTTCTTTTATCTCACCTGGCTGGTGTCCCTGCTCTGCGCCCTGCTCACGCCGGACGCCTCCACCGGCCTGATCTGGATGGGCGCCTTCTTCTTCAACCTGCTGGTGATCAGCTTCGACTTCAACGAAGAGCGCTCACTCATCGCCGGGCTGTGCCTGGTGGTCACAGCTCTGGCCTTGCTCTACTTCGACGCCTTGGGCTCGGTCTCGGCCTGGTTCTCCAGCCTGCAGCCCGTGATGAGCACCACCTTCTACTGGATGATCTTCCTGGGCTTCACGGCGGTCTTCACCTCCGTCTGGCTGCGCACCCGCTTCGACTACTGGGAGTTCCGTCCCAACGAGGTCATCCACCGCTACGGCGTATTCCCCAAGATGAAGCGCTACAGCACGGAGAACCTGCGCTGGGACAAGACCGTCCCCGACATGCTTGAGCGGCTCATGCTGGGCACGGGCAGCATCGTGCTGACCACCCCCCACGAGAAGCACCCGGTGGTGCTCGAACATGTGATGCGCATCGGCAAGCTCGACGATCGCATCGCCGACATTCTCGGGGTCAAGCAGGTGGTTCATCTGGACAAGCCGTAGGGGGGCTGGGCCATCGGTGGCGTGCTTCTCGTCGATGCGCCGGGCGTCCCTGTTTCTCACCAGGGGGGTCTGCAGCGAGTGTGGAGGCCCTGCCGACCCTGTCCGAGCGAAACGGCCCCCCTTGGTGAAAAACAGCGCTGCCCGGC
>CAZIAK010000011.1:95513-113361 GCA_964537035.1 uncultured Phycisphaerales bacterium | reverse complement strand
GCAAGGCAAGGCCCCTAGCTGGCGCCAGATGTGGTCCTGGATTCGGGCTGGCTAGTCCGACCTATTCACGGACTCCTGCTGCGAACGCGTTTGCGCCTTCGTGGACTGCGTTGGAGTCCACGATGCCATCCTCAACGGGGTGGCACCCCGCCTCCGGTGCCATCGCGCCCTCCGCCTTGCCACGAAGGCGCAACCACGCTCTCGCGACGAACTCCGCGAATAGGTCGGACTAGGGGGCAGCGCTACAGGTCGGCAGCTCGCGATGTTCCGGGTGGCCCTGTCTTTCGGGTAGGGGGCCGTTCCGCTCGAACAGGGTCGGCAGGGCCTCCACACTCGCTCCAGACCCCCTACCCGAAAGACAGGACCACCCTCGTCGGTGGACGAGCTGGCGACTGTGGCCTTTTGGGGTTCGCTCTTTGCTGCGGAGCACTCAAAACATCAACGCACTCTCGCAAACCGATGAGAGCAGCCCGCGCCTCGTAGCACCCCGCAGCACCCACGCCCAGCCCAGTGCCTCCAAGCACGTCGCCACCAAGAAACGACACCCCGAAGACCACGGTCTCCTGCCCTCTCCGCCGGGGAGGGGGTCCCTGTGTTTCACCAGGGGGGTCTGAAGCGAGTGTGGAGGCCCTGCCGACCCTGTCTGAGCGAAACGGCCCCCCTGGTGAAACACAGGGACCCCCGGCGCACCAAAAGGCAGGCGAGCTGCGCCGCCCCCTATCTCCGTAGCGTCATGGCAGGCGGTGAGGCCAAAGCCCGGCGACTGGCACCGAGCCCCGCGAGCACGGACAAGCCCGCGCTGCCCGCCATGGCCAGGCCCAACGTCGTCCACGACGGCGTGAACGGCACCTCGGCGACGTGCACGAGAAAACCCCACGACAGAGCCGCGGCACCTGCGCCACCGATGGCCCCGGCGACCAGTCCGCAGAGGGCGTACTCCACCGCAAACAGGGTCGCCACGCCGCGACGAGTCACACCCAGTGTCTTGAGCAAGGCCGCTTCCTGGCTGCGCCGCAGGCTCGTGGAGGCGATGGCGCCGGCCAGCACCGCCAACCCGGTGACGATGGTGAACGAACCCAGCAGGCGCACGCCCACAGCCAAGGTCGTGAGCAGCTCGATGACCTTCTCGATGATGGCCCGCAACGAGATGAAGGTCACGTTGGGATAGCTGGCCACGAGGGCGTCCCGGGCCTGCCCCTCGGCGGTCTCGTCGAGGCGCGCGGCGGCGATGCGAAAGTGAGGCGCACCTTCGAGCACACCGGGCTCGACGACGATGAAGAAGTTGATCGCGAAGGAGCGCCACTCCACCTCACGGATGGCCGTGACCAGCAGGGGCATCTTCACGCCCTGTACGTCGAAGACGATCTCGGTGCCCACCTCTGCGCCGAGGGACTCGGCGAAGCCCCGCTCGAGGCACACCTCGTCGCGCTCAGGATTCGACCAGGGTTCCCCGGCGACCCACACCGTGTCCTCGGCGAACTCCGCGCTCCAGGTCAGCCGTTGCTCTCGGGTGAGCACCCACCGGGGGGGAGGTTCAGGGTCGCTCAACAGCTCCCCCACCTCGCGCCCGCCCACCGAGTGCAGGCGCGCCATGACCACCGGGACGGAATCGACGGAGCGCGCGTCGCTGTCCAGCAGCAGCTGCTCGACTCCCGCCCACTGATCTGGCTGCACGTCCACGAGGAAGGCGCTGGGTGCGTTCTCGGGCAGGGAACCGGCGAACTCTTCGTCGAGACGGTGAGCCACGGTGGAGATGGTCATGACCACGAGCACGCCCAGGCCCAGGGCGGTCACGGCGCCCGTGGTGCCAGCTCCCGGACGGGCCAAGGCGGAGAGCCCTTGGCGCAGGGTCACAGCCAAACCCTGGCGGGGAAGACGGCCCACCAACACCATGGTCAGCCGAGCGCCACCCGCCAGGGCCGCGCTGGTGAGCACCAAGCCTGCGCTGAACCAGGCTCCCAGGGCAGCGCTTCCTCCCTGGCTCCAGGCGGCGCCGAACACTCCCGCCAGCAGGACCAACGCGCAGCTCAGCACCACTCCACGACGCACGGGGAGTGGCGCGGCCTCTGCACGGAGGACTCGCGCAGGAGACACGCGGAACACCGCCGACAAGGGCGGCAGGCTGAACACCAAGGCCACACCCAAACCCAGCACGACCCCGCGCACCACAACCCACGGCTGCCAGGCCGAGATCAACTCGGCGGGCACCAACTCTGGCGCCGCCATGGGCAACAGCCACGGGAAACAGGCACCGATCGCAGCACCGATCAACGAACCCACCAGGGCCAGCAGGGCCACGTGTCCCAGGTAGAGGATCAGGATCTCTCGGGACTGAAAACCGATGCAACGCAACACCGCCACCGCCTCGATGCGCGTGGCCAACCAGGCGCGGACGATCTGAGCCACGCCGATGCCGCCGAGCAGCAGGGACAGGAGCGCCACCAACCCCAGATAGCGTCGCGCTCCATCAAGCTGTCGCCGCACGGCGGGCTGAGCTTCGTCCCAGGTCTCGATCGAGAGCCGCTCGGTCTGCTCGGGGAAGGCCTGGCGCAACCCGCGGCTCACCGCTTCGAGCTGGTCTCGCCCTGACGCGCTGCCCAGGGAGACCATGGTGCGGTAGCGCACCCGGCTGCCCAGGGCCAACAGGCCAGCACGATCCAGGCCCTCCCGCGAGAGGAACACTCTTGGGCCCAGGCTGAATGAGAAGGACAAGCGATTGGGCTCGGCCACCACCACCGCAGCGATGGAGAACGGCTTGCCACCCAGCAGGATCTCATCGCCCACGGACAACCGCAGCGTAGAGAGCAGCTCGGGCGCCACCACGAGGGTGCGCTCCGTGAGCAGATCCTGGAGCGTACCGGCCGGTTCGAGCGTCAACTCGCCGAAGAGAGGAAAGCGCCCCTCGACGGCCTTGAGCTCTACCAGCTGCGAGGCGCCGGGTCGCCCGTCGACGCTGGCCACCGCTGCCATGGTGGACAACTCGTGAATGCCCGTGCGTTCGTGCCCGGGCGCCAACGTGTCGAGCTGCTCCGTCAAGCTCTCGGGCAAGGGCTGACGGGACGACACCACCAGATCGGCAGCCAGCAGCTCGCGAGCCTGAGCCCGCAAGCCGTCGTCGATGGCTGCCACCGTGCTGCTCACCCCCACCACCGCGGCCACGCCGATGGCCAGGCAGGCGATGAAGAACAGCAGCCTGCCTCGGGATCCCCGAGACTCCCGGAGCATCATGGCCAGCTGGGTGCTGAGCTTCACGGCGTCTCACTCACGACGCGCCCCGCTGCGAGGCGCACGGAGCGGCTGGCCCGCTGCGCCACGGCGGAGTCGTGGGTCACGATGACCAGGGCCGTGTTGGCCTCGGCGCGCAGGTCGAAGAGCAGCTCCAGCACACGCTCGCCGGTCTCGCTGTCCAGATTGCCCGTGGGTTCGTCCGCCAACAAGATGGGCGGCCGACTGGCGAAGGCCCTGGCCAAGGCCACTCGCTGCTGCTCACCGCCGGACAGCTGGGACGGGTAGTGGTGCCCCCGCTCAGACAGTCCCACCTGGTCGAGCAACTCACGAGCTCGCCCCCTGGCCGCGTCGACGCCGATGAGTTCGAGAGGCAGCAACACGTTCTCGAGCGCGGTGAGATTGCCCAGCAGTTGGAACGACTGGAAGACGAAGCCGATTCTGTCCCGCCGCAGCAGAGCTAGCTGGTCTTCGTTGAGCAGTGAGAGATCTTGCCCGTGTACGAAGACCTTGCCCGACGTGGGTTGATCGAGCCCGGCCATGAGCCCGAGCAGGGTCGACTTGCCACTACCGGAAGGCCCGAGGAGGGCCACGCATTCGCCGGCAGCCACGGTCAGGTCGACGCCCTCGAGAATGGTGAGCGTCTCGGAGCCGGAAGGCAGCCGCTGGGTCAGGCCCCGGCAGACGAGGGGATGGGTTGTGTCCATGATCAGTCGCGCGAGTCGTGGTTGTCGGCGTGCCCAGGAAGGCACACTTCGAGCAGGAGCAGGTCTGCCGTGCCCTGGCTCAAGGCGCTGTCCAGGCCTGCTGGCACGGCGAGGCTGTGGCCCTGCGCGAGGCGCAGCTCTGGCCGTCCGTCGCAACGCCAGCTGATGGCCCCGCGGAGAATGTAGAGAAACAAGAACTCGCCGTCGTGGTGCAAGGTCGTTGAGCTGGTCGTGTCAGTGCAGCGCACGGTGCCCACCGTGGCCAACCCGCCGGTGGCGGCGTCAATCTTCGTCTGCTGCTGCTCGAAACCGTCACCGCGCCATGCAGTCCAGGGGGTCGACTCGGCGACGTGATGCACGAAGCGTTGTCCGCCGAAGTCCCGCTCAGGATGGACAGCCCCCGTGGGCAAGACCAGATCATGGTCGAGCCAGGTGTCGTGCTCTGCGGGGCAGGTGACCTCGATCACTGCCAGGCCCGCCGAACTCTCCAACACCTGGTGCCGAATCTCCGGCGGCTGCAGCACACAGTCCCCAGGCTGCATGACCAGGGGCTCGCCCTGATCTTCGTAGGCCACCCGCACCCATCCCGCAGCGCAGTAGATCAGCTGAAAGCGGATCTTGTGGAAGTGCACCGAGTCGGGGACAGGGCCGCCCTCTTCGATGCGGATCTGCGAGGCGATGAAGCGGCCGCCCCAGCGCCCGGGGATCAGATCGCGGTAGACCATGCCCGCGCGGCCGGTGACCACGCCGTCGTCTCCAGCCCCTTGAGGAGCCGTGCTGACCAGCTGCTGTGGGGCCGAAGGCACGACGAGGGGCGGGTTCGCCTCCACCAGCTCGATGACCGTGCCGTTGGGCGCGCTCACCGCCCAGCCCTTGCCCTGGTCAGCCTCGACACCTCCCAAACGGAGACCGAGAGTCCGGGGCTCAGCGCAGGACAGACGCAAGCGGCCGGGGCCCTGTGCCGCCCCTCGTCGCAGCTCAAGGTGCAGGCCGTATCCAGACATCAACGCTCGCTGGGGATCATCCGCTGGCGCGATGCAGTCGAGGCGAAAGTCGAGCGCCTCCGTGAACCAGGCCATGGTGCGGGCCAGGTCGGTGCAGGGCAGCACGGCCACGGCCGAGACGCCTCCGAAGGCGGCGACGTCAGCCGTCTGGCCCTGCGACGAAGAGGTGGGCTTGTCACCCACCCCAGATGGTCACGTCGGGAAAGCTCTCGCGATAACGCTGCCACTCGCCACCTGCGACGCCCGTCTTGTTCACGTCGATTCGCTGCAACCCGGGGATCTCGAAGACGCGATCATCGAAGGTCTCGAAGTCGTTGTTGGTGAAGCTGATGGTCCCCACCCGACTCAGCTCGGCCAGGCGGCCGAAGCCCTGCTGCCAGTCGAGCGTGCGCAGGCCACAGAGACCGAGGTAGCCCAGCGCTGGCAACTCACTCAGATCTGGAAGGCGCTTGAGCGGGTTGTAGCTCAGCTCCAGCTGGCGCAGGTTGTTCAGCCCAGCGAGCGATTCAGGAAGACCTGCCAGTCCCGTTTTCCAGAGCTGGAGATTGCGCAGGTTCTCCAGGCCCAGCAGCGCCTCGGGCACTCGAGGCAGGGGGTTCTCCGACAACAACAGGGCCTCGAGACCATGCAGCTGCGCAAGGCCCTCTGGCAGCTCCCCCAGCTGACACCGGCTGAGGTCGAGGACGCGCAGGGTCGACAGCCCACCGAGCCCGTCGGGCAACCGGGCCAGGGCGTTGTCCTTCAGCCAGAGCTCGCGCAGGTAGGGCAGCTCGCAGAGGGCCTCGTCGAGATGCGTCAGCCCACAATCGGCCATGCGCAGCACGCTCAGGCTCGACCACGACTCCACCTCTTGCGCCACACGACCCACGGGGTTGAACGACAGATCGAGCGTGGACACCTTCTCGGCGCCGCTCACTGCTGGCCAGGAGTCGAGACCACAACCGCGCAGATCGAGCGAGAAAGGCCTGGCGCTCCAAGGCAGGTCTGGGCACGCGACCAGGCCGGGATTGTAGGCGAAGCTGACCCGCTCCAAGCCCGAGAGTGACGGCGACAGCTCGACGGACTGCAGCCCGCAGCTGGTCAGCTCGATGACCCGCAGTCCTGACGTGGCAGGCGGGTCCATCATGGCGGTCAGTTGTCCCAGACGAACGGAGAGTTCTTGCAGACGACCAGGCAGGACCCGCCAGCTCAGCTCACCGAGGGCGGCGCCTTCGACGTCAAGCGCAGCCAGATCGGGGCAGACCGCCAACCAGCGCTGCAAGGCTGGTCCGTCGACGTTGCCGTCTTCGATGTTCAGCTCGACCAGGCCAGCCAGTTCGCGAGGCGGCCCATGCGCCACCAGGTCGCAGTCTTCGATGTGCAAGACCTTGGGGACGACCGCTGCGTCGCTCAGCGGCGCGAAGTCGTTCTCAGCGATGAGCAGTTCGGACACAGCAAGGCTCAGGGGTGACGGCGAGGCCCAACCTTACCCCATCGCTCCACCGAGCGAGCCTGGCTACCAATGGGACGCCGCGCGAAACCGCCACTCCCGCAGCATCCGTTCGTCTCCCGCCAACACGCCCTGCCGAGTGACGAAGTCCGAGCTAGAGTCCGGCGCAGCTCAAGGTGTGAACCGCCAATCTCAAGATCTTGTGGCCCGTCAGCTCCAGGACAGGTCGTGATGAGCGAGAGGCAGCTCTCTGATGCGCTGACCCGTGGCGGCGAAGATGGCGTTGCAAAGGGCGGGCGCGAAGGGCGGCACACCGGTCTCGCCGACGCCGCTGGGCCGCTCGTCGCTGTGGACGATGTGCACGTCCACCTCTTGGGGCGCGGAGGTGATGGTGGCCAGCTGATAGGTGTCGAAGTTGTCCTGGACCACAGCCCCGTTCTCGGCGGTGATCTCACCGTGGCGCGCCAGGGTGGTGGCGAAGGCCGCGGCCCCCTCCATCTGAGCCCGGATACGATCGGGGTGGACTGCCACCCCGCAATCGATGACCACGTGCACCTTCGGAATGGTCAGGACGCCGTCGGCGCTCACCTCGACCTCGATGACGTTGGCCACGTAGCTCAAGAAGCTGCGGTGAGCGGCGATGCCCAACCCTCGGCCACGGGGCAGCTTGCGCCCCCAACCCGCCCGCTTGGCCACCAAGCGAATGACGTTGTTCAAGCGACCCACATTCCACGGATGGGTCTGGGAGGGCGGGCGGCCGCCGCGCACACCGGACAGATCGAGCATGCGATCGTCGCCCATGAGCTGCAGCAGCGACTCGAGGGGATCTTGTCCCCGGGCGTGGGCCACTTCGTCGGCGAAGCTGCAGGTGGCGAAGGCGTGGTAGACGTGAGCCACCGAACGCAACCAGCCGATGCGCACGTGGCCATCGGCCTCGCCGTTCTCGACCCGCAGATTGGGCACGGCGAAGGGCACGTCGCTGAAGCCCATGCCCAGCTCGCCTCCCCCACCCTGCCGTGCCGGGGGCGATCCGAAGGGCGCAAAGGTCGACGAGATGGGCGGAAAAACCGAACGCTGCAACCAGCCGGTCACCGCGCCGTCGTCGTCGAGCCCCGCCTCCATGTGGCAAGCCGCCACGGTATGGAAGTAGTCGTGATGCAGGTCGTCTTCACGGGTCCAGGTGAGGTGGATGGGCCTGCCCGTCACGCGCGAGAGCAGGGCAGCCTCCACGATGTAGTCGGGCTTGCTCTTGCGACCGAAGCCCCCGCCAAGCAGCGTCACGTTGATGGTCACGTTCGCTTCGGACAGTCCCAGGGTGTTGGCCACCTCTGACCGGGCACCCTGAGGGTTCTGGGTCGGCGCCCAGACTTCGCAGCCGTCGGCGCTGGCTTCGGCCACCGCACAGGGCGGCTCCATGGGCGCGTGGGCCAGGTGTGGCAGGTAGTAGTCGGCGCTCAGGGTCTTGGCCGCACGGGACAAGGCCGCCGCGGCATCCCCGTCGTCTCGCACCAGGCGACCGTCGTCGTTCGCCGTGGCCAGAAGCTGCTCGCGAAACCCAGCGCTGGAGTAGCTGCCGTGCTGCCCGCTGCTGAACCGGGCCGCCAGGGCCTCGCGACCTTCGATCGCTGACCAGGTGTTGTCCGCCACGACCGCCAGACCGCCCAGGGGCTGAAAGGCGTGGGGGCCTTGAAAGCCGGGGATCGGCACCACCGCGCGGACCCCTGCCACCGCCATGGCAGCGTCTTCGTCGTAGGACTCGATCGTGCCGCCCAGCACGGGAGCGCGAGCGATCACGGCGTGCAACATGCCTGGACGGCGCACGTCCAGACCGAAGAGCCCTTGGCCTGTGGTCAGCCCCTGCTCGTCTGCGAGGGGCACGGCATTGTCGCCGCCCACCATGCGCCAGTTCTTGCGGTCGCGGTAACGCAGTGCTCCGTCGGCTGGCACAGACTGCTCACCGGCGAGCGTGGCCAGTTCGGCGAAGCTCGCGCTGCGACCGCTGGACTCATCCGTGACCTGATGCTCTGCGGCCGTGCACTGCTCGACATCGACGCCCCACTGATCGGCCGCCGCTTGCTCCAGCATGCGTCGCGCCGTGGCGCCGGCCCGGCGCATGACCTCGTAGAACTGGGTCACGCTCCGAGAGCCATCGGTGTTCTGGTCGCCGTAGGCCCGGTCCCCAGGAGCTTGCAGCACGCGAACGTTTTGCCAGTCGGCGCCGAGTTCTTCGGCCAACAACATGGGCAGGGAAGTGCGAATGCCCGTGCCCATCTCGGAACGGTGCGCCACCAGAGTCAACGCGCCATCAGGGGCCAAGGAGATCCAGACGTCGGGGGCGAACGGCTCGTCGGCCGCCGTGCCTGCAAACGACGCGAAGGTGCCGCAGGCTGCCTGACCCGACACGCCCAGCAGCAGGCCGCCGGTGCCGATCAGCCCGGCCAGGAAACGACGGCGGGACAGATCACCGCTCAGGTTCACCACGTCGATGGAGCGCTCATCAGAACTGCTCATCACTTGCCCTCCGCCGCAGTGTGGATGGCCGCGCGAATGCGTTGGTAGGTTCCGCAGCGGCAGAGGTTTCCGGTCATGGCCCCGTCGATGTCTTCGTCGTCGGGATGGGGACGACGCTCCAGCAAGGCGGCCGCCGTCATCATCTGCCCCGGCTGGCAGTAGCCGCACTGAGGCACACCGTGCTCCCGCCAGGCCTTCTGCACGGGATGGTCGCCATCGCTGCTCAGGCCTTCGATGGTGGTGACCTCTTTGTCGCCTACCGTGCTGAGGGGCGTGACGCAGGCCCGGGCGGGCTCGCCATCGAGATGGACGGTGCACGAACCGCACAGCCCCTTGCCGCAGCCGAACTTGGTTCCCGTGAGTCCGAGGTGATCACGCAGCAGCCACAGCAGGGGCATGGCAGGGTCGACGCCCTCCAAGGTGATCGTCTCGCCGTTGAGGCGCAGGGTGCTCATGGACAGGTCTCCGTGTGGGCGCAAGCGAGCAGTCTACGGAAACAGAGCTGGCATGTGGGACCTCGCCGTGGCGTCCTGCCATCCTCCGCGAGAGTCAGCTCGGCCTCGAATCAGTCGACCAGATGCTCGTAGGATCCGTCTGCCAGCTTGCTGCGCACCACCGCCAGCACGTCTTCGGGAGCGTTCTTGAAGGTGGGCCAGGGGGAGCTGCCCTGAGCGTGGCGCAGTGTATTCCAGCGCCCGTCCGCAAAGGCGTCCAGCGCCTCGCGCATCAGGGTGCCCGCGAGCACCTGCGTCCCATGGCAGATGTCCTCATAGCTCATGCCTCGGCGCACGGGGAGCTCACGCCGCAGCAGCAGGTCGCCTGTATCTATACCCTTGTCACAAAAATGTGTGGAAGACCCTACCGGGATGTCATGGAAGACCGACCAGGCGGGCGACGCTGAGCCGCGACACTCGGGCAACAACCCCGGGTGGCTATTGATCACGCCGTGCAGGGGGTGGCTCAGGATGTCGCCGCGAATGATCCGTGTGCCACCGAAGACGATCAGGTCCAGCTCCAACGGACCCAGCAACTCCAGCAGCGCGTCACTGGTGTGCAGCGGCACCGCGCGCAGGGCAATGCTGTGGGCGTCGGCCTGGGCGGCGATGGTTTCTGCCACGCTGTAGCCTGCCATGCGCGTGAGGAACTTCTCCCCCTCCACCGCGGCCATGGCCGAGTCTTCTTCGACGATCACCGTGGGCACATGACCAGCGGCCAGAAGCTGTTGCAGCATCTCCCGGCCATAGGGGTGCTCACGGAGCAGCAAGAAGGCGAAGACAGGGGACGCCATGGCGGTTTCGCAGGGGATGCAGCGGCGCCCGAGCATACCGATCAGCGAGGAGTCGGCCCCGGGAGATCCTGGACCACAGCCCAGACTTTCGCCCCGGTCCAGCGAGGCTCCACGCTAGAATGCCAGCCACTGCAGTTCTCGACTCTTGTGACCTGCCCATGCCGCTTGATCCCACTCGCTGGCTGCCCGCTCTGCTGGCCCTGTCGCTGTGCTTCGCCGGTTGCAACGACGACGAAGCGGCCCCCCCTGGCGAGACGAGGCTGTTCGACAAGGCCGCGCCCGAAGCCTCCGCGGCGCCGCTTGTCACGGGAGATGTGGCCGACGACGCGCCCCTGGTCGTGTTCCTCGGCGACTCGTTCAGCTCGGGCCTCGGGCTCTCCGCTGACCAGGCCTTTCCCGCCGTGGTGCATCGGCTCCTGGTCGACGAAGGGCACCCCTTTCGCCTGGTCAACGCGGGGGTCAGCGGCGACACCAGCGCGGGCGGGCTGCGGCGCCTCGACTGGCTCCTGGACCAACAGCCAGACCTCCTGGTCCTGGAGCTGGGGGGCAACGACGGCCTCCGCGGCCAGGCCCTGCACGCCACCGAAGGCGGCCCCGGCATCTTCGACAACCTGCGTCAGATCATCCTGCGCACGCAGGCCGCAGGCGTGCCCCTCTTGTTGCTCGGCATCCGCATGCCCAGCAGTCATGGCAGCTCCTACGGCACCCTGTTCGCCCAGCTCTATCACCAGCTCGCTCAGGAGTTCGAGCTGCCCTTCGTCCCCGACTTCATGGACGAGTTTGCGAGCGACAGCCGCTACCAGCTCGCCGACGGCCTGCACCCCAACCCCGCTGGGCACGAGCGCCTGGCCGACGCCGTCATCGACGAGCTGCGGGAGCTGCTGATCGAGATCACCGAGCGGCGCGCCTCCTCCCGCTGACCCGCCGCGCAGAACTCTGCTGACAGCGTACCTAGCCCGGACCTCCCACCTCGATCGTGGCGAGAAGTCCGGGCCAAAGCCTGCTACAGGACTTCAACCGCGACCTTGTTCGACTGGCCCACGACCCCGGGAAGAAACTGCCCGTAGACCTGAAATCCCATGGCCCCACCGCTGAAGCCTGCCGGTACTTTCCGCGTCGTGGTGTAGCGACCTTCCGGGCCGAAGACGCCCACGCTGATCACCGGCGCGCCAAAGCCCACAGCGCCGAGCCCCGCCGGCTGGGTGACCGGGGACAAGATCATGGCGCAGCGGCTCCCGGGCACGCCCCCGCTGGTGGTCAAGGTCAGCACGTCCCCCGCGGCCGCAACCGTCGCGTTGGCCGTGAGCGCCAGTTCTTGCAGGTCGAAGAGCAGCGCCGCACCCGAGCTGAAGCCCACCACGTTGGCGAAGGGTACGCCCACCAAACAGGTCGACTCGCTCAGGGCGACCGAGAAACCGAGGGACCCATTACCCACCACAGGTGACGAGACCAGCTGCTGCAGGGGCAGGTAGGCACTGCCACCGTCACGAAAGATGTGCGCCTTGTTCGCCACAGGCTCCCCCACGGCCAGCAGGGGACCGTCTGCCGAGAGCGAGAAACCGAACTGCCCGTTGGGACTCTGCGGGCCTGCGCCAAAGTTCTGGCTCAGCTGCCACTGGCTGCCGTCGAAGCGGTACTCGTAGACAGAGCCAGAGCGAACGAACGCCCCATCGTCGAAGGGCGCCCCCACGGTGACCACGTCGCCGCTGATGGCGACCGAGTAGCCGAACTCGTCGTTGCTGGACGGGTCATTGGCCACGAGCTTCTGCTCTTCGATCCAGTGCGAGCCATCGAAGCGAAAGACGTAGGCTGCTCCGGCCTGATTGAGCGCGCCGTTCAGGTCGGTCTTCGAAGCACCGATCACTGCGGTCAAGCCATCTGCGCTCATGGCGATGGCGTTGCCGAAGCGGTCGAAGATGGCCGTGTCGCTGCCGGTGAAGACCTGGGTCTGCTGCCAGGAGCTGCCATCGAACTCGAAGGCCACCACTACCGGGGAGGCGAAGACGCCGGTCGATGTGGTCTGGCCATGAGCCCCGACCAGCATGCGCTCTCCGCGGATGGCCGCCGACGCTCCAAAGCTGCGCACAGACCCGGCACCCAGGACGGGGGCTTGCTCGGCCCAGCCCTCACCTTGGCTGACGAACGGCGTGAACTGACCGTGACCGGAGCAGAACTCGGTGAAGTCCTGGGTGGGGTCGCCCACCACAGCCCTGCCCCCCTCGATGGCCAGGACACTCCCGAAGGCGCAGGACCCGATCAGCGGCGAGACCGCTTTCTGAGCCTCAGTCCAGACTCCATCGATCTTGCGAAAGAAGTACGCCGCCTCATCTCCGGTGAAGGGGCTGGCCACGCTGGAGAAGAGCAGCTCGTCACCGTCGAAGGCCACGGCCTCTGCCGACCGGTGCCCGGCGCCCACGTCTGAGCCGACCAAGACTGTGCTCTCGGTGAAGGTGGTCTGAGCCGAGAGTTCAGCGTCCAACCCGATCGAAACACCCAGGCAAACAACGACCAGCACCCACCTGATGACACTCATGATCCACGCTCCACTGAGGTCAGCGACCCACAGAGCCCATGGTCGCACGCTCACAGCATCGTGGCCAAAAAGGCCTCGAATGGGCTCGTTCGTCGAGGCTTCGGCACCGCTACGCTGACCCCATCGAGGCCCGCTCGGCGTGCGGCGCTCTCCCCAAAGCCTGCTAGGGCACGAAGGTCACCAAGACCGGATTCGACACGAAGTCGTAGGGGCTGCGGGTCGTGAAGGCGAAGTGCATGGGCAGCCCGGCCGCTCCCGGCAGGGGCGGCACGTTGAGCTGGCTGGTGCCCGCTCCCGCGCCGTCGAGAACACCGGAAAAGTTCGTGAACAACGGCGTGTTGAGGTTGTCGAGCACCAAGAAAGAGAGCCAGTCGAGGTTGAGCGGCAGGGTCACCAGCCCACCCGGTAGGGGCAAGCCCGGAGAGGTGCCGCTCACCGAGGCCAGCATCAGGTAGGTGCGGCCAGCGTAGGCGGAGCCAGCATCCATGGTGAAATCGATGGTGCCTCCCGCTTCGGGCAGGGTCTCAGCAGAGGCCGCGAGAGGCGCGGCCGCCGTGCCGCCCACGATGGCGAAGTCGTTGGCAGACATCACAGCCACGCTGCCAGCAACCGTGGTCACCGTGACGCGCACCCGACAGCTGGACCCACCCTGCTGACCCACAGACCACTGCCAGCTGCCGTTGTCGGGAAGCCCTGCAGCCAGGGTCGTCCAAGGGCCAGCGGCGCCGTTCAGGGAGAGTTCGAGGTCAACGGTGGCTGGGCCGTCTGCGGGTGGAACCGCCGCGCGCCAACGGATCTCACGCACACTCCCCGCCTGCAGTGTCTCGCCCCCGAGAGGCTCGGCCACGGTCGCAGTCAGGACAGCGGGCACCAACCGCGGTGAGTACACGCGCAGCTGATTGCGAGCGAAGGGGAAGCCGCTCTTGAGCGAAGCCACCACGATGTCGTCCCGACCATCGTGGTCCACGTCGCCATCGACACGGAGCGCCGAGGTGGTGCCAGGTGCGGGCATGTTCCAGGTGGCGTCGGCTGTCCAGTTGCCCGCGCCGTCCCCCAGCCAGACCGCTCCGACCTCGGTGCGGAAGCCCACGATGTCCAAGAAGCCGTCGCCGTTCAGGTCGCCGAACTGAGCCACGCTGTAGCCCTGGTTTGTAGGCAGACCAGACGAGATCGACGACCAGCTGGAGCTGCCCGGGTCGAACTTGTAGCAACGGATGCCAGCGCCGCTCGTGCAGAAGGCCAGCTCGAGCAGGCCGTCGTTGTCCATGTCGCCGGTGTGCAGGCCGTAGACCGACGCGGGTAGGCCGGCTGTCGCCAGCGTGAAGCCGAACGCGCCGTCACCCAGGAGGACGTTGCTGCCCGAGCGGGTGCTGACGATGTCGGCGTAGCCGTCGGCGTTCACGTCGCAGGCTTCGATGGTGAAGTTCACCGAGCCACCCGGTGCGGACCAGGCGTGGGTCCAGGTGCCGTCGAGGTTGTTGCTGTAGAGCGCCAGGCCGTTGCTGCCGCCGAATGACTGCGAGACCACATCGAGATCGCCATCGCAATCGAAGTCGGCCAGGGCCGAGGAGAACATGCCCCAGCTCTCGCCGTTGGTGGCCAGGCCTGCCCCCCAGGGCGTCCAGCTGGTGGCTGCGCCGTCACCAAGGGCCGCGCCCATGAGCTCGCCACCGAAACCAGCGACGCCCCAGTCGTGGTGGATGCCCCAGGCCAGGTCGAGGTTGCCGTCCAGGTCGAGGTCGCCGATGGCGCAGCCGCCGTAGCCGAAGTTGCCTGACTGCCACGAGCTCCAGCTGCTGCCGCCGTCGCCCAGAGAGAGCGTGATGCCCCTCTGTTCGCTGTTGACCCCGGGTGAGCCATGGTCGCCCACGGAGACGATGTCGAGCTGGCCGTCGCCGTTGAAGTCGCCCACCTCCAGCTCGGTGCGCCCGCCCTCTCGGGTGGGACTCTCCAGTCCCGTCGAGATGTTGAGCAGGACCAGCTGGGCAGCAGAGTCGCCAGCGGTCTGTCCGGTCACGTCCGGGGCCACGCCGAGCCAGACGAGAACAGCCGCGGCTGCGCCGACAGAGGTCCGACAGAAGGTGCTGCGGGTCGCGGTCATCACGTTCGTCACATCCTCAAACAGTGTGCCCTGCGCGAGGCAGGCTGTCCCAAAGACAGCGCCCCCTCTGCGCCACCATGAGGCGCAACGGCCCAGGCGTCAAACCCCGAGCCAACGCACACCGTTCCATGAGCTCTGGGAGCTCTGGCTGAGAGTCCGTGGCACGAACCCGCTCTAGCCCTTCAAGGCCTCGCGCAGCAGCGCGCTCACCTTGCCAGGGTCAGCCTTGCCGCCCGTGGCTCGCATGAGCGCTCCCATGAAGAAGCCCATGAGCTTGTTGTCCCCGTCACGCAGCCGGGCCAGCTCCTCGGGATGGGCCGACAGCACGTCCGCCACCGCCGTCTTCAGGGCGACCTCGTCGTCCTGCTTGGCCAGTCCCAGGCGTTCGACCCAGTCGGACGGCTCTCCTCCCTCTGCCGCCAGGGCCGCCAAGATCTTCTTGCCGCCCGCAGCGGTGACCTCGCCGTCGTCGACGAGGGCCACGAGGCGACCGAAAGCCGCGGCATCGAAGGGCAGCTCGGCCAGGGTGCGCCGAGCAGCGTGGCGAGGCAGCTCGTTGAGCAACCACCGTGACACGCTGGCGGCGGCGGCGGGATCAGAGAGAGCGCCGTCGAAGAAGTCGGACAGCGCCCGGTCTCCGCTGAGCACGTCGGCGTCGGCGTCGACCAGCTTCAAGACCTCCCGGTAGCGCACATGGCGTGCTGCGAGCTCGCTGTCGGCGGCACGGAGTTCGTCCCTGGCATGGCTGGCCGCACGCTCGGGTGCGGTGCCCTTTGCCATCCGTTCGCCCTTCTGAGAAGCTTCGCCCTCGGCCGCCCCTGCGTTCCCGCTGCTCTTCTTGGCCCAGCTGTCTCGCAGCCCCACGACGCGATTGAACACCAGGGCCTCGCCGGTGCTGCTCTCGTCGACCATGAAGAAACCCTGACGTTCGAACTGCACCCGCTCGCCCGGCGCGGCGCCGGCAAGGCTGGGCTCCAGGCGGGCTGAGTCGCAGATCACGAGGGAGTCCGGGTTCAGCTCGTCGACGAAACTCACGTCGTCGTTCTGCCCTGGACGCTCCACGGCGAACAGACGATCGTAGAGGCGTACCTCGGCGGAGATGGAGTGGGCCGCCGAGACCCAGTGCACCGTCCCCCTGACCCGCCGACCGTCCGGCGCGTCGCCGCCGCGGGAGGCGGGGTCGTGTGTGCAGCGCAGCTCGATCACCTGGCCATCGCTGTCCTTGATCACCTCGTTGCAGGTCACCAGGTAGCCGTAGCGCAGGCGTACCTCTTGCCCCGGCGCCAGTCGGTACCAGCCCTTGGCGGGTTCTTCGGCGAAGTCGTCACGGTCAACGAACAGCTCCCCCGAGAAGGGCAGGGGACGGGAGCCAGACTTGCCCACATCGTCCGGCCACAGCGGCGCATCGAGAGTATCGACCTTGCCCTCGGGCCAGTCGGTGATGACCAGCTTGAGCGGACGGAGCACACCCATGACCCGCCGGGCCTCTGTGTTGAGGTCATCGCGAATGCAGTGCTCCAGCAGCTCGAGATCGACCAGGCTGTTGCTCTTGGCCACACCCACCAGCTCGCAGAAGGCTCGGATCGCCTCGGGCCGCACACCCTTGCGACGAAGGCCCGCCAGGGTGGGCATGCGCGGGTCGTCCCACCCCGAGACGTGGCCGTCTTCGACGAGGCGCAGCAGCCAACGCTTGCTCATCATGGTGTAGCCCAGGGACAGGCGGGCGAACTCGGTCTGCTCCGGGCGACTGGGAGGATTGCCGTTGTCGAGCACCCAGTCGTACACCGCCCTGTTGTTGTCGAACTCGAGGGTGCAGAGCGAGTGGGTCACGTGCTCGACCGAGTCCTCGAGGCAGTGGGCATAGTCGTACATGGGGTACAGGCACCAATCATCGCCGGTGCGGTAGTGATGGGCGTGGCGAATGCGATAGAGCAGCGGGTCGCGCATCAACATGTTCGGGCTGGACATGTCGACCTTGGCCCGCAGCACGTAGCTCCCGTCGGCGAACTCACCGGCGCGCATGCGCCTGAACAGATCGAGGTTCTCGGCGGTCGCGCGATCGCGGTCAGGGCTGGGGCTCCCAGGTTCGTAGACCGTGCCTCGGTCCCGGCGGATCTCTTCGAGGGTCGAGCCGTCCACGTAGGCCTTGCCCGCCTTGATCAGCTCTTCGGCATAGCCGTACATGAACTCGAAGTAATCAGAGGTGTAGCGCACCTCGCCAGCCCACTGCCAGCCGAGCCAGCGCACGTCGTTCTGGATGGCCTCGACGTAGGACGCCTCTTCGGTGGCCGGGTTGGTGTCGTCAAAGCGCAGGTGGCACTCGCCGTCGTAGTCCTTCGCGATGCCGAAGTTGACGCAGATCGACTTGGCGTGACCGATATGCAGCCAGCCATTGGGCTCGGGCGGAAAGCGGGTGACCACCTTGGTGTGCTTGCCGCTGGCCAGATCGCGATCGATCTTCTCGCGGATGAAGTTCGAGGGGCGTGTGCTGTCTTCGGCGGGCGAGGGGTCCTTCACGGTGTCCACTGCGACTCCTTGAATCTGGTCTGTTCTACGGCGTGGCGAACTGGGCGACGGGACAGGGCCGTACACCCCCACCGCTGGCGCCACTCAGGGGTGCGCTGGTCTGACGCCCAGTGTGCCCCATCGGCAGGGTTCTGTTGAAGCGGCAGCCCTCTCGCCGGGGACTCTCACTCGGCCCGTAGCCCGCGCACAGCCCACGAGAGGGAGAGCAGACCCAGGACCCCGACGGCAGCCTGAAGCGGGAGGAGGCTCCCGAAGCCCAGGTCGTCGGCGAACACGTTCAGGCTGGCCAGGCCGAGAAGGCATGCCCCGAGTCTCTCGGCGAGCTGTTGGTGGCCCCAAGACCGTCGCTCCGCCAGTCGGACCGCCGCCAAGCCGGTGCACCAGCCGAGAGCCGCGCCGCCCAGGATATCCAGGGGCCAGTGCACACCGACGACCACTCTGGAGAGGGCCACCACGCTCGCCAAGACGACGCACGTCCAGCGCAGCGCCCGAGACGACGTCATGCGCACCGCCAGTGCGGCCGC
>CAZIAK010000011.1:81884-95413 GCA_964537035.1 uncultured Phycisphaerales bacterium | reverse complement strand
TCGCCCGTCGCCTCGGACCAGCTGTTGATCTGCAGAAAACACTCCGTCTGGCCGCCACCCACCAGCAACCAGAGGGCGAGCAGCCCACAGGTCAGAGGGACTCCCCAAGCCCAAAGCCTGGCAGACTTCCATGCGCCGATGTCCTGTGCCTTCACAGCTCCTGCTCTCCGTAGCCCGAGCAGGCAAAAAAGCGAAAGGTCGCCGCTCGGTGCCCAGCCACGTCGACGTGCTGCTCGGTGATGAGGTGGTGATCGGCAAACAGACCCAGATCGCCCACCTCGTCATCATCTCCCTTTCGATCCCACACGATGAGGATGCCCCGGTCACCCTCCTCGGGCAGTCCGTACCAGAGGTCGAACTGGCTCGGGCTGTTGTCCAGAGGCAGGACGGGTTCTGGCCTCGCGTACCAGGCCAGGCGGCTGGCCCGTGCCCAGCTGTCCACGAAGAGCCTGGGAGCCGGGCCAGCTTCGTCGGCCATCTCGGATTGCAGGCGTCGTGCCGTCTGTGCGGCGGCGGGCCACCCACGCAGGGCCGCAGACGGATCGTGATAGTCGGAGAAGGGGATCCACCAGAACGCGATCTGACTGTAGATCACAAACAAGAGCAGGACCGAGTAGACCGCAGAGCTGAACGCCAGGACGCGCACGCGCCGACGCTTCCAGGACCCGACGAGACGGCGGGCGGTGAGGGGCGCCAGACCGACCCAGGCTAGGCTGGTCCAGTGAGGCAGGCTCGTCTCGAAGCCCGAGCCGAATCCGAACAGGATCAAGATCGGGAGAGCCAGCGCCAGGCTGCAGCGGACGCCGTCGTGGGCGAGCTCGTGCCGGGCCGCCAGGACGCTGGTCCAGCCCAGCAGATAGAGGCAGGGCGTGAAGGCCAACAGCTGCCCCGCCTGACCTGCCAACGCTCGGCCCAGCTCCCATCCTCCGCCACCGGTGCCGTGGGAGAACTGGTAGGAGAAGGAGGCCCAGTCATGTTGGGCATTCCAGACGAAGACCGGTGAGACGATGAGCGCAGCCAGGACGACCGCCAGGACCGGCCCGAGCCCGGCGAAGAGGCGTTGCGGTCGTCGAATCCACAGGACGATGCCTGCCGTGACGACGAGGGTCACCGCTGTGTACTTGGCCAGCCCGGCCAGACCAAGGCACAGCCCGAGCTGAAGCCAGGTCTTGAGCTTCGGGCGCTCGCGCAGGCGTAGCAAGACGAGCAACGTCCAGAGCCCGAGGGGCAACAGCGGCGCCTCTGGCAGCATGCTGATACCGATGAGCTGGAGCATGGGCGACGAGTACAACAGCACCATCGCCCAGAAGGACGTCCAGGGAGAGTCGTGCGGAAAGAGTCGCGATGTGAGCCGGGCTACGAGCAACCCGGAGAGGAAGAGACTCAGGACCGGCCATGCCCTGAGCGCGAACTCACCTTCGGAGACGCACATGGCCAGGGCCTGGAGCCAGCCGACCAAGGGGGGGTGGTCGAAGTAGCTCCAATCGAGATGCAGGCCGTAGAGCGCGTAGTGCGCCTCATCCGTGCCCAGACCCGGCTGGCCAACCAGGAGGGCGAGCAGCTGCGAGACGGCCACACCAGCTGCCAGGAGCAGCACGGCTCTCCGGACGGTCGTCGGCTCGGCGGCTGGCGCTGAGTGGGTCAACGTCGCAGCCTCCCCCAGGTGAACCCTCTGGCCTCCCCTGGCACCCTCTCCAGCATGACAGTCTCGTCATGCCAGGGCCTACCGAGCAGCCCTATCCTGACCGAGAACTCGACGGAGCCAGGGTCTACATTGCGCGTATTGATGATTGATGGTGATTCCCGTTTCTCGGCGATCATGAAGCGTGGACTCACGGAGCTCGGTCATGAGTGTCGTTGCGAGACGTCGCTGGCAGCTGGCATTGGCCTGCTGTCCGAAGGCTGGGCCGACATCGCGTTGGTGGACGCGAGCCTGCCCTCTCCTGCCGCCAATAGTAAGGCTCTCACCGACGCGAACAGGCCGAAAACTCCGATCCTGCTCAGCACATCCTTTGACAGGCCCCTGGATCGCAGCAACTGCACTCTCTCCGCGGATGACTACATCGTGAAACCCTTCGAACTCACGGCCCTGGTCGAGCGCATGGAGGCCATGCTCGGTCGTCGCTGAGCAGCCGGACCGAGACCGTGGGTCAAGGTTCGGAGCGAGAATCCGCGAAGAGGTCCAAGGCCGGGTCGTAGACCGCCGCCTGAATATCGAACAGGCCCAGCAGGCTGTGAAAGAGGTGGTCGTGCGAGTAGGCCCGCGAGCTGAGCGCAGCGACGCCGAGACGATCCATCTGCCGCGCCTCGTAGAAGCCGTCCGATCCCCAGAAGACCATGGGCACGTGTGTCTGCTCCTCCGGGGCGAGCCAGTACGGCAGGCCGTGCAGGTAGATTCCGTCGTCCCCCAGCGACTCGCCGTGGTCTGAGACGTACAGCATGGCCGTGTCCATCTCGGCGCTGTTCGCCTGCAAGAAGTGGATCACCTCGGCCAGCACGTGATCGGTGTAGACGATCGAGTTGTCATAGGCGTTGATCACGTCGCCCTGGTCGCAGCTGGCCAGATCAGCGTTCTTGCACTCTGGCAGGAACCGCTTGTACGCCTCGGGCGACTGGAGGTGATACAGGGGCCCGTGGCTGCCCTGCTGATGGAGCACGACGAACGTGTCTCCGGTCTGCGCGTCGACGTATTGCTGGAGCCCGGACAGAAGCACCTCGTCGAAGCAGTGGCCTTCCTCGTTTCGCGGAGCATCGGCGCCGCTGGAGGCCATGTCCTCGAAGGGCACACGGTCGCAGACACCCTTGCAGCCCGTGTTGTTCTCACGCCAGAGCACTTCGATCCCCGTGCGCTGGAGCACATCCAACAGGTTCTCCTCGCCAGCCCCCTTCACGCGCGAGAAGCTGCCTTTCCCCATCGCGGAGAACATGCAGGGCACAGCGGTCGAGGTGGAGGTACCGCACGCGTGCACGTTCGAGAAGTTGACCACTGGTTCTTTTTCGAGTGCGGGGTTGGTGTCCCGCTCATAACCGTTGAGCGAAAAATGCCCGGCCGTCGCGGTCTCTCCGACCACGAAGATCATCAGCGTGCGGCGACCCGATTCCGTCGTTGTCATCAGCCTCGAGGCGTCTGGTGCGATGGTCTCCAAGGTGTCCGGGAAGTTGGGACCGTAGGTGTTCCAGAGATACTTCGAGAGCGCATCCAGGGGCACGAGCGGGTTCACCATGGCCTTGAGCTCATGGTGGCCCGACACCACGAAGGCTGCCTCCTGGCGAACAGGGTAGGCCACGGCGGCGGCGACCGTGACTCCTCCAAGGACCCACAGGACTCGGCGAGCCACCTCGCGCCTCAACCCGTCGTGGTGCAGCCGAGAACGCACCAGCAGGAACGCCGGCAGCAGACCGAAGACGAGCACGTGCAACAGCAGCCGTGGCGTCATCAGCGCGCCCGCCTCGTCCACGTTCGTCTCGAAGATGTTGGCGATCATGTCCTCGTCGACGAGCACGCCAAAGCGCGACATGAAGAACCAGTAGACAGAAGCCAAGACCAGCAACACCGAGCCGACGACCTTGAGCAGCCGGCCAAACGCGAAGGTTTGAATCAGGAGCAGGAACACGGCGAAGAGGGTGCAGACCATCGCGGCCAGCACCATGGCGGTGTTCTTCTCGGCACAACCGAGCACTTCACGCCAGACCGGCAAATTGGCTGGTCCTGCCAGGTAGAGGGCCAGGATCAGCCCTGCCCGGCGTGAGCTCAACCGCGGGCTCAGGACGCTCACCGCAGACCTCTGTCAGCACGGCAGATCTTCACAGAGGTCTGTTCACTCGACGCACGATGGCCCATGGGCTTCTCAGAAAACGACCGGACGCATGCCGCCCCGGTGCGAACCCACAGGGTTCGACGACAGACGACGCCAACTGCCTCCAAGGATGGAGCTCAGCAACAGCCTCTGACATGACAACGCTGTCATCCTCGGCCCAACGTTCGCCCCGGCCCCGCGCTATTGCCAGACCTTTCTCCCTGACAGCCCGGGCCGAGCGCTGGCGGCGCCGGAACGTCAGCGTCTCAGCAGACTCGGGAGGCCAGGCTTGCCCCTCGAATGGCATGATCTGTCCCATGCCAAAGCCAGACAGTCCCTACGAACCGCTCAGCGTGTTCGACATGCTGAAGATCGGTGTGGGTCCCTCCAGCTCACACACCTTGGGACCGTGGCGCGCCGTGCAGCGCTGGCTGGGTGAGCTGGCCGACGCACCGGGCCTCGATCAGGTCGGACGCCTGCGCCTTGAGCTCTACGGCTCGCTGGCCCAGACCGGGCGCGGGCACGCCACCGACAAGGCCCTGTGCCTGGCCCTGCTCGGGCACGAACCAGAAACGGTCCCCGTGGATCGCATCGCGGCCTTCGTGCAAGAGCTGGAGGACAGCTGCGCCCTGGTGCTTCCCGGCGCCACGACGCCGCTGCGCTTCGACCCGACTGAAGACATCGTCTTCCACGGAGAGGAGCGCCTGCCCGACCACGCCAACGGCATGCGCTTCAGCTACTGGAGCACCGATTCGCTCGACTCGGACGGCGTGGTCAGCCAGTGGTACTCCATCGGCGGCGGCTTCGTGCTCCGCGAGGGCGAGCAGGCGCCACCCGGCGCACATCAGGTGACACTGCCCTATCCGTGCCACGACGCCAGCGACCTCGCTGGACACTGCCGCGAGAGCGGGCTGCCGCTGCCCGAGATCGTGCGCGCCAACGAGCGCGCCTGGCGGGACGACGAGGCCATCCGCACCGAGCTGCTGACCCTCTGGCACGTGATGCGCGACTGCGTCTATCGCGGCTGTCACACCGAGGGCACCCTGCCCGGCGGGCTGGGCGTCACCCGCCGGGCCGCGGGCATGAGCCGGCGCCTGCTGAACGATCGCCCCGAGACCAACGTGCAAGAGTGGATGGACGCACTCCGCGCCGCGCCCCGCTCGTTTCGCGACGTGATCAAGTGGACCAGCTGCTTCGCCCTGGCGGTCAACGAAGAGAACGCCTGCCTGGGCCGGGTGGTCACCGCACCCACCAACGGCGCCGCAGGTGTCATCCCCGCCGTGCTCATGCACCACATCTGTTTCGCCGATCACGACGTGGGCGAGACAGAGGTGCTCGACTTTCTGCTGGTGGCCGGCGAGCTAGGCTCCCTGTTCAAGAAGGGCGCCACCATCTCCGCCGCCATGGGTGGCTGTCAGGCCGAGATCGGCGTGTCGTCAGCCATGGCCGCCGGTGCCCTGGCGGCGGTGCGCGGCGCCGACCCGGAGCAGGTGCTCATGGCCACCGAGATCGCCATGGAGCACCACCTGGGCATGACCTGCGACCCGGTGGGCGGCCTGGTGCAGGTGCCCTGCATCGAGCGCAACGCCATGGGCGCGGTGAAGGCCATCAACGCCGCCGAGCTGGCCACCGAGAGCGACCCCTCCCAGGCCCGCGTATCCCTCGACGACGTCATCCGTACCATGTGGGAGACGGCTCAGGACATGGGCGAGCAATACAAGGAGACCAGCGCAGGCGGCCTGGCGGCGAACATCTCGGTGCGCATTCCGGAGTGCTGAGGCGGGACCTCGTGGTGAACGCGTGAGCGGGCGAGTGCTGTCGCTAAGGTCCGCCTACGATGTGACGACCATGTCCACCACGTCGGGCCCGCTCACGCGGCGGCTCGCGTCGAGGATCTCGATGGATACGAGGTTGCCCTCCGCGTCCCAATCGAGAATCACACCCGGGCGACCTTCATCGCTCTCCGCCACAGCCACACCCTTGCGGAGCTCCACCACGACTGTGTCGGTGTGCCGGTCGTAGTTGACTCTCATGGCTGCCTCCTCTCGTACCTGGCGAAGCGGGTGGTGCGGTAGGCCGACACGATCTCGGGCGGGTCCCGATCGACGTCGACGATGACTCTCACAAGATACACCGTGCCGATGGGTGGGAGCCGACGCTCCCTCTTGGCTCCCCCGGGGTCCTGCGCTTATCATGCCCTCCACAGCAGCCAGGGAGGACCACGATCAGCGAGGCAGCAGCGACATCCGACGGCGGCTCGTTCTTCCGGCGCAAGAGCGGCGACAGCCGGGAGCACAGAGCGCCCACGTCGGGCCTGGAGCCTGACCGCGTGCTGGGCGACTTCCGGCTGATCCGCAAGCTCGGCGAGGGCGGCATGGGCCAGGTCTGGGAGGCCGTGCAGATCAGTCTGCGTCGCTCCGTGGCGCTGAAGCTGATGCCCTCGGGCCGGGTGCTGTCGCAGACCGCGCTGGCCATGTTCGAGCGCGAGGCACGGGCGGGCGGCCGGTTGCACCATCCCAGCATCGTCTCGGTGCTGGCCTACGGCGAGACCGACGGCGTGCCCTTCATCGCGCAAGAGCTGGTGGGTGACGGCTGGACGCTGAAAGACGTGATCCAGGACGCGCGCCTCGCCGAGGCCCTGCCCGACGACTGGTACGAACGCATCGCGACCTTCTTCGCCGCCAGCGCCGAGGCCCTGGCCGTGGCACACGACGCCGGCGTCATCCACCGCGACCTCAAGCCGGCGAACATCCTGGTGGCCGAAGACGACCGGCCGATGATCGCCGACTTCGGCCTGGCCAAGGTGAGCGGCGTCGAGTCGATCTCGCGCACGGGCGAGCTGGCCGGCACCTACTGCTACATGAGCCCCGAGCAGGCCATGGCCAAGCGCGTCGAGATCGACGGTCGCACCGACCTGTTCAGCCTGGGCACCACGCTCTACGAGGCGCTGACCTTGACGCGGGCCTTCGACGGCGACAGCCAGCAGCAGGTGACCGCGGGCATCCTCTGGACCGATCCGCCCGACCCGCGCAGCGTGCGCAGCAAGGTGCCCCGCGACCTCTCGGTGATCTGCACCAAGGCCATGGAGAAGCGGCCAGCCGATCGCTACGGGAGCATGGCCGACTTCGCGGCGGACCTGCGCCGACACCTGGCCGACGAGCCGATCAGCGCGCGACCGGCGGGGCCGCTGCTGCGGGCGGGCAAGTGGATGCGCCGGCACCCGACGAAGAGCGTGGCCCTGGGGCTGACGGTCGTGGCGCTGGTGGCGATCTCGGCGCTGGCGGTGTGGCAGTATCGAACGGCGAACGAGCTGGCGGACAAGAACACCCAGCTCACGACCACCATCGGTGAACGGGACACTGCCCTGACGGAAGCCCAGGCCCAGCGTGAGCGGGCCGATGCCAAGACAGCTGAAGCCCAGGCCAACGCGGGCCGGGCCGACACCAACGCTGCCGAAGCCCAGGCCAACGCCGAGCAGGCCACCGAGAACGCCCGGCAGGCGCAGGCCAATGCGCAACAGGCTGAGACCGCCGCCGCTCGCGCCGAGGCGGAGCGTGCCAACGTGCTGCGGCTGTCGGCGTTCCAGCAGCTGGAGGACCTGCAACGGGAGTCCGACGCGCTGTGGCCGGCGACATCGGAGAAGCTGGCTGCCTACGACGACTGGCTGGCCCGGGCCGCGACGCTGGTGGCTGGCCTCGAGCCTTCGCCCGATGGCAGCGACCCCGGCCACCGGGCGCAGCGAGCCTGATCACTCCTCTGCGGCGAGCACCTGCCATGCGCGTCAAGCGGTGGAGGCGCTCACTCCTCTTGGAGTTCCGTGAGGATCGGGCCCAGCTTCTGGAGGAGGCCGGGCAAGTCGTCGACGGCGGTCTGCCAGATCGATGCCCAGTCCACCGAGAAGTAGGCGTGCACGACGACATTGCGCAGACCAACGATCAGCTTCCACTCGATCTCTGGGTATGCGTCTCGAAGGTCACTGGAGAGGTGTGCAGCGGCCTCGCCCATCACGGTCAGCTTCTGCAGCACAGCGCTCTAGCGCAACTCGTCCGAGGTGAAGTCCTGGCGCTCAACGCCCTCAAGAAAGCGGCTCACTGCGTCGGCCGCCACGAGGATGTCCTGCAAGTAGAGCAGGTCAGGCCGCATAGACGACCTGCGCGCTGGCGATCACCTGATCGCGGAGCTGTGGCTTCAGCCCTTGCTTCGGGACGAGATCGACCGGACGCCCGACCAGATCCTCCAGACGTTGTTGCAGTCGCAGCAGGTGAAACAGCCCCACAGCGCGATCAGGATCAAAGACCACGAGGAAGTCCACATCGCTGTCGACGGTGAAGTCATCTCGTAGGACAGAACCGAAAGCACAGAGTTCTCGAACTCCGAACTCCTGGCACAGCGCCGAGAGCGCATCGGCAGGTAGGTGGAGTCTTTCAATCCCGGTCATGGCTTCCATCCTGCGCCAGACCTGGGCACTGGTCAACGGTGAGGCCTGGGTGAGCTGACCTACGGCCTGCTCGCCCCCCTCAATCCACGGTGATCGACTTGGATACGTTCTTGGGCACGTCCGGGTGTACGCCGTGGTCGCGGATACCGCGCTCTTCGAGCCAGGCCAGCTTGGCCACGCTCATCTTCAGGGCCAGGCGTTGCAGGGCCACGATGGCGCTGAAGACGGTCAGCAACGTGTCGCCGGTGGTAGGCAGAGGGACGTAGATCGAGCGGTAGTCGGGGTTGTCTGCCGGGCGCTTCTCGGCGGCACCGCGCAGGGCCTCGTCCTCTTCGGCGATGACCACCGTGCTGGCGCCGCGGATCTTGTGCGTATTGAGCTGACTGACGGTCAGAGCCACATCTCGCGGCTCGGGTCCCGTGATGTAGACCAGCGGGTAGTCGACGCCCAGCTCATTCAACAGGGCACCGCGATCGTTGAGCAGCTCATGCACCCCGGCAGTACGGTCGCTCGGCGATGGCTCGGAGCAGACCAGCGGGTCGAGCCGCTCAGCCAACATGTCCAGCAGCCGATCGATCTGGCGCGGCCCGAAGATGGTGTTGAAGCCCAGGATCGTGTTCGGCCCGTGCTTGAACTCGCTGCCCTCGAAGCCCTCGGTGTGGTTGAGCACCACCTCGCGCACCTTGAGCGCGCCCTCTTTGGCCACACCGATCAGGCGCGTGGCCAACAGGTGCATGCTGGGCGACAGGTAGAGCAGCTCGGCGGCCCGGTCGAGGGGCTCGTCGGTGACGGCCAGGGTGCGCTCGATCAGCGAGGGGATCTGGGCGAGGCCGCGACGCCGCGCAGCCAGGGCCGCTTGGTCACGGGGATGGCGACCGGCCAGCTCCAGGGCCAGGCCGAAGAACATGGTCAGCTGGTTGATGAAGCTCTTCGTCGCCGGCACCGCGATCTCGGGACCACAGTGCAAAGGCAGGACGATGTTGCACTTCTCCTGGGCCAGGGTCGAGTTGAGGTTGTTGACGATGGCCACTCGCACCACGTCGCGTCCGCTGGCGATGACGCTGTTGACCACATCGATGAGGTCTTTGGTCTCGCCGCTCTGGCTCACGGCGATGAGCAGGTCGCCATCGCGCAGCGTAGCGCTGTGCTGACCGCGGAACTCGCCGGGCAGCAAGGGCGTCAGCTCGACCCCGGCCAGCTCGGCGAAGAACAGCGCGGCCACCTTGGCGGCGTGGTACGAGGTGCCGCAGCAGACCACGTAGAGGCGGCCTGAATGTTCGAGGGCGTTCAGGCAAGCGGTGCAGAAGGCGTCGATGACCGCGATGTCATCGGCGATCTCCCGGGCTTCCCAGAAGGCGTCGAGCGTGGTCACTGCATGGCGCCCCTCGTCGTCCTGAGCCAGGGCCCAGAGTTCGCCGAGGAAGACCCGCTCGCTGGAGAACATCGCGGGACAGGCCGAGCCTCCAGGGCCAGCGGTCGCCACCTCGCACGACGCAGACGACTCCCCAGGAGCGTCCGCCGACGGCGCAGACGCAGCGGCCACTGTGCACAGATGCCGGGCCAGCTCGGCGAAGTGCCTGAGCTTTGGCAAGGTCGCTAGCTGCTCCAGCAGCGGCTCGGCATGCTCTTCTTCGAGCAGCCGCTCCCCCACCGCTTCGATGGCCTGCACGTTGTCCCTGCTCCAGCCCGCGATCAGGGGCGAGGCATCTCGCGCGCTCTGACTGCCTCGCTCGAAGATGCGGATCACGTCCCGGCTGGTGGCGGCCTGGTCGTCGATCTCCTGCTCCATGAACGAGCTGAAGGGCGAGCGCAGCTCGGTGTCGGATGCGGCCAGGCGACTGCGGGTGGTCTCGCGCTCGATAGGCGTCCCCGCGCCGTCGTCCCCACCGTTGCGCAGGTCGAAGACCTGGTAGCTCGTGGCGTCGAACAACACGAACTCGTGCTCGAGCAGGGGCACCACATGACGGGTGAGCTTGAGCACGGAGGACATGTCAGATGAGGCGATGCCGAAGCGCCCACCCTCGTCAGAATCGCCCACGCCGAAGTAGAGACTGGAACCCTTCTTCACCGCACAGAGCACCCGACTCACCGGGTCGACCACCACGGCGGCGTACGAGCCTTCGAGCTCGACGTTCGCCGAGACCACCGCCTGGCGCAAGCACACCGCCCGCGCGGCGTTGTCGCGACGCAGCTCTTCGGGGAGCGCGGCCAAGCGCGCGGCGAAGGCGTGCTCGATGGTGTGCACCAGCATCTCGCCGTCGTTGTCCGAAAGCACCTCATGGCCGTCAGCCGTGAGCGACTCTTTCAGGCCGTCGCAGTTGGTCACGTTGCCGTTGTGCGCGCCGTAGAGGAACGTGTGGCAGCGGACCACATGCGGCTGGGAATTGGCCTCATCGACCGCCCCGAACGTGGCCCAGCGCACCTGCCCGCACAGAATCTGCCCGCCCATGTCGACGATGCCCAGCTCCTTGGCCACCACCGAAGGCGCTCCCACGCCCTTGCGCAAGGTCACGTCTTCGTCCGTGCCCTGAATGGCCGCGCCCGTGCTGTCGTAGCCCCGGTACTCAAGGGTTCTCAGCAACACGTCGGCCACAACGCCCAGGTCTGCCCGCTCACGTTCGTAGATCAGTCCGATGACACCGCACACAGCTGCATTCCTCGCGAAAATGGGTGGCCAACGGTAGCACGAGGCACGCCGTCGCGGGGCCGGCCGGCATTTCTCACCAGGTTCGTCGCGAGGGCCCGGCCGGGACTGCAGCAGAAGCTGGTGCGGGGTGCAGGCTGGGGATCAGGGCGGCGAGCCAGCGCCGGCGGGGTCGGGGCTCAGAATCATCACCAACACCGCCGGGCCCTCGCCGCTCTCGGGGATCCACGCCCGGCTCGCGCCTGCGAACCCCTCCGCGGTCGCACTCACGGTCAGGGCTCGCAATGGCACGTTGATCATGGCCACGAATCCGCCGCTCAGCCCAGCTGGCGTGATGCCAGGCGGAGTCTCCTGGGACGGGTCGATCCTCTCGCTGGCCACCACCACGCCCCCGTCGTCCACAGCGTCGATGGACACGGGCACGGGCAGGGGGCGCAGGGCTCCCGAGATCAGCTCGGCCTGCAAGGCCTGCCCGGCGCTCTCACTGGAGAGGTCGCTGATCTGCGACACGCCAGGATCGGCAGGCACGCCGGTGAACACCATCACCATGACCTTCTGCTCGTCCGTCGCCCCGTAGACAAGCTCGATCGGGCCGCTGGGCTCGTGGGTCAGGTCGACGGTGTACTCACGATCTGGTGCAAACCAACCCTTGGCCACGGTGACGACGATGCGCTGCGCAGGCAGACCCGCAGCCCGAGCCTCTCCAGCCTCGCTGGTCTGCAACCGGGAGCTGCCAGAGCTGGGCCCCGTTTCCACCATCAGCTGGCGCAGTTCTTCGGTGGCGAAGCTGAGGTCGACCTCCAGGGGCTGACGCGCTTCGTCCACAACGCGGAAGACCACGGAGCGAGTGGGGGCGAAGGCGATGTCGATGCGTTGCTCGCCGTCGACGTAGTCCGCGAGGGGGAGCGACCACGGGGCGTAGCCTGCGGCACGAGCGTTGACCATCATGGGGCCCGCGTCGAGGCCTACCATGCGCCAGCGGCCCAGCTCATCCTGGAACTGTTGGCTGGTCCCGCTCATGCCTCCCGAACCGCTGGGGATCATGGGCGTGACGAAGAACTCGCTCACCGGCAGGCCCGTGGTCGCGTCACGGGCCTCGCCCACCAGGGTGACACCGATGATCGCGGCCGGGTCGAGCACAAGCTCTAGCTCTTCATTGCCTGAGCGGGTCTCGACAATCGTGCGCAGCTCGCCGCTCTCGTCGCTGGCCTCGACGCGAAACAGGCCGTCGTACAGGCGGTCAAAGAAGAAGCGCCCGAGCGCATCAGTGGTCTGTGCAGACAAGCGAAACTGCCGCTCCCAGGTCGGCACGGGGGACAAGGTCAAGTCGCCATGGTCGACCAGCCGGTCCCCTTCGATCTCGACCAGCGCGCCGGGCACGGGTTGGCCAGCGTCGTCGATCACCCGGCCTGCCAAGCGCCATGGGGGCGCCAGCACCACGGTGAGTTCAGGCTGACCCTCGGCGATCACCACGGGCTGTTCGATGTGCACGGCGAAACCATCGGCATCGAGCGACAAGTAACCGTTCGGGTCCGGGCGCAAGCCCTCCAGCACGAACGCGCCGCTCTCGTCGGAACGGGTGCTGCGACTGTTGGCCTCACTGCCGAACATCTGCGCCGAACTCAGCCTCACACGAGCCCCCACCAGCGCCTGCCCGGCCGGCGAGAGCACGTGGCCGCGCAGGGTCGGCCCGGCCTCCAGTTGCACCACGAGTTGCCCGTCACCGTTGTCGTGCTCGCTCACCCACTCCGGGTAGAGGGGGTGGCTCACGGTCACCTTGTAGGCCCTGCTGGCCAGGCCCTCCAGCTCGAAACGCCCCTGAGCATCGCTGGTGGCCGTCACTGCCGAGAGCCCGGTGATGTAGGTGTCTTCGATCTCGGTCAACGTCTTCGCGGCGCCTTGGAGAGACACTCTCGCGCTGACCTTCGCGCCCGAGACAGGCTGAGCCCCCGCCCCCAGAATCCGGCCGGTGAGCTCTCGTTCAGGCGAGAGGACCAACGTGACGCCGCTCACCACGCTGCCACCATCGTGCCGGCCATGCACACGTTGGTGTGCTGCCATGCCGTCGGCCGTCGCCGCCAGGATCCACGACGGGCCCACACCCCCGATGCTGAATGCACCGTTGGCCTCGCAGACCACGCTCTGGTCAGGCGCAGCCAGCCGTTGCTCGGTGCTCAGGTAGTGGTTCCCCGTCCAACCGTTCACCGTCGCACCGGCCACGAGATCGCCGTCGAGATCGACCACCTGGCCTGAGATCTGCACGCCACGATCGACCTCGAAGTCTGCCCTCGTTTCAACGCCAGCCGCGAGCTCCACCGCCAAGTCGACGCGCTGCCGGGGGATGTCTGCACCTGGCAGGACCTGCATGGACACCAGGGTGGCAGCGCCGTGAGTCGTGAAGGTGTAGCGGCCGTCTGAGTTCGTGGTGGTCTGCTCGGGAGTGATGAGCTGAGGAGCCTCCCCGTCACCACTCCCGTCGACCAACGGTTCGACCTTGGCAACCAAGGCCAGGCCCGCCACCGGCTCACCGCTGCCAGCCAGCGTGACCCGGCCCACCAGCGTGCCCGCGTCGTTGGCGTCTGCGAGGTCGAGAGCCTCTGCCGCACCTCCGATCGGGCCCTGCGCAGTGACCTCCAGCGGCAAGGACTCC
>CAZIAK010000011.1:0-81784 GCA_964537035.1 uncultured Phycisphaerales bacterium | reverse complement strand
CTCTGCCGCACCTCCGATCGGGCCCTGCGCAGTGACCTCCAGCGGCAAGGACTCCGGGGCTGCCAGCTGACCCAGGTCCATGGACTTGGCTTCAGAGGCCTCGCCGGACTCAGCCCCCGCAAGCACTCCCGGCTCTCTTGCTTGAGCTCTGTCTGCCCCTGCGCTGCCGTCATCCAGCAGCACAACCACGGCGACCACCGCCGCCATCATGACGCAACCCATCACAACCAGCAGACCGCGGTTCATCTCAACCCTCCGACGACCAGGCCGTGAGCCCGCGCTCTTCCGGTGTGCCAGGGATGGTGTTGTCGAGCACCAGGGCGATGCCAGCGCCCACGGCCATGCTCGTGGTCCCCAGGGTGTTGATGATGTTCGACAACCACGCTGGCGAGAAGTCGACAGGGTGCGCTGCGAAGTACTCGGGCACGGACAGTCCCATGAAAAAGGCGAAGCCCAGGATGAACAGGTTGCGGGCGGAGTTCAGGTCGACGAACTGCAGGTTCGACAGGCCCACCGCGGCGATCATGCCGAACATGGCGCAGTACATGCCGCCCACGATGGGGCCGGGGATGGTGGTGAACAGGGCGCCGAACTTGCCGAACACGGCCAGCACCAGCATGAGCACCGCGCCGGTCTGCACCACTCGTCGGCTCCCCACCCGGGTCAGCCCGATGGCGCCGATGTTCTCGCTGTAGGACGTGGTGCCGTTGCCCGTGCCGAAGATGCCGGCGATCAGGCAGCCCACGCCCTCCATGCCGATGCCACGACTGACCACCTTGGCCGAGGGCGGCGGTGCTCCCGCCAGGCGCGCGCAGGCGTAGTAGTCCCCCACCGACTCGACGATCGAGGCCAGGTAGCCCGCGAGCATGCCCACGATCGCGGCGGCCCCGAACACAGGTGTGCCCCACTGGAAGGGCGTGGGCACCCGCATCCATGGAGCTGCAGCCAGGTTCTCGGTGGACACGTAACTGGGGTCGCCCTCGACGAAGACACCCGCCAGGGTGAGCACCCAGGCCAGTCCCCAGGCGAAGACGATGCCCAGCATGATCGGGAACAACTCGAACGCTCTGTGCGTCCCCCTCAGGTACTGGCTGAACAGGATGATCAACACGATCGTGGTGCCGCCGACGATCCAGTCTTCGCCGGCCTTCGGCGCTCCAAAGCCGTACAGCGACAGGCCGATGAGCGCGATGGTCGGCGCGATGGTGATCGGTCCGACGAAGCGCAGTAGCTTGCCCACCAGCCCCGAATAGCCCACCAGCATCTCGGCGAAGGCGCCCACGATCACCGCGCCTTGAATGTGCTGGAGGCGCACCTCCCAGCCTGCCTCCGCCAGGGCCGCCATGCCGCAGATCGAGATCGTCGGTGTGAGGAACGAGAACGTGCCGCCCTGAATCAGGGGCAGGCGATTGCCCCAGGTGGCCTGCAGCAAGGTGGCGATGCCACTCACGAAGAACATGGTGCTGATCAGCCAACCCAAGGCCACCGGGTTGTCGCCCAGGCCCAGGGGCTCCGACAAGATCAGCGGGATCGCCACCGTCGACCCGAACATGGTCAGGTAATGCTGAAAGCCCAGGGGGATGGTCTCGCGCCACGGCGGCACATCGTCGATGCCGTAGATCAGCTCGTTCTTCTTGGTGCTCGTCATCTCTCTGCCGATCTCCTGGCCCCGGGGTGGCTACCACTGTGCCTGCGCGGGGTGCCCCGCCGTGTAGGCCGTCATTATTCACCATGGCACCGGTGAGAGGAGCAACGCATCATCAAGGACACCCACCAGGTCGCCTCCGAGATCTGCCACAGGGACACCTGCGAGGCACCCACGGGATGCGCCGCCATGGCCACATTGAGAGAGACAGACATGACCACCCCAAGCGAACCCTATCGCGCCGATCTGCTCGCCGATCAGCATGTTCTGGTCACCGGGGGCGGCAGCGGGCTGGGCGCCGCCATGGCCGAACGATGCGCCTCCCTCGGCGCCGCGGTGACCGTCTGCGGCCGGCGCAGAGCCCCCCTGGACGAGACCGCCACCACCATTCGTGACGCCGGCGGCAAGGCCGAGGGGCTCTCTTGTGACGTGCGCAAGAGCGAGGCCGTCGAGTCCCTGATCGACGAGGCCGAAGAGCGCCAGGGACCCGTGACCATGCTGCTGAACAACGCAGCGGGCAACTTCCTGGCCCACTCCCACACCCTCGAAGACAAGGGCTTCGACGCCATCGTCGACATCAACCTGCGCGGGGGCTTTCACATGATGCGCGCCTGCGGCAGCCGCTGGATCGAACGGAGCAGCGGCGGCTCCGTGCTCTCCATCGTCACCACCTACGCAGAGACCGGCGCCTGCTTCGTGCTGCCCTCCGCGGCGAGCAAGGCAGGCATCGTGGCCATGACCCGCTCCCTCGCCGTCGAGTGGGGCAAGCACGGCATTCGGCTCAACGCCATCGCGCCCGGCCCCATCCCCACGAAGGGCGCCTGGGACCGGCTCATGCCCGGCGCCGACTACGAAGAGCGCATGCGCGAGAGCATCCCGCTCAAGCGCTTCGCCACCAAGCACGACCTGGGCACCCTGGCGGTGTTCCTGCTCAGCGACCAGCTGGCGGCGTCCGTGAGCGGGCAGGTGGTCGACCTGGACGGCGCGGCCAAGTGGGCCTGCGGCGCGAGCTTCAACGAGCTGGCCCGACTGCCCGACGAGCAGCTCACCGCGACGTTCGATGCGATGCGTCCCAGAAAGCCCAGATCATGAGCATGGTGCAGCAACTGCTGGCAGCCTGGGACAAGCTCTCAGGCACCCCCGAAGGGCGGGCGATGTTTGACCAGCAGCTCGGTCAGCTGGCGCCCTACACGGGGTCGATCCAGCCCCACGTTCTTGAGCTGGCGCCGGGGCACGCCGTGGTGGCCATGGACGATCTGCCCGACCTGCGCAATCACCTCGACTCGCTGCACGCCGTGGCGCTGATGAACCTGGGCGAGGTGTCCAGCGGGCTGGCCATGCTGGCCGGTCTGCCGCAAGACGCGCGGGCGATTCTGGTAGGCCTCAACATCGAGTACCACAAGAAGGCCCGGGGACGACTGACCGCTTGCACAGACTGCGCCATCATCGACAGCAACGTAGAGGCGCGCGTCCCCGTAGAAGCCCAGCTCACGGATGAGCAGGGTGACACCGTCGCCTCCGTGACAGCACACTGGGCCGTGGGCCCAATCTGAGGAAACAACCATGACCGCCATCGCCATCCGCCGTTCATCACGACTCGCCCTCTGCCTCAGCCTGGCCTCCGTGGGCTGCGCGCAGACCGAAGCGCCAGAGCCCGCGCCGCCCAAACCCGAGATCGCCGAAGAGGTCATCGAACCCGTGGCCGATCAGCTGGACGATGCCGTCACAGAAGCCCCCGCCGAACAGAGCCTGTTCACCTTCGACGTGAACACCCTGGACGGCAGCCCTGCTTCGCTCTCGAGCTACGCCGGCAAGGTCGCCCTGGTGGTCAACGTGGCCAGCCGCTGCGGCTACACTCCCCAGTACGCCGGGCTCCAGTCCCTGGCCGAAGAGTTTGCCGACGAGGGCCTGGTGGTCCTGGCCTTCCCCAGCAACGAATTCGGCGGACAAGAGCCTGGCTCTCCCAGCGAGATCGCCGAGTTCTGCACGAGCAAGTTCGGGGTGACCTTCCCCCTGTTCGAGAAGTGCGAGGTCTTGTCAGGCCCGGGGCAAACGCCCGTCTACACTTTTCTCGAAGAGCAGACCGGTTCTGTACCCAACTGGAATTTCTGCAAGTACCTGGTCGGTCGCGACGGGCAACCCGTGAGCTTCTACCCCAGCAATGTCGCCCCCTCGGACGCCCAGCTGCGCGGGGACATCGCCCAGGCCCTGCGCTGAGCTGACCACACGTGGCACTTCTCGACCGCATCCGTGAGTGCACAGCTCACGACCCCAGCCGCTATCGCCCGTTCATCGTGGACGGCACCACTGTGGGCGCTGTCCGTGATGAGTTCCTGCCAGCCCTCGCCGATCACTCCGACGTGCTGGTCATCACCGAGCACAGCATCTCACTGCATGACCAACATCGCAGCTTTGAGCAGCGCAGCGAGGCCCTCGACACCGTGGTACACGAGCTGGCAGACCGCGGTGTGGTGCGCTGGTTGGGCAGCGAGCACTACCCCCTGGTCGATCAGTTCGGGGGACAGCCGTTTCTGCGACTCGAGCGGTCGGCCCTGCCCACCTTCGGCGCCCGAGCCTTCGGTGTGCACATGCACGGGATCGTCCGCCGCCCCGACGGCCTGCACCTCTGGATCGCCCGCCGGGCCCGGGGCAAGACCACCCACCCCGGCAAGCTCGACAACATGGTCGCCGGGGGCCAGCCCCTCGGGCTCACCATCGCCCAGAACCTGATCAAGGAGTGCGGCGAAGAGGCCGACATCCCGCCAGAGTTGGCACGAGCTGCCGTGCCCACCGGTTGCGTCAGCTACCGCCTCGACATCGATCGGGGTCTGCGCCACGACACCCTGTTCTTGTTCGACCTGGAGCTGCCCGAAGACTTCCTCCCAAGACCCGTAGACGGGGAGGTCGAGTCGTTCGAGCTGCTGCCCCTCGCCGAAGTCCGCCGGCTCGTCGAAGACACCACCGAGTTCAAGTTCAACTGCAACCTGGCCATCATCGACTTGCTCCTGAGGCACGGTCACCTGAAGCCGGACGACAACGACTACACAGCCATCGTCGCCGGCCTCCACGCCACCCCGACACCCTCACCCCCGCTCAACCAACGCTGACCCGGCGATCGCCCCGCCCCCAGGTCCGCCCCCAGGTCCGCAGCAAGAACGCAGCAAGGCCAACATGCCAGGGCAACGCACGAACCGTCGGCCTCGCGAAAACAAACCCAAGCCAGGCCGAAGTCCCCTGCCTCTCCACGTGCGAGGGCAGCCCTGTTTCTCGCCAAGGGGGGTCTGGAGCGAGTTCCCGAGGCGAAGCCTCGTTGTCTGAGCGCCACGGCCCCCCTTGGCGAGAAACAGGGCTGCCCGGACCCTCGCAAAGAAGCTCTGGCAGGAGACCTACCGCCGCAGCCCCGCCATGAGCACAGCAGCAGCCACGGAGACGTTGAGACTGTCCACCGCGCCGAGCGGCGACAGGCGGCAGAGCTGATCGCAACCCTCTCGAGTCAGCCGCCGCAGACCCTTCTCTTCGTTGCCCAGCACCAGCAACCAGGGGCGCTCGCGGTCGACGGTCGACACGTCATCGTCGGCTTCACCGGCGGCGCCGAGGATCCACAGGCCATTGTCCCTCGCCTCGGTGAAGTCGCGGGAGAGGTTGCTGGCCCAGGCGAAGGGTACGTGTTCGAGCCCGCCAGAGGCGGTGTCGTAGGCCACGGACGACAGGGGAGCGGCCCGATCGCGGGTGAGCAGCACGCCAGCCACGCCGAAGAACGAGGCGGAGCGAAAGATGGCGCCCAGGTTGCGCGGGTCCTGGACCTGGTCGATGGCCAGCCAGAGGCCCTTGCCACCGTCGCGCTTGGCGCCGCCTGCGAACAGCTCGTGAACGGCGATGCCCTCCCGCGGGCGCACTTCGGCTTCGGCGCCGCCGGTGCGGCCAGACTTGGGGCCGCCCCCGCCTCGCCCGCCCCGGGGAGCCCCTCGGGGACCGCCCCGTTGCCCCCCGTGGTGACCGCCTCGCTGCCCTCCCCGCTGACCCCGGCCCTGGGTGGAGTCACTGCGCCGATAGCCTCCCCGGCGCTCACCTCGGCGGCCCGGCCCGTCGTCGTCAGCAGGCTCTTCGACCGGCGCCAGCTGGCGCACCCGGATGCCGTTCTCCTGGGCGATGATGGCAGCCTGCTGCCAGGCCTCCCCCGCACCTCGACTGGGCACGGAGACGGTCAGAACGTCCTTCGGCCGGGTGGCCAAGGCCGCCAACACCGAGTGGGGATTGGTCAATCGCAGGTTCATGAGATCTGGCGGCTCGTGGCGAGCGGTCCGTAAGGAGCCGTGTTGGCGGGAGGGGCTCTCAGCCCTGGCGCAGCACGAAGGCGAACGGCAGCCCGGGCCAACGCATGGTCAACACACCGTCGGCCATGGCCAGCTTCACCGATGAGTTCTCTTCGAGGGCCTCGCCATCCACCGTGTCCCGCACGAGGAACAACACGTCGTCCTCGACGGTCCACAGGCCAGAGCAGCCGCCCTCCTTGAGGTCTGGGACCTTGGTCGTCAGCTCAAAGGCCCGGCGCTTGGCCAGGGTCAGGTTGATCTTGGTGCGGTCCAGGCTCTTGCGCACGATCTCCTCGCCCTGAGCTTCGAGCGTTGCGTGGTCGTCGCGCATCTCCTTGATCATGGCCGGAGGCTGGGCCACCAGATCGGCGATGTCCTTCTCGACGCCCTTGCTCAGCGCGGCCTTCCAGACCGGCAGGCTGGCCGTGACCGAGGCCTCCAGATCGAGGCTATAGCTCCCCAGGAGCTCACCGAGAGCGTCGGGAGACTCGGGCTCTTGGCCACCGCAACCGCAAACCAGCAGGGCAGCGGAGCAGGCCAGAGACAAGAGGTTGGCGGAACGACTGAGCATGGCAGGGGACTCCAGCAGGGATCGGGCACCCGATTCTCGGGACCATGGACCGCAGCGCAAGCCTGAGGCCTGGGCGCGAGCCTTGGATACGGGACTTTGCCCGAGGGCGTGAGAACGGGCTCAAGAAGCAGGGCGCTGAGCAGCCCGCCGAGCAGGGCTCAGTGCTCGGCTGGCACCAGCAGGTCAGCCAGGGCACGGACCCGAGCCACGCTCTCTGCGCAGCCCACGAGGTCAATGGACGGCAGCAGAGGAGGGCTGGCCATGGCGCCGGTGACCCCGATGCGCAGCCCCATGAACAGGGCGCCCACCTTGATCTCGTGCTTCTCGGCCAGGGCGCGCAGGGCTGCCTCCCGCTCGTCGTCGCTCTGCCCCTCCCGAGCCAGCAACTCATCTGCCGCCTCGCGCAGGACCGTGACCAGCAGCGCCGGATCGACCTTCTTGGTCTTCTTGGCCAGGCCAGCCAGGTCGGGCTCGACCCGGCTCTTCACGAACTGGGCCTGCTGGGCGAACTCGGGCAGCACCTTGATGCGCGCCTGGAAGATCGGCAGCGCGGCCAGGAGCTCGTCTCGCTCCCAGCCCTCCGCGAAGCCCTCTGACAGGATCAGGTCGGCCAGGTCGGGCAGGGTCTTCTTGCGGATCTTCTCGCCGTTGAGCCAGTCGAGCTTGACCATGTCAAACACCGGCCCGCCCACCGAGATCTGCCGGGGGTCGAACTTCTCGATGAACTCCTCGACGGTGAACTCTTCGCTGTCCTCACGGGGACTCCAGCCCTGCAGGGCCAGGAAGTTGAGCATGGTCTCGGGCAGGTAGCCCTGGCTGCGGTACCAGCTCAGAGAGGTGGGGTTCTTGCGCTTGCTGATCTTGCTCTTGTCCGCGTTGCGCAACAGGGGAACGTGGGCGTAGATCGGCGGGTCCCAACCGAAGGCCTTGTAGAGCATGACGTGCTTGGGCACGGACGGGATCCACTCTTCGGCGCGCATGATGATGGTCACGCCCATGAGGTGATCGTCGACCACGTTGGCCATGTGGTAGGTCGGCATGCCGTCAGACTTGAGCAGGACCTGATCGTCGACGGTGGCGTTCTGGATCACGATCTCGCCCCGCAGCAGATCGTCGAAGCGGGTCTCGGCCCCCTTGTCGACCGCCAGCCGGACCACGTGCTGCTCGGTCTGGGCACGGCTCGCCGACTCACCCGCCTCGAGCCCCCGGCAGAAGCCGTCGTAGCCCAGGTTGGCCTTGGCGGCCTTCTGCTCCACGCGCAAGGCTGCCAGCCGCTCAGAGGTGCAGAAGCAGCGGTAGGCGTGGCCGCTCTCGATCAACTTCTCGGCGTACTCGCTGTAGATCTCCCGCCGCTCACTCTGGCGATAGGGCCCGTGATCGCCGCCCGCCTCCGGGCTCTCGTCCGCGGTCACCCCCAGCCAGGCCAGGGCAGAGTAGATCGCAGTCTCGTACTCGGGCTTGCTGCGCGACTGGTCCGTGTCTTCGATGCGCAGGATGAAGCGGCCACCATGGCGCTTGGCCCAGGCCCAGTTGAACAGGGACACGTACGCCGTGCCCACGTGGGGATCGCCCGTGGGAGAAGGCGCAACTCGGGTGACGACGTTCATGGCGTGAGCTCTCGGTGAGGGACCAGGGCGGCGCTGGGCAAGAGGCCTCAGCCTCCGACGGCGGGCTCAGTCGCCTCGGGAGCGGCGGGCGTAGCGGTAGACACGGGCTGTCCGTTCACCACCAGCCCACTCACGAGCTGGCTCACGATCGGCGTGGGGGCTCCGGGCATCTTCATCTCGGTGGAGAGCTCGATCAGCAGCAGCATGTCTCCGACCTGCATGTAGCCAAAGGTCTGCCTCTGCACCTCGAGGCGGCCCATGGGAGTGTCCATGACCATGGCCATGCCCTTGGCCACCAGCAGATCTCCATCCTTCGCCGGCTTCCATTCGAGCTGGTTCTCGACTTGCTGATCACCCATGGGGCCTGCAGCGACCACGATGTGCTTGCGCAACATGCCCTCGTCATCCACGTGGAGCTGATGCTCCTTGAACGGATCCATGGGGTTGGAGGACGCACCGAAGCGCACGACCACGTTGCCATCGACCACGCCAGCCATGGAGCCCACGCGACCCTTGCTCATGTCGCCGATCGCGTTGCCGAGCATGCGGTCCAAGAAGTCGCGACCGGCGGCCTGGGCCTGGGGCGCCACGCTCATGCGCAGCTGCTCAAGGGTCAAGCCCATCTGAGCCATCATGGGCGGCAGCTCGAAGTCGAGCACCTCGACCTCTACGGTCGGCTCGGAGCCTTCCGTCCAGGCCACCGTGGCGTTGGCGGTGTGCCCCATGATCGGGTCTTCGATGGGCAGGACGAACGCCAGACTCACCAAACCGTCGGCCCGGGGGTCGTACAGCCTGGCCATGACATCGCCCAGAAACTCGGTCACCGCGTCTGGAGTGGTGGCGGGAGCCGAGACCTGGGGCGGCTCGACCGGGGGCACCGGCTCTTCGATCTGCAGCGACTGGACCAGGGGGCCAAGGCTGAAGGCAGCCAGGGCGAGAATCACGGATCCGAGCATGGTTCGGTCTCAAGGAGGCGGGTTGCTGGCGAAAAGAGGGCCGAAGGATACGCGATCCCTCGGCCCCTGCGCCAACCGCCCACCCTGACGCCCGGGCGCCGCCTGCCCCCGATTGCCGGCCGCGGGCCACCGCGCGTCCGAGACCAGCTCGCCGCCGAGGGCCAGGACGCCAGGCCTGCTGCGTCAGCGAGCCGCGAGCGGCACGTAGGACCGCTCTGTCGCTCCGGTGTAGACCTGTCGAGGACGGCCGATGCGGAAGGCCGGGTCGTTGCGCATCTCAAGCCACTGGGCGATCCAGCCTGGCAGACGGCCGATGGCGAACATCACCGTGAAGGCGTCGACAGGGATGCCCAGAGCGCGATAGATCACGCCAGAGTAGAAGTCGACGTTCGGGTACAGCTTGCGCTTCACGAAGTAGTCATCGGCCAGGGTGATCTCCTCGAGGTCCTGGGCGATGGTCAGCAGGTTGTCCGAGATGTCCAGCCGCTCCAGGACCGTCTTGCAGGCGTCCTTCAAGAACGAAGCCCTAGGATCGTAGTTCTTGTAGACCCGATGGCCGAAGCCCATCAGACGGGTGGGGTCGTTCGGGTCCTTGGCCCGGGCCAGGTAGGCCATGGGGTCGCCGCCGCCCTGATCGATGGCCTCGAGCATCTCGACCACCTTCTGGTTGGCCCCGCCGTGGAGGCTGCCCCAGAGCGCGCTGATGCCCGCCGAGATGCTGGCAAACAGGTTGGCCATGGAGCTGCCCACCAGCCGCACCGTGCTGGTCGAGCAGTTCTGCTCGTGATCGGCGTGCAGGATGAACAGCTGATCGAGAATACGAGCCACCACCGGGTCGGCGGTGTAGGGCGCACACGGGGTCGAGAACATCATCCGCAAGAAGTTGCTCGAGTAGTCGAGGTCGTTCTGGGGATAGACGAACGGCTGGCCGATGCTGTGCTTGTAGGCGTAGGCCGCGATGGTGGGCATCTTGGCGATGAGCCGCACGACGGCGTCGCGGATGTTCTGCTCGTTCTCAGGCTCAGGGTAGAACGTGGCCAGGGCGCCCACCGCAGCGGCGCACACCGGCATGGGGTGAGCGCTCTTGGGCAGGGCGTCGAAGAAGCGCCGGTAGTTCTCGTGCAGCATCGTGTGCTGGGTCACTTCGTCGACGAACGACGAGAGCTCTGTCTGTGAGGGCAGCTCTCCGTTGATCAGCAGCCAGGCCGACTCAAGAAAGCTGCTGCCCTCGGCCAGTTCAGCGATGGGGTAGCCCCGGTAGCGCAGGATGCCCTTCTCGCCGTCGATGAAGGTGATCGCACTGCTGCAGGCGCCCGTGTTCGCGTACCCCGGATCAAGGGTGATGAAGCCCGTCTCGGACCTCAGCTTGCTCACGCCGATGGCCTTGTCGCCCTCTGTCCCCCGGGACACCGGCAGGGTCAGGACCTGCCCATCCACGTGGACTTCAGCCGTCTCACCGGTTTTTTGAGCCTCTTCCTGGGCAGCCATCAACCTCTCCAAGAGCAGATTCCGCAATGTTGTTTCTGCCGCCCAAATGGCGGACGCACCGCCATCGTAGCGATTCTGGGCCTCGGGCGAACCTCAGCAATTGGGCGTACAATTCGGGGCGAACCCAGACGGGGCGATCAGCCCATCACCCCTCGGCCCAGATCGTGCAGTTCGCGCAGGTTGGCCAGCTTGCCCATGCAGACCAGCACGTCGCCGGCCTCGAAGGGCCGCTTCGGGTCGGGGTTGAAGCGCGTCGAGTCGCCGCCCTTGCGCATGGCGATGACGATCACGTCGAGCCGGGCCCTGATATCGGCGTCTCGCAGGGACTGGCCCACCAGGGGGCTGCCCTCGCCCACGGTCACCTCGCGCACCCTGACCTCGTCGTCTGCCGCCTCTTCGTGGGTGAAGATGCGCATGAGGTCCATGACCGCCGGGCGGATGAACTCGTTGCCGATGAGCCGTCCGGTCTCTTCGAAGGGGTTGACCGTGCGATCGGCCCCCGCCCGCACCAGCTTGTCCTTGGCGTGGCTCGAGGTGTGCCGGGCGATGATGAAGATGTCCGGGTTGAGCTCTCTGGCAGTCATGGTGGCGAAGAGGTTGTCCGCTTCTTCGGGCAGGCCGAAGACCACTCCCCGGGCCCGCTCCATGCCCGCCTCTTTCAGGATCTCAGGGTCGAGGACGTCGCCCACCAAGGCCAGGTGGCCGTCTTCTTCGGCCACGGTGGCCCGCTCGGTGGCTTTCTCGACGACCACGATGCGCATGCCCTCGGCCGCGAGGTCCTTGGCCACGAACTGCCCCGTGCTGCCGTAGCCACAGACGATGACGTGATCGGTGATGGAGAAGAGCTGATCCATGACAGCTTCCGTGGGGACGGTCGGGACGCGGACCTGAGCGTGCTCAGCGAGTCTTGCCGGCGAGCATGCGCAGGTCGGTGAATCTGGTGACACCCTTGCTGACGAGCAGTCCAGCATCGCCGCGCAAGGCCGACATAGGATACTGAATGAAGTCCTGCTTCTTCCCGTCCACAACCGGGCGCACGGGTACGCCGTCGATCGTCACCGAGACCCTGCGGTTGCGCACATCGACACGCAGCACGGTCCCGTCCGGCCCGGTGGGGTCGTAGTCGACCTTGTAGGAGCCATCGCCGCGGAACACCCAGGAGCCGTGAAAGGAGCCAAAGTCGAGGCGATTGCTGCCGTCACTGCCCTTGCGCAGCACCGCGCCTTCGAAGTTGTCGCTGTCCCTCGCGCCAAAGCAGAGGCCCGCGATCTCCCAGTCAGAGCCGGCGCGGATCCTGGCCTCCATGGACCAGTCACCCTGGACGGCACGCTCAAGAAAAATGGTCTGGTAGAGCGATGCACCCTCGGCGTCGGCGCCGCCGGCAGCGCCAGCGACACGACCGTAGTCCGCCACCAGCTGGCCATTCTCCACGAAGAAGGCCTCTTCGGTCTTGGCCCCGTACCAACCGTCAAGGTTGAGCCCGTTGAACAGCTTGCGCCAGCGGATCACCGTACGGCCGGTCTCCCGCTCGAGGCGACCGATCAGGGCCCGGGCCGAGGCGTCAAAGGGGTCGACATCGAGGACATCCTGGGCGACCCGCATGGCCATCAGGGACATCTCTTCACGGTCGTAGCGCAGGGCCAGGCCGGCCATGCCGCCGATGAGACGCCGGCGAGCGTCGGTCCAATCGCCGGCCTGCTCGTCCAAGGCCTTGTGTAGCGTGTCCGCGTCCTGGCGCCGCTGGTCGTCTGGTTCGGACAGCTCGATCAACTGACGAGCCATGAACACCGCCTGGTCGATCTGGCCCAGCTTCTCTGCGGCCTGAGCCACTCCCCAGACCGCGTCGAGGTCGCCCGGCTCGAGGTCGAGCACCCGCTCGTGAAAGGCCAGGGCCGTCTCCCAATCTTTCTTCAGGCCCCCCATACGGGCCTTCTTTCGCAGCGCGGCGACCCTGCCTGAGCTGTCCTTCTCGGAGGCGTCGAGGTCGAGAATCCAGCGCCGCCAGACCTCGGTGAACTCGGCGAAGTTGGTGATCTCGGGAATATCGAAGGGCTCCACGAAGAACGACTCGAAGTGCTCGACCGCGTCCCCCGGAGTGCCTCGCTTGAAGGCGTAGATGTAGTTCTCGAGCTGATCCCGATACACGTAGTCGCCCTGCTCACCGAGGAACATGCGCAAGAAGTAGATCAGTCCCCAGCGAGGTGCGTAGAACTTGGGGTCGTTGCCGTTCTTGGGGTCCATCACGAAGGCCAGGTCGAACGACGGCTCGGCGCGCAGGGTCTTGGCCAGGTCGGTCAGGTAGCGCTTGGTGGGCAGGTCCCGGCGGATGGTGCCGTTGGGCAGCACCTCGATCGACTCGAACAGGCAAGCCACCCCTTCGTTGATGTACGACGGCGGCGAGCCCACCGCTTCGCGCATGAACTGGTGACTGGCCTCGTGATACAGGGTGGTCAATGTCGAGCGCCACGACCCCGATCCGCTGCCGTGGTCGTAGGTGTCGACCGCGCTGCCGTTGAACTGCCCGCCGCTCCACTCCACGGCGCCGGCACGCTTCACATACTCGGCGTGACTGCCGTAGATGTTCACGGCGATTGGCGTGATGTTGATGTCGCGCAGACTCTCGTCTACCCGCTTGGGTGCGGGGTCAGGGATGATGCCCCAGATCTCACGGTAGAACGCGTGGGCCTCCTCCATGACCTTGGCGGCGGCCTCGCCCAGCTTCCAGTTGCCCGCCACCTTGATGCGGTAGTGAGGTGTCGCCCACTCGCCCGCCCGGCTCCACTTGGCGGTCTTGCGGTTGAAGTCGGCGATCCACGCTTCGTCCCGCTCACCTGCAGACAGGTCTGGCGCCAGCCCGAGACGGCCCACGAAGTCGCCGCCCTCGGCCAGGCAGCGGGTGATCGCCGCTCGGGCCTCCACCGCTTGATCGCTGTCGGGAGCCACGGTGTCCAGCCGGGCGATCCAGGCGACCATGGCGTTGGCGAAGAGCCCGGCCTCAAGGTAGGCCTGACCCAAGATCGACTGGGCCTCGCTGAACTCGGCCTGCAGCTCGACCGACTCACCGGCGAAGGGATCGATCTCGGCCTGGCGCTCCTGGGATTTGGTCAACGTGCGGGCCAGCTTGTTCTCGCCGGCCTGCACCCTGCGGGCCAGCTGGCGGTTGTACTCCCGGCGAGCCAGGGCCTCCGCGTCCGGGTCGCCGCTCTTCTCGGCTGCCTCGACCAGTCCGGCCAGGGCCTCCATCGAGAGCGGGTCCACCTCGAGCACGGCTGTCCAGGCCGCCTCGACCGTGGCCCAGTCCTTGGCCCGGCTGGCCTTTTTGGCGACGCCGGCCTGGGCCTTGACGAAGCTGGCGTAGCCCGTGTCCGCGCCGGGTGGGCTCCCATGAACCGCCGGGGCCAGCAACAGACAGACAGCAAGACACGGGAGAAGGGAGGACACCGCTGTGACGGTCCCCCAGGTGACACGGGGTGCGCTCGACATCGGCGCAACGATAGCATCCGCCGCCGGAGCGCTCAGAGAGGGACGAGACCCTCGCAGAATGTGGCCAGATCGTGGGGCCAGGGCGACTCGATGCGCATCTGGCCCCGATCGGGATGGTCGAACTCCAGCGAATGGCTGTGCAGAGCCTGGCGGGGCAGCTCGAGCAGGTCCCTGTCGGCGTCGGTCAGCTCGCGCCGTTGATGGCGCAAGAAGAGCTGCTCGTCCTTGCCGTAGAGCTTGTCCCCCACCACCGGATAGCCGATGGCCGCCATGTGCACCCTGATCTGGTGGTGCCGCCCGGTGAGCAGATCGATGTGGCAGAGGGTGTAGCCCCGCCAGCGCTTCTCGACCCGATAGCGTGTGCGCGAGGGCTGGCCGATGTCGTGGCGGATCGTCCGCCCGTTGCGGATCTCACCCGAGATCGTCGGGCCGATGGGCAGATCGATGAGGCCCTCTGCGTCGGCCACCTCGCCGTGCACCAGCACCATGTACTCCTTGGTGACGGTGCGCTTCTCGAACTGCCGCTGCACATGCACCAGGGCTGGCAACGTCTTGGCCACCAGCAGCACGCCGCTGGTCTCCAGGTCGAGCCGATGGCACAGCTTGGGCACGATGTCCTGTGTGGGGTCCTCGAAGTTGCGATAGGCCCGATGCAGAGCCGTGATGACCGTGTAGTGCAGCAGCTTCCCCGAAGGATGCACGGGGATGTTCGGCGGCTTGTCGATGGCGATGAGCACGTCGTCTTCGTGCAGGCGCGGCAGCTCCAGGTCGTCGGCCTGGCTCAGCTGCAAGGCCTCGTCCCGCACCGCAGGGGGCAGGGTGACGGTGACGATGTCCCCCACCGCCATGCGCCTGGAGGCTCGGGCGGACCGGCCGCTCAGGCTCACCAGGCCGTCGTCGAGCAGCTTGCGCGACGAGGTCCGCGAACGCCACTTGAGCCGCTTGGCCAGGAACTGGTCGAGGCGCAGGCCCTCTTCGCCGTCGGCCACCCGATAGCGAAACGCCTCTCGCCGCCCATCGAGGATGCGCACATCGAAGTCGTCCCCCCGCTTCGCTCGCGGGAGGCGCTTAGCCATCCGACAGGGCCGCCGCGGTCCGCTTGATGCTCAGGGTGAAACGCAGCGGGCGCCCGATCGGGAGCAGCAGCTGCACCACGTTGTTCTCGATGATCTCGATGGTGCCATCGCCGTGGGACGACTTGAGCTTGCGCAACACCGTCTCGGGCGGAAAGTTCATCACCGTGCGCGCGGCAGCGAAAGTGCCCCGCAGGGTGACCCAACCGCCCATCTGGTTCTTGCCGGTGAAGAACCCCTGGGCCTGGATCTGGCCAAACGCCGTGGGGATCCAGGCCGTCTTCACCGCCACGCCCAGTTCGACCATGCCGCCGCAGCTGCCGGGGAAGATCTCCAGGTCGTCTCCGTGATCATCGATCAAGAACCCCCGCACCAGCGAGGTCATGCCCATGGCGAAGCGACCGCCTGTGGCACCCCCTGGCTCCATGGAGCCCAGACCCACGTGGGTGGTGCGGTTGAGCAGCTTCTCCAGCGCCTCCCAGGCGCCGTCCGGATCGCCAGCGCTCAGGGCCTTCCGCGCCGCGAGCATCTCGGCGGCTGTGCTCCCGGCCTCGACGTCCTCTGCCCAGGCCAACCGGGGCAGTGCCTCGGCGCCCGGCAGCCCGGCCCGGTCGATGACCTGCGCCAGGTCACCTCGCACCTCGTCGGGATCGAGCCAGGGAGCCACGGCCACGGCGCCGTCCGCCCAGGGTTCGGCCCAACCCTCGGGACCCTCGCCGTTCATCAGCTCGACGATGGCCTGCCCCAGGACGCCATGGTGAGACGTCTCCCCGGCGAGCCGCACTGCCCGGGCGAGACCATGCAGATAGGCCACCTTGCGATCCAAGGGCAGAGGACCCGCCCGGTCGTAGACGCCATACAGGAGATCCTCCAGATAGGCCTCGCCGATCTCGTTCAGGCCGTACTCAAAGAAGATGCCCAGGATCTGCGCCTCGGCTGCGGCGTCGGAGGCCGGATGGCCGAAGGGGCGATCGCTGAGTGTGCTGATCTGGTAGTGGGCATTGCCCAGGCTGCGCAGCAGGTGGACCCCGCTGATCATGGCCTCGCGCACTCGATCGTCCGCGCAGGAGAAGGCGCCAAAGCTGCCGTGGTACATGGACTCCCAGCGGCGCACATCTTCGAGGGAGCCATAGCTCTTGCGACGCAGGCGAGCCCGCCAGCCCGACTCTTCAACCGAGCCTCCTGCCGGGGCCCCCACCAGCATGACCTCTACCCAGCGGGATTCGCCGGGTTGCAGGGTGAAGTTCCACACCAGCCGGGCCGCCACATCGTCGCCCGAGGCCGGCCGGGAGACGATCTCGACGGCGGGAGCATCGCCCACCCAGGTGGCCACCACCCGGCCGTCCCGAAGCAGGAACCGCTCGTCTTCGAGGGACCAGGTCTCGTCGTCGCGATAGGTCAGGCTGGGCAGGGGCCGGGACGCCTCGTCACCAGCCCCGGGGCGCAGCTGCGCCACGAGCTGCACCGTTTGCTCCGTCTCAGAAGTGCTGCGAACCTCGACCTGCTGGGACACCATCAGGCGCCTGTCAGCACCGCTCGCCAGGGTGCCAGCGAGGCAATAGCCCACCAGCTTCTGCTCGGCCAGCTCACGGCTCCAGCGGACGTTCAGGGACGGCCCAGGGCCCAGATCGGCCTTGTCAGCACTGTGCTGCTCGCCAGTGAGGCCATCCACCCAATGAGACACCACGGCCCCCGTGTCGACCTCGCCCGACTTCGAGAAGCGACCTCCGAGCTCTGAATCGAACGAGCTGAGGTGAAACGAACCGGGCTTGAGCGCCTTCCGAGAAGGGGCGTCATCGGCACTCCGGGCGTGAACCGCAGAGGTGGCCAGGGCGAGCGAAAGGAGCGTGAGCAAGGCTGTCTTCAGAGTCATGGCGGGATTATGCCACGACCGTGCGCCCGGGGCTCGATCCGCTAGAATCCCGCCATGCGCTACGAGGGGACCGTCTACCGCCCGCCCAGCGAGGGCAACAGCCTGATTCTCCAGGCCACCATCGGCTGCAGCTACAACCGCTGCACGTACTGCGCCATGTACATCGACAAGCGCTTCCGCCAGCGCTCCCGGGACGACCTGCTGAAGGACATGGCTCAGGCCCAGGCCTGGCACGGCGCCGAGAACGTGCGCCGGGTGTTCCTGGCCGACGGCGACGCCCTGATCATGCGCACCTCGCGACTGCTGCAGATCCTCGAGGACTGCCGGGAGCATTTCCCCAACTTTCAGCGGGCCAGCGTCTACGCGTCGCCCCAGAGCCTCGCGGCCAAGAGCGTGGCCGAGATCCAAGAACTGAGCGAAGCGGGTCTGCCGCTCTACTTTCTCGGCGCGGAGACCGGCCATCCCGAGGTCTTGAAGAGCATCGCCAAGGGGGTCGACCGAGAGCAGCTGATCCGGGCTGGGCGCACCGTGGTCGATGCGGGAGCGCGGCTCTCCGTGATCATGCTGCTGGGCATCGGCGGGGTCGAGCTGTCCCACCAGCACGCCGTCGAGTCTGGGCGGTTTCTCAGCGAGGTCGATCCGCGCTACGTCTCGACCCTGACCATCACCCCCGTGCCCGGCACCGGCTTTCACGAAGACGTCGAGGCAGGCCGGGTGGTGCTCCCCGATGAGCGGGGGATGATCGCCGAGCAGCGCACCATGATCGAGCACATGTTCCTGAGCCGGGCCATCTACCGGGGCAACCACATCAGCAACTCGGTGCCCGTGGGTGGCAACCTGCCAACGGACAAGGCCAGCCTGCTGGCCCTGCTCGACGAGGTCATCGGCGACGACAGCATCAAGTTGCGACGGCGGCCCGCCCCCGACCGGCTCTGACCTCATCTTCCGGCCTCTGTCGGTCGGCCGGATCGCTCCCACCTCTACGAGTTTCCTTCATGCACATCCTCGTTCTCGGCGGCACGGTCTTTCTCGGACGCCACATCGTCGACGCCGCCCTGGCTGCCGGGCATGAACTCACCCTGCTGAACAGGGGCCGGAGCGGGGCCGGGCTCTACCCGCAGTGCGAGCAGCTGGTAGGCGATCGAGACGGTGACCTGTCCGCACTCGAGGGCCGCACGTTTGACGCCGTGGTCGACACCAGCGGCTATCTACCGGCTCAGGTCGAGCGCAGCGCCAAGCTGCTGGCGGACACCGTCGAGCGCTATGTCTTCGTGTCGAGCGGCAGCGTCTATGCCGAGCCCGTGCCCCACGGCGCCGATGAGTCAGCGCCCCTGGCCCCTCTCGGCGATCATCCGGCCGACGAGCTGAGCGGCCCGGCCTACGGCGCGTTGAAGGCCCTCTGCGAGCAGGCCGCCGAGGCGCACATGCCCGGGCGGGTGCTGGCGGTGCGGGCCGGGCTCATCGTGGGCCCCCATGACAAGAGCGAGCGCTACACCTACTGGCCCCGGCGCATGGCCAGGGGCGGCGAGGTGCTCGCTCCCGGGCCGGGCAGCAGGAGCGTGCAGTACATCGACGCCCGCGATCTGTCTCTGTGGATCCTGCACTGCCTGGACAACGGCACCACGGGAACGTTCAACGCAGCCGGGCCCGGAGAACACCACGACTTCGCGGCCATGCTCGCTGCCTGCGCGCAAGCCGGTGGCGCGCTTGAGCAGCAAACCACGGGCGGCCAGCCAGAGCCTCTCCGATCTTCTCCACCCCCATCCACGGTGACCTGGGTCGACGAGCAGTTCTTGCTGGATCAAGAGGTCGGCCCCTGGCTTGAGCTGCCGCTCTGGCTCCCCGCCGGCAGCGACGGCCTGATGCAGATGGACTGCAGCCGAGCGATCGAGGCCGGCCTACACTGCCGCCCTCCCGCCGAGACCGCCGCTGACACCCTGGCCTGGGACCAGCAGCGCAGCGACGAGCGCGGCGTGACGGTGAGCTCATTGAGCGGGGCGACCTTGCAGGTTGGGCTCACCGACGATCGGGAGCGCGAGCTGCTGGCTGCCTGGCAGTCCCGAGGCGCCAAGCTCTAGGCCGAGGTCGACGGGGCGACGGACGCCCAGACGCTCGTGCCTGGTCAGACAATGGACGCCACGGCCCAGACAATGGGCTCCGCTCCAAGAATCCGCCCTGTGCCAGGCCCCACAAGTCCTGACGAGCCCCCCCACAGTCACTAGACTGCGCCCTGCCACCCGCTGCCAAACGCACCCTTCGCGCACCTCACCCCGCGGGCCCAGGAGCCACAGCCGTGACCGACAACAACACCTCACTTCGCCTCAAGACCGGCCTGGCCGAGATGCTCAAGGGCGGCGTCATCATGGACGTCACCAACGTCGATCAGGCGAAGATCGCCGAGGACGCTGGGGCCTGCGCCGTGATGGCTCTCGAGCGCGTGCCCAGCGACATCCGCAAGGACGGTGGCGTGGCCCGCATGGCCCGCATCGACATCATCGAGGACATCATGAAGACGGTGTCGATCCCGGTGATGGCCAAGGCGCGCATCGGTCACTTCGCCGAGGCCGCGGTGCTGCAGAGCCTGGGCGTCGACTACATCGACGAGTCTGAAGTGCTGACTCCCGCCGACGACAAGTTTCACATCGACAAGCACGCCTTCGACGTGCCCTTCGTCTGCGGCTGTCGCAACCTGGGCGAGGCCCTGCGGCGCATCGGCGAGGGCGCCTGCATGATCCGCACCAAGGGCGAGGCAGGCAGCGGCGACATCGTCGAGGCCGTGCGGCATATGCGCCAGGTGATGAAGGACATGCGCGAGCTCACCGTCATGGGTGACGAAGAGCTCATGGACCGGGCCAAGGAGCTGGGCGCTCCCTACGAGCTGGTGCGCATGGTCGCCGACGCGGGCGAGCTGCCCGTGCCGAACTTCGCCGCCGGCGGCATCGCCACCCCCGCCGACGCGGCGCTGATGATGTCTCTCGGAGCCCAGGCCGTGTTCGTGGGTTCGGGCATCTTCAAGAGCGATGACCCTGCGAACTTCGCCACCGCCATCGTCAGCGCCACCACGCACTGGAACGATCCCGAGAAGGTGCTCGACGCGGCCCGCACCATCGCCGCCCCGGCCATGAAGGGCATCGACGTGTCCTCGCTCGAGCCGGACGAGCTGCTGCAAAGCCGCGGCTGGTAGTCTCCGTGACGACTGTCGGTGTGCTGGCCCTGCAGGGCGACTACGGGGCCCACGGTCGCATGGCCGAGGCGCTCGGGCTCGCGGTGCGTGAGGTCAGGCAGGCCAGTGAGCTGCGCGAGTGCGACGCCTTGCTGCTGCCTGGCGGCGAGTCGTCCACCATGGTGAAGCTGCTGCGCACTGAAGAGCTGACCGAACCGGTGCGGGACTTCTGTCGCTCGGGCAAGCCGGTGCTGGGGACCTGCGCCGGGGCGATCTTGCTGGCCAGCGCGGTGACCGGGCCCGCTCAAGAGAGCCTGGGCATTCTCGACATCGACGTCGAGCGCAACGCCTACGGTCGCCAGCGAGACTCCAGCATCGAGCAGCTGGACGGCGACGAGGCCTGGGGCCACACGGAGGCCGTGTTCATCCGCGCCCCGGTCATCCGCCGGGTGGGCAAGGGCGTCGAGGTGCTCTTGCGCCGCGGTGAGGACCCGGTGCTCGTGCGCAGTGGCCCGGTGTGGGCCGCCACGTTTCATCCCGAGATGACCCCGGACACCGGGCTGCTGAAGCGGGTGCTGGAGAGCGGCACGACATGACCCCGGCGAAGAAGAAAGCGACTCGCAAGAAGGCCGGGGCCAAGAAGCGTGCTCGGCGACGGTTGCGGGTGGACCCTGTCCGCCGTGACATCGTCCTCGACCTGCTGGCGGAGCACGACCCGCACCCCAGGTGCGCCCTCGACCACGCCAACCCCTACGAGCTGCTGGCAGCGACGATTCTCTCCGCGCAGTGCACGGACGTGCGGGTCAACCTGGTCACTCCCGCGCTCTTCGCCCGCTATCCTCGCCCGGCCGACCTGGCCGCCGCCGAACAAGAAGAGGTCGAGGGCTTCGTGCGCACCACCGGCTTCTTCCGCAACAAGGCCAAGAACCTCATCGGCATGGCCCGGGGGCTGGTGGAGCGCTTCGACAGCGAAGTGCCCCGGGGCATGGACGAGCTGCTGAGCCTGCCCGGTGTGGCCCGCAAGACGGCCAACGTGGTCCGCGGCGAGAGCTTCGGCCTGGCCGACGGGGTCGTCGTCGACACCCACGTGCAACGGATCTCGAATCGACTGGGCTTCACCAGAGAAGACAGCCCGGTGATGATCGAGCGCGACCTCATGGCCGTGGTCCCCCAAGACCAGTGGATCGTCTTCAGCCACAGACTGATCATGCTCGGGCGCTCGCTCTGTCCGGCGCGCAAGCCTCGCTGCGACGAGTGTTTCCTGGCGCCTCACTGCCCGCAGAAGGGCGTCTGATCGGCGCGGAGTCTGTGCATTCGTCACAGCAACTCTGGCATGCGGCGGGTTAGGCTGGGCCCATGACCCTGCCTCTCGGCGACGCGCCTCTGTTTCCCCTGCCGGACGGCAGCCTGCTCCCAGGTGAGCTGCTGCCCCTGCGCATCTTCGAGCCCCGCTATCGGGCCATGATGGAGGCCGTGCGCAACGGAGAAGGGCTCATCGCCATCGCCACCCTGCTGCCCGGCTGGGAGCTCGACTACCACGGCAACCCGTCCATCGCCCGGGTCGTGGGCATTGGCCGAGTGGTGCGGGATCGGCTCAACGACGACGGCACCTCTGACATCGTGCTCCACGGCCTGGCTCGGGGCAGCATCGGCGAAGAGCTGGAGCACTCGCCCTTCCGCCGTGCGTCCGTCCGTCTGCACACGGACGGGGGCGACGATCATCCCGCAGAGGCGTTTCGCCTTGGCCGCCACTTGCTGCAGGGCCTGGCCCAGCGCACCCAGGGCGACTCTGCACTGGTCTACGACGTGACCTGCGCCCTCGACGTGGGCAAGCTCTCTGATCGCATCGCCGGCGCCCTTGATCTCAGCCCCCAGACCCGGGTGGCGATCATGCAGGCCATCGAGCTGCACGAGCGCGTCGATGTCCTGCTGGGGCTTCTCGACGACCCGGCCCACGCCGAGCGCATGGTCTCGATCATCCCATCCCTCAACGCCTTTCCGTTGATGCTGCAGGACGCCCCTCGGTGAGAACCATGGCAGCGGTGTTGCCGCGCTTGGTGCACAGGTTGCCGGCCATCTCGCGCTCTCTTCAAACCCACCGATCGCCGGCCTCGTAGCCATGGCCAGCTGACCTCACCCAGCGCCCTCAGGGAGCCCCGTCATGTCTCGCCCCGTCGTTGCCGCTCGCGCTGCCATGCCCCTGAGGCAAGGCCTGCTCGCCGCCTTCGTGGCCCTCAGCTGCGGCGGCCCCACGCCGCCCAGCGACGCCAACCTGGTGATCATCTCCTTCGACACGCTGCGGGCGGACCACGTCGGCGCCTACGGCAACAACCGCTGGCAGGACAGCCCCACCCCCCAGATCGACGAGCTCGCCGCGAGGGGTGTGCTGTTCGAGAAGAACTACGCGCCTCGGGGACAGACCCACCCGTCGCTGTCGTCACTGATCACCGGCAAGTACCCCATCACCACGGGCCTACGGGAGAATCGTTTCCCCCTCCCAGAAGAGCACCGCACCCTTTTCGAGCATCTGCAAGACGCGGGCTACCAGACCGGTGTCTTCATCGCGAACTTCGTCGTGGATGACCCCAACGACCGGGTCGAGTCGTGGATCGCCCGAGGCGCCGACGTGAAGTCCGACGGTTTCCAGGGCAAGCGACGCCAAGAGGGCGGCACCCGCGAGAGCCGCTTCCAGCGCATCTGGGATGAGCGGGTGCAGTTCGCGGCCCTCGACTATCTCAACCAGGTCGACACCGACAAGCCCTTCGCCCTGTGGGTGCACTTCTACGACGTGCACAAGCCCTACAATCCTCCGCCCAACTACACCCACATGTATGGGCCCAGCAACCAGGCCGTCCCCGAGGTCTTGCGAGCGCCAGGGGACAAGTCGGGCCCGGCCCTGGGCCAACACCTGGGCGACATCACCCTGGGTCAGCGCAACATTCCCGCCGCTGAACTCACCCGGATCAATGGCCTTTACGACAGCACGGTGCGCGCCACCGATGACCGCATGGGCACGATCCTGGCCCGCCTCGAGCAGCTGGGCGAGCGGGAGAACACCTACATCGTGTTCACTTCAGACCACGGCGAAGAGCTGTTCGACCACAACCGCTACTTCTTTCACGGCGCGTCGATCTACGACGGCACGGTCACCGTGCCCCTGATCATGGCCGGACCAGGGCTGCCCATGGGCAAGCGCATCCCCGCGGTGAGCCGGCACATCGACGTGGCCCCGACCCTTCTCGACCTGCTCGATCTGCCTGAAGCGGCCAGCGACATGGAAGGGGCGTCTCTGCGTGCCCTGGCAGAGGGCACCACCGACACACCGCCCGCACCCTTCGCCATCGTCGAGTGGCAGGACTACATCTACGCGGTCAGTGACGGCAAGCACAAGCTGATCTGGAACGACCAGCACATCTGGCCGAAGAAGCCGCCCTACTACGGAGCCACCGTGCCAGAGAACGTGGGCTTCGAGATCGACTGCATCGAAGGCTACGACCTGGTCGCCGACCCCTACGAACAGGTGAACCTGCTCAGCGGCATCACCTTCTCAAAGGAGGATCGCAGCACGGGAGCGGCCCTGCCCGAGATCTTCCGCCCCCACTTCAAGGCCCTCCAGCGCTTCCTGGTCGACCCCAGGCATCAGGGCGGGTTCGCCGCCGGCACCCACGACAGCAAAGAGCTCGAAGCGCTGAAACAGCTCGGCTACGTAGGCACCGGCGGCTCCATCAAGCGCCCCGACAGCACCCGCGCCGCCCCCTGCGCCGACGACGGCTGACGCCTCACCCTGCAGACCACAGCAGCCCGGCTCCTCTGCACGGCAAGCGCAAGGAGCAGAGCCCCTCACAGCGCGCGGAATCCAGAAAAGAGAACCCCCAGAGGCAACAGTCACCGCCGTTCCACGATCGAGGGGGGCGGCCCGGCGCACCCCAATCGGTGCGGACCTGTTGGCACAAAACCGGCGGGCGCCCCGGCACCTTGCCGAGACGCCCGCCGTGATTTGCAGCAGGTTCTGCTGGTGGGTAGACGAGTCCTCAGAGGATCTCGACTTCCAGTCCGTCGGTGCCGTAGACACCGCCGGTGGCCATGGCGGCCGCATCGAAGATGAACCACTGCGAGTAGAACTTCAGGCCGGACAGCACCGGGTTGCCCGAGATGGGCAGGTTGAAGCTGGCGTAGCCATCAGCATCCGTCGACGTGGCGAAGTCCAGGACCAGCGTGTTCAGGTCCAGGTTGACCGGCACGGGGAAACGGGGGTCGGGGAAGATCGTGCCACCCATGTCAGGCAGGAAGCTCACCAGCATCAGCGCCGGGGCGTTGGCGGTGGCGTCGGCCACACCCATGGTGAAGTCAGCGTTGCCCGGGAAGGCGGGCTGGTGACCGAGAACCGTGCCAGCACCACTCACCACACCGTAGGTGCTGTTCAGTGAGGGGAACTCACTGGTCAGCATGGGCCGGCTGAACGGGAAGGTACCGAACTCGACCCGGGCGTCCGTCATGCCGTCCTCGACCAGAGCCGTCAGGTCAGAGATCTCCTGGGTGGTCAAGTTGAGCACCAGCAGCTCGCTGTCGAGGTTGGGCCCGGGGAAGTCGCCACCATCGCTGTAGAACTGGATCACGTCCTGGACCGAGTTCTTGCCACCGTTGTGGAACAACGGAAGGCGCAGCTTGGCGTTGCGGATGTTCGGCGTCTTGAACCGAGCCAGGTCGCCGGGCAAGCCGGTGGTGTCCATGCGACCAGCATCTTCAGCGTCGGGACGGACGCCGATGTTGTGGTAGTCGTTGTCCATGGTGAACGGCAGGGTGTGGCAGGAAGCGCAGTTGGCGTCGCCCTGGAAGAGGTCGAAGCCGTCAGACAAGGGCCCCGCCGGGAACACAGGAATGATGCCGAGGAGGAAATCGTCGAGGACGGTCTCATCGGAGATCAGGGTGCGCTCGTAGTTGGCGATGGCGAAGGCGATGGCCCGGCTGCTCAGGGTGGGGTCACCGTAGACCGCGTTGAACATGTCGGGGTAGGTGGGGTTGTCCGCCAGGAAGTCGGCCATCTCGGGGGGCATGTTGACCATCAACTTGCCCGGGGTGGCGATGGTCAGCTTGTCGACGATGTCGTCCCAGCTGCGACCGACCGTGCTCATCTCAACGTCAGAGAGCGGGGGGCCTACAGCCTGGCTTTCGAGGGCGCCCAGGTAGGCGATCTCGACCAGGCCCGACTGAGGGTCGGTGAAGGCCTGGGTGGCGCGGCCATCCCAGAAGAGGTCGTTGAAGTAGACCGAGTTGATGGCCGTGGGCGTCTTGCGGCCCGTGACCTGGGCGTTGTGCCCGAAGAGGCCGCCGTCGACGAAGACCTTGCTGTTGTCGAAGCGCACGACGCCCTGAGAACCATGGATGTCGTCAGCCGTGTTGAACAGGCCGTCGGGGCCCGGGTTGATCGTCGACACCGAGCGGGGGTCAGAGCCGCCAGCTTCGTGGATGTGGCAGGTGCCACAGGCCATGGTGTTGTCGCCGCTCATCTGCTCTTCCCAGAACAGGAACTTGCCCAGGACATCCTGGTCCACAAGCATCGGGTTCTCGAACGGGAACTCGGGCGGATTGGGCATTGGCGCGTCGGCCTGGGCGGCGGCGCTGCTGTTCAAGCCCCCAAGGGCGAGCAGCGCAGCGAAGGCGATGCTGTTACGGAAACGAAGGGAAACCATGCGGACCTCTTTTTTCGCGAGCAGGAACTGGTAGGAAGGCAGAGAGACAGGTGATGCGGCGGATGCGCCGCGCGGAGCGGCATAGGTGGCAGTTTCCCGACACTTCGGGAGCATCCGCCAAGGAGTCTACCTTGAGATTAGAAGTACTGTCAATGCATAGGCACGCTTCATAAACACAGTGCCTGCAATAGCTTACGATCCATCAATAAACATTGTCTGAATAATCACAGCCCCAGGAGGGACCGTGCCAAGCAAACCAAGCCCCCATAGCCCTCGCTCAGATGAGGCCGAGCAAGCTCGCTGGGAGCAAGCAGCGGCGACCTGGGTCGACGACGCAGATGACATCGCTTTCATGACCCAGGGGGCCACTGACTCGTTGATATCGGCACTCCGCCCCCTGCCGCGTGAGAGCCTCCTCGATCTGGCCTGTGGTCCGGGCGACCCGTCGCTATCCCTGGCCAAGAGCGTCGGCGCCGAGGGACGGGTGCTGTCCACAGACGCCGTGGCTCCCATGGTGGCTGCGTTGCACCAGCGTGCGCGGGCGGCGGGTCTCGACTGGCTGGAGACCCTGGTCTGCCCGGCCCAAGAACTGAGGCTGCCCCCAGCGAGCTTCGATGGAGCCTGCTGTCGCTTCGGAGCCATGTTCTTCGCCGATCTGCCCGAGGTCCTGGCCCGGGTCTCCAGAGCCCTGGTGCCCGGAGGCAGGGTGGTCTTCGTGGTCTGGGCAGAGGCCCGGTTCAACCCGTACTTCACCTGTGCGTCCGGCATCCTCACCGACCTGGGCTCCCCCGTGCCGTCAGGCGATGAGCAGACGGCGACCGTGTTCGAGCTGGCCGAGCCCGGAAACCTCGCGGGTCAGCTCACCGCAGCAGGGTTCGTCCAGGTGCAAGGGACGGCTCACGACTTCCACATGGTTCACGAAGACACGAGCTCGGAGCAGTTCCTGGCCCGTCAGCTCGCTCGGTCAAACCCCCTGGCGGAACGTTTCGAGCGGCTCTCTGATGCTGACCAGGCAGAGGCCCATCGGCTCGTGGCCGAGCGCATGAGCGGCTACGAGCAGGACGACGCGCTGCTCATCCCTGCACAGTGTTTGGTGGTCAGAGGTGAGACGGCGCAGTGATGGGCGCTGCCCGGCTCTTCCGCTCAGCCCGCTGAGTCGGTCACACCTGGCAGGTTCATGCCCCGCTCCCGGGCGCAACTGATCGCAGAGTCGTAGCCCGCGTGGGCGTGGCGCATGACGCCCGTGCCCGGATCGTTGGTCAGCACCCGCTCGAGCCGCCGGGCCGCTGCCTCGCTGCCGTCAGCCACCACGACCTGCCCTGCGTGCTGGCTGTAGCCCATGCCCACGCCGCCGCCGTGGTGAAAGCTCACCCAGGTCGCCCCTGAGGCCGTGTTCAGCAGGGCATTCAACAAAGGCCAGTCGGACACGGCGTCCGTGCCGTCTTTCATGCCCTCGGTCTCGCGGTTCGGCGAGGCCACGGAACCGCAGTCGAGGTGATCGCGACCGATGGCGATGGGCGCGCTGATCCTGCCGTCCGCCACCATGCGGTTGATCTCCAGGCCCAGCTTGGCCCGCTCGCCGTAGCCCAGCCAGCAGATGCGACAGGGCAGGCCCTGATAGGCGATGCGCTCCTGAGCCATCCTGATCCAGCGAGCGAGGGGCTTGTCCTCGGGGAACAGGCGCAGCACGGCTTCATCCGTGGCCGCGATGTCGGCCGGGTCGCCTGAGAGCGCCGCCCAGCGGAACGGCCCCTTGCCCTCACAGAAGAGGGGGCGGATGTACTCGGGCACGAAGCCCGGGATCAGAAAGGCGTCCGTCGAGCCCGCCTCGGTGGCGAAGCCGCGCAGGTTGTTGCCGTAGTCGAAGGTGATCGCGCCCTTGTCCTGCAGAGCGCGCATGTGGGCGATGTGGGTGACCATGGTGGCCAGGGAGCGCTCGCGATAGCCGTCGCGGTCAGAGGCACGGAGCGCTTCGGCTTCGGCGAAGGTCAGCCCCACCGGCACGTAGCCGTCGACCGGATCATGGGCGCTGGTCTGGTCGGTGAGCACATCGGGGACGATGCCCCGCTCGATGAGCCCGGCCAGCAGGTCGACCTGATTGCCGACCCAACCCACCGACTTGGCCACCCCGGACGCCTTCCAGTCCATGGCGGTGTCGATGGCCTTGCCCATGTCGTCGGTCATCAGGTCGATGTAGCGAGTGCTCAGCCGCTTCTCGATCCGGGCCGGGTCGATGTCCGCCGCCAGGAAAGTCGCGCCGGCCATGACCGCCGCCAGAGGCTGGGCGCCACCCATGCCGCCGAGCCCGCCGCTCACCACCAAGCGTCCCTCAAGGCTACCGCCGAAGTGCTTGTCGCCCGCGGCCACGAACGTTTCATAGGTGCCCTGAACGATGCCCTGGCTGCCGATGTAGATCCACGAACCCGCGGTCATCTGGCCGAACATGGTCAGACCCTGGGCCTCGAGCTCGTTGAAGTGCTCCCAGGTCGCCCACTTGGGCACCAGGTTGCTGTTGGCGATGAGCACGCGCGGGGCGTCGGCGTGGGTCTTGAACACGCCCACCGCCCGGCCCGACTGCATCAGCAGGGTCTCGTCGTCTTCGAGCTCGCGCAGGGTAGCGACGATGGTGTCGTAGTCGTTCCAGGTGCGGGCCGCCTTGCCCGAGCCTCCGTAGATCACCAGCCGCTCAGGGTCTTCGGCCACCTCGGGGTCGAGGTTGTTCATCAACATGCGCAGAGGGGCTTCGGTGAGCCAGCTCTTGCACGAGAGTTCGGTGCCGTGGGGAGCCTTGACGGGCGTGTACGGGCGGTCGGCCATGGGATGAGTTCCGGCGGTGCGGGCGGCGCTGCGGGCAGGGTAGGCCGGCGATGGTACCCGGGCACGGCGGGCGCCACGACCCCCACCACATGACAGGGTCAGAAGCCGCTCTCGGCCCGCACGAACTGACGCAGCGCCGACGACTGCGGCTCGGGCCAGATGTCCAGGTTGAACAGGTCGTGGTGCACCGTCACCGTGCGCTGGGCCAGCACCTCGACCTGCTCGTCGTCGAGAGGCCGGTAGAGCAGATACGTGTAGACACCCGCGGGGACGGCCTCGAAACGAAAGTCGCCGAAGGCCTCCGAGGCACGAGCCCACCAGGACGTCTGACCCAGGGCCTTGAGGCGGTGAGACTCGGTGGCAGGCCCGCAGAGCGCGACGGCCAGGTCCGGCCAATCGCCCAGGCTGTGATCGGTGACCCGGCCCGTGACCAGGTGATCGGGTTGGCGGGTGAGCTGCAGCGGGCCCGGCCCCAGGAGGTCGTTCGCTTCGACTTCACCGCTGTCGTCGTGCACTAGGTCGACGGGCTGGCGCTGCTCGACCAGCTCGATGCGGGTCCAAGAGGGCCTGAACACGGGCACCAAGTTGCGCGAAGTGGTCTCCCCGCTCATATACACGGAAGCCACATCATCTCGCTGCTCCACGTCGAACCAAGGCAGCCAGGTGGTTCGACGCAGGGTCAGGCGCCCCCCGTTGCCGGGGCGGGCCACGTCCACCCGCAGGTCTCCGATCGGCGCAAACGGGGCGACACGCCAGTCGCGGCCACCGCGGTCGGCGGACATGAGCTCCCAGCTCGTCACCTGAGCCACTTCCTCGCCTTCCTCGCTCGCCCCCTTGACCAGGAGCACGATCTTGCTGCCATCCTCTACGGGGAGCGGCACGGTGGTGCGGCCATAGAAATGTGTGAACGCAGCGCCGCTGAATTCCCAGAAGGGCGGGTGATCCGGGGGCAGGCGCAGCAGGCCCTCAGAATCAAACAAGGGCACCGTCCCCCGCTCATCACTGAAGGCGAAGACCTGCGGCTGCGGCTTGTCGAGGTTTGATCGCGACCAAACATTGAACTTGAGCCTCAGCTCGTCTTGCCGAACCGCGTCCGCCAGGCGCAGCAAGTTCAGAGAGTCGTCGGCGTAGATCGAGGGCGCGACATCGAGACTGACGCTCAAGTAGTGCGGATGACTGACTGCAAGCCTCATCGAGCGGTGAAGATCGGCCGACGGGATCAGCGCATCAAAGCTGCCGCTGGCCTCACTGCGCACGAACGCCAGTGTCTCCCAGTCCCCTGACTCGGTGGCGGCGCTGACGGTCACAAGCGCCCCTTCGATGCCCTGATCATCCCGAGCAGCAGAGATCACACCGGCCACATGGCCCTTGCCCTGCAGCTGCACCCGCAGCTCACCGATGTCCGGCTCGACCACGATCCACGGGGGCTGGGCCACGAAGGGCACGCCGGCGGTCTCCACTGGCGAGCGGCGAGGTTCTCTCGAGGGGACCAGGGGCAACTCCAGTTCACCGTCGAAGGCCCCCACGAGCTCGTGGTTCGGCGCCTGCACCCGCAGGTGCTGTTGTCCCAGGTGACGGGTGAGCGAGAAGCGACCCTCCTTGTCTGTCACCTCTACATGCTCAACCACACGCACGGCGCCCGGGCCCCGGTCGACCTCGATGGACAGGCCCGCCAAGGGGTTGCCTCGCTCATCCAGCAGCTGACCCGCGAGAGGTTTGGCCGGGCGGGCGACCAGCACCGGCAAATCCCGCTCCGGGTAGGGCATGGGCACGCGCAGCGGCTCCGAAGCAGACTCGTCGCCCACCACCGTCAGCACCAGGTCGACCACGTTGCGCTCGTCAAAGGCCCTGATGCCGAAGCGGCCCCGAGAGTCTGTGAACACATCGGCGAGAAGCTCGCCCCGAGCAGGCATGACCGCCAGCTGGGGACCTTGCCCCACCACACCCGTGGGCGTCACGAACGTCGGCCTCGCTGGCCACGATCGCCAGACCTTCACCCGGGCTCGCGGCACGGGGTCGCCCAGGGTCGTCGTCACCAGACCCACGTAGCCCTCCGAGGCCCGCAGCGCGATCTGCTTCATGGCCCCCTCGGGGCTCAGCATGACCTGGACGATCTCCTCGTGAAAACCTTCTGCCCGAGCCCTCACCGTGACCGACGTGTGCGTCTCGGCCCAGACCAGCCAGACACGTCCGTCTCGAGCCACTGGCTCCCAGCGCAGCGTGCCGTCAGGCCCTGGGTCCACCAGGATCTCAGCCTCGGGGAGGGCCCGACCGTCGGCCCAGCGGACCACCTGCACCGTGAGCGCATCTCCCCCGCTCTCCTGTACCAGAGGCACCGGCTCTGCCACCACCGTCGGGGATTCGACGGCAGCGTCGGCGGCCTCGCGCTCAGGGGCTGGCTCCGACTCAGACAGGGCTACGGGCGGTTGTGCCCGGGGCTCGGCCGCGGGCAAGGGCTCTGGCTCGAACAACACCGCCACGGCCAACAAGCCCAACGACGCCAGGGCCAACACGATGAACAAGCGCGACGGCGAAGAGCGGCGGACCATGTCCCGACTCCCGAGCGAGGGGCCGGACCACGGAGCACGCCCCCCGCACAGCCTAGCAGCCCTGTCCCTACTGGTAGCACCCAAGGCAGCGAAGGCAGCGGCAGCACGCCGAACCCGGGCTACGGCCTCGCTCGCCGCCCCACGCCCGCTGCCTCTCGCCCGCCGCTCAGCCCAGGGAGCCCACCTGCGCCTCGACCGCCGCGGCCAACGCGCCGCTGCGCACCAGCTCGGCCACCGCCTCGATGTCTGTGGACAGCACCCGATCCTCGAGCAGCGGCTGCAGCACCGTGGCCAGGCAGGTGCGTGCAGCCTTCACACCCACTCCAGGCTGCAACGTCTCCTCGAAAGCCAAGGCGTGAAAGCCGGTCATCAGCTCGATGGCCAGCACATAGGTCGCGTTCTCGACGATCGAGCGAGCCTGACGCGCCCCATGAGTCGCCATGGAGACGTGGTCTTCTTTACCCGCCGAAGTGGGGATCGAATCGACGCTGGCCGGGTGGGCCAACACCTTGTTCTCGGAGGTCAGCGCCGCCGCGGTGACGTGGCTCATCATCAGCCCGCTCTGAACGCCCCCATCGCGAGCCAGGAACGCGGGCAAGCCGGAGATGTCCGGGTTCACCAGCACTTCGATGCGGCGCTCGGAGATGCTGGCCAGCTCGCTGGCGGCGATCTTCAAGAAGTCGGCCGCCAGGGCCACGGGCTGGGCGTGGAAGTTGCCCCCGGACAGGATGTCGCCGTCCTCGAAGACCAGCGGGTTGTCGGTCACCGCCCCCGCCTCGGTCTCGACCACGTTCTCCACGTAGCCGATGGCATCCACGCTGGCGCCGTGCACCTGGGGCGTACAGCGCATGCAGTAGTTGTCCTGCACCCGGTCACAGTCCGCGTGGCTCTCGCGGATCTCGCTGTCCGCCAGCAGGCGCAGGAGATTGCCGGCCACGTGCTGTTGTCCCGGCTGGCGACGGAGCGAATGGATGCGCGGGTCGAACGAGACCGCGGTGCCCTTGTAGGCCTCCAGGGTCAGGGCGCAGGCGATGTCGGCGGTCTTGGCCAGGGTGCGCGCGGCCACCACGGCCCGGATCAGCAGCGCGGTGGACACCTGGGTGCCGTTGAGCAGGGCCAGGCCTTCCTTGCTCTGCAACATGAGCGGTCGCAGGCCGGCAGCAGCCAACGCGTCGGCACCGCTCAGCTCGGCGCCGTGGTGCCAGGCCCGTCCCTCGCCGATGAGCACCAACGCCATGTGCGCCAGGGGTGCCAGGTCGCCCGACGCGCCCACCGATCCTTGGCAGGGCAGGACGGGCACGATGCCCGCGTTGAAGACGGCCAGGGCATGGTCGGCCAGCTCGGGCCGCACCCCGGAGAATCCTCGAGAGATGTTGGCGATGCGCAGGGCGAAGGCCAGGCGGCTGGTGGGCAGGTCGATGGGCTCACCCACACCCGCGGCATGACTGCGCACCAGGTTGATCTGCAGCGCCGCCAGCTCGTCAGTGGCGATGGTCACCCCGGCCAGCTTGCCAAAGCCCGTGTTGATGCCGTAGCACACGCTGCCCTCGGCCATGGCCCCCTCGACCACCGCTCGAGAGGCCAGCACCCGCTCACGGGCAGCGGGCGCCAGGGCCAGACGCGGGGGATCGTCTCCGGCCAGGGCCGCGAGTTCGTCAAGGGTCAGGTGGCGATCGCCAAGTTGCAGGGTGCTCATGGCCGGGAACGGTAGCAGCACAGGGCTGGACAGCTCCAGTGCGAGCCTCGAGGCAACCGACATGGCGGCTCGCTCTGGTGGCCTGCAGAGCCCGATCGGTACGATCCTCCCCATCATGACACGTCTCGAAACCCGCCCGCTGCCCGGCCTCACCACCCTGGTCGCCCTGTGCCTCGGCCTGGCCAGCCCCGCTTCTGCCCAGGTCGATGTCCACACCGATTTCGACCTGGCGGGCTGGAGCCGCAACGGCGTGGTGAAGGTGACCAGCGACGACCTGCCCAACCTCTGGATGGACAGGCTCATCGACGGCTCGCGCAGAACCAGCGTGGGTGTCGAAGGCAAGGCCTTGGTGAAGCTGCTCGTCAACTTCGAGCCGCCCCAATACGTACGCAAGGTAGGCCTGCGCCCCGGGGACGACGACGCGTACGAAGTGGTGCTCGACGCCGTCGAAGCCGATGGCAGCCGCTACGCCTTCGGACAGAAGGTGGTCAGCGACGGCGACGAAGCGCTCTTCCGCCCGATCGACGCCCTGCTCAGCCGCATCGAACTGACCGTCGAGAACCTGACCGTCGAACCGGAGACCCTGTCTGTAGAGATCGCCGAGCTGAGGATTGGCGGGCGCCTCACCGTGCTCTCACTCGACATGGAGGGTGTGCCCGAGCGGCTGCCCAAGGGCGGTTCGTTTCCGGTCCGCGTCGTGGGCCAGGACTCCCACGGTGGACGCCCCGAGCTGACCACCATGAGCCAGCTGGCGGTGACCCCTCGCCGCGCCCTGATCGATCGCAGCAAGGGCCGCGTCGAGGCACGTGTCGCCGGGGCCATCTCCATCGCGCCCCGGCTCGACACCCTCGAAGGGGAGACCCGCTACATGCTGGTCACCGACCTGGGGCCGCCCCCGCCAGCGCCTCAGAGCTTCAAGGGCATGGCTGCCATCGAGCTGGCCCTGGAGGGTCAGCCGCCCTTCGAGATCTTCCGCCGGGGACAGGGCGAGAAAGAGGGACGGTCTCTGGGTAAGGCCTGGAGCCAGCGCTTCATCGATGAATCCATCGAACCGGGCGTGGCCTACCTCTACACCGTCAGGGGCCTCGACCGTTTCGGCAACCCGGCCACCGTGCAGAGCGAAGAGACCCGGGTGCGCACCCTCACCCGAGCGCCCTTTGGCCAGGTCGACATGGGTCGGCTGCCCGTGCTGGTCCTGCTCTACGCCGACTCCATGGCGGCGGGTGAACCCGAGCGCATCGTCGAGAGCCTGGAGCGAGCGCGGACGTTTCTGTTCGTCCACTCCGGCGGGCAGCTGCTCATCGAGAACACCTATCTCTGGATGGCTGGCCCCACACCCGACACCACGGGCCCCTCCATGGAGAACATCAACGCCCAGCTCGGCCAGTACGACCTCCCGGACGACGCCTTCGGCGTGGTCTATGCCGTGGCCAATGATCTCTCCGGCGCGCACGGCAACTTCGAGCTGCTGGGTGGCATGGGCGGTGCCATGGGACGAGAACCCGGCGTGCCCACTCCGCCGGGAGCCATGGGCGGCGACCCGGCGGTGGCCTGGGTCTTCCTCCACGAGCTGCACCATGTGCTGGCGGGACGCATCGCTTCTTCGGTTGGCTGCCGAGACCTGGCCTCCGGCGACCTGGCCCAGGACTTCCGCTTTGGCCCCCTGGGCAGCAGTCGGGGAAAGACCCGTGACCTGGGCGAGGCATGGGATGGCCTGGCAGCCCTGGCCCGCGACACCTCCTATTGGCAGGACGTGACCTCCCCCTATCGCCGCCCTCTCGAACTGCTCGACAGTGACGGCGACGGCTTGCCCGATGAAGACCCCCGGGTCCCCCTGGACGAGGCGCGCTTCGGCAGTGATCCCCTCCTGGTGGACAGCGACGGAGACGGCCTGGGCGACATCGACGAGCTGCGGGCCGGCCTCTACAGCCCCAGCGATCCCCGCCAGACAGACAGCGATGGCGACGGACTCAACGACGGCAGCGACCCCTGGCCCTTGTCGGACTTCACCGGCGTCATCCCCCATGGAGAGACGCCGGCCCTGCTGGCCACGGGCCCCCGGTCCCGTCAGGCCGTGAAGGCCATCGAGCTGGCGGCCTGCTGGAACGAAGACGCGCTCACCCTGGCCATCACCACGTCTGCTCCCAGCGACGTCTTCATCGACCTCGATGGCAGCGGCACCCTGGGGCGCTGGGAGAGCGACGTGAGGGTCGCCGCCGACGGACTGGCCCCGGGGTCAGATGTGTGGGCCGGACCGGCGCGGCTCAGCCTGCGCGGACACCAAGAGCCCCTGGGCGTGTTCATCGGTGGGCGGCGCCTGACAGGTGTGGTGCCCACCATCGAAGCCCTCGCCGATGGCCGCAGCCGGCTCACCGTACGGCTCCCCGCGGCCCTGGGCCCCGGCGCGGCAGATGCCTCCTCGCCCGCCGGCGCTCCCACAGTGAGCGGGCTGCGCCTGAAGCCAGGTACGGTGCTCGGCCTCGCCGTCACCATCCGACCAGCCCGGAGCGGCGGCACCCCGCCCTTCAACGCCTTCGCCCCCATCCTGGCCCCCGCAGCCAAGAGCCCGGGAGAAGCTGGCGTCACTCAACCCTGGATTTCACTCTTCGAAACCCATCGCCTCCAAGACGCAGTCCTCAGCGCCCCAGCGAACGACGAGGGCTAATCCCCGGCAGCGCCACAGCCCCCGGATCTCCACCATGGAGGGCGGCCCTGCTTCTCGCCAAGGGGGGGCTGGAGCGAGTTCCCGAGGCGAAGCCTCGTTGTCTGAGCGCCACGGCCCCCCTTGGCGAGAAGCAGGGCCACCCGCAGCATCGGAGAAAAGGCGGTCAGTGACGGAACTCCCTAGGAGCCCGCAGGCTTCTGCCCCTTACGTCCCATGGCCTCGTAGTCGAGGTCGTCACCGGCCGGGTCATAGGTAGCGACGCCAGCGAAGAAATCGATCAGCTCGCCCAGTCTGAACTCGAAATCGATGCCCACCACGAGCATGGCAGTGGCCCGCAGCGTGAGCAGATCGAGGCCTGAACTCTCAGGCGGCGCCTCGAAGACTCCCCCCTCTTTTTTGCCGAAATTCCAGCCATAGGACCCGCTGATGGGCCCCAGGGGGTCGGCCATTTTCTCGTCGTGCTGGCCCACCAGGAAGCCCCAGCCGAAGACCGACTCGCGCCAGCCACCGATCTCGCGGTTGGCCAGTCCCCAGGCGAAGACCCTGTGCGAATAGGTGACTCCCACGGTGAGCGCGCGGGTGACCTCGGCCTGGGCGGCGACGCCAGGGCCGAACATCACATGCCCACGGAAGATGTCCGCGACGTCGGCGCCACGGTTCAGCAGGTAGTTGTTGCGGGTGGCGCAGGCGGGCAGCAGGGCCAAGACCAGCAAGCAGGTGACGAGTCGTTTCATGGGTGTCCCAACCATCGGAGGCGAGTGTGGCCCTGTCTTAGCAAGTCCCGCGGGCGGCCTCCACAGCGGGGGGCAGAGGCGTCTCACCACAGCGTCCATTGCCTTCAAGAACTCGCCCTGCCCCAGCCCGTCAGAACAAACGACAATGATCTACCGCTACCGACTTCTCCACTCCAAACCACCCTGGCTCAGCCTCGCCAGCTCCTAATTCAACACAAAGAGCGGTATTCGGCTGTTTCGGGATGTATCTTCCGGAGCTGGAAGTGGCCGTCGTTGAGTGTCTCTACCCCAGGTACCGCCTAGCAGGTATCACGATCAGGAGCAGTTGAATGTCCGAAAAAGAGAGCTTCGTTATCGGTAGCAAGGTCAAGGCGCTGATCAAGGAGAAGGGCCTGATGTGCTCAGGTGAACTCCCTGCCGCCGTTTCCAACAAGGTGCGCGAACTTCTGGAGGCCGCGTGCGTGCGCACGACCTCCAACAAGCGCTCCACCGTCCGGCCCCACGACCTCTAGGCCGAACACACTCGAGCGAGGGGTCGCGACTGCAGCGGCCTCTCGCTCGAAATCTGCCCCCCGATGCCGAGCGCGCCGACGTTTCGCTACGGAGAGGCAGGGGCCAACCCGGCTCGCGCGGTGTTCGTCGACGGAACCGTCGATGGCTTCCGCAGCTTGAGCCACTGGCCCGGCAACACGACGCCTGGGCCCTTCAAGCGCGATCTGAGCACCCAGATCTGCTTGGCCTATGCCGCCGCCGCGCCCGGCGTCCAAGAAGAGCTGCTGGGAGCCTTCGATGAAGTGGTGAACAACCACTACGACACCGATGGCGTGCTCTCGGTGTTCACCATGGTGCACCCGGAGATCGCGGTGTTCTCTCGCGATCTGCTGGAGCGCACCGCGGCCACCGGCGATTTTGCCGTCTGGAAGGGCCCTGACGCCCTGGCCCTCGAACTCACGATCATGTGCGTCACTAGTCACCCGGACTCACCCCTGGCCGATCGCTGCCCACCGGGCATGGCCGACGCAGCGCGGTGGGAGATCGGCTACCGCTCGCTGCTCGGCGAGCTGCCAGCCCTGCTCAAGGACCCGTTTGCCCTGCAGGCGCTCTGGGCCGACCGGCACCAGCTGATCTCCCAGGAGGTGGCGGCCATCGACGCGGGGGAAGGCCCTGACGTGACGCGGCACCCCGAGCTCGACCTGGCCGTGGTCACAGCGCCCGGCGATCTCACGAACATCGCCTTGCACCACGCAGCGGGCGACCTCTACCGGGTCCTGCTGATCCAACCGGGCGACGATGGCTGGCGCTACCGTTTCTGCTATCGGGCTGAGTCGTGGTTCGAGACCGTGGACATCCAGGCCCGGCCAAGACTGCCCCTCGACAACGCCTTGGCCGAGCTGCTCCAACGAGAGCAAGAGGCGGGAGGCGATGCCGAGGGCAGCGGCCCTGCCTGGTGGATCAGCGAGCTGGCCTCGCCCATCGCCGAGCTGCGCCACGGCAACGGCCCTGCCAGCAACCCGTTCACCAATGACCCGCAGCTCTCCCTCGACGCCCCCTCACGCCTGCAGCCCGAAGAGGTGACCGAGGTGCTCTGCCGCTGCCTGGCCCAGGGCTGACCTGCACGCCCGGCGTGCCCCATGAGCCCGCCGGGGCTTCGGAGCAGCACGGCACACCCGCCCACCCGGGAAGGCTGCCTGAGCGCCGCGCCCTGCTTCGGTCCTGGGCACGAGGTCAGAAGGGCAGCGAACCGTCACCCAGGGCTCCCGGATCGAGGGGCCCATTGAGATCACCGTCCTGGGACACGCCGGGGGGCGCCTCTTGTGGCGGGGGCCGATCGTCGTCCACGGAAGCCGTGGCGGTGGCCTCGACCTGCTGATCAGCGTCGAGTTCAGCGACCACGGTGCGCACCTCGGCCCGGGCTGAGCCCAGGCGTTCGCGGCAGAAGCGGATCAGGGCCGCTGCCTCCTTGATGCGCTCGGCGAGGCGATCGATGTCCCCCCCATCGTTCTCGAGCTCGGCGAGAATCTCGTCGAGCCGCTGGCGGGCGCTCCCGAAGTCTTTCGGCAGCTTCACTGCGGCCTTCTTGGCCATGGTGGTCAGTCCTTGAAGGTGCTGGTCGGCAGCACTCAGTGGAAATCGTCGGTCAGATCGCTGGTCGTGCGCATTGCCTTGGCGGAACTCGTCGGTCAGGTCGCGAGTCGCGCCCATCTCATCAGTGGGAGTCGTCCATCGGATCGCTGGTCTCGTCGCCGCTCGCGTCAGCCTCACGGTCAGGCATGATGTCGCCGAAGTAGCCCATGCGCCTCAGCTCCTCGAGCAGCTCTTCGCTCTCTTCTGCCACCCGGATCTCGCCCAGGCCCCGGCGGGCCTCTTCGGCGGCGGTCAGCTGCGCCACCAGCTCACGATGCAGACGGACGCCGCTCATGTGCCGCGACTTGCGCACATCGACGGCCAGGGACAGATCTTCTGTGGGGTTCGCATCCAGGTCGAAGTAGAGGGCACTGCGCAGGGGCGAACCCTGGGCGGGGCCGTAGCCGTCCTCGGGACGCACGAAGTCGAGGATCAGCTTCTCGTGGCCGTCGATGATGGCCGCCAGGTGCACGTTGTCGAGCTTCTCATCCACGATGACGGGACGCACCGGCGCCTCGCCCGTGCCGTGCATCCACGGCGCCCAGGAACGGCCGGCGAAGCCAGGGGGCGCGGGGACGTCCACCAGATCGAGCATGGTGGGCGCCAGGTCGATGAGCGAGATGGGTTCATCCATGGTCACCCGGGCCGACAGTCCACCCGGCGGGCGAATGAAGAGGGGCACGTGGATCTGCTCTTCGAAGACCTCTTGGCCGTGGGCCTGGATGCGATGGTCCCAGAGGCCTTCGCCGTGATCGCTGGTGAAGACGATCCAGCTCTCATCGAGGATGCCGCGCAGCTCGAGCTTCTCGAACAGCCGACGCATGTGGCCGTCGAACCAGAGGATCTCGCCGTCGTAGAGGTCGATCACCCGCTGGCGGGAGCCGCCGTCCGCGGGCGCTTCCCAGCGGTAGGCCTCCAGGTCGTCCCGGCTGCCTGTCATGTCGCCCGCGTACGCAGGGTCCCAGTCGCTCTCCGGGTGTTCCTCGAACGGATCGTGGGGATCGACGTAGTGGAGGTAGATGAAGTTGGGGCCATCCCCCGCCAGATCGAACGCTCGCAGGGCGGGCTCGGTCAGCTTGGTCACGTCGGCGTAGGCGTTGCGCAAGAAGTCGCTGTGCCGCTCGAAGGCGTCGAAGCCCTGGGCGAAGCCGTGCTGCTCGAGCACGTTGCCGTTGGTGATCACGGCGCGGGTGTCGTACCCAGCGCCGTCGAGAGCTTCGGTCCAGGTTTCGATGTTGTCGGCCAGCACGCCATAGCGGGTCTCGCAGCCGTTGCTCGAAGGCACCTGTGAGCTGAAGATCGAGGCCACGGAGGCTCGAGTCCAGGAGGCGGCCGAGTAGGCCCGATTGAAGACCCAGGACTCGTCGGCCAGGGAGTCGAGAAACGGTGTGGTGCTGCGGCCGCTGCGATGGCCGATCAGGCTGGTGTGATCAGCGCGCAAGGTGTCGATGAGCACGAAGAGGATGGACGCCTTGGCGGACCCCGCAGGCTCTGCGGACTGCGGCTCATGCTGATCAGCCGCAGGGCTGCAAGAGCCGAGCGCCAGCAGCGCGCAGAGACCAAGAGTCGGCAGTCGGCGTGTCACGGTTTGGCTTCCGGATCGTGGCGAAGGGGCAGCTCGCCGTCGCGCAAGACGGCCACGAGGGGCTCGCCGGGCTGCACCGCTGCGGCGTCCATGAGCAAGCTGCCGTCGCTACGGCGCAACCATGAGAAGCCCCGTTGCAGGACGCGCTGTGGGTCGAGCAGGCGGGCCCGCCCTTCGGCGGCGAGGAGTCCGTCCTCGCTGCGCTCGATGATCCGTTCGGCGCGGCTGGCCAGGCGCTCGCAGTCAGCGTGTAGGCCGCTCTCGAGGCGAGCGAGCTGTTCGATGTGAGCGCCACCCACCAGGCGGGCGTGGGCTCGTGCCAGCCCGTCGCCGGCCGCAGACAGGCGCGCGTCCGCCCGAGCGGCCACCCGATGGGCGCTCTCGGAGACCCAGGCTGATCCCTCGGTGAGCGTCGTGCGAGACAAGCGCACCAGCTGCCGAGCGGCCTCGTTCAGCTGATCATGGGCCCCACCCAGATCGCTCTCTACATGTTGTCGGATGCGCCTCCAGGCATCTTCGCTGCCCACGGCGGCGTCACGTGCCCGGGCCACTGCGAACTCTGCCGCAGCGGTGGGCGTCTTGAAGTCGGTGTGAGCCACGGCGTCCGCAACCGAGGTGTCGATCTCATGCCCGATGCCGGTCAGCACGGGCACCGGGCAGTTGGCGATGGCCCTGGCGATGGGCTCCTTGTCGAACCAGGACAGATCGAGCCGGGAGCCGCCGCCACGCACCAACAGGATCGCGTCGAGGGGCAAGCGTCCCAGGGTAGAGAGAGCATTGCAGACCGAGGCGTTGGTGTCGGCGCCTTGGGTGCGGGCATCGCAGAAGGTGATCCGAAAGCCGATGCCCGCGGAGGTCAGGGTCTCGACCACATCGTGGTGGGCCGCACTGCCTGCCGACGTGACCAGGCCCAGGTCGAGAGGGACGTCACAGAGTGCGCGCCCCTTGTTCCAGGTCGTCGCTCCCTCTGTGGTCAGCTGGGCCAGGAGTTCGCGGCGCTCCCGGTCGAGGTTGCCCAGGGTGAACTCGGGGTCGACGTCCTCGATGACGAAGGAGACCTGCCCCCGTGGGGCGTACCAGTTGGGCTTGACGAGTACCCGCAGCACCACGCCATCCGTGGGGTCGAGGCGCTGGGTCAGCCGCCCGTTGGAGCCGAACAGCTTCGACACCGTGGAGCGCCACATGATCACGGAGAGCGATGCCCGGCGCGCACCCTCGCCCTGGTCGTCCACGAGATTGAAGTACCAATGGCTGCCCCGGCCGCCGCGGGCCCGAGCCAGGCCCGAGGCCTCACCCACCATCCAGAAGGGCTCGGGGAAGGCGCTGGCCAGGGAGCGTTCCAGGCGTTGACCCACCTGGGGCACGGTCAGGGTCTCCTCGGTGGGATCCTGGTCAGGAGGGTCCTGGTCGGGCCAAAGATCGGACGCTGTGCTCATCCAGGCCATTCTAGCCCGGACGGCTCATCAGATAAGTGGGCAGCTTGGGCGGTCCTCGATCTGGCCCCTGCCCGAGCCGTCGCTCGCCTCGGGAGCAGGGGCTGAGCCAGACATCCAGCTCGCGACGGTGCTAACATCCCCGCCGTCCCAGCGAGCCCCTCCTCACGAGAATGCAGTCTGCCATGGCACACAAGGTCGTGATCATCGGTTCCGGCCCTGCCGGTTACACAGCCGCCCTCTACTCGGCCCGTGCCGACATGGCTCCCATTCTTTACGAGGGCCTGCAGCCTGGCGGTCAGCTGACCATCACGACCGACGTGGAGAACTTCCCCGGGTTTCCTGAGGGCATCATGGGCCCAGAGCTCATGGACAACATGAAAGCCCAGGCGGCTCGCTTCGGTGCGGACATACGGCCGGGATTCGTGCAGTCCGTCGACCTCTCGAAGCGCCCCTTCGTGCTCAACGACGGCAACGAGACCCTGGAGGCCGATTCGGTCATCGTGGCCACAGGCGCCAGCGCCCGGCTGCTCGGTGTCGAGGGCGAGACCCACCTGATGGGCTATGGCGTCTCTGCTTGCGCCACCTGCGACGGGGCCTTCTTTCGCGATGTGCCCGTGGCCGTCATCGGCGGCGGCGACAGCGCCATGGAGGAAGCCGACTTCCTGACCAAATTCGCCAGCAAGGTCATCGTCATTCACAGGCGCGCCGAGTTCAGAGCCAGCCAGATCATGCTGCGCCGAGCCAGCGAGAACCCAAAGATCGAGCTGATGACGCCCTGGACGGTGGAGACGATGAACAGCCAGGATGAGACCCGCAAGCTGGCCAGCCTGACCCTGCGCAACACCGAAACCGACGCCCTGCAAGACCTGCCAGTGGCGGCCTGCTTCGTGGCCATCGGGCACACACCCAATACCAAGATCTTCGAAGGCCAGCTGCCCATGGATGACAAGGGCTACCTGACCGTCGAAGCTGGCAGCTCACGGACGTCCGTAGAAGGCGTGTTCGCCGCGGGAGACGTGGCTGACCCCACCTATCGTCAGGCCATCACCGCCGCTGGCTCAGGCTGCATGGCCGCCCTCGACTCCGAGCGCTGGCTGGCCGATCGCGGCTGAGCAGGCTAGACCGCCGGCGGGAAGATCGTCAGCCGGTAGGTGCGCAACTCCTGGTAGCCCACCCGCTCGTAGACCTTGCGAGCCGCCTTGTTCTTCTCGTCGACGTGCAAGGCAATGAACGGGATCTTCTGCCGCGCCACCAGCTCGCGAGAGATGGTCCACATGGCTCGGCTGCCAAGGCCCTGGTTGCGCAGATCGGGAGGGGTGAAGACGCCTTCCATGAGCGCCCCGTCGGGGCCAACCACGGCGAGATCGCACTTGAACAGGGGTTCTGATTTCTTGTCGCGGCAGAGATAGGCCCGACCTTCCATGACCTTCTCGGTCATGCGCAGCCGGTACTGCCGACGATCGACGTCGCCCAGCTCGAGCTTGAGATCTTCGGTGACCATGGCGCAGGCCAGGTCGGTCAGCTCGTCGATGGAGTCAAGGCTGGCCTGCTCCATGTCGATTTCTTTGGCGAAACGCTTCACCAGCGAGCGAGAGTCGACGGAGTAGAAGATCTGCTTGCGATCGAGGCTCGCCTTGCGGCCCGTGCGCTTCTTGTAGCGGGTCAGAAAAGACCGCCCGGCCTCGAACTCGCTCAGCATGAGCGTGAAGGTGTAGCCGGCCTCGATCAGCGGATCGACGAACTCGGAAGCGACCCAGGCCTCATCCACGCTGAGCACCAGCATGCCCGTGTTCCCGACGAAGCAGAGGCCTCGCAGAGACTGATCGTCGTCATAGGCCCCCAGGAACCGACCATGGGCCGGACTGCGGGTATCAGCCATGCCTCCCTGGTGGATCCGTGAGATGAGAAAGACGTTCTCGCGCGGATCGCACTTGAGAAAGGCCAAGGCGACAGCCTGAGGGACCTGCTCGGTCACCCTTAGCTTGCCAGCTGCTTTAGTTGCGCTCATGGGCATGTGAAAGACCCTTTATTTAGCCATTAAGGCAGAATCGTTCCTAGTGTAACGAATCTGCTCATTCTGGTCGACCATCGAGAAGCACGATGGCATCCAGCATGCATACGTTCCGGGAACACTGGCGTGTGAACGCCACCTGCCCTTGACACCCTGTCGCCACCCTCCGCTCCCTATAGCACCCCAAACGGGGTTCGGGAGCAGCCGAGATTTCAGAGATACACCACGGCAGGCGATCCAGCAACGAAAACCCCACAGTTGTGCCCGTCTGTGGCGGTAACGGCCACAGGGCAGCCACATGCCCCTCCCATCAGGGCAGTTTACGCACGGCCTGCTCGACCCCGAGGAGCTTCTCCAGCCGGGCGCGGCGGTCATCGCGATCGCTCACGAAGGTCTCGATCGCCGACCGGAGGCTTGCCGGGTCGAGATGGGATTCAGCGGTGATGTCGGCCACTGAGCCCCCCGTGCGCCAGCGATCGTCCCAATCGGGAGAGACCACGTACTCGGCGGCGACCGCGTGGGGGATCCAGTTGCCCATGAGCCGGGCGGCCGTGTTGGTGACCACCATCGAGTCGGCCCACTCCTGATCGGGGAGCACGCGCTCCCGCCACTCGGCAGACTGACGGCGGAACAGCGCGTGGGAGACAGCCGCCACGACCTTCACGTTCGGGCCGTCCGAGGCGAGCCAGGGCAGCAGTTGAATCATGGAGTCCGTGCTGGAGGTGCCCCGCACGATGACCGTGCCGTGCTTGGGCCGCTTGAGATCGAAGTCGCGGATGACATAGGCGCCCTTGGCGGCGGCCAGGTGGTCGTCCATGCCCAGGGCCGTTCGATCGGGGATGGTGATCGGCGGGCGGGTCAGGTGCAGCACGATGATGGGGATGCCCGAGCCCAGGGCAGCGGACAAGACCACCGGCACCTCATTGGCCTCCCAGGGGTGAAGGTTCACCACCTGGCCCTTGGGAAACAGGCTGGTCACCCCCGGAGCGAAGATGCCGAAGTGGGTGCGGCTGTCCTCGGCGGTCTCCGGGCCGCTGTGCCCCGCCACCCAGATCACCCGACCCAACTTCATCTGGCTGTCCTGGCACGTCTGGCTGAACAGGCGCATGGGGCCGTACTTCAGGTAGCTGAATGAGGCGTAGGTCGAGCAGCCCGCGAAGTAGCCCCGGTAGTCGTCGAAAGGGGTCTCGGAGAAGTTGACCGACGCTGCACCGCAGACGATGCCCGCGTTGGTGAACTCGGTGATCTCCTGGGGCAGGATGGCGCCGGAGGGGTTCTCGGTGCGCTCAAACCAGCCGTAGCCCTGGCTGTCGCCCCAGCGCTTGCCGAAGCCCGAGATGTTCGTGGACTCGGCCAGGTCGGCGGCGCAGGCAAGAAACAGCGGCCGCCCATAGCCTTCCCGGCCCACGGCGTTGGCGTAGGCGCCAAAGTTGCTGAAGCCCTTGCGGTTGGGAGCCTGGGTGCCCGGCTCCAAGAACAGCTCAGCAGGCAGAGCTTCCGGCCGGATCAAGGCCGGATCGTCGAGGGGATCCCGGTCGAGGTTCCAGGTGAAGCCCGGGTGCTGCTCAGGCACTTCAGCCGCCAGCTCGGCCAGGCGATCGGTGAGGTAGTTCAGGGTCGGCTCGTGATCCAGGACCACCGACAGGCCGCGCATCAAGTTCTCCCGCGTCTGGTCAACCCGCGCCCTCCGATCTGCGGGAGCAGCCAGGCCCTGTCCCTCGAAGGCGATGTCGTACCGTTCGCAGAACTCGGCCCGCGCCGCCCAGAAGCCGTCGTCGTTGAACTTGTGCGGCGCCCCGTGGGAGGCGCTGTCGTACTTGCCGTAGCCCCGCCCCTTGCGCGTTCGGAACCACAGGCAGGCCGGAGTGTCTCCCCCTCGGTCAGCCAGCAACTCATGGAAGGCAGGAATCAGCTGGCTGAAGTCGCTGCCCTGCTCGACCCCGCCCACCCGCCAACCGTAGGGCTTGAACCAGTCGTCGGGTCCGCCGTGCACCACCGAGCTCAGCTTCTGCTCGTCGATGCCATAGTCGTTCCAGTCGAGCAGGTAGACCAGATTGCCCAGGCCCAGCCCCCAGGCGCTGTTCTTCACCTCGTGATGGGCGCCGGCGGTGTGACCGCCCTCTCCCTCCATGGCAAAGACGCGCACGTCACCCACGCCGGCATGCTTCAGGGCCAGGGCCTGGCCACAGGCCACGGGTGCGCCGTGCCCCGAGGGCCCCGTGTTGGCCTTGAAGAAGAGCGTCTTGCCTTCCATCTCGGCGTGGCCCGGCAGCCCACCGTGCTGGCGCAAGCTCAGCAGGTCGTCGGCCCCCAGGGTGTAGTCCGGGCCAAGGGGAGTGCCATAGCGCGGGTTACCAGTCTGTTCATATCGCCGGGCCATGGCTTCGTTGAAGACAGCCAAGGTCGCGTACACCAGCGGATTGCAATGCCCCGCAACCAGCACGAAGCGATCCCCAAAGCGCCGCTGAGGTTGAGCCAGATCCCAACGCATGGCGCCCGAGAGCAGCAGGGTCACCAGGGCATGCACCTTTGAACGGCTGCCCCCAGGATGCCCGCTCTGAGACAGGTTCAGCGAGAAGTCGAGCGCCTGATCGATCCCATCCTGAATGCGCTCCCAAAAAGGAACCTCAGAGAGCAGCTGATCAACAGTACGCATGGGCAGCCTATAAGAGAGCCAGAGAGAAACGGCATCAGATTGTAGCCCCCCACGCCGTAGCCCTTGCCCTACCTGTTGACACACCCATCATTGCGTGAGCTGCGTCGTGGCAAGGCGCAGTGGTCCGCCGCAGCGGAGGCGTGGCGCAAGCCACGTTGAGCATGAGGCGTGGCCGCGACAACGCAGCCACGGCACAGCTCACGCGACAGACCCCAGCCACGCCGTCAGTGCCCCCATCGTTGGGTGAGCTGTGTCGTGGCAAGGCGCAGCGGTCTGCCCGAGCGGAGGCGTGGCGCTAGCCACGTTGAGCATCGGTCATGGCCGCTGCAACGCAGCCACGGCGCAGCTCACCCAACAGACCCCAGCACGCTAGAACAGCGTGTAGATGAAGGGGGAGAGTACGGGCGACGCCGCAGCAGCCACCAGCAGCAGACCCACGGTCATGAGCACGAAGATCACGGGCAACATGTACCAGTGGCCCCGATCCCAAGCGGACAGGATCAACGCTCCCACCGTGCTGAACTTGCCCCGGGCGTACCAGACGACCAGCACCAGGAGGATGCTCACGAACCAGGTGAACCCCTCAGCCAGCAGAGGAACCCGAGGCCCTTCGACGGTCGGCGCCTCGCCGATTCCGAACGTGATCACCTGATCGGCGGGGACCACGGTCTCCAGCCAGTCGAAGCCGCTGATCACCAGGTAGACGAAGGCCAGCAGCCCGGCCACCTTGGCGAAGGCGCCGGCGATGCTCTCGCTCTTGCGGTAGTTGTTCCAGTAGAGCAGCCCGAAGAGCGCCCACAGGGTCAAGAAGACGATATCGAGGGTGGCCAGGGTCGCATCGCCCTCAGCCAAGCCGAGACTCAGAAACGGGCTGGTCAACTCACCATCTCCGCCACGCGATCGCCCTCGTGCCGCAGCATGAAGGGCGTGCTGTCGATGATCTTCTTGGCTTCTTTCGTGACGATGTAGTTGCCCAGGTAGAGCACGTCCATTTCACTGCGACTGAATGTATTGAAGGCCTGCGCCGGCGTCTCGACGATGGGCTCACCCTTGAGATTGAACGAGGTGTTCAGGATGACCGGGATGCCGGTCTTCTCCTTGAAGCTCTCGATGATCCGGTGGTAGGCCGGGTTGGTCTCCTTGATCACCGTCTGCAAACGGCCCGAGCCGTCGACGTGGGTGATGGCGGGGATCTTCTCGCGCTTGTCTTCTCTGACCGGCACCACGTAGAGCATGAAGCGGGCCGGCCAGGCTTCGTCGCCCTCGGCCAGCTCGAACCACTCCGCCGCGTCTTCAGAGAGCACGCTGGGCGCGAAGGGCCGGAACGCCTCGCGGAACTTGATCTTCGCGTTGACGATCTCTTTCATCTCGGCGTTGCTGGCGTCGGCGATGATCGAACGGGCACCCAACGCTCGCGGCCCCCACTCGAAACGCCCACGGAACCAGCCGCCCACCTTGCCAGCCATCAAGTCGTCGCTGACCCGGTCGAAGAAGGCCTCATCGTCTTCGATTCTCTCGAAGTCGATGTCGTTGTCCTTCAAGAACTTCTCGACCTGCTCGTCGCTGTATTCGCTGCCCAGGTAGGCGTGATCGAGGGCACCCACGCGGGGCTTGTCGAGCAGATGGTGGTAGGCCCAGAGCGCCGCACCCACACTCGCGCCGTCGTCACCGGGCGCCGAGTGGACGTACAGCTGCTCGGCGTCGGTCTCCTTGGTGAGCTTGCCATTGGACACCGAGTTGAGCGCCACACCCCCAGCCATGCACACGTTGGTGCAGCCGGTGGTCTTGACCAGATGGTTGACCATCTTCTTGACGATGTCTTCGGTCACGGCCTGAATCGACCGGGCCACATCGCAGTAGAAGGGGTCGAGGCTCTTGTCCTCGAGAGCGGGGTCACGAGCGGGCTGGCCCATGACCTCTTCAAGCGCCGGGGTGAAGCTCTTGGTCGCCGAGTGGTGGTAGGCGAAGTACTTCATGTCCTGCCAGAGCGAGCCGTCCTCGCCGATCTTGATCATCTTCATGATGCGATCGACGTACTGGGGCTTGCCGTAAGGGGCCATGCCCATCAGCTTGTATTCGCCCTCGTTGACCTCGAAACCACAGTACGCGGTGAAGGCCGAGTAGAGCAGTCCCACCGAATGGGGAAAACGCATCTCGTTGAGGATCTCGATGCGCGTGCCCTTGCCGTGGCCCATGGTCGCCGTGGTCCATTCGCCGGCACCGTCGAGGGTCAACACGGCGGCCTCGTCGAAGGGCGACGTGTAGAACGACGCCGCCGCGTGGCTCATGTGGTGATCGGCGAAGAGCAGCTTCGACTTCGGGATCTTGAGCTTCTCGAGCATCATGCTCTTGACCCAGAGCTTCTTCTGCATCCAGGCCAGCATCGACTCGCGGAAGACCCGCAGCGACTTGGGGAAGGTCTGGAAGGCGGTGATCAGCAGGCGTTCGAACTTGATGAACGGCTTCTCGTAGAACACCACGTAGTCGACGTCGTCGATGGTGATGCCCTCGAAGTCGAGGCAGAACTGGATCGCCCGCTCCGGGAAGCTCGAGTCGTGCTTGCGACGGGTGAATCGTTCTTCTTCGCCTGCGGCGATGACCACGCCATCCTTGATCAGGGCAGCAGAGCCGTCGTGGTAGTAGAAGGAGAGGCCGAGGATGTACATGGGCTCAGTCCTGACGGCGGGCGTCTTCGAGGGTCTCGTTGATCGACTGCCAGGGCACGAACGTGGAGGCCGGCTGGGCCTTGGTCATCAGCGCATCGGCGAAGAGGCTGTAGATGATGGCCACCGGAGCGACGGCGACGATGTAGACGACCGTCAGCAGAAAGCGGCCGACGACGTTGCCGAAGCGTTCGAGGAACTCCAAGATCGGCTGGAACATCGCGTTGGCAGAGGCGGGGAGAGGTGCGGGCCAGGTCAGCGGGGGAGTCTAGCGGCCGATTCTGATCCGGACAAGGCGGCCGAATCCCCATCATCGGGCGATCTCCGCCCCTCAATGTAGGGCCATTCAGCAGATTGCCCAGATCAGGAGCGGCTCTGGCCTCGATCGAGGGCCTGGGCCAGGGCGCGGCGGACATGCACGGCGACCATCTCCCGCCGCCAGACAGGATCACCGTCGATGCTGGTCATGGGGTGGCACTGCTTCATGGCCAGCTGGCCCAGCTCGGCCCAGAGTGCAGCCTCTGGAGCCCGCCCATCCGCCGCCTCGCCTACCTTGCGTAGAACCTGCGGCGTGCTGGCCAGGGCCGAGACCACGATCACCAGATCGCGCACGACTCCGTCCACCAGGCGATAGCCCACGGCGACCGACAGACGAGGGAAGTCGATCGAATCCCGCGGGCGTAGCTTGCTGTAGGCGCTGTGCCAGCCATCTGCTGGCGCCGGAACGGACACCTCGAGGAGCAGCTCGTCAGGCTCCAGCTGCTTGTTGTGCACCCCATCCTTCACGTAGAAATCCGCGATGGGCACCGTACGACGGCCTCGCTCGCGGCTGGCGATGAGCAGCTCGGCCCCCGCGGCAATGAGCGCCGTGGCCGTGTCGTTGCTGGCCGCGGCCACGCAGCGCTTGCCGCCCTTGACCACATGGCACACCGTGCCGTCCTTCTTGAGGCAGTAGCCCAGGGCCTCGCGCCAGAAGTGGCTCTGGTTGATGTACACGCAGCGGGTGTTCAGGCAGACATTGCCCCCCAAGGTGCCCATCCGGCGGTGATGGGGACCGGCCACGAGCCCCGCCGCCACGGCCAGGGCAGGCTGACGAGCGGCCACATCGTCGCTGGCCGCCAGGTCTTCGAGGGAGAGCAAGGCGCCGAGCCTCAAGGCGCCGTCATCTCCGCAGTCGATGCCCGCCAATCCGGGCACCCGAGCCAGGGACACCAGGGTCTGGGCCGTCTCGATGCCGTGCTTCAGGTTCGGCAGCAGGTCCGTGCCACCGGCCAGCAGCCGCGCCTCTCCCGGGCGCTCGGCCAAGATCTGCAGCACCTCATCAATGGTCGCCGGGGACAGATGGTCAAACGTCGGTAGGCGCAACATCTCAGGGGGTGCCTCCAGCGGCGTCGGCCTCGGCTTTCGCCCGCAGTGCCGCGAGGACCTTGCCCGGAGTGAAGGGCAAGTCGGTGAGCCAGATGCCAGCGGCGTCGTAAATGGCGTTGGCCACCGCCGGGAGCGACCCGTGCAGGGGGCCCTCCCCCGCTTCCTTCGCTCCGTAGGGGCCCTCAGGATCGATGGATTCGACGATCAGGGCCACGAGGTCAGGGGTGTCCAGGGTCGTAGGCATGGTGTATTCGAGCAGGGACGGCCGGCGATGGAGACCGGCCTCGGGCAGGGTCTCGTCCTCGTAGACCTCGTGGGATTCGAGGACGACCTCGGCCACACCCATATATGTACTGCCCTCGATTTGCCCTTCAACCGCCACCGGGCTGATGGCCCGCCCACAATCATGGGCGATCCACATGCGCTCCACGGTGATCTCGCCGGTCTCGGTGTCGACCTCGACCTGGGCCACGTGGGCGGTGAACGAGTAGGCCGGGGACGCGCCGATGGTGCCACCCCGATAGTCGCCGCCCCGCTCCGGCGTGTTGTAGCTGCCTGCGGCCACCAAGGTCTCGAACTTGGCCTCTGCCAGCTCGAAGGCGTCGCGACTGGTGAGCCGTTCCTCCGGGTGGTCCCGATCGAAGGCCTCGCCGTCTGCCAGCAGGACCTGGCCGGGGGAGCAGCCGAGCTTCTCCCCCACCGCCTGCTGCAGCTGGTGGCGCAGCTTTCTCGCGGCGTCGAGGGCCGCGTTGCCTGCCATGAGGGTGATGCGACTGCTGTAGGCACCGAGATCGACCGGGCACGTGTCGGTGTCAGAGGTGGTCACCCGCACCTGATCGAGGCGCAGGCCCAGCTCTTCGGCGACGATCGTGGCCATGACCGACGTACATCCCTGGCCGATGTCCGAGGTGCCGGTGAACACCGAGGCCAGCCCCGAGCGATCGAGCTTCACCAGAATGCCCGACTGGGGCATGTCGTTGGGATAGACGCTGTAGTTCGTCCCCGAGATGTACATGGAGCCCGCCAGCCCGATGCCCTTGTTGGCTGGCAGCTGGCCCCGCTTGTTCTTCCAATCGCAGGCGCGCTCCACGTCGTCGAGGCACTGCAGGAAACCGTTCGACGTGACCGTCTGCCCGTTCACCGTGGTCACGTTCTCGCCCTGCCAGTTGACCCGCCGGAACTCGATGGGATCCATGCCGATCTGGGTGGCCAGGCGATCGAGCTGAATCTCGAGCGCGAACCGGGGCTGCACCGATCCATGACCTCGCTTGGGCCCGCAGGGCGGCTTGTTGGTGAACACCCGCGTGCTGTCGAACCGGTACGCGGGAAAATGGCACGGGCCACAGAGCAGCTGGCCCGAGTAATAGGTCGTGACCAACCCAAACGAGCTGTACGAGCCGCCATCGATCAGGATCTCGCTGGCCACCGCGGTGATCTTGCCCGACGCGTCGCAGCCCGTGGAGAACTTCAGCTCCATGGGATGGCGACCGCGGTGGGTGTAGAAGGTCTCTTCGCGGGTGAGCAAGAACTTCACCGGCCGGCCTGTCTTCATGGCCAGCTTGGCCGCGCAGATCTCGTGGGAGAAGGGGTCGCTCTTGCCCCCGAACGCGCCGCCCAGCTGAGGCTGGATGACCCGAATACGATGCGCAGGCAACTCAAGCACCGAGGCCAAGGTGCGATGCACGTAGTGCGGGATCTGTGTGGACGCCCAAAGCGTCAGGACACCATCGCCAGACCAACGCGCCACGGCGCAGTGCGGCTCGATGGGCGCGTGGGCCGTGCCATGAAAGGTGTAGCTGTCGGTCACCTGCGCATGGGAGGACGCGAGGTCTTCGTCCACCTCGCCAAACTCGAGCATCACGTGCTTCGAGACGTTGCCGTGGCGGCTGTCCTCATGAATGGCGGGGTCGTGCGTGGTCAGCGACTTGCGCGGGTCGAGGTACGTGTCCAGCACCTCGTACTGCACGTCGATCAGGCGCAGGGCTGCATTGGCCGTGTCTTCGTCGATGGCGGCCACCGCGGCGACCTCATCGCCCACGAAGCGCACCTTGTCCGTGGCCAGGGCCGTCTCGTCTTTCGTCCAGGGGATGACGCCGTAGCGCACGGGCAGCTCAGCCCCCACCAGCACACCGTGCACCCCGTCGAGGGCCTCGGCCGCAGTGGTGTCGATCGAGAGCACCTTTGCGTGAGGGTGAGGACTGCGCAGCATCTTGCCGTGCAACATGCCCGGGAGCTGGATGTCGTCCGCGTACACCGCCTGCCCCGTGGCCACCGCCATGGAGTCGACCTTGCGCGCACGCTTGCCCACCCGTGAGAAGCTGCCGTGGGGAGCCTCGCTGCCGTGGGTGCGGTTGATGACCTTGCGTTCCATCAGCCTTGCCCCAACCGCTCGCGTTCCAGGCCGCAGGCCCGCTCGACGGCCTCGTAGATCTTGGTGTAGCCCGTGCAGCGGCAGAGGTTGCTGGACAGGGCCTGCTTGATGTCAGCACGGGTCGCGGCGGGGTTTTCGCTGACCAGCTGCCGAGCCGCCATCATCATGCCCGGCTGGCAGAAGCCGCACTGCAGGGCGCCGGTGTGGTCGAAGCTGTCCTGCACGATGTCCGGGCCGTCCGGTCCCACCAGGCCCTCGATGGTGGTGACCTCGCGACCGTCGATGTCGGCGGCCAGGGTCAGGCACGAGAGCACGGAGCGACCGTCCACGTGCAGAGTGCAGGCGCCGCAGTCGCCCTTGTCGCAACCTTGCTTGGTGCCCGTGAGCCCAGCTCGATAGCGCAGCACTTCGAGCAGTGTCCAATGGTCGGGCGCGGCCACCTCGACCGCGTCGCCGTTGAGGCGGAACGAGAGGATTCTCACGAAGGCAAGCTCAAGCCGGGGTGTGCAGAACCTGTTTGGTCAGGCCCTGATGCGTTTCAGTGAAAGGGCCTGGGTCATCAGCGGGATCGAGCGCTCGAAGCGATAGCTCACTCCCATGTGACCGTCGTCGAACTCCTCGTGGTGGACCTCGACGCCTCCCTCGCGCAAGACGTCCACCAGCTGCCGGGCGCCGTACTGCAGGTGGTACTCGTCACGCAGGCCGGCGTCGATGAAGACCAGCAGGTAATCCGCAAGGACATCGGCCCGGCTCGAGGCCAGCTCGACCGGGTCGTGCTGTAGCCAGCGCTCCCAGACCTGATCGCGCAGCCGCCCCGTGCGGGGGTCGAACGGCAGCTCGATGCCCAGGGGCAGCTCTTCGTTGGGCGAGTAGGCCGCCGCCATGGCCAGCACGTTCATGGCCAGGATCAGCGGCGTGGTCTTCTTCGGCGCCTTTTCGAAGGCATCCAAGAAGTCCATCACGCTGCCGTGACGTTCGATCATGTCGAGCAGCTTGGGAAAGTCGGGCTTGTAGGCGTATTCGAAGTACGCGTCACCAGAGTGGGAGGCGATGGCAGAGAACATGTCCGGGCGGGAGAAGGCCACGTGCAGGGCGCCGAAGCCTCCAGAAGACTTGCCCATCAGGCCCCGCCGTTCGCGGCAGCCCCCCACGCCGAACTCGCGCTCGACGTAGCCGAAGATCTCGTCGACCAGATAGTCTTCGTAGCGCCCGGTGGCGGCGCTGTTCATGTACTGGCTGCCGCCCAGGCGGGTGAAGGCGTCCGGGAAGACGAAGGCGCAGGGCTCAGCCTGGCCGGATTCGAGCAGCTGCTCGTAGCGCTGGGGAAACGAGCGGTCCCAGGGGGTGCCTCGCAAGGCGCCCGAGCCCACGCCGGTGAAGCCAGCGAGCACCGCCACCAAGGGCAGATCGGTGGGCTGCCCCGGCGGCATGTAAACCGGAACTTCGCGGACGGAGGGATCGCCCAACGGGTTGCCCCGCAGCGCGTCGCTCTCCAAGACGTGGTGGTGGAGCTTGCCTGCCAACATGATCGCTGGAGGGTATCAGGAGGGGCAGTGCGCCGCCACGGACCTGGGGTGTACCATCCCGTGTTCCACGACGAACGAGCAGCTCAGGAGACCAGAGGCATGGCAGTCGGACGGGTCAAGTGGTTCCACAACGGCAAGGGCTACGGCTTCATCGAAGTCGAAGGCGACGCCGAGGACGTCTTCGTCCACTACAGCGACATCGTGGGTGGGGAGGGCTTCCCGTCCCTCGACGAGGGGGCTGCCGTCGCGTTCGAGATCGAGACCCAGGGCAAGAGCGAGCGCGCCCGCAAGGTGACCTTGAAGGTCGAGGGGGACGAGCAAGCCGAGGAAGCCCCCGCCCCGGCCGAGGACACCGTCGCTGAAGCCATCAACCACACTACTGACGAGCCTGAAGAGCCTGAAGAAGACGAAGAATCCCGACTGGAGAGCGACGAACGATGAGTTTTGAATCCCTGGAGCCAAGCGCGGCTCATGAGCAGATGGGCGCCACCGATGGCGCGGTGTTCCTCGACGTGCGCACCGTGGAGGAGTTCGATCAGGGCCACCCCGCAGGGGCCATCAACATCCCCTGGGCGGAACGAGACGCTGGCGGCGCCATGGCCCCCAACCCGGCCTTCAACGCCACGGTCGAGAAGCACTTCGGCAAGACATCCAAGCTGTATCTGTCCTGCCAGGGCGGCGTGCGCTCGGTGCACGCCTGCAACCAGCTGCAGGCCGCAGGCTTCAGTGGCATGACCAACGTCGATGGTGGCTACGGCGGCCGACGGGGTCCCGGCGGCGACATCGTCTGCCCGGGCTGGGTCACCGCCGGCCTGCCCACCGAGAACAGCTGCTCCACCTACACAGACCTGAAGGCCTGACCCCGCAGGTCAGCCCAAGAGCTGCGCCAGCTCGTCAGCATTCTGCACCGGCGCCGAGCATGTGCCGTGTTGGCAGGGATACGCCACGGCCTGTCCGTCCACGGCCGTCTTGCCTGCCAACAGCGGAAAGCGCCCAGCGACCTCGGCGCTCACGCCCTCGGCAGGTACAGCACACACGGTCAGACCGGGGTCGCCGGCGGCCCCCGCCGCATCCCGCAGAGCCTGCGCGCCTGTCCCCTCGGTGATCACCACGGTGCGCCCGCCGTCGTGGGCGCGCATGAGCGAGAGCAGCATGCGTCCGAACGCCGGCGGTGAGGCGCGCACCAGGGGTTCGATCATGGCGAAGAGGCGGTCGGCGTCGGCGCTGTAGTCGCTGTTGGCCGTGAACTCGCCGAGGCGCACCAGTACGTCGGCCATGACCGCGTTCGACGAGGGCAGCGCGCCATCGAAGAGGTCGCGGGGACGGGCCACGAGCTTCTCGTGGTCGTCGCTGGTGAAGAAGAAGCCCGCGCGCTCGCTGTCTGCGAACCGGGCCCGGACATCGTCGGTGAGTGCGACCGCCGCGTCGAGCCAGGCCGTGTCCCCATCGACTTCGAACAACTCGAGCAGGCCCTCGCACAGGTAGGCGAAGTCGGCCAGGGTGGCGTTCAGGTGGGCCTTGCCCTGGCGCCAGGTCGCCAGCAGTCGGCCCTCGGGGCGCATGGTGGTCAGGCAGAAACGGGCCGCTGCCTGAGCGGCCTCGACGAAGCGAGGTTCGCCGAGCACTCGACCTGCCCGGGCCAGGGCCGAGATCATCAGGCCGTTCCAGGAGACCAGCACCTTGTCATCCGTAGCGGGATGGACCCGGGCCTCTCGGTGCTCGAAGAGCTTCTGGCGCAGGGGCTCGATGGCTTCGAGCAAGGCGGGCAACTCCATGCCCAGCTCTGCGGCGAGCTGCTCGTCTGGCTTCGTGCGCAACAAGACCCAGTGCAGGCCCTCGAAGTTCTCGTGCTCGCCCAGGCCCCAGTAGATGTCCACCAGCTGCTTGTGTTCGCGGCCCACCACCTCGAGAACCTCGCGACGCTGCCAGACGAAGAAGCGGCCCTCTTCGCCCTCGCTGTCTGCGTCCTGGGTTGACCAGAGACCACCTTCAGGGTCGACCATCTCTCGCAGCACCCAGTCGCAGCACCGCCGAGCGACCAGGGCGAAGTCGTCCCGACCGGTGATCTGGTGGGCTTCGAGGTAGGCCCGCACCAGCAGGGCGTTGTCGTAGAGCATCTTCTCGAAGTGGGGCACCGCCCACTCGGCGTCGGTGGAGTAGCGAGCGAAGCCCCCGCCGAGCTGATCGAAGATGCCGCCCCGGGCCATCGCGTCCAGGGTGTGCTCGGCCATGCCCAGCGCCGCTGCGTCGCCGGTGGCCACATGCTGCCGCAACAACAGGCGGATGTCGTCCGAGTGGGGAAACTTCGGCGCGCCACCAAAGCCACCGTGGGCCCGGTCATAGCTGCGGCCCAGGTGATCTGCCGCCAGGTCAACGAGGTCGAGACGGGGGCGCTCCGCGGCGGGTTCGATCGCGGGCAAGTGCTCCGCCGAGAGCACCAGCTGCTGCATGCGCTCCACGACCTTGCCCGCCTGCTCGGTGAGCTGCTCCCGCTGGTTCTCCCAGGCGTAGGCCAGCCGGCTCAAGACCTCGCTGAAGCCCGGCAAGCCGTGCCGGCCCTGGGGCGGAAAGTACGTGCCCGCGTAGAACGGCTCGAGGTCCGGCGTGAGGAACACGGACATGGGCCAGCCGCCGTGACCGCTGAGCACCTGGGTCGCCTGCATGTAGATGTCATCGAGGTCAGGGCGCTCTTCACGGTCGACCTTGATGGACACGAACGAAGCGTTGAGCAGCTCGGCCAGCTCAGGCTGCTCAAATGACTCCCGCTCCATGACATGGCACCAGTGGCACGCCGAGTAGCCAATGGACAAGAAGATCGGCTTGTCTTCACTCTTCGCGCGGCCCAGCGCCTCCTCGCCCCAAGGGTGCCAGTCGACGGGGTTGTGCTGGTGCTGCAGCAGGTAAGGGCTGGTCTCGCCAGCGAGGCGATTGGTGGGCAGGTCGGCAGTGTCGTGAGCAATCATGGCAAGTCTCGAGCGCGGGTGGCGCACAGGCTCTGCTTCGGAGGCGCGGCGGTCCAGCGATTGATGCACATTTCACACACGACTGCCCGATGATCTCGTCCGCTGGTACGAGCAGTTCCCTGTCAGCGCACCAGCGCGGGCAGTGGCTCGTCGTCTACCACATGGCCAGCGAAGACGAGGGTCAGCTTGTGGTCGACGGCCTGGGGGCCCAGCGTGCCCACCGAGCCACCGGGCCAGCGAATGAGCAGCTGCTCGATGGACTCGGCCTCGCCCAGTCCGATGACCAGCGTCGTGTCGGAGTGGCTCTCGTAGCTGCCGCCGCCCACGACTTCGCGGACCAACGTACGCCCTACCACGCCTGTGCCGTCGCCTGGTAGGGTCACCTCAACCCGCGCGCCCTCGGCGTCGGCGCGACCGCCGGGCCCGAGCAAGCGCAGCACCAGCCTGTGTCCCGTGGCCATGTCGTTGCGCAGCACCCAGGGGCGGCCGTTGCTGTTGGTCACCACCAGGTCGCTGTCCCCGTCGCCGTCGAGATCGGCCCGGGCCACCGCCCGGCCCACTCGTGACTCGGCGAGGGACGTGCCTCGTTCGGGGCCCGTCACGGTGAACCGTCCCCTGCCGTCGTTCATGGCCAGCTGATCGACCTGGGCGTAGCTGGTGCCCCTGGAGATCTCGCCGATATTGGTGTCGATGTGTCCGTTGGCCACGTAGATATCGAGGGCGCCATCGTTGTCTGCGTCGAGGAAGACCGTGCCGAAGCCGAGCATGGGCCGGGACGCCGAGCCCGCGCCGCTGTGGTTGCTCACGTCGGTGAAGTAGCCGCTGCCGTCGTTGCGGTAGAGGGTGTTGGTCTCTTCTGCGAAGTTGACCACGTAGAGGTCGAGGTCACCGTCTCCGTCGAGGTCGCCCAGGTCTGTGCCCATGCAAGCCTCTGTGCGACCGTCGCCGTTCACGTCGAGAGCGCTGCGCCGGGAGATGTCCACGAAGTGGCCCATGCCGTCATTGCGCAAGAACAGGTTGGCCGCGCTGTCGTTGGCGATGAACAGGTCGCTGTCGCCATCGTCATCGGTGTCGCCCACCACCAGGGCCAGGCCCTTGCCCGCCAGACCCACCAAGCCCGCGGCTTCCGACACGTCGCTGAAATGGCCCATGCCATCATTGAAGTAGAGCCGGTCGTCAATGCCCGCCCAGGTGTCGACGTGGCAATAGGTGCGCTGCTCGGGGGTAGGGCCGCAGCGGTGGTTGCTGGCGATGGGCATGTCGAGATAGCCCACGGTGAACAGGTCGAGGTCGCCGTCGAGGTCCGCGTCGAAGAAGGCGCCGCCGATGGTCCAGCGGCTGTCCTCAAGGCCCGCAGACGAGGTGGCTTCGCTGAAGTGCGCCGCGCCGTCGTTGAGATAGAAGCGGTCGCGACCGTAGGCGCCGATCCACAGGTCGCGATCGCCGTCGGCGTCGACATCTCCCACGGCCCCGCCCATGGCGTACATGGGGTCCTGCAGGCCCGAGCCCTCGCTGGCATCGCTGAAGCGCCAGCTGCCCCCGGGCTCGGTGTGGTTCAGGAACAACCCGTGGGTTGCGCCCGTGGCGTGGGAGGCCTTGCGGCGATCATCAGCGCTGAACTCAGCCTCGGGCAAGGTCCCGCTCTGCAGGAGCAGGATGTCCGGGCGGTCGTCGCCGTCGAAATCGGCCAGGGCCACCCCCGAGCCCATGGTCTCGAACAGCAGCTTGCGCCCGTAGGCTCCGTGGGTGTGCACGAAGTCGACGCCAGCGGCAGCGGCCACGTCGGTCAGGCCGACGACCTCTTGCAAGTCTGCGCCGCCGGTCAGCCCTGACGCCGATGAATCCCCGGCGGGCCTATCAGAGTCGCCGTCACCGACCTCATCAGCCACCCCGGGACCACAGCCGATCGCGCTCAGCGCCAGAACGACGAGCAGCAAGGAGCCACGCACTCCGATCTTGTGCCTCGGAGTGCTGAGCGGCGAGGTCCAGAAAACAACGAGCGAGGGATGGCAGAGCATGTGACAGGGCTTGGGCTGAGGCACGGGCGCGGCATTGTAGTCAGACGCACGTCACCAACGCAGCAGCCAGCGCACATCGTCGACCATGTCCTCGGCGGCTGTGCCGAAGCGGAAACGCACCCGGGGGCGGCCCCGCCGATCGATGAGCAGGGTGTCCAGCCCATGGTCCATCAAGTAGGCCTCTGCGCTCTCCCCCACGGGCACCTGCTCGCGATGCACGTCGAACGCCTCGTACACAGGATCCAGCTCTGCCCGTGAGCCGGTGAGACCGATGATGTGATCACCGAACACCGACAACAGCCCCTGCAGCCGCTCGGGAGTGTCTCGGCTCGGGTCGACGGTCACGAACACGAACGAGACCTTCGCCGCATCGTCTCCGAGCTGCTCCTTCAGATCGGTCCAGATCGACAGGGTCGCCGGGCACATGTCCGGGCAATGGATGTAGCCGAAGTACAGCAGCACGACCCGGCCTCGCTGGTCGGCCAGAGAGAAGCTCTGCCCCCGCTGATCGGTGAGCGCGAAATCATCGGCCACAGGAGCATCGAAGACCTCCATGCCCCTGAAGAGGTGAGCCGGCCCGGCCTCGCCCAGATCACGATCCATCGGGGCCGCGTGGCCCAGGCCAACCTCCGAGGCGAAGCCCCGCACCTGTTCGAACAGCTCGGCCAACTCCTGCTCGGAGAGCGTGTCTGCGAAGCCCCGCATGGTTGTCCCTGGGCTGCCATTGCGCAGGATCTCCAGGCGCGCCTGATCAGACAAGAACGACGACTGCAGCGGATCAGTGAAGCTTCCCGGAGGCACAGACAGGTGCCGGGCCACCGACCCGCGCCCATCCCCCATGCGTCCGTGGCAACTCACGCAGAGACGGTCGTACAGCTCCTCGCCTCGGGCAGGGTCGCCGACGAAGGTGTCTACCGGTTCGTCGTACGCTGACCCCAGCTGCTCCTGCAAGCTCTGCCGCAGCTCTTCCCGACGCAGATCGTTCTCTTCGCTGCTGAGGGGCGGCTCACCGCAACCCAAGGCCAGCGCCACCAGCAGACATGAGACCAAGGGTCCAGCCCGCCGGGACAGTGACACCTGCCCGGCTTGGCTCGCCCGGGCGGATGGTCCGCGCCACACAACCCGCACCGCCGCGGGGCTCTTCATCGCCTCGCTCATGGCAACTCTTGCTGCACGAAGCCCGGCTGACCCTCGGTGATCTCGATGAGCCCGTCGAGGGGCACATCGCGCAGCTCTTGCACGGCGCCGCTCGCTGGCCACTGCACCACCACCGAGACGATCCGTTCTGCGTCACCCAGACCGATCTCCTGGCGGAACGGCGAGCCGCCGAACGAGCTCACGCTCCCTACCGCTCGATGGACGGTGCGCTCCACCCCTCCCTCGACGAAGGTGACGGCCAGGCGGGCGCCGAAGCCGAAGTGGTTCGTGGTCGTGCCCACCAAGCGCACGAAGAGGAAGCGGTGACCGTGGCCAGGGTTCTCAAGCAAGGCATTGTGGAAGGCGTCGCCGGGGTAGAAGCCGCCGAGCTGATTGTAGATGTCCTGATCACCGTCGTGGTCGAAGTCGGCGAAGGCCACCCCGTGCCCCTTCTGGGCGTTGCCGAATCCGCCCGAAGTGCTCACGTCGAGAAAGCCCCCCTCGCCGTCATTGCGCAGGACCACGTTGGGCACCAGGGTCTCGTAGCCCGGGTCTCCCGTGGCCAGGTACATGTCGAGCCAGCCGTCGTTGTCCAGGTCGCCGAAGTTCGCCCCCATGGGCAACCACACGTGGCCAAGGCCAGCCTCCATGGTCGTCTCTTCGAACTGCCCGCCGCCCATGTTGTGGTAGAGCCGTGGCCGCCGGGAGAGATCGGGCACGCCCAGATAGTCCGCGGCGATCTCGCTGATGGTGCCATCGAACGAGCCCACGAAGAGATCGAGCCAGCCATCGTTGTCGTAGTCGAAGAACCACGCGGCGAAACTGCGTCCCCGGGGGCCATCCACGCCCAGCTGGGGCGCCACATCGACGAAGCGCAGCCCGCCGTTGTTGAGATAGAGCCGGTTGGCAGTGAGATTGGACACATACAGATCGAGGTCGCCGTCGTTGTCATAGTCACCGGCGGTGACGCCCTTGGCGTGACGATCGTTGGTGAGGCCTGCACGTATGGCTCGGTTGACAAAAGTGCCGTCGCCTCGGTTCTTGAAGAACTGAGAGGGATAGCTCGTGGCTGGCGGCCTGGCTTCCACCCGGCTCTCGTTGGCGACATAGAGGTCGAGGTCTCCGTCGAGGTCGAAGTCGCCGAAGCAGGCAGCCTGGGTGGGCGCAGCGGGAGCGACAAGGCCCGCCGCTCGGGTCACGTCGCTGAACACTCCGGCGCCGTCGTTGGCCAGCAGCGAGTTGCGGATGCGCCCGTCGTCGTAGAGCCAGGCGCCCCTGAGCACCAGCACGTCCACGTCGCCGTCGTTGTCGTAGTCGCCGCCCACGCAGTTCAGTCCGCCGAGTTGGTCATCTGCTCTTGAGGGGCGCGAGAGATCTTCGAAGGCCATGCCCGGGCCGCCGGTATAGAAGCGCAGCGGCCCCGCAGGGTCGAAGGTGGACGTGACGATGTCGAGGTGACCATCGGCGTCGAAGTCCTCGACCACCACGCCGCCGCAGAGGCTGAAGTCGTCTACACCCAGGGTGGCGGCGATGTCGTAAAAGCGGCCGATGTCGTCGTCTGACGCGAACGCTTCGGCAGGGATGCGCCGCGAACGAGAGAGCCCCTCGGGATACTCGCCCAGCAACATGGACACCACGTTGAGCAGCCAGCGGGCATCGAGCCGGTTGGGATCGAGCGAGAAGCAATGGGCGATGGCCTGCTGGGCGGCGAGGCCGTGCTCCCGCGCCACGTGCACTCCATCGCCAAACGTGGGCAAGAGGCACGAGTCGGGGTTGTGCAGGCCGATGCAGTTGTCGATCTCTGCGGCCCGCAGCTCGATCAAGGCCAGCTGGCGGTAGTAGCCCAGGGCCTGCCGCGGGGGCAGCTCAAGAGACTCCACAAGCCCAAGGGCCTCATGGATCGCCGCCAACGCGGGCTTCATCTCGCTCCAGCGCAACAGGTGTGAGGCCAGCTGGGAGAGGGCGGTGATGCGCTCGGTGGCGGGCAGCTGGGGGTCCTTCAAGCGGTCGCGCAGCGCGGGGATCTGAGCCCGTCCCAGATAGGGGTTCGAGCTGGCGCGCAAGGCCAGGGCGATCGCTTCGAACTCTGGCCGCTGCCGCTTCCAGGGCGTGATCGGCACGGGACCCTGGGGCTCATCTGATACGTCGAGCGCAGGCTCGCCCTGCTCGGTCGCGGCAGGATCAGCGGCCTCGCTGCCGCAACCGGACAGCACCCATACCAGCGTCAAGAACAGACTCAAGGGCAGCACCCTGGCCGAGCCACGGCCCAGGCGAGGGGACAGGCCCGGGAGCAGTCCACCCAGCGACCACAGCAGGCGGGGCAACGGGCGGGGCAGCAGGCGAAAGCGATCAGTCGTCATGGCAATACTTCTTCTGCAACTCGGCCCGTCTCGCCGGGTCGTACAGGGCCCCGTGCTGGGTCATGAGCTCCTGGATGGTCAGGCAGGCCCCCGGCAGATCGCCCTCCCGACGCTGCAGGGCCGCCAGCTGCTCCCAGGCCCCGGGCCAGCGGGGATGGAGCGCGATCATCCGCCGCAGCCGACCGATCTGAGCCGCCTGCTCGTCGCCGATGTAGTCGCTGCGACGCCCGGCCATGCGCTGACCCTTGCGATCGGCTGCGGGCGATGCCGCCCGGGTGAAGCGGTTGTCCCGCAGGGCCAGAAACAGCTGCAGCACTTCGTCCCAGCGGTCAGCCTCCGGGTCCCGGCCCAGGCGACGGCTGGTGTCCGCCAAGCCCTTCACGGCGGCCTGATTGTCGGGAGCCAGAGCCAGAGCTGCGGCGAAGCGCTCGTAGGCCGCGCCGTGCTCGCCCATCTCATGCAAGATGCGGCCGTGGAGAACCAGGCAGGCCGTGGCCTGGGCCACAGGCAGATCACCGGTGCCCTCCAGCAAGGCCAGGGCCTCAGCTCGACGACCCAGGTTGCTCAGGGCCCGGGCCTTCAGCGCGGTCCCCTCACCCGCCCACGACGGATCGTCGAGCAGCGGGTCAACCAGCTCCAACGCCCGCTCCTCCCGCCCCATCGAGATCGCCAGATCGACCAGCTCGCGGCGCACGCCCAGCTCATGGGGACGCTGCCCCAGGGCCAGCTCGTAGTGGTGCAGGGCCTCGACGTCTCGACGCAATCCCGCACAGACCTGGGCCAGGCGGAGATTCACCCCGTAGGCCTCGCGATCGAGCGTGTGCACCGCCGACAGGGCAGCCCAGACGGCGTCGGTGGACCCTTCTCTGTCGAACAACACGAAGGCCTCGTTGCGCAGCTCCTCGAAGCCACGCTGATCTGGAACCACAGAAGCCCCCTTCGCCGGGGAATCCGCAACATTCGCCTCGCCCTGTGGTATGTCCACAGCAGCGCCACAGGCCGCGAGGCAGGCCACCAGGAACAGAGGGCCCAGAGACCCTTGGACCCGGCGAGGCCAGAGCTGGAGAACCTTCTGTCGAATCATGAACGATGCGCGGTTTGAGAGAGGCTGGAGGACCGTGTCGCGGCCATTGTAGGCCCGTTGACCCACGAATGCCCGAGCCCCCTGGCGGCTTGCAGCCCCCCGCACGGACCCGATCACCGATCTGACAGAGCGCGAGATGACAGACAAGTCATCAATTTGAAGCCCACGGATGCCGTTTACTACATCCACCACTCCCGAGTTGATTCCTTCATGATCCTCCCAGCACAGCCCGCCGTTCGCATCGCCTCGGTCCGCACGGCGTTCCCTGACCACCGCGTCGATCAACGCACCACCATCGACACGCTGTGCCAGCTGTTTCCAGAAGAAGACGCCCGCTTCCTCCACAAGATCGTGAGAAACTCGGGGGTCGAAGAGCGCTTCCTGGTGCCCACGGTCGATCAGGTCCTCTCGTCCACGACCTTCACCGAGCGCAATGCGGCCTACCGGGTCGCCGCCACCGACCTGGCCTCCCGGGCCGCCGTCGACGCGCTTGAGGCGGCTGAGATGCAGGCCGACGAGGTCGATGTGATCATCGATGTGTCCTGCACCGGCGTGTCCATCCCTGCCCTCGACGTCGAGCTGTCGAGGCGCTTGGGCTTTCGCCCCGACGTGCGTCGTATCCCCATCGCCGAGAGCGGTTGTGCTGCGGGCGCCCTGGCCCTGGGCATCGCTGGCCCCCTGGCTCAGGCAGGACTGAACGTGCTCGTGGTCGCCGTGGAGCTGTGCACGCTGACCCTCTGCGCCGAAGACCAGCAGCGGGCCAACGTGATCTCGTCGGTCATCTTCGGCGACGGCGCCGCTGCCATCCTCATCGTCCCCGGCGTGAGCGGCCCGCGCATCGAAGCCGTGGGCAGCCATCTGATCCCGGGCAGCTCGGACAGCATGGGCTTCGACATCGGCAGCCACGGCCTGCGCATCCAGCTCAAGAAAGATCTGCCGTCCGTGCTGGCCGAGAGCCTACCCACGGTGATCGACACCTTCTTGAATGACCACGGCACCGATCGCAGCGAGATCGGCATGCACCTCGTGCACCCCGGGGGCAAGCGCATCCTGGACGGCTACACCGATATCTTCGGTCTGGGGGCAGACGATCTGCGCTGGTCTCGGGAGGCCTTGCGCCGCTACGGCAACCTGTCGTCCGCGTCGATCCTGGCCGTCATCGGCCTGGCCATGGAAGACCAGAACCGGCCAGAGGGTGACCTACGGGCCCTGGTCGTGGGCGTGGGGCCAGGCCTGTCCATCGAGCTGGCCTTGCTCGACTGGGAGCTTCCGTGAGCCCTGCTGCCTTCGCCGTCGTCCCAGGGCTGATCGCCCTTCAGCGGCTGGCCGAACTGGCCATCTCGCGGCGCAACCTCAGGCGCTGCCCCCCGGCACAACAGCTCGCACAGTGCGCCGACAGCCCGGGCCGCTGGCGCGCCATGGTCATGGTCAACGTGGCCCTGCTGATCTTGCCCGCCAGCGAAGCCGCCCTGAAGGGACACGTGGCCCACGGGGCCCTGCTCTGGCCCTGCCTGGCCGCCCTGCTGGCCGCGCAGTGTGTGCGCCTCTGGACCATGGTGGCCCTGGGCCCGGCCTGGAATGCCCGCGGCATCGTCCCCAGCGACCTGACCGTGGTGACCCACGGGCCCTACCGTTTCGTGCGCCATCCGAACTACCTGGCCGTCCTCGTCGAGTTCCTGTCCCTGCCCCTGGCGGCGGGTGCCTGGTTCTCCCTGGTGCTGCTGAACCCCATCGCCTGGTGGCTCAACGCCCGCCGCATCGCCGGCGAAGAAGCCCTGCTGCAAGAACACCCCGGCTACGGCGTGCTCATGGCCTGTCGCCCCCGCCTGTTTCCTCGTCTGGTGAGAACCCCATGATGCCGACCCTGCTGATCGCAGCGCTGCTGCTCACGTCTACCACGGTCAGCCCTGTGATGGCTGCGCCGCCCCTGGTCACACCCGGTGGGTCCGAGGCCCCGGGCTTTCAACGTTTCGTGGTCGACGCCAAGCAGAGCGAGGTGGGCTTTGACGGCACGTCGACCCTGCACGACTTCGTGGGACGCTCCCGTTCGCTCATCGGCGAGCTGCATGTGGACCCTGCCCGCCTGTCCAGCACAGCAGGGGGCCAGCTGCTCGTGGCTGGGATGACGCTCGACACGGACAGCGAGGGTCGAGACGAAGAGATGCACGAGACGTTGGAGGTCAACCGCTACCCGAACATCGTGCTCACCGTCGACAGCTTGAGCGGCTCGCTCGAGAACTGGCAGGGCCAGCTCTCCGCACGGGTCACCTTCGACATCCACGGTATCAAGCGCTCACACACCGTGCCCGTGACCCTCTCCCCCATGGGCCGCCACGGCTTTCAGGTTTCGGGCGAGCTCGAGTTCTCCATCGAGGACCACGACCTCGATCCGCCGGGCTTTCTGTTCGTCAGCATGGACGAGCAGATCAAGGTCTGGTTCGACGTGGCCGTGCGCCCGGTGGCCGCAGAAGACACCGAGGCCCAGCGCGCATCGATCTCGTGGGTCGAGCTGAGCCAGCCCCACACGGGCGCCTCCGTCACCACCGAGCACGAAGGCACGCTCTGGATGCACGACGACGACCTCATCTGGGACAGGGCCGATCGGGCCAGCTGGTTGCAACGTGCGTCCAGCGGTACCGCGGTCATCGCCTTGGACACAGCCACCCGCCGTGGCGCATCTCCCAGCGCCGAAGCGTCCTTCGCTGGCTTGCCCATGACGAGCAAGGCTGCCGGCGACGCCACAGATGATGAGCAGCCACCGGGCCCCCCGGCAGGTGACGCCCTTGTGCTCCGCGATGGAGACGAGATCGAGATCACCGTGGCAGGCCAGGTCTGGGCGCGGCTCTCCAGCCTCCACGGCGCAGCTCACTTCGGCGCCTTGGTCGGCGAACTCCCTGGAGTCCCCGAGTCGGTGCGTGCCGCCCTCGCTGACGTGAGCGGCCTGCCCGAACGATTCTTTCTGCGCACGGTCACGCCCACCGGCACTTCGCGCCTGCAAGGCCACTTGAGCGAGGCCACTGACGCCAGCACCCCCGACTGGTACTGGGATCCCACGAGCTGGACCACACTCTCCAGCCACACCCCTGCGAAAGGTGCAAACCGATGAGTCCCTTTGATGCCGACCTGGCCATCGTGGGCGGCGGGCCCGGCGGCGCTGCCACCGCACTGGCTGCCGCTCAGCGCGACCTGAGAGTCGTCCTCTTCGAGCAGCACGGGGCGATCTACGACAAGCCCTGCGGCGAGGGCATCATGCCCTCAGGTGTGGACGCCCTGAACACCCTGGGCCTCCATGAGCTGCTCGGCGAGGCCCGGCCTTTCGCTGGCCTGCGCTACGTCATCGAGAACCGCCCGCCCCTCGACATCCCCATGGTGCGGGGCGGCGTCTCCCTGCAACGACCTCGGCTCCAGGCCTGTCTCAACAAGGCCCTCGACGCTGAGCCCAACATCCAACGGGTGCGCTCCCGGGTCGAGGCGATGCAACTGCCTCAGGGCTTTCTGCTGCGCGGCGGGCGAGTCGACTTCACCGCCAGCCACCTGGTCGCCGCAGACGGTTCATTGGGCAGCACCGCCCGCTGGCTCCGGGGTCAGCGCGAGCAGAAGAAGGCGGGCAGATTCGGTCTCCGTGCCCGCTTCGCTCCGAGAGACCCTCTGGACCGGGTCGAGATTCATCTCGGTCGCAGCTGCGAGGTCTACCTCACGCCTCTTCCCGGTGGCGACGTGAACGCAGCGCTCCTCTTTCGTTCGCCGCCCAAGAACACCAGCGGACCGGACGAGCTGCTCAGAACCTCTCTGGAGCAGACGCCCAGCTGCCTCCACCGGCTGGGAGAACTGGTCACCCGACCGAGCTCGAGGCGCCTCGACGTGGGCCCACCACGGCGGCTCGCGGGCAGCCGGGCCTACCTCGTGGGTGATGCAGGCGGTGGCGTGGACCCGATCCTGGGTTGCGGCGTGACCATCGCCTTGTCCAGCGGCATCCTGGCCGCTGATTGCATCGCAGAGTCTCTCGCCGGAGCCCTTCCCGACAGCGCAGAGCGACGCTACGCCCGGGGCTACAAGCGCGAAGCCACCATGCGCCGCCGCCTGGCCTGGACCCTGCGCCACATGGCTCCCCACCCGAACCTCATGGGCGCGGTGGCCTCTGCGGGCCGCACTTTCCCGCCGCTGCTGCAGATGATGGTGGGTATCGTCACGGGACCCAACCCCCGCCGGCGCACAGCGTGACCCCACCCGCAGAGCCTGAGCGCTCTCCCCGAAGAAGCCGCCTGCCATGGATCACCGTGGCCGGGCTGGCTCTCACCTTGCTGCTCCTGGCTCGCTACGCCGAGGGCTGGCCCACGGACAACCGGGTCACCACCTGGCTGCGTCAGGGCATCGAGAGCGAGCGCTACCAGACATTGATCGACCGCTTCGGTGGCGACGAGACCGTGCTCGTGCGGGTCGACGATTTCGCCACCGACAACGCTGACGACATGACCTGGCTCGACGCCCTCGGCCCACGACTGGCCGCGCTGCCTGCCCTGAGCCACTGCCTCGACCCGCTGCACCTGCCCTCGGGGCGAGGCCTCACGCCCGCGGGAGTGCTGACCCAGGCCTCGGCGCGTCCGCTGGCCCAAGCCCTCGACCTGGTGGACCTCGACGCCCCCCGGGTGGACTTCCTGCTCGTCGTGGACAGCGCTGCCGACCCCACCGAGCGGGCAGAACTGGCCCATTTGCTCACGAGCCTGGGAGCAGAGAGCGAGTCCCAGGGCATGCGCCTTCGCGCCGCAGGTCACACCCTGCTCGCCGTGGCCCTCGACGAGGAGGCGCTGCGGGTCGAGCGGGTCTTCTCACCACTGCTGGCCATCGCCGCCCTGATCGCCACCTGGATCGCCTTGCGTTCCTTCGGCCAGGCAGTGGTCGTCGTCCTGCCCGCGGCCCTGGCGTCCTTGGGAGTGCGCAGCGCGCTGCGCTTCGTGGACTGGCCTTCCAGCATGGTGCTCGTGTCCTGCGGGCCCCTCGTGTTCGTGCTGCTGGTGGCCTCGGTGCTGCACCTGGTGTCCGCCTTTCGGCAAGCCTGGGCCGCGGGTTCAGACCAGGGCACGGCCGCCCGCACAGCTCTGAGCGAGACCTGGCAGGCGGGCTTGCTGGCGGCGGCGACCACGTCCATCGGCTTCGGTGTCTTCGGTTTGAGCTCCGTGACCACGGTCAGTCGTCTGGGCATCGCCGTGGCCCTGGCCGTGGCCGTGTCGGTGCCCGCCGCCTTCGTGCTGGCCACGCACCTGCTCGCCCGGCTGCCCTTGGCTCGTCCCCCGACGCACCTGCGACAGGGGCGCTTCTGGCGGCGGGTTGCCGTGGCCGCCATTCGTCGCCGACGCCTGGTGCAGCTGCTGGCCGTGGCCGTGCTGGTCACGGGCGCCGTGGCACCCTTCGACTGGGAGCGGGGCACCAACGCCCTGGACTACTTCCCGGTCACTCACCCTGTTCGCCAGCAGTTCACCGACATCGAGGCTGAGGGCGGCGCCCTGTCCGCTGCCGAGCTGATCATCGTGCGCCCCCACGCCGACCGCTCCCTTGACTGGTTGGCAGGAGCCCACATCGCCGAGAAGCTGGCTGGCGTTCAGGGCGTGCATTCGGTCTTCGGACCTGAGCACGTCCTGGCCGACCTCAACCATGTGGCGGGCCTGTTCGCCGCACCCCTGGCTCCCGAAGCCCTGGTGGCCGCGGGGAGGTCCGACACCGAGGGCACGCACACCCGTTGGACCGTGCGCTTCATCACCGCCGGAGCCGACGCCATGGACAACATCTCCCAGGGCCTGCTCGGCGCCATCAACGACTGGTGCACGGGGGAGGGTGCGCAGGCCTACCTCACCGGGGCCCTGCCCGGCGTCCTGGGAGTGCAACACGAACTCATCGACACGCTGGCGCTTTCGCTCTTGCTCACGGTGGCCGCGACCGCGCTCCTGTTCGCCTGGGTCGCCACCTCCCGCAGAGAACTGGGCGCCGCGGTGATGACCAACATGGTGCCGGTGATGGCCACATTGATCCTGGCTCGTGTGGTAGGCATTCCCCTCGATGCCTCGTCGGCCATGGTCGGCGCGGCCGTGCTTGGCCTCGCCGTGGACAACACGTTTCACCTGCTGCACACCGCGCGAGTCCAGCGTCATCGCGGGCCAGCTGCCGCACGCCTCGCAGCCAGCCAGCGGGTAGGCGAAGCGGCGGCGGTGTCGTCGTGTGCGCTGGCCGCAGGCTTCGGCCTGCTCGCAGCCTCAGGCTTCGCCCCCACCGCTCGCTTCGGCCTGCTGGTGGCCGCCGGTGTGTGCGTGGCCTTGGTGGCCGATGTGGCCCTGTTGCCCGCGCTGTGGTGGCCTCAGCGAGGTGTGGCAGGCCGGCCGACCCCGCGGCAGTGAGCCCAGCTGGTCCAGTTGACCTGCAGCTCTCCTCCCGCTGACTCACAAACAGCTGTTCTGTTTTCGGCGCTTCGGCCGCTGCGAAAACTCCTCAAAAACCGGGGAACCTTCGCCGCTCTCATGAATCTGAACAGGCGAGCGATAAACGGCCTGCTTCGAGGGCACGTGCAGTACGGGCTCACGAGCCCCCTCTCAATCGAGCCTCGCCCTCGGAGCAAGCCCCTCTCAGCCAGTCTCCGTTCTGCCCTGGTGGCCTCAGCGCGCCCCTTCTCGGCGCCCGTTTTCTCAGCCTCGGTCGTCTTGGCGCCCGTTGACCGGCTGGGCTGATGGACCCTCAGTAGGTACCACCGAGCTCAGCGGCTTCGCCCCGCGCAGAGACCGCGAAGACGCGCACGGCCGAGAGGGTTGCACCTCCCAGTCGCTCTTCTCTGAGCACGACGCGATATCCGGCGTGTGCCGCTCCCTGGCCAAATTTCTCGATCAGGCTCGGGCTGTCTGCGTCTGCGGTGACCGCGAACAAGAAGCGGTCGTCTGCAAAGACCACCACCGCCTTCACGGGACGCTTCTGCCGGGCGTCGTAGGCCCACCCGGTCACGGCCACGTCCCCGGCAACCGGCACGCGCACTTGGAAGCGACCGCGCAGGGCGTCCGCCACCACAGGAACGACCTGCCCTCGGGAGTCGACCAGCCAGTGCCGCTCGCCCTCGGCGCGCAGCTCGTAGGCGCCGGGCCCCGGAGCGACGGGACGGAGCACGCAGTCAGCTGCCGGGTCAGCCACCGCCCCCGGCGTGGTGCCCGCCCCCGGCGTGGTGCCCGCCCCCGGCATGGCGCCCACCCCCGGCATGGCGCCCACCCCCTGCGCCGCGTCTTCCACCACGAACAGGGACAGGCGATTGCCCTCGTCGACCAAGGCGCTCTCGGGAACGAACAACATGAAGTGCTGGAGACCGGCGGAGTCCGCAGCCAGGCCACGGGTCGTCGCGCGAATGGTGCCGTTGACAGCCAAGACCAGGTCGACCGCTGACTCACCGAGCCAGCGCCCTTGCACTACCCGGGGAGTGTCCTGCCGAGAGAAGGACTGCTGCAGCTGACCCGCGTCGATGACGGTGGCCGAGGTGGTCGGCTCGGCCAGGGGCAGAGCGTCTCGCTTGCGATCGAGCAGCTCGCGCCGGGGGCCAACGGCGAAGAGGCCTGACTGTCCAGGGCGGGGGAACATCGCCCGACGGCGAGCTGCAGCTGCGACCAGCCCGTCGACCACACCGGGCACCCGCCGCTCCGTGCCGCCGTCGACGAAACTCATCACCGTCCGTTCAGCGGGGGCTGCTCGGGCGCCAGAGACCAACGATTGCCCCAGACCTTCGCCGGTGAGCGTGCCCCGGCCCAGCAGCTCCCACAGGGTCGGCAGGATGTCGATGGTCTCGGCGAAACCCTGGTGCACCTCGCCTCGCTCCTGCCCCGGCCGCTTGATGAACAGGGGCACGGGCAAGATCTCTCCCCGATTGCCAGGAGTCACGGCCCGAGGTCGCTGGCCCACGGCGAAGCACGCCCCATGGTCGGCGGTGACCACGATCAGGCTCTCGTCGTACAGGCCTGACGCCTGCAGGCGATCGAGCACGCGTCCCAGCTGTTGGTCGGCGAAGGCCAGCTGCAGCAGATGACGCTGCCAGGCCAGCTCGACCCCGGCCTGGTCCAGGCTCCAGACCTTGTCGTCCATGCCCTTCACCGGCACGGTGTAATCTGCGCCGTCGGGCAGATACTCAAGGGGTGTGTGGGGCAGGAGCACGTGCAGGTAATGCACCGTGGGAGGTGCGCCGGGGGCCAGTCCAGCCAACAGATCATCGAACAGGGCCCGGCGGTCGCCGCCGAGTTCGTGGGCCACGTCGGCCAGCCAACCCTCCCCCGCCGCCTCGCCAGAGAGCGCGACGAAGCCGCTCCACTTCGAGGTGACCTCGGGCAGGCCAGCGAGCCACTCTGCTGGCAGCACGGAGCGCACCCAGAGCACAGAGCTGTCCAGGGCCAGGGCCGCCAGGCGAGCAGCACGCTCGCCGGTGGTCGCCGTCTGCTGCGGAGCCAAGCTGGTCGCCGACTCGTGCACCGCCAATCGGTAGCTCGGCGCCAGCAGAGTGAACAGGTTGACGGGATGGTCAGACAGGGTCGGCAGGGCCTCGGGTTTGCTGATCCGACGCCCGGTGAGAATGGCTGGCACCGCGTGGGTGGTGCCGTCGGCCACGGTTTGATGCCCGGGATACCAGTGGGACTGCCGAGCCAGGCGAGCGAAGTTGGGGAACGTCTCACCATCCACGGAGCCGTCCTCGGCCAGCAGGTCTGCCGTGCCCAGCTCGTCGAAGATGACCATGACCAGATCGGGCAGGGCGCCGTCCTCACCGAGCGTTGCAACCGAGCTCGGGACGGAGCCGCCGAACAACAGCGAGCGGATGGAGGGTTGACCCAAGAACAGACCAGCGACGACCAGCACCACCAGCACCGACACCGTCGGCCACCCGGCGGGGCCACTCTTCTCGCCAGCAGCGGGAGCGGCCGTGAAGCGAGCCCAGATCGTCCCCAGAGCGAGCGCCGTGAGTGACGCCAGCCAGGACGACGACAATCCCAGGCGAGGCAGCAGCGGCAACACGATGAGCGCGGCGAGCACCAGCACCGCCAGGCCGTGCAGTCGTCGGGCGGCGAGTTGGCCGACCAGGCTCACCGCCCAGGTCAGAACCAGCACCACGGCGCAGGGCAGACCCATGGCCAGGGCCATGAAGAGAACCACATCCAGAGCGTCGAGGTGCCGCACCGCCAGGAACTCGGGCTGCCGACCGATGAGCTCGAAGAGCGGTTGAGCCAGGGCCAGGCTACCCAGGGCCAGCAGCTGCCAGGCCTGTGCCTTGCGGCTCACCGGGACCGGGCTCTCGCCGCCGCCAAGCGCGTCGTGCGCAAGAAGAAGTACCCGGCGAAGACACCCAACATGCCCACCATGGCCAAGAAGCGATAGACCGCCTGGCTGTCCGCCGCACCGTTGTAGAGCCCCGCAGCGATGAAGGGCGCCGGCGCCGCGATGAGCAGGGCCACCAGGAACTTCATGGCGAAGGCCGTGGACCGGCGGCGGGTCGAGGTGTAGCCAGCGAGGATGCGATTCTCGATGGGCATGGTCATGGTGTTGAAGAAGGCGAAGCTGCCCAGCAGCATGAAGGGCATGGCCGAACGGTCGATCGCGGTGGCGGTGCCCAGCAAGACCAGGCACTGCAGCACCAGGATCACTGCATAGCGAGAGGCGGCCATGGCGTCCTTGGCCAGGATGCCCCCGACATATTGGCCGATGCCACCCACCACCAGAATGCCGCTGGCGATGGCCTGGTTGTTGATCACCACCAGGCCCACGTCCTTGATGGTCTCGGGAAAGATGGTCTCCCAGCCAGCACCCAGAAAGGCGTTCACGCTCATGGCCCCGAGCAGCAGGACCAGGGCGACGGTCAGGCCGCTGGTCGTAGGCGCCTCGGCCTCCGGGACGCCCTGGGCTGAAGAGGAAGCTGGCCGCAAGCGATGATCGCAGAGCACGCCCTTGCTGATCAGACCCAGGCTGACCACCACCATCACCGCAGCCGCCACTGCCAGACCGTAGAAGCCTGCGCGCCAGCCCAGCGGCGAGTTCATCAAGAAGGGCACGGTGATCATGCCCACGCTGCCCATGACGCCAAAGCGCCCCATGGCCTCACCGAGCTTGTCGCTCTCGACGGAGAGGGAGAGCAAACCCAGACCTGCGGGATGGAAGAGCCCCGCGGCCACACCCAGCAGCGCCTGGGCCATGACGAAGCCGGTGTAGCTCTCGGCCAGGCCGCAGCTCACGGCGCCCAGGGCCATGAGGCCGAAGCAGACCACCAGCACACGTTCGGTGCCGTAGCGGTCGCCGGCCAGTCCGGACGGCACGGAGGACAGTCCCATGCCGATCAGGAAGGCCGTGATGGCCCAGCCCATGCGATCAAGGCCGACGCCGAACTCGTCGGCGGCGACCTTGATCGTGACCAGCGGCAGGGCCAGCTTGGAGCCGTGGCACATGGCGTGCCCGACCGAACTGACCCAGAAGGCTGCTCGTGCTGAGGAGTTCAGCTCGTGCTCACCGCAGAGAGGCGCTCTTGCAGCTTGTGGAACTGATCCCACATCTCCTTCGGCATGGTCTCGCCGAACTGCTTCAAGAACTCTTCTTGGCCCTCAAGCTCGGACTGCCAGGCCTCGGGGTCGACACCCAGCAGGCGCTCGAGCGTGTTGGCGTCGATGTCGATACCGTCCAGGTTGATCGCACCCGGAGACGGCACGTTGCCGATGGGCGTCTCGACGGCGTCGGTGTCACCGGCACAGCGGTTGAGGATCCACTCGAGCACGCGCATGTTCTCGCCGAAGCCCGGCCAGATGAACTTGCCCTCGTCGTCCTGGCGAAACCAGTTGACGTGGAAGATCTTCGGCGCCTGATCGGACTTCTTGCCCATCTTGAGCCAGTGCGCGAAGTAGTCACCGAAGTCGTAGCCGCAGAAGGGCTTCATGGCCATGGGGTCACGACGGACCAGGCCCACCGCGCCCGTGGCCGCAGCGGTGGTCTCGCTGGCCGCCATGGCGCCCACGTACACACCGTGCTCCCAATCGTAGGCCTCGAAGACCAACGGCGCGGTCTTGGCCCGACGACCACCGAAGATGATGGCGTCGATGGGCACACCGCGGGGGTCGTCCATCATGGGGCTGGCCACCGGGCACTGCTTGGCAGGCGCGGTGAAACGGCTGTTCGGGTGGGCGGCGGGGCCTTCGGCGGTCTCGGGCGTCCAGGGGTTGCCCTTCCAGTCGGTGCACTCGGCCGGCGGGTCTTTCGTCAGGCCTTCCCACCAGGGCTGCTTGTCAGGGGTCAGCGCCACGTTGGTGAAGATCGAGTTCTTGCGCGTGGAGTCGAGGGCGTTCTTGTTGGTCCTGTCGGACGTGCCCGGAGCCACACCGAAGAAACCTGCCTCGGGGTTGATGGCGTAGAGCTTGCCGTCTTCGGCGTAGCGCATCCAGGCGATGTCGTCGCCCACGCACCAGGCCTTCCAGCCCTTGTAGCTCTCTGGCGGGATGAGCATGGCCAGGTTGGTCTTGCCGCAGGCGCTGGGGAACGCGGCGGCCACGTAGCGGGTCTCGCCTTCGGGGCTCTCGAGACCGAGGATGAGCATGTGCTCGGCCATCCAGCCTTCGTCTTTGGCCTGGGCGCTGGCGATGCGCAGGGCGTGGCACTTCTTGCCGAGCAGGGCGTTGCCGCCGTAGCCGCTGCCAAACGACATGATCTCGCGGGTCTCGGGGAAGTGGCAGATGTACCGGCGGTCGGGATCGAGCTCGCCGGTGCTGTGCAGACCACGGACGAAGTCGGTGCTGTCGCCGAGCTTCTCCAGAGCCTGATCGCCCATGCGCGTCATGATGCGCATGTTGGCGGTGACGTAGGGGCTGTCGGTGATCTCGAAGCCCACCTTGCTGTAGGGCGAACCGATGGGGCCCATGCAGTAGGGGATCACGTACATGGTGCGGCCCTTCATGCAGCCCTTGAACATGCCGTTGAGCTTGTCCTTCATGACCGCCGGGGCTTCCCAGTTGTTGTTGGGGCCCGCAGCTTCTTTGGTCTCGGAGCAGATGAAGGTGCAGTGCTCGACGCGAGCCACGTCGTTCTGTGCCGAACGGCTGTAATAGCAGCCGGGCCACTTCTCCTGATCGAGGGGCACCATGGTGCCTTCATCGACCATCAACTTGACCAGGGCGTCATACTCGTCCTGGCTGCCGTCACACCACTGAATGGTGTCGGGAGTGGTCAGGGCGGCGACTTCATCCACCCACGTGTTCACGGCCTGGTTCGTTGACGTCATGGTGAGGTTCTTCCTCGTTGTCGCGATAGGATCTGTCTTGAGACGGTTGTACGGTTTAGGCGGGCGCCCGAATAATCGGGTGATCGTAACTCACGACGATCAGGCTGGAAACACCGACAAAGGGCGTATTCGGGAGGGTGCTACGAAGGCCCGGGCGAGAGCCATGGGGCCCTCCGGACTCAGGGGCTCAGGAGGAGCACGCCATTGGAGGCCCGAGGCTGCTCGCCGGGCAGCCAGGCCTGCAGCACCAGACGGGTGCCGGGAGCGGGCCAACTCGATCCGCCCAGGGCGCAGCGGCCGTCCTCGTCAGCCACCAGGGGCAGCACGGCGTGGACAGAACCGACGAAGCCAGGCAGGGCTCCCCCGCTTGGACTGGCGCCACCAGAGCCCAGCAGCAGCAAGACCCGACCGCCCGGCGGGCAGCCCCCCAGATCGAGCGACCAGGGCGTCCCCGGCCAGAAGCTGCCGTCCAGGGTCAGGGTCAGCGGGGCCACTCCTGCGCCGGGTGTCTGGCCATCTGAGCCCGAACCAAGATTCAGCTGAAACACCGGAGGCACGGCGAAATGGGCCACGAAACCGTCGAAGCTGCCGTTGGGGCTCGGGTCCACGGCTGCGGCGGTGGTGGGCAGGTCGGCAGAGTCTCCGAAGCCCGCGACCCAAGCGTCACCGAAAGCATCGAGGATCAGGGCCGTGCCCTCTTCCTCCGCAGCGCCGCCGAAGAACGTGCCCCAGACCAGTGACTTGCCGTCTGGGGACAGGCGCCCCAGGAAGGCGTCGAGCGGGCCGTCGAGAAAGAGATCGCTGCCGTGGCCGGGGGAGCCACCGGGCGAGAAGCCCCCTCCCAGCACGGGGCCAGCGGGGCCCGAGCTGAGCGGGGCAGACGGCGAGGCCCCGGTGCCCCCGCTCCCATCGGGCAGGTCGGGGGCGGCGTCGAAGAAGAGCCCGGGCGAGGCGGTGGAGCCGACGAAAGTGGGCTGGTCGCCCCCGTCGAGAGCCAGCGAGTGCATCGCGTCATCGCCCTGCCCGCCAAAGAAAGTGGACCATTGCAGGGTGGCACCGTTGGCACTGAGGCGCGAGACGAAGCCGTCGGTCTGTCCCCCGCCAAAGGCCTTCTGGCGGGCGCCGGGCGTCGTGGGAAAGTCGGCGCCGAAGGTGGTGCCCGCGACCACGAAGTCACCATCGATGGCTTGGGCCAGGGCGCAGATCTCGGTGATCTCTGTGCTCCCGAGGTAGGTGGCGAAATCGAGGGAGGCACCGGTGGGCGAGAGCTGCAAGAGCACGCCGTCGGTCTCCGTGCCTGACGAGCCGTTGTAGCTCTCGTCATAGGCTCCGGCGGTCGCGGGAAAGTCGACCGAGCCCGAGAGACCGCCCACGGTGACTCTGCCGTCGGGGTGCAGGAGCAAGTCTCTGGCCTCATCCCTCAACACCCCGCCCACGTAGGTGCACCAGTCGAGGCTGACGCCGTCGGCCGACAATCGGCAGACGAAGATGTCGTTGCTCAGGAACAGCGAGTTGAACGACTCGTCGAAGGCCCCCGGGGTCGTGGGCAGGTCGCTGCTGAAGGTGTTTCCCGCCACGGTGATCGTGCCGTCCGGAGCCAGGGCCAAGGTGGCCGCCGAGTCGTTCTTCGAGCCCCCCAGGCGAGTCGACCACTGCAGCACGCCGCTGCCGTCGAAGCTGGCCACGAAGGCGTCCGTGCCTCCGCTGCTGGCGGGCTGGAACACCCCCTGGGTCGTAGGAAAGTCGGGGGATGTGGCCTCGCCGGCCACCACGATCGAGCCGTCGCTGGCGATGGCCACGTCTTCGCCCACCTCCGGGCGAAAGATGACCGTGTCCGTGCCGCCCAGGAAGGTCGAGAAGCGCAGCTGCCCCCCCACAGGATCGAGCCGGGCCACGAACGCGTCGGAGAAGCCCACCACCGACGTCTGGAAGGCACCGGGCGAGGTTGGGAAGTCAGGCGAACCGGTGGTGCCGGTGACCACCAGGTCGCCGTCGGGCGCCAGGGCCACCGAGGTGATGCGATCTGCGAAGGTGCCGCCCAGGGCCGTGCCCCAGGTCAGGCCCGGGTCGATGACCAGGGGCAGCGACTCGGAGAGGCCATCCACGGTGAAGCCGTAGCGGTGGGCGCCCAGGAGGCGAAAGCCCACCTGCACCGGCAACCGCTCACCAGTGCTGCCCACCTGCCAGGCCAAGGGCGGCGTCTGCACCAGGGGGCCGGCGGCGGTCTCCAGCACCAGCCTCTGCTCGTCGAGCGAGAGCCCCGTCACGCCCTCGCAGCCCACCACGATCCGGGACGGGTCGACTCCCGGCGCGATGAGCAGGTCGTAGGCCAGGCTGCCGTCCCGCTCCAGCACGGCCAGGTCGACGCCGGCGTAGAGGCCCTCGTAGCGCAGCTCGGTCCAGCTCGGCGCCTCGGTCACCCAGGCGGACGGGTCGTCGCCCCGGTAGGTGCGCACGGGCGCCAGGCGCTGACCCGCTCCCCGCAACACCACGTCAGCCAGGGATTCTTCAAAGGTGAGAAACACGTGGGCGCCGGCCACGTCTTCAGCATGGCGGCCATCAGCGTGGCCGTCAGCGTCGCCGGCAGCACCGTCTTCAGCGAGGACCTCGTCGAAGCTCTCGTCGCCGGTGAGGCTCTCTCGGGACTCGCCGCGCAGGCTCAGGCGAAAGCCGTGATCGGTGAAGAATGCGGTGGTCGACCCGCAGCGAGCTGCCAGCCGCACCGCGGGGTCGAGCTGCCCCCGGTTCTCGACGAACGCCACGGGGGAGCGGGCCAGGGCGGCGGCGGCCCGGTGGTTCGGCGCGGCTGCGGCTCTGGCTGTGTCGCTCAGCGGTGCAGCGACGTCGCCTGCCATCACCTGGGGCCCGGGAGGTGCCACCTGGGCCGCGAAGCACAAGACGAATGAGACGAGGGAGAGCGTTGAGAGCATCTGGGGGGGGCTGCCGACAGGGGGGGATGCCCGTTGTGCCCAACGGGCTCTGCGGTGCAGCGGGCTAGCAGCCCGTGCGTAAAGTGCCGCGCGCCGAGCACGAGCTGCTAGGGTACAGCGATTCCCACGGCGTGGGGCGGCTCGGCACGACCAGGGCGGTCACGGGAGCTGCGATCCAACTCACGCCTCAGCGGGGGCAGCCAGGACAAGGGCAGCCGGGAGCGGCCCAGCTCCAGGCCCAGGCGTGGCCGATAGCGGGCCAGAAAGTCGTCGACGCCGAGCTTGTGTCCCGACGAGAGCGAGCCCCGTGAGATCAGGTCCGCCAGAAAGGGCGAGAGGCTGTGGCCGAGGGCGGTGAGCTCGTTGCGCCCGACCCGATCGACGATCACCTGCTGCCATTGCGCCGGGTCACGGCTCAGGGCGCCGGCCTCCAGCAGCCAGCCCCCAGGGACCAAGCTTCGGCCTGTCTCTTCGGCCCGCTGGCAGAGGCTGTACAGGCCAGCGATGCCCACCCGTTCAACCGCCCGGGCCACGGTGAGGTAGCCGATGCCGTAGAGCCGCGGGTCGCTCACCGAGACCTCGTAGGGGCGCCACGTCGACTCGCTCTGCTTGGCCCGGCCTCCTTGGTCGATGGCCTGCTCCGGGTCTGCGATGGGCTCTTCGCCGGTCACGGGCCCGGGGAAGGTAAACGCTGCCAGGCGCCGGCCACCCTGCACCGAGCGCGGGCACCAGAGACCGAAGCGCATGCCACCGAAGGCCGCGCTGGCCTTGGCCAGGTGATCGGCGCGCATGGACGAAGCCAGCTCAGGGTGCAGGACCTCTTGCACCCAGTCGGCCAGGCCCTCTTCAGCCACCGGGGGCAAGGTCGACCAACCGTCCCCCAGCAGGGCGTGCACCAGCTCGTGGGCCAGGGCCGCGGACAGCTCCCGGGACGAGTTCTCCGCCATGTGGATGCGCCGGTCGTCCTCGACGGTGAAGGCCGGCACGGAGTCATCCACAGACCAGTGGGTGTAGAGGGACAGCTCCCGTTGCACCCAGATCTCCACGGGCCCTGGCCGCGTGTCCGGGAGCATGGCTCGCACCTGGGGCGCCAGGACGTCCAGCAGCTGGGCCACGGTATGGGCCTGGGTGGGCGAATCGGCCCTCACCATCCCGTGCGCTGCTTGCACCACCACCCGGGGAGCCGTGGTCATGCACCCCGGCAAGAGGGCAAGCACAGCAAGGCAGAGGCAAGGGAGAACGCGACGCATGGCATCTCGAGGAGAGGATGGCGGCCTGATCAGGGTAGCCCACGATCGACGAACCGGCCTGTGGCCTCTGCTCGCCGGGTTGAGCCAAGACCCCTGAAACAAAAGACTTACAAGTCTCTTCTTGGTTCCCACGCAGGCCAGGAACTCGGCCTCAAATGAGCGGTGGCTGGGCCCTTGCTGACCAAGGGTGGCTGACCAAGGGTGGCTGACCTGAATCCTGCCCTGGGGTCTGCCCCGGGTCATGAACCACGGTTCACGAGTCGGCCGGGCCTAGAAGCGCCCGGCGGACCAGACTGTGCCGTCCTTGGAGGTGCGCACCCAGTAGCGTCCCCGAATGAACGCCGTGCCCTGCTCCCAGAGCATGATGTGCCCCCCCGGCGGACCATCGTCGACGATGCGGGTGGGATGGCACAGAAAGGCCCAGATCACGTGCTGGGAGCTCATGCCGGTCACGATCTCGCGAGAGGAGATCTGGCGCACTCGCTCAGGATCGCGCTTGAGCAGGTCGGGCAACCGGTCGCGACGATCCTTGAAGACCGAGGGCATGCCCTGGGCCTCGACGTACGCGCTCGGCACCACGAAGAGCAGCTGCCCGGGGACCACATCTGGCGGCGGCGGCACGGCGGGCAACACCGGGGCCACGGTGATCGAGCAGGCCGGGGTCAGCAGCAGCCCGACGAAAAGAGCGAGGAGGATCGAGGTACGCACGGCACCATCATAGGGTCGCCACCCGCCCCCTGCCCACCCCTGTCCATGACCCTGTCTGCAGATCAACTCGCCAGCTTCGCGGCCACCGCGGCCAGACACCTCGAACAGGTGGCCGCGCAGATCGTCCTGCCGACCCTCGGGCGGGACGACGGACACCACTGGTCCAGCGCCACCCAGGTGCACACCGAGGCCGACGATCGGGCCGGTGCCGCCCTGGCCGAACTCTTCTCGGCGAGCTTCCCCGGCCAGGGGCTGGTCATCGAAGACCGGGACGACGTGCCGGGCACGGGCGAGCTGACCTGGTACGTCGACCCGATCGATGGCAGCGCCAACCACCTGCGGGGCATCCCCTATGTGTCGCTCACGGCGGGGCTGCTGCGGGGCGACGAACCTCTGCTGGGTGTGGTCCATGACCTGTTGCGCAAGCGCACCCTGACCGCCTGGAGCGACGGCGGCGCCACCCGCAGCCGCGACGGCCGCACCGAGCCCGTGGCCATCTCTTCTGTCGACCGGCTCGAGGATGCCATGGCCGTGGTGCACCTGGCCAAGCGCGGCCCGATCATGGGCCGCGACGGCGCGCTCACCCGGCTGCTGTGGAGCATCCGCAAGATCCGCTGCATGGGTTCCATCGCCCTCGACCTGGCGCTGCTAGCCGCCGGCGAAGTCGACCTCATGGTCGTGGGACGGGGCAGGCCCCAGCGCACCCTCGACATCTTGGGCGGGCTGGTGTTGGTACGCGAAGCCGGCGGCACGGCGTTGTGCGCCGACGGCCAGCCCTTTGACCTCGGCTCACGAACGCTGGTGGCGGGACCGGAGGCCCTGTGTCACCAGTTCTGCGAACTCATGGCCGAGTACGAGCTCGAAGCGTGGACCAGCGACATGACGCGGCCGCCGGGGTGAGGTGCGCCGTCGGGGCTCCCGGCGACACTCCTCAGTCAACGCAAGCTGAACGCCACGTCGTCCAAGCCCAGGCTGCCCTGGCTGCTGCCGGCCCCCGGGCCGAAGTCGAAGCGCA
>CAZIAK010000010.1:94139-115156 GCA_964537035.1 uncultured Phycisphaerales bacterium | reverse complement strand
CCGCCCGCCAAACCGCTCTATGATCTGCCACGAGCGGAGCTGCTGGCTGAGCTGGGCCGACTCAACGGCACGCCAGCAGAGGTGCTGGCAAACGACGAGGTGATGGACCTGTTCCTGCCCATGATCCGGGCCGACTTCGCCATCACCGATTGTTATCACCGGGGAGATGCAGCAGCCTTGGATGTGCCCCTGACCCTGTTCACGGGTCATGACGACCCCGAGGTGCCTGAGGACAAGCTGGCTGCGTGGGAGGCGTTCGGCCCGTCAGGCTTTGCCCGACACGACTTCCCAGGGGATCACTTCTTTCTGCATACCGAAGAAGAGCGGCTGCTGGCCGTTCTGGCAGAGACGCTGCTGAATCGCGGGGGCCAGGGCGGCTGAGCCCCGGGCTGGCTGTGGTTCGTCAGGCCACGGCTTGCTTGAGAATCCACGGCAGCCGCTCTGCCGTGTAAGATCGACCCCGGCTGAGCGAATGGGCGCTGCGGCCCACCGGGAGTGATGATCGATGGCTGAGTCTGACCCAGACGCAGAGAGTGGTGACGTGGGCTTTGATCCCAGCATGACGGCGACCCTCACAGATCTGTCGCCCAAGGTTCGGCGTCAGCCCGCACCGGAGCAGCCCGGTCCCCTGCAGGTCGAGGTGATCGGCGGCCCCATGGACGGCACGCGCAGTTCGGTCGACGCGGACGTGCTCACCATCGGGCGCAGCCAGCCCAACGATCTCTACCTGACCCTCGACCCCATGGTCTCTGGCGCTCACGCCCGAATCATCCGCGAAGATCGGCACTTCTGGCTCGAAGACAGGGACAGTCGCAACGGCACTTTTCTGGGTGACCGCCAACTCTCTGGCAAGGTGCTGATCACTCCCGGGTCGTGCTTTCTGGTGGGCACGACCTTGATCGAGTTCATGCCCCACTAGTGCGGACCAGGTCGATCCCTACGTCACCAACAGACCTCGAGCGCAAGCGGGACCGTCGCAAGAAACCCCGAAGGACTGCCACGTCGTGAATCTACCGAGACTGTCACCCCGGGCTGAGCAGGTGCTCGCCCTGGCCACTCAAGCCGCCGTGGATTGGGGGCAGAGCTACCTGGGTGTGGAGCATCTGTTCGTCGGCCTGGCCAAGGACGACGAGGGCAACCTGGCCATGGCCTTCGCCGAGGTCGAGGTGAACTTCATGGAGTACATGGAGGTGCTGGAGAGCGCGATCCGCCAGGGCGGCACCAGCGGATTGAGCGGTTCCATGGCGCCCACGCCGCGGTGTCGCACGGTCATCGACCTCGCGGCCCGCATCGCCACTCGCCATCGCAGCCGTGTGGTCGAGCCCGAGCACCTGCTCGAAGCGATCCTCAACGAAGGGCGCAGCATCCCCATGCGGCTCATGCGCACGCGCGATATCGACGTGGCCGCGTTGCAGGAGAACCTGCACACCGAGCCCGAAGCCAAGCCGTCGCCCACGCCTTTGCTGGAGGAGTTCGGTCGAGACCTGACCGAGATGGCAGCGAACGGGCAGACGTCGCCCTTGATTGGTCGCACCGTCGAGCTCGATCTGCTCTCTCAGGTGCTGCTGCGCAAGAACAAGAACAACCCGGTGCTGGTGGGCGATGCGGGTGTGGGCAAGACGGCGGTGGCAGAGGGTTTTGCCTTGCGCCTGACCCAGCCCGACTGCCCCGAGCCCCTCCGTGGCCGCCGCATCGTTGAGCTGGCCATGGGCTCGCTGGTGGCTGGCACCAAGTACCGGGGTCAGTTCGAGGAGCGCCTGTTGGGCATTCTCGCGGAGCTGAAGGCGCACCCCGAGGTGATCCTTTTTCTCGACGAGCTGCACACACTGGTGGGGGCCGGAGCCGCCGGCGGGGGAGACTCGCTGGACGCGGCCAACATCCTCAAGCCTGCCCTGGCCCGGGGTGAGCTGAGCTGCGTCGGTGCGACCACCATCGAAGAGTACCGTCGTCACGTCGAAGGCGATCCCGCCCTCGACCGGCGCTTCGAGAAGGTCTTGGTCGAGGAGCCCACGGCGGATGAAGCCCAGGACATCGTGACCAGGGTCAGCCCGTCTCTTGAGAACCACCACCAGGTGAAGATCCTGGCTGAAGCGATCGAGGCAGCGGTGCAGCTCACCGTGCGTCACGTCTTCGATCGCCGCCTGCCAGACAAGGCGCTCGATGCGGTCGATCAATCGTGCGCTCGCAAGCGGCTCGAACGTTACACGGGTGACGCCGCAGCCGGTAGCACCATCGAGGTGACCGCTGCTGACGTGGCGACGACCGTTTCCCAGTGGACAGGCATCCCCTTGGAACGCATGTCCGGAGAGGCCGCGCGCAATCTGTTCAACGTGGAGAGCGAGCTGCAGGCCAAGGTCCTCGGCCAAGAAGAGGCCGTACGTGCCGTCGCCCGTACGGTGCTGACCGCCAAGGCGGGGCTCAGCGATCCCAATCGTCCCCTGGGCGTGTTCTTTTTTGCTGGTCCCACAGGTGTGGGCAAGACGTTCCTGGCCAAGTGCCTCACGGAGCAGCTGTTTGGCGACACTCGTAGGCTCTTGCGCTTTGACATGTCCGAGTACATGGAGCCCCACTCGGTGGCGAACCTCATCGGCGCGCCCCCCGGGTACGTGGGCCACGAGAAAGAGGGGCTGCTCATCTCGGCCATGCGCACCCATCCCCATTGCGTGCTGCTGTTTGACGAGGTCGAGAAGGCCCACCCCAAGGTCTCCGACATCTTCCTGCAGATCTTCGACGAGGGACGGCTGACTGGCACCAATGGTCGGCGCGCGGACTTCACCCAGGCCATCGTGATCGTGACCTCGAACATCGACGTCGAACCGAAGCAGGCGGCAAAGATGGGCTTCGGCGGTCAACCCTCTGAACCACAGATCGACCCGCGGGATGTGCTGTTGAATCACATGCGTCCCGAGTTGGTCAACCGCATCGACACGGTGGTGCCCTTCGCCCGCCTGTCGGCGACAGCCCTCCGTGCGATCATCGATCACCATGTGGCAGAGATCGAGGCCTTGCTGGCCAACAGGCAGGTCAAGTTGACCCTGGACGACGATGTCTACGACGAGCTGGTGGCTGCGGGCAACTGTGACACCTATGGCGCTCGGGAGCTGCACCGACTGGTCGACCAGAACATTCGCTTTCCCTTGGCAGAGGAGATCATCCGCCAGGAGAACGGCTCCGCTGGTGGGCAGGGCAATGCCATTGCCGTGCGGCTGGTCGAGGGGCGCATCGTGCTGGGTGCTCAGGAGGACGAGGGGCTCATGGCCTGAGGCCTGGCACCCCGACCCTCTCGGTGGGAGCCGTGTACACTGTCCCGCTCCCCGATCCTGGAATCCTGCTCTGATGCGTCTTGCTCCGTCTGCAGTGCTCTTGTGCGTGGCCCTGGCCATGTGTCTCTCCCCCGTGGCCGCCCAGCAATCCAACGTCAGTGAGAGTCGTGACACGGCTCGCCTGGTAGCTGTCACCAGCGCCGAGCCGCTCACCGGTGTCGACCTGGCCGGCTTCGACATCGTGGACGCGCCAGACGACCGCCTGTCTGCCATGGTCATCGCCTGGAGCGCGGGGCTGGTCGAGTTACACCAGCGTGGTCTGTCCTTTCAGGTCATCGAAGAGGATCTGGAACGGTTCTACGCCTCGCGTCTGGCCACCCCGGATGAGTTGGCCCAGATGGCAGCACCGAGCGCTGGCTCCACCGTCACGCCGCCCTTCGGTCAGGGATCCATGGGCGGCTATTACATCTTCGATGAGGTGGTCTCCATTCTCGATCAGCTCGCGGCCCAGCACCCCACGATCATGACCACCAAACAGAGTTTGGGTCTGAGCATCGAGGGTCGGGATTTGTGGGCGGTCAAGGTGTCTGACAACCCGGGCATCGATGAAGCGGAACCCGAGGTGCGTTTCGATGCGCTGCACCACGCTCGCGAACCGGCGGCCATGCAGACCCAGCTGTACTTCTTGATCTGGCTGCTCGACAACTACGGCAGCGACCCGCTGGCGACGTACCTGGTCAACGAACGGGAGATCTGGTTCATCCCCGTGGTCAACCCGGACGGCTACGAATACAACAAGCGCAACAACCCCAACGGCGGCGGCATGTGGCGCAAGAACAGGCGCATCAACCAGGGCACGTCTGCCAAGGGCGTCGACCTGAACCGCAACTACCCCTTCCAGTGGGGTTTCGACAACATCGGCTCGAGCCCCACGCCCTCGTCGTCCACCTACCGCGGAACGGGCCCGGCCAGTGAACCAGAAGTGGCAGCCATGACGGCGTTCATGGCCGCCCATGACTTCGGCACCGCACTGTCCATGCACACCTACTCCGATTTGTGGCTCGCGCCCCTGGGGTACACGTCGACGTTGCCGGTGAACGATGCCGACTACGACGAGGTGGGCGCTCTGGCCACTGCGGTGAACGGCTATCCCTACGGGCCGGGCGCTGTGCTGCTCTACCCGGCCAACGGCATCACCATCGACACGGATCACGGCGTGCACAACACCATGTCCTGGACGCCTGAGATCGGCAGCCAGTTCGATGGCTTCTGGCCGGCGACGAACAAGATCATCCCCTTGGCTCAAAAGAACCTGGAGGCCTTGCAGGTCACGGCCTTGGCCGGCGGCCCGTTCCTGCGCGCCACGGGGTTGCAGCTGATCGACGAGGGTGACGGCGATGGCATCCTCGAGCCTGGTGAGACCGTCGCGGTGATCATCAGCGGTCGCAACAGCGGCATGGGCACGTCGAACGGGGCCACGGCCTCGCTCTCGACCACGAGCCCCGACGCGTCCCTGGTCACCGCCTCGGTAAGCCTTGGCGCCTGGGCGGGCTTCTCTGATGCGGACAACAGCGCCACGCCGTTGCGTTTTCAGATTGACAGCAACATCCCCACGGGCACCTCGGTCTCGATCGTGGTGGCCATGGGCGAGCTGGGCTTGACCGACGACCTGACGACGACCTTTACCGTGGACAACGATTGGGCGGTGAGCGGGCCGGGCCTGGCAGGTGTGAACGGGGTCCCGGTGCTCTCTGCGCAGGGCGCCTTGATCGCAGCCCAGGCGGGCTCACTGGACCTCGCCGCGGCGGCGCCCTCTGCCTCCACCTACTTGGTGCTGGGTTTCAACGCACTCAACGGCGCGTTCAAGGGCGGCGTGCTGGTGCCCACGCCGGACGTGGTGCTGTCATCCTTGGCGACCGACGGTGCTGGCGAGTTGCAGCTGCCCTTCGCCTGGCCCCAGAACGTTCCCACCGGCACACAGATCTGGGCCCAGTACTGGGTGCAAGATGCCGTGGGCCCTGTGGGCTTCTCGGCTTCGAACGGACTGGTGGGTACGGGGCAGTGATCTTGAACTCCCGGGTTGGGTTGCCCGGTGTTGGCTGTCACGTCGCAGGTAGGAGACGTTCGTGAGCGGCCGCTGCGATCTCGAGGCGCTCTACGGTACCGCTGCGTCCACGTTGCCGTATGGCGAAGACGCTGAGTCCGACGAGATTGCACTCTCTGCCCAGACGCTGCCAGCGCCGCCGGCGGCGATGGAGACGGATCAACTCTGCGCCACGTGGGGCTATCACTTCTACGGCGACTCGCCGGTGGAGGCCGTGAGCTTCGAGGTCGACAAGGCGACGGCTCGCCACCTGGGCCTGCTGATCTTCGCCCGGGTGTTTCATCGCAAGGCGCCGCGGGTCGTCGTCGAACTCACCCATCCTCGCTCCACCCTGCGTCGTCTGATCATCGGTCTCGAAGACTCGGAGCCTGGTCCGGGCCTGGAGGTGTGGCCACACGCGTTCCACTACTCGCCTTGGACCCCGGACCGCCACCCTTGGCTCTCCGAGGACATCCAGGCATCGTCCTTCCCTTTTCTGACGCTCACGAATGAGGCTGAGATGCTGTGCGGCACCGCTGACCTCCCGACCAGGGATACGCTGGCGGGCTTCGGCCCAGACGATGGCGCCTGCAGGCTCGCGGAGCTGTTCTTGAACGCCGGGGGGCCTGATCATGACGAGAACGAGTTCGCTCTGGAGGGGGAGTGCGGCTTTCGGGGTATGGGCCCGGGCAGCCCGGAGCTGAAGATCTGGCTCCCGGGCTCGCTGGGCCACCTGGACTCTGAGCCCACGTACTTGTAGCGCCTGAGCAGAACTCCCCTGATCAGCGATGTGTCGGTCATGGCGCGTTGGACGACAGGGCTCTTCGTGCCTTCTTGCTCATCGCCTTGGGAGCGCCCTGGTGTGGCTGGATGCTTCTGGCCTTGACGGGGATCGATGCCCGCGAGCCCGCGTGTCCGTTCGGGTCCCTGGAGTGTGGTGGGCGATCGCCCTGCTCCTGCCGGTGGTCGTTGATTCTCTCACCATCGCAGCCCATGGGTTGTCCCGCGAGGGCCTGGGTGCATTTGTGCCGGGCGGCCTCATGGCCCTTCTCTCGGGAGCACTGGGAGAGGAGATCGGCTGGCGTGGTTTCCTGCTGCCCACGTGTCTGCAGCGCACCAATCCTCTCCGGGCAGTCTGGTGGTGGGCTTGATCTGGACGCTCTGGCACTCGCCCTGTACTACGACGGACTGTTCGCGGACTGGAGGCTGCTGAGTCTGCTTGCCATCGACATCGCTTGCTCCAGCATCACTATCACAGTGATGCTCCTGCGCACGGGGGCGGCGTGCTGATGGCCACGGTGTTTCATTGGACCTCCAACACGGGCCAGGGCGTGGCTGGCACCATGTTCCCTTCGGTGGCCATCGCTGACGAGCTCGTCTTCTTCGGGACCCGGGAGTCGACCCTCGTGGTCGCGACGCTCTGCGTTCTCTCCGGCTCCACCATGATCTGCACCCCAGCCTCCCGCGCTCAAGAGGTCGGTCTGGCCCTGGGCGCCCAGGCAGGACAGGCGCGGCTCACGGACGTGTTGAATCAGGGTGGCTTCAGCAAGGTCCGTCGAGCTGCAGAGACGCCCACCAACATGGTGTTGGAGGCTTGCCGCTAGGGCCTCGGAGGGGGCCAGGAGCTCGTGGCCGTGTCCGGCGTCGGCTGCCGGTCGCACCGCAGCAAGCGGTGGATGAATGGTCGGGGTGACAGGATTTGAACCTGCGACCTCTTGTCCCCCAGACAAGCGCTCTACCAAGCTGAGCCACACCCCGACGTTGGACCGTCTCAGACGACTGCTGAGCTGGCACGGCTGGGGAGCTCGTACCGATCCATGGGACGGGAGGTTGTAACCAAGCGGGAGGCAGGCCACAAGACATCGATGGGGCCAGGAAACGTTGGGGCGGCGGGGCCGTCGACCCTGTCATGAACACCATTCTGCTCCTGATCAGCTCTTGCCTCGGGCTGCTATGCCCCGAACCCCTCTCGCTATCCGGCGGGTCAGCCTCTCTCAGCGCTCCCGGCGACCGGGAGGACGGCGCCCTGGAGGGTGGCAAAGAGCGTTCGAAGGCCTTGGTCATCGTTCTTCACGGCGGCAGCTGGCGGCCCCGTCCAGCGGTGCAGTTGGCGCGGTCTGCGCTGGAGGCCCTCTCCACGGAGGCTCGGCGGCGGAAGCTGAGGCTGCTGGCCCCGCTGGCCCCCGTGCAGTGCCGCACCACCGTGCCCTGGCTCGAGGCGCCGGGGGAGGCATTGATCCTGGACCTGATCGACAGAGAGGTGGCATCAGGCCGGGCTCACGCAGACCGGGTCTACCTGGCAGGCCACGGCTCCGGAGCTACCGCAGCGTTGGTGTTGGCCTCAAGACATCCCCAGCGCTTCGCCGCGGTGGCCGCCTGGTCCGGGACGCCAGCACCGCTCTGGGACGAGACCCAAGAGGTGGTGGGCCTGGCTCCCGACCCGGTGCCGGGGCTGAAGGGCGTGCCCGTCTATCTCTGGTCCGGCAACGAAGATCCGGTTCTTGATCGAGCGGCGCTGCGGTTCTTCGTGGAGGGCATGCAAGAGGCCGCCGACCTGGACAGCTCCTATGAGCTGAAATGGGACCGGGGCCCGGGGGGGCACGACTACGGCGAGGACGGACCCCGAGAAGGGCTGAAGTTCCTGCGAGCCCGTCGTCGACAGGCGCGCCCGTGATCAAGGGCACCCGTGACCCTCGCGGGCGGGGCCCTGTTCAGCGGGTCATCACCTCGGCGCCGTCCTTGCCCACGTGCATGGTGTGCTCGAACTGGGCCACCATGCAGGGCTGGCGTTCGACCAGGGGCGGGTAGCCGAAGACCGTGTGGGAGCGCAGCAGCAGGCGCAGTGTGCGCTCGGCCACGTCCACTCCGTGCTCTCGAGCCAACTCGCGGCGGCAGAAGGGCAGCCCTCGGCGGGCGGCGATCTGGTCGACCACGCCGCTGTCCGCATTGCGGGGAGCCTTCAGCTTGCGTTTGGCTCCGAAGACCTCTGCTTGGCCCTGCTCCACGATCATGCCACTGCCCGTGGTGGCGAAGGGCTCGATGCAGATCATCATGTCTTCTTTGAGCACGCCGGAGGTGCCGTCGCTCACGTTGGGGATCGACGGCGAGCAATGAACGGTGTAAGGGGCGATGCCGTGACCGGTGAGATTGGCCACGGGCTTGTGTCCCAGCTTGTGCATGGCCTGTTGGATGCCGTGGCTGATCTCGCGGATGCGACGGCCGGGTTGCACCAGGGCGATGGCGGCCTCAAGGGCCTGGCGCGAGGCCTCGAGCAGGGAGGCGTTGTCGCCCAGGTCAGCGGTGGCGGCGGTGTCGGCGATGCAGCCGTCGATGTGCACGCCCAGGTCGATCTTGGCCACGTCACCCTCGGCGAAGACCCTGGGGTCGTCGGGGGCGGCGCAGTCGTGGGCCGCCACGCTGTTCACCGAGACCTGGGCCGGAAAGGCCAGGTCGGCACCCTGCTCGAAGATGTACGCCTCGATGCTGTCGAGCACATCCACATAGCGGACCCCGGGCTTGACGGACTCAATGGCCCTCTTGCGGGCGGCGGCGGCGATCTTGCCCGCCTGGCGGTATTTGTCGAGATCCACTCTCATAGGGGGGGACAGGTTAGCGGAGGCGAGGGGCTGTGGGAATCGTCGAGACCTCCGCGTTGTTGCACTCGACCGGGGGCTCGGTTGATCTGGCCGCCGAGGAGCAACACTCGTTGCCAGAACCGAACTCAGTTGTCCTGGCCAGGCGGTCAGCTGGGTTTCATAAGCTGCGCCCATGACGGAGACCGATCACAAGCGAGGGTGGCCACTGGCAACGGTGGTCCTGGGCCTGGTGGTGCTCAGCACGGCCAGCTTCCGCATGGTCAATCTCGACATCTGGCTCCACGCGGCGACCGGCGAATGGATCGTCGAGCACGGAGCGGTACCGACGACCAACGTGCTCTCCGAGCTGCACCACGACTATCCTTCGGTCCACGACAAGTGGGGCTTTCAGGTGCTGGCTCACGGGCTCCTCGATGGCCTGGGGCCCGACGGCGTCAACGTCGCTCGGCTGCTCCTGGTGGCCCTGCTGGCGGCGGTCATGGCCTCGACGGCCCGGCGCCTGGGTGCCTCGCCCGGTGCCACCGTGCTGCTGGTCAGCCTGGGGCTGTTGGCCTGCCGTAACCGGCTGGTCTTTCGTCCAGGGTTGGTGAGCCTGGTCTTGCTGGCGGTGTTGCTACAGGTCCTGCTGGTGAGCCGTCGCGATGGTCGGCGGGCCTGGATGCTGCTGCCCTTGCAGCTGCTCTGGGTCAATGTCCACGGCTACTTCGTGCTGGGTTGGCTGACGGTGTTCATGGTCGCCGCCGGGCAGGGGTTGGCGGGCCACCGTCAGCTCGCGGCGCGCTGGCTGGGCTGGGGCCTGGCCATGATGGCGGTCTGCCTGGTGAACCCGGCGGGCTGGGCCGGGTGGGCTCACCCTTTCGCGATTCTGGCCGACCTGAACGAGCATCGAGACTTCTACACCACGTACATCTCAGAGTTTCGTCCCATCTTTGCAGAGGACGCCCAGCCCCCTGTGTTTCGCACGGCTTTCTTCGTTCTCGCCGGGCTCAGCGCGGTGCTGCTGGTGCGGGCAGCCGTGGTGGCCTGGCTGCAGAGGCGCCGGGGAGGTTCCGTCTCTGCCGTGGCGCCCACGAGCGATCTTGGTGGCGACCACGCGGGCGCCAACGGTGGGGGGCTGGCAGGCGTGCTCGTCCCCGCGCTGATCGCTGTGTGCGCCTTTGGCGTGATGAGCACCAGCCTGCGACGCAACATCGCACCCTTCGCGGTGGTCACGGCGCCGCTCGCGGCAGCTGCCTGGACCTCGTGGTTCGGCGCTCGGCGACCGGGCCTGGTGTTGCCCACCGTGCTGGCTTTGCTGTTCTCTGTGGCCGAGGTCACGGACGCCATGTCCCTGCACGACGGCAGCCAGCGCCGGTCAGGCTTTGGCATGTCCCGCATCGCCTATCCCGTAGGTGGCATCGAGTTCATCGGCGAGCAGTGGCCGGACGCTCGGGTCTTCACCGCGTTTCGCTACGGCAGCACATTCACCGGGATGCGCCGGCCCCACCAGCGGGCAGCGACCAACGGCAACACCCACGGCTACCCGACCTCGTACCTGCGAGACGTGATCGCTGCCACCGCCGACACGGATCCCTCGGCGTTTCTGCAGCTCTCCACTCGTCATCAACTCACCGTGGCCCTGCTGCCCATGGGGGCGCCCCTCTCCGTGCGCCTGCTTCGCTCGAGCGACTGGGCCCTGGCGTTCGTGGGCAGGGAGGAGGCCGTGTTCGTGCTGCGGCGCAGCGTGGGTGACGACGGGCTGGGGGCCCATGACCTGGAGGCCTCCTTGTCCCGCGGGGGCGGGCTGATCGTGCCCCCGGGAGAGCTGTCGGACCCACGGCCGTGGTGGCGAGCGGGCAGCGGCCCCACCACTCTTCTGCTGGCTTCGGGGATGCTGTTCGGTGGCGGCTATCCCGAGCAGGCCACGACCTTGGCCAGCCGAGCCGTGGAGCTGGCGCCGGACGACGCTCAGGCTCTGGCCCTCAACGGCTTGTTGCTCCTGGCTCAGGGCGACATCGAGAACGCTCGCGCCTTGTTGCGACGGAGCCAGGACGGTCAGGGCTACAACGTGCTCAGCGAGAGGGTCGAGTTGGCGCTCTCGGGGCTGGACCCTGCGGGTGAAGCCGGGCCCCGCTGACCGCGCTTCAGCCGCCGAGCCAGGCCAGGGCGCTGTCCAGTCGGCTGAAGCTCTCGTCGTCATCGCAGCGCTCGGCCCAGACCTGCTGAGCCCGGAGCATCTCGGCGACGTTGGTGTTCTCGAAGACGATGTCAGGCAGCAAGTCCATGGCGGTGGCGAGGGCAGCGGCGAAGGCCTGATCGTCTCGGACAGTGGCCCGGGCCTGGGCCATGAGCCGCTCGACGGCGACCTCGTAGCCGACCGTTGGTCCGCTGGCCTGATAGAGCTCGAGTGCCTCGTCGAAGTCCTCGCGAGCGAGGGCGGCGGTGGTGCGCTGCTGCAGGGCATAGACGGGTTGATCCGGGAAGAGCAGCCGAATCTCAGCCTCGGCCAGATCGTCTTCGCCGAGGATCGACAGCGCCTGTGTCAGCGCGAGGCGCAGGCGCATGGCGTAGGCAGGGTCACTGTCCTCGATCTGTCGGGCTCGCTCCTTGAGCGCAGCCGAGACCCGGGCCAGGGGGATGTCCACGCCGTCGTGTTGTCCCGCGTCGAGGCGCAAGACGCGGCGGCGAGCATCGAAGCGAGCCCGGGTGATGGCCGAGGGGGACATGGCCAGGGCCGCCAGCAGCTCGTCGAAGGCCAGGGCTTCATCGCCGTTGTGGGCCGCCAGCCCGGCCAGGTCCATGTGCAGGCGCCAGGCTTCGGGTCCGAAGGGGGCCAGCCGCTTGGCTTCGTGGAGCAGCTCTTGCACCAAGGGGTCGGTGACGTCTTCCCGGGCGAGCTGCAGGGCCTGGAGATGGGCCAGCCTGGAGAGGTCGGGAGCCAACTCCCGGGCGTGGCGCAGGTGCAGTGCTGCCAGCTCGGCGTTGGTGCTGGCCGAACTCCTGCGGGGCTTGGCGGGGCTGCCAGGGGTGGTCGCTGGGCTGTCCGGCACGGTGACCAAGTCGCTGCCCATGGTGGCCAGGTTGCTGCGCATGAGGGGGACCCGGTGATCGCCCGGGAGCCATCTCGCAGCGACCGCGAGGCGGTCGTCGAGGGCGCTCCTGTCGACGTCTCCCAGAGGGTGAATCGGTGAGCCCTCGGCGCTGCTGGTCAGGGTGTCCGCCACGTCGCGCAGGGTGGACAGGCCGCGGGCCCGTCCGAGTCCGCCAACGATCACTGCTGCGCCGAAGCCTACGAAGGCCCAGCGCCAAGTCGAGTACGTCTGGGGGGGCTGATTGGTCGCCTTGTCTGCGGCGCTCTTCGCGCCGCTGCTGCGGGTGGGCTCCCTCCCCGACGCCTCGACCAACGCGGCGAGCAGAAACGCAGACGAGGGGAACAACGTGGCCGTGGCCCCGCCCATGTCGATGCCGTTGGCGGCCCAGGTGACGAACAACGCAGCTGAGGCGCCGTCAGCCAACAGCCCGCCGTGCCGTGGACGTCGCAGGCTGACCCCCAAGAGCACCGCCAGAGCCAAGAGACCCGGCCAACCGAAGCTGGCCCCCACGGCCAGGACCGTGTTGTGCGGGTGGTCGTCCGCGGGCAATACGTCGTAGCGGCCTGGGGTGACGTGGGCGTTCTGCAAGAAATGCGTGCCCGGGCCGTTCCCTGTCCAGGGAGCGGCGGCCAGGTTCTCTCGTCCCAAGCGCCACATGGACGCCCGAAACGTCACCGCCTTGGCCAGGGTCCGTGAAGACTGATGGCCGATGCTGCGGTCGGTCAGTCCCAAGGCGGGGACGAGCAGGGCCGCCAGCACGGCGAGCAGGGCCAGGCCGCGCAGCATGGTCTGCCAGTCGCGCTGCCAGCCGGGAAGCAAACGGGGAAGCAATCGGGGTAGCAAGCGAGGCAGCCAGCGAGGAGCCATGCGCAGGAGTGCCAGCAGCCCCAGCCCGGCCACCACGGCCAGCCAGCCCGTACGGGAGCTGATCATGGCCAGGGAGCCGAACAAGGGCGCACAGGCCCAGCGTTCCCAGCGGGCGCCAGGGCGAGTGGCCAGGGCGGCAGCCAAGACGATGGCAGAGGCCAGCCCGGGCACCACCAGATTGGGGTGGTGTCCCAGCAGGCGCAGGCGAGTGATCGCCACGGAGGCCAGGGGCAGATCGAGGGCCTGGGACAGGGTCAGATAGCTGATCAGGCCTGCCAGACAGACCACGGCGCTCACCGCCACGACCACCTGGGCGGCCCGCGTAGCTCGTGGTCCTGGCAGGAGCCCGGGGAGAGCCAGGGCCAGGGTGAGGTGGGGGACCATGGCCACGAGCCAGGGAGGCACACCGCCGGGAAACCTGGTGGTCAGGCAGGCGGGCAGGCAGAGCAGGAGCAGTCCGAGGGAGGTCCAGCCCAAGGGGCCCAGGCGCAGGAAGGGGGCGGCGACACACAGGGTCGCGCCGCAGAACGCTGCGATCAGGCCGGGGGTGGCGGGGACGACGCTGCCCCCGAAGAGGCTCAGGCCCGTGACCACCAGGATCATCCTGCGGGCCAGGCTGAGGCGGTGGGTGGCCAGGGCAAAGCTGACCATGGCGGCGGCGGCGGCGAGCCAGACCAGGGGGCCGAGCAGCGGGGGCCGCCCGAAGGTGCTCAGGCCCTGGGTGCGCCAGAGAGTGAGCCCCCCATCCAGGCAGGGCAGGGCCACCAACAGGGCAGTCAGAATGGCCAGGGCCCATCTCACGACGTTCGACTCAAGGGCTGGCCGGTCCATCCTCTTCTTCGGATGACTCCGCCAGCACCTCGTCCACGTCGATGTCGCCCTCGCGGAGCGGCATGCCGTACTCGAAGTCAGCTCGGGGCGGCAGGATCGGGTGCTCGAAGAAGTCGATCTGGTCGGGCAGCAGGCGAGAGATCTCGGAGAGGTCGAGATAGCCCAGTCCCAGATCGTCGTCGTCTTCGCTGATCATGGGGCGGGCGGTGAGTCCGGCGAGGATGCCCACGATCTCCCACCGTCCGTCCCGCTCGACGTAGAGGCCTGCGCCGGCCCAGTCGCGGGTCATGCGGCGAGGGTCGCCGTCCCAGGGTTCTATGAAGGCCCCGTATTGGCCCCCGTGCCAGCGCTCGACCTCGACCATCTGAGGTTCGTCTTCGTCGTTGCGCAGGGCCAGGTAGAACGGCTCGTCGGGCGTGGGCGCGACCGTGGCGAAGCGCCCCTCGTGCAGCCGGGAGGTGAGCGGGCGGACGATGGCCAGGTCGTCGTTCCGTCGATCGAGCACCGCCCAGTCCTCGACGACGGAGTTGCCCACGGGAAACTGGAAGCGAAACCGATCGCCCACCGCGAGATGAGTGTCGGCCAGGATCAACACGCCGTCTTCGGTTGAGAGACCCAGGAGCGGCACGCCCGTGTCGCCATCTGGCCAGAGCCGGGTGAAGTGGCTGGGCGGGCTGGCGCAGGCCGTCAGGGCGAGGGCCAGGGTGAGGATCAGAGCGGGGGCGGGGCGCATGGGGCTCACGGTTCCTCGGATATGGCTGCGAGCTCATCGGCGAAGTCGGGGACATCTTTGAGCTCGATCCAGGCCAGATCCCAGGGCTCGAGGCCTTCCATCAGCTCTCCGGTCTCGGGGTCGGGGGCTCGGTAGGTCTGAAAGGCCCAGTCACGCTGGGTGATCTCACCGGCGGCGATGAGTTCTTTCACCTCGTCGGTGGAAAGGTCGTTGATGGTGGCGGGCTGCTCGTCGCCGCTCACGTAAAAGGGCTGGATCATCCAGACCCGCTGATCGTTCTCAGCCAGCTGCCGGGCAGCCTCCGCCCGGATCGCAGCCCGTTCTCGAGCCGGCTCGATCTTGGCGATGAGCTCGTCCGTCAGGCTCTGCACGCGCCAGTCGCGGGGGGCCAGGGCCACGGCGGTCTCGGCCATGGCCAGGGCCATGTCCAGGTCTTGTGCAGGGCCGTTCATCATCAGTGAGCCCGCAGCCTCGCAGTAGTTCAGCGGCCCGATGGGGTCGAGCTCGATGGCGCGCTGAGCCATGGCATAGGCCAGCTCCGGGTTGGGCTCCTTGACGATGGCAGTGTAGTTGCCCTCGACGATGCCGCCCTTGCGCAGCATCTCGGCGTACTCCCGAAAGCAGTTCGCGTTGTCGTAGCCCAGGTCGACGGCGCGCTGGTAGTAGTTCATGGCGTTGACGATGTGTTCGTCGTCGTCGAGCTTCTCCCGCCGGGACATACGTGCGGCGCGATAGTAGCCGTAGGCGTTCAGCTCGCCGTAGGCCTGCTCACCGAACTGCTGCATCTCGAGTTCGAGCTCTTCGATGGACTTGCCCAACGTCTTCTCGAGCACTTCGATGACGCTGTCCAGGTCGGGCTCGGTCAGAGCGCCCTTCACGTTGCTGTAGGAGACGTTGGTGACCTTGATGTCGTTGTTCTTGTGCACGTTCTTGAAGAACGAGCGAAAGGGCTTGCCGTACTCCTCGGACTCCATCAAGAAGTGCACGAAACTCCAGCCGTAGGCGTACTGTCTGAAGCCGTATTCGGCGGGGCTGGCCTGGAGCACTTCGCGCATGGACTTGACCCGACCGTTGGCCATGTCGGAGCGCAGCGAGGCGATGCGCATGTACTGCAAGCCGCCCAAGGTGATGTTGTCGTTCTCGTCGATCTTGGCCGCGCCGAAGTACTCGGCCATGCCCTCGTTCATCCACCGGGGGTAGGCGAACTTGGTGTTGATCAGGTAGGTCAGCAGGTGATTGGTCTCGTGCTGCAAGGTGTCCAGAGTCTCCTCTGGGTTCTGCATGTCGTCGTACAGCTGCAGCTCCCGGTCGGGGAAGCTGAAGTAGCCGCCCACGCCCTGGCGAGTGCCCGTGACCTCGTGGAAGTCTTCACTGGTGCGGTAGAGAAAGAACTTCATCTTGCTCTTGCCCTCGCTGGGGGCGAGCTTGATGTTCCAGTAGTCGACGAAGACGTCGTAGAACTGCTCGATGAGCCGGACGTACTTGTCCAGGATCTCGTCGGTGCAGTTGCTGTAGATGTCGAAGTGTCGCGTGGAGACGTGCTTGTGGTTCTTCCACTTCTGCTCCTTGCGCAGCTTGTCGATGGCGGCCTTGTCAGCGTCGGCTCGCTTGCGCAGGGCCTGCTCCCGGCGGGTGCGGCTCATCCACGACCCCTCGAAGAGCACCTTGCCCTGCTTCATGTACTTGGCTTCTTTCGAGTTCTTGGGGACGTAGTCCTCCATGTCCTCGACGTAGGTGCGATCGACCACGTCCATGTCGATGGGGATGTCCGCCCCAGGGAGGCGCAGCAGCAGGAAGCCAGGGTCGTCTGCTTCGATCAACTTGCCGCTGATCACCCGGCCGTCTTTGAGCAACACCCTGTCGAAGGCCACGAGGTCGGTGGCGACGCTGGCCAGCAACGCCAGCGTGACCAGGAGAGAATGTGGTCGCAGCATCAAAGGGCCTCCACGTACTTGAGATAGAAGTCGTTGAACTCGGTCCAGTCTTCGTCGGTCCAGCCGGCGAAGGTCTTGTCGTAGGCGAGGTTCTGGATCTCCCCACGGTCTGCCTTCTTGTAGTAGTCGGCTGGATCGGCAGAGAGTTCGTCGGACGAACCCTTCTTCTGCTTCTCTGCTTGCACCATCTCACGCTTCATGACGCCCTCGGCGACCTCGTGCCGGGCCGCGAGCAGGCTGACCAGGTAGTCGTCGAGGATGCGGTCCCAGGCGGGCTTGAGGCGCTTGCTCTCTCGTAGCATGTGCACCAGGGCCCAACCCTGGGCGTAGTGGACGCCGCGATTGCCGCTGTAGAACTCGGCCTGGCTGTAGTGCATCAGCTCCTTGAGCGGCTTGCCGCAGTTGGCGTCGTCCCACTCGCCTGCGGCCATGAGCCTGCAGGCCTCTTTGGCGCCGCCCCTGCGCTGCACGCCCCCGGGCGGGTCGCCGTACTCTTTGATGCGATGGGTGCGGGTCATGCGTGCACCGCAGAAGAAATCACCCGTGCCTTCGTTGTACCAGCTGTGGGGAGCGAGCTCGCCGTAGAAGTAGTAGATGTACTGGTGGAAGGCTTCGTGGTTGACGATGGCCTCCGTGGTCGATCGGGGCGGGTCGTCAAAGAGGACCAGCTCTTTGTGGTACGAACTCCAGTACCCACCAGAGCCCTTGCTGCCGCCGTAAGCCAGGTACTGATCTCTGTTGGAGCAGACCCGCACGATGGAGACGTCGGTGATGGGTTCGTCCGGTGGGTAGAGCTTCTCGTACACATCGCGAATCGCTTCGATGCGATCGGCCAGGAGCTTGACCCAGTTCTTCTCGGCGTTGAACAAGAAGAGGTAGCGGTCCGTGCGCAGGTGGTCCCAGCCCTCGGGGAGCTTGTCGATCTGGGCCTGCAAGAATCGTTCGCCATCGTCCATCTGGTCGAGTTCGGCCTCGCGCACGGTGCTGTCGTCCTTCTTGATGCGCTTGAACGACTTGGCCGCCTTGCTGAAGTCGCTGGCGTACTTCTTGCTGAAACGCTCACTCAGGGCGGTGCCCTGAAAGATGTAGATGCCGTCTTCCTGGTCGAGCACCGCGGCGTAGTGGGTCATCTGGCCGTTGCTGGGCTGGATGTGTTTCTCGAGCACGGCCACCTTTGCGATCTTGGTCTTCTTCTCCTTGATCACCTCTGAGTAGCCGCCTCCGCTCTCGAGCTGCTCCCAGATCTCGTCGATGAACTCCTCGCGGGTCAGGTCGGCATCTATGCGTGCGTTGGCGTAGAACGCGATCTGGTAGGTGCTGTTGAACGTCTGGATCTGGTAGCCCACGCTGGCCTGGCTGGTTTCAGCCTGGGACGATTGGAACTTGGCCACTACTGTGACCTCTCGCGGGTTCAGCGCGATGGGCTCGAACTTCTTCGGCGGCTTGAACTGAAACCCCAGCCGGGTGTCCTTGTGCAGCTGTGCCGCCGCCACGGGCGCCAGAACCATGAACATCGCCACAAGGGCCAACCTACGAGTGAACTGTGTCATCGGGCTTCCCTGTGGGTGCATGATCTGACGCGAGAACCACCGGCCTGGCTCGGCCACCAAACGCTCAGGGCGAGGCGACGTAGCATACGCCAAAACCGTTTGAATCCATCGGCGGGTCGACCCAGGAGGGCGATCTGACCGCCGCCCGTGGGGTGGCGCCAAGCGATGGCATGATCGGATAGACGACAGGAGAGGGAGACTCGGGCTGTGACGGACTCGACCAAGCTGTTGCTGGGTGTACTCGTGGTTGTTGCTGTGGCCGCAGGTGCCATGTTGCTGCTGGAGGATGGCGATTCGGCCGTGAGTGGCGGCGCCGCCACCGTGTCTCCTAGCGCGTCAGGGCAAGGATCGCGAGAGACCGAGCTTGCTGAGGCGCGCCCTGGCGGCGGAGGCTCTCTCGGCGCCATGGAGGCCTCGGCCCCTTCGGCGCTCCAGGCCGAGGTGGCAGCTCCTGCCTTGACTGAGAGCACGCTGGCCATGAGTGAGCCTCCCGCCGAGGGCACCATCAGCGGCCGAGTGGTCGACCCCGGGGGGCGAGCAGTGGTCGGGGCTCGCATCGTCTATCACGGCAACGATGAGGCCCAGCTCCTGCGCCGTTTTGGCTCGGCAGACGCCGCGCTCGACCCAGAGCCGGAGACGATCACGGATCGAGAAGGACGCTTCGCGGTCACCGTGCCCGTGGCAGACGAGCCCTCCTCTGAGGCCGACGATCGGCCCTTCTTTGACATGGGCAGCACCCGCATCGTCGCGACCCATGAGGCCTTCGCCGTGCTGGTTGCTGAGGCGAGCGGCCCTGGGGACGGCGAAGACGTCAACCTTGGCACCCTGTCCATGGCCATGGGCAGCTCAGTACAAGGGCGCGTGGTGGATCAAGGGGGGAGGCCTGTGGCGGCGGCAACAGTGGTGGTGCAGAGCCTGGCCCCCGACCCCCTCGGCGAGCAAGGCATCATGCAGCTGATCGGTGGTCAGCTGGCCAACCGCTACACCACGGCCACCACTGCGGCAGACGGTCGCTACCGTATCTCTGGCGTGCGCCCCGGACCCATCTCGATCTACGCCGAGGCGGAGGGTTATCAGGTCGCCCAGCTCGATCAGCTGCAGACCGAGCCCAACCTGACCCTGACCGCAAGCGACCTGGTCATGGAGACAGGGGCATCCATCGCCGGTTGGGTGGTCGATGGTGACGGCCAGCCCGTTGAAGGTGCCTCTGTGCGGGTGAGCTCTCTGGCCCGGCTGATGATCCGGCGCATGGAGGATGTCCCGCGCCATCAGATCGGCCAGGAATCCAGGCTGCGCGCTGAGACGGACGCCGAGGGGCACTTCGAGCTGACCGGACTGGGCCTGGGGCAGTACTCGGTGCACGTCAGCGCCGATGGTTTTGCCCGGGGTACACTCGACAACGTCCCCGCGGGGACAGCTGATCTTTCCGTCGCTCTCGACAAGCTGGGGGGACTGCTGCTCAGCGTGCGCAGCGCCATGGACGACGGCATGGTCGACGGGGCCACCGTCCTGGCCGAGCCCGCCCCTGAATCGGGAGCCTTCATGATGCGTCGAGGTGGTGACGAACTCGATGTCCTGTCTGGTCAGGAGGCAGTGGATGCATCGGGCGTCGACACGGACCCAGCGGGCATGTACTTCGTCTCGGGAGCTGGTTCGTCCGGCCTCGAGCTGCGCATTCGGGCCGAGGGCTTCGCTGCGGTCACTGTGGTGACCCCCGCGATCGCTCCGGGCACCGTCGTCGAGTTCGACGTGCTGCTGCGGCCTGAGTCGGTCATCGCTGGCGTCGTGGTCGATTCGACGGGCAGGCCGGTGTCGGGCGCTACGGTGCGCCTCGCCGACTACGTGGCTCCTCCTACGGGCCACGGCGGGCAGTTCGAGATCCGTCGAGAGATCCGCCGGGAAATCGGCGGTTCAGGCGACACGGGCAATGAGTGGCGACGTGCGCTCAGCGATGAGAGCGGCGCCTACGTCCTGCGGGGGATCCCCCAGGGCGACTGGGAGCTGACCGCTTCCGGAGAGGGCTTCGCAGCGGACGAGCCCGTGATGGTCTCCCTGACAGAGGGTCAATCGCGCCACGATGTGGCCGTGAAACTGCTCGTGGCAGGGCGTCTCGCCGGCATGGTCGTCGAGCAAGACGGCAGCCCGGTGAAGGGTGCCCAGATCACGATCAGCCCCGTAGCCCCGGCGGGCTCACAGGCGCTCGACCCAATGCAGGCACGCCTGGCTGCCTTGATGGGTGACGGCGATTCGCAACGGGCTCGCAGCGACAACGACGGCCGCTTCGAGGTCCCCGATCTGCTGCCCGGTCTGTACGACGTGAAGCTGGTCAAAGAGCAGGGCATGCGCATGGGCGGCGCCATGATGATCGTCATGGATGACTCGGACACCTCTGCCGACGAGGGGCAGCGGGTCGAGGTCGTGGCCCGGGAAGAGGCCTGGATCGAGCTGGTGCGTCCCCCGACCTCGAGCCTGACCGGTCGTGTTCTGGCGGGGGGGCGCCCGGTTTCGGGAGTCTCGGTGGAGATGAAAGACGCCGGTTCGTTCATGCCCTTCGGTGGGCAGTCGGCGATGACGGATGACGAGGGTCGCTACCTCTTCGAAGACGTGACTCCGGGGGACTACGACATCTCAGGCATTGTCCCAGGTGCGGCGTTGCCCGAAGAGGGCACCGTCAAGTTGCGTGGCGGCCTGGAGAGCCAGCTGGATCTGGTCTTCGCCGGATCTGCGGTGAGCGGTCGTTTGATTGACCGTGACACCGGAGAGGGCGTGGCCGGAGCGACGATCAACCTGACGTCAGATGCAGAGGTCACCGATGGCGGCCCCACGGGAGCGGTCATGACCATGGCCTTCGTGAGCGCGGGGCCTGGCGGCGCAGAGTCGAGCATGACCATGGATCTGGGCGGAGGCGATCTGTCCCAGGTGCGCACCACCGCCAACGGCGACTTCCGCATCGAGTGGGTCAAGCCGGGCACCTACGGCATCGAGACCCGGGGCGGTGGCTACATCTCCGCCGAGGAGGGCCCCTTCGAAGTCAAGGAAGGACACGACGAAGAGGACATCGTGATCAAGGCCGACCGGGGCGCTTCGCT
>CAZIAK010000010.1:63838-94039 GCA_964537035.1 uncultured Phycisphaerales bacterium | reverse complement strand
TCGTGATCAAGGCCGACCGGGGCGCTTCGCTGTCAGGTCGGGTGGTCTCCGGGCAGAGTGGCCAGCTGCTCGACGGGGTGCCCGTGCGTCTGGCGTCGCTCGATGGCAGCGAGAGCCAGATGTCCTCAACTGTCGGGGGCCGCTACGACTTCGACGGCCTCGGCGCCGGCGAGTACACGGTCTCTGTCATGGGCAGCGGCTTCGGTTCGGCGCCCTTGGCGAGCGAGGAGGTCACCGTGATCAAGGGCGAGCCCCACACGCTTGATCTGACCACCACCGGCGAGGCGGTGGCGCCTGGCGGTGGGCAAGGCATGTCCATCACCATCGGCGGCTGAGCTAGAGCGTGGAGCACTGCTTGGGGTCGGTCGCCATGGCGGCCGGCCCTGAGCGATCCAGCGGACGCAGTGCGGCGGAGCCTTCTGTGCGACGGCGCGCTGCCGTCGAGAGTCAGCTGCCCTCTGGCTTGGCGACGCCTGGAAACCCGGGGCGCCCTGTGAGCACGAGGCAGTTGGCGCAGACGTCGGGGTACTCCCGGCTGAACATGCGCCGACGAAACTCCTGGTAGGCCTCGCCGTTCCAGATGTCCTCGAAGGGCTGCTCCAGCACGTTGCCCATCTCGAGTTCGCTCGGGCCACGGCAGCAGGGGAAGACCTTGCCGTCGGGTGTGACCTTGAGATAGTTCATGGCCATCTGGCAGAAGCCCGGGTGCATCTCCCCCAGGCTGTCCATGTGCAGCTCTCTCAGCTGGGCCAGGGGTGACTTGGTGTGGGGGTCTCTGTCGCGATGGATCAGCTCGCCGCCGAAGGGCGGGTGGAGGTTGAGGCTGATGTTCATGTTGCGGGCCGCCGCGCGCTCCTTCACCGCTGCGACCATGGTCCCGTAGACCTCGTCGTCGACCTTGCCTTCGATGCGCAGCTCTTCGAAACCCGTCGAGTTGGGCAGCAGCTCTTGCAGGGACATCTGGGTGCCGCCCATGTCCGCCACGAAGTCGACCAGGGCAGGCATCTGGTGCCAGTTGGGTTCCATGACCACGGCGTTGAAGCCGATCTCGATCTTCATCTCGGCGGCGCGGGGCAACACCTTGCCGATGTTCTCGATGACCTCTTCAAAGGTCGACCCGGCGCGGAGGCGCTCGAAGGTCTCTTTCTCCGGGGAATCGATGGAGAACCAGATGCGGTGGGTCCAGGGGGCGATCTTCTCGAAGGTCGCCTCGTCGAGCAGAGTGGCGTTGCAGTAGAGCATCATCTGCACGTCATGTTCTTCGCAGAGCCGGCAGACCTCGTCGAGATCGTTGAGCAGGGGCTCGCTGGCGTCTGAAGGTGTCAGGTGCAGGGCGTGGGGCAGGATCTGCTCCAGCACTTCGTTGGCCTGCCCGCGAGCCATCTTGAGGGCCGGGATGCCATCAGCCTGGTGGCACATGATGCAGACCAGGTTGCAGTGGTTGTTGAAACCGAACTCAACTTCGGTCGGGCGGCTGGCCCAATGGGTGCGCTCTGAGCCCAGATCTTGGGCCAGCTTGAGGACGTTCTCGCTTTCGCGAGGGATCTTGGCGAGTTGCTGGGGCTTCAACGGCATGGGGGGGGGCTCCACGCTCATCTTAGCTGCCTCCAGCCAAATGGCGAATGTCTTGCCGAGCTGCGGTCTGATCAGAGGCGGCCAGCACCCTCGCCTCTCAGGCCGCTACGTCTCTTTGCTGGTCTTGCTCTTGTCGCTCTTTGGCTTCGCTGAGCTGGAGTCTTTCGCTGAGCTGGAGTCACTCCCCTTCGACTCTACGGACTTCCCGCTCTTCTGCTTGGCGCCATCCTTTTTGGAGGCGCGCTTGTAGTCGGTCTCGTAGAAGCCGCTGCCCTTGAAGACGACGCCGACACCCGTGCCGAAGAGCCGGTCGAGGCCCATGCGCCTGCACTGGGGGCACTTGCGCTTCAGGGGATCATTGATGCCCTGAAAGTGCTCGAACGTGTGCTCGCAGAAGCGGCAGGCGTAGTCATACGTCGGCATCGGGCAGATCTGCTGTGGGGGAGCTTGGTGCTGGCTTGGCTGCGACCACCACCTGGGCTTCTCTGAGCAGTCGCCCATGAAGGGTGTAGCCCTTGGTGATCTCGCCCACGATCTGGCCGGGAGCAAAGTCGTCGCTGGGCTGCTCGATCAGCACCCGGTGGATGGCCGGGTCGCAGGGGCTGCCGAGCTCGGCGGCCACGGGCAGCACGCCATGGGCGGCCAAGACGCTTTGAAACTGCTGCTCGGTGAGGCGCAGTCCCTCGATGACAGGATCGCTCGCGTCAGCGGGGGCCGTCGTCAAGGCCATCTGCAGCGCGTCGAGGACGGGCAGCAGCGACTGCAACAGGGCCGTACTCGAGAACGCCCGAGCCTCTTCGACGTCCAGGCGTGCCCGCCGCCGGGCGTTGTCCAGATCAGCCCGGGACCGCAGCCACTTGCTCTCGAGGTCGAGCACCTGCTGGGCGAGATCGGGTTCCTTGTCGTCGTGCTCGTCGGCCGGCGCAGCGTCCGCTCCCGGCTGGACATCGTTGTCCGCCGCAGCGTCACTCTCGCCCTTGGCCTTCTTCTTGCTCTTTCTCATGGTTGGCGCCGTCTCAGTCGAAGAGATCCTTCACCTTGTCGAGGAACGACTTCTGTCGTGCTCGTGAGGTGTGCTCGACGTCGAGGGAGTCGAGCTCTTCGAGCAGCTCGCGCTCCCGGGACGAGAGTTTCTTGGGTGTCTCGATCTGCACCCGAACGTGCAGGTCGCCGTTGCCAAAGCCCTGTACCGAGGGCATGCCCTGCCCCCGCAGCCTGAAGACCCGTCCGCTCTGGCTTCCCGCGGGCACCTTCATCGAGCGCAGACCAGAGAGGGTCGGCACATCGAGGGAAGTCCCCAAGGCCGCCTGTGGGTAGGTGATGGGGATCTCGCACAGCAGGTGATCGCCGTCCCGTTCAAAGAGCGGGTGGTCTTCGATCTGCACGACGCAGAAGAGGTCACCTCGGGGGGCGCCTACCTCGCCCGGTTCTCCCTCGCCGGAGACCCGCAGCTGCTGGCCCGTCTCGATACCCGCAGGGATGCGGATCTCGATCTCCTTGCTCTGGGGCACGAGGCCCTTGCCGTGGCACTTGGCGCAGGGCGACTTGATCGTCTGGCCTGTCCCCTGGCAGGCGCTGCATGGTGCCTGCACCATGAAGAAACCTTGCTGCCGCTGGACCGTACCCTGCCCGTGGCAGCTGGCGCAGCTCTCTGCTCGGGTGCCCTTGGCCGCACCGGAACCGGAGCACTCGGCGCAGTGTTCGTTGCGCCGGATGGTGATCGTCCGGGTGGTACCTTCGAAGGCATCCGCCAGGCTGATGTTCACCGAAACCCGCAGGTGAGACCCCTGGCGTGGTCCTCGCCCGCGCCCGCCGCCGCCGCCGCCGAACATCCCGCCGAAGAGCGAGTCGAGGCCGCCTCCGCCGAAGAACGATTCGAAGATGTCCTGGGCGTGCTGAGAGCCACCGCCGTGGAATCCCTGCCCCTTCAGGCCGTCGTGGCCGAAGCGGTCATAGGTGCTGCGCTTCTCACCGTCAGAGAGGACCTCGTAGGCCTCGGAGACTTCCTTGAAGCGTTCGGCAGACTCGGCGTCACCCTCGTTGCGGTCAGGGTGCAGCTTGAGCGCCAGCTTGCGGTAGGCCTTCTTGATCTCGGCGTCGGTCGCTTCACGACCGACGCCGAGCAGCTCGTAGTAGTCCTTCTTGGCGGCCATGATCTAGAGGCCAGGAGCCAAGCCGGAGAACTGATGCGGACGTGGGGGGAGGGCTCGCACTAGGACAGCGCCCCGGCGACCTTCTTGTCGGCGTCGGCCATCTCGGTGACAACGGTCTCGGTGGTGAGCATCAGGCCGACGACGCTGGCTGCGTTCTGCAGCGCCGTGCGGGCGACCTTGGCCGGGTCGATGATGCCGTCCTTGACCAGATCGCACCAAGAGCCGGTGGCGACGTTCATGCCCCGGTTGCCCTTCTTCTCAAGGGTCTCCTCCAGGATCACGTTGCCGTCCAGGCCAGCGTTGTCGGCGATCTGCCGCAGGGGGGCGACGATGGCCTTCTTGACCACATCGCGACCGAACTTCTTGTCGCCCTTGAGGGTCAGCCCCTCGAGCGCGGACAAGGCCCGCACGAGCGCCACACCACCGCCAGCGACCACGCCCTCTTCGACGGCCGCGCGGGTTGCGCTGAGCGCGTCGTCCACACGGTCCTTCTTCTCCTTGAGGGCGGTCTCTGTCTCGGCGCCCACATGCACCACAGCCACGCCGCCAGTCAACTTGGCCAGACGCTCCTGGAGCTTCTCGCGGTCGTAGTCTGAAGTCGCCTGGCTGATCTGCGTGCGGATCTGGCTGACCCGTGCGTCAACGGCCTTCTTGGATCCGCCACCCTCGACGAGGGTCGTGGAGTCCTTGTCGACGATGACTTTCTTCGCCGAGCCGAGCATGGACAGCTCGATGTTCTCGAGACTGTGGCCAGCTTCTTCGCTGATCAGTGTCCCGCCGGTGAGCACGGCCATGTCGTCGAGATACTGCTTGCGACGATCACCGAACCCGGGGGCCTTGGCGGCGCACACGGCGAGACCGCCGCGCAGCCGGTTGACCACGAGGGCCGCGAGGGCTTCGTTGTCCACGTCTTCGGCGATGAGCAGCAGGGGACGACCAGAGGCCGCGGTCTTCTCCAGCACGGGCAGCAACGCACGGAGGTTCGAGATCTTCTTCTCGTGGATCAGCACGAGGGCGTTCTCGAACTCGCAGGTCATGTTGCCCGGGTTGGTGATGAAGTACGGCGACAGGTAGCCCTTGTCGAACTGCAGGCCGTCGACGGCTTCAAGCCAGGTGTCGGCGGTCTTGGACTCTTCGACCGTGACCACACCATCTTTGCCCACGCGATCGAGTGCGTCGGCGAGGAGTTGGCCGATGGCCGCATCGTTGTTCGCCGAGACCATGCCCACGCTGGCGACCTGGGCGCTGCTCTTGATCGGCGTGCTCTGTTTCTCGATGTCAGCGACCACGGCGGCGACGGCGTCGTCGATGCCGCGCTTGAGGTCCATGGGGTTGACGCCAGCGGACAGGAACTTCAGTCCCTGGGTGAACAGCGCCTCGGCCAGGATGGTGGCCGTGGTGGTGCCGTCACCGGCCACGTCGTTGGTCTTGGTGGCCACCTCGTTCACGAGCTTGGCGCCCATGTTCTCGAAGGGGTCCTCGAGTTCGACCTCCTTGGCGACGCTCACGCCGTCCTTGGTGATCACGGGTCCGCCGAAGCTCTTCTTGATGACCACGTTGCGCCCCGAGGGGCCCAAGGTCACCTTGACGGTCTTGGCGAGTTTCTGGACACCAGCAAGGATCTTGCGGCGGGCGTCGTCGTCAAACAGCAGCTGCTTGGCCATGTCTTGTTCGTCTTTCTCTTGGCTTCAGTCGACGCGAGCGAGGATCTCGCTCTCGCGCAGGATCTTGTAATCGGCGTCGCCGACGGTGACGTCCGTGCCGGCGTACTTGCCGAAGATGACTTCGTCACCCTTCTTCACGGAGAGCGAGCCCCGCTTGCCGTTGTCCAGCCGGCGGCCGGTGCCCACGGCGGTGATGCGCCCGCGCTGAGGCTTTTCCTGAGCGGAGTCGGGGAGCAGGATGCCTCCGGCGGAGACCTCTTCGGCGTCGAGGACTTGGATGACGACGCGGTCGTCGAGTGGCTTGATGGTGGTCATTGTCTTGCGTTCCGTTGCTTTGATTTGCGTTCGTGTCGGTGTGGTGATGAAGGAGGGCTGCCCTGGGCTCAGAAGCCCATGCCGCCCATCCCTCCCATGCCACCCATACCGCCCATACCGCCCATTCCACCCATGCCTCCCATACCGCCCATGCCTCCCATACCACCGCCCATGCCGCCCATGCCGCCGCCATGGTCATGGCCAGCGTGGGCGTCATCGTCGGTCGACGGGATGTCGGCGATGAGGCAGTCGGTGGAGAGCAGCATGGTGGCCACGCTGGTCGCGTTCTCGAGGGCACAACGAGCGACCTTGGTCGGGTCGATGATGCCGGCCTCGAACATGTCGACGTACTTGCCGGTGTTGGCGTTGAAGCCTTCGGTGAGCTTGCCCTTGAGCACGTTGCGCACGACGATGCCCGGCTCGTAGCCGGCGTTCTTCGCGATGGTGCGCAGGGGCCGCTCGATGGCTGCAGCCACGACGTCCGCGCCGAGGCCTTCGTCACCCTCGAGCTTCAGCGCCTTGATGGCCTTCTTCGCCCGCAGCAGGGCCACGCCGCCGCCGGGCTGAATGCCCTCGGCCAGCGCGGCCATGGTGGCGTGGTGAGCGTCTTCGAAGCGTGATTTCTTCTCTTTCAGCTCGGTCTCGGTCGCTGCGCCCACCCGGATCTCGGCGATGCCACCGGCCAGACGGGCCAGGCGCTCCTGGAGCTTCTCCCGGTCGTAGTCGCTGGTGGTGCGATCGATCTCCCGGCGGATCTGGGCCACCCGGGCGTCCACGTCGGAACGCTTGCCGGCACCCTGCACCACGGTGGTGGTGTCGTTGGTGATGATCAGCTTGCGAGCCGAACCCATGTGCCCGACCGTGGCGTTCTCGAGGTCGAGGTCGAGCTCCTTGCTGATCAGCGTGGCGCCGCAGAGCCCGGCGATGTCGCCGAGCATGGCCTTGCGGCGGTCACCATAGCCCGGAGCCTTGACGGCGCAGACGTTGAGGATGCCTCGCAGCTTGTTGACCACCAGGGTCGCCAGCGCCTCGCCCTCGATATCCTCGGCGATGATCACCAGGGGACGGCCGCTCTTGCTCACAGCCTCGAGCACGGGCACCAGCTCACGAGCCGAGCTGATCTTCTCCTGGCTGACCAGGATGTAGGGCTTGTCGAAGACGGTCTCGAGCCGCTCAGGATCGGTCACGAAGTGCGACGACAGGAAGCCCCGGTCGAACTGCATGCCTTCGACCACGTCGACGGTGGTGTCCTGGGTCTTGCCCTCTTCGACCGTGATCACGCCATCGGCGCCGACCTTGGCCAGGGCGTCACCGAGCAACTTGCCCACGGTGGGGTCGTTGTTGGCCGAGATGGTGGCCACCTGGGTGAGCTGCTTGCGGTCGCTGGCGTCGATGGTGCGGCTGCGCTTGGCCAGATCGGCCATGACCGCTGCCGAGCCCTTGCGCAGGCCACGGAGCAGGCAGTCGCTCTTCGCGCCGGCCACCAGCAACTTGGTGCCCTCGTCAAAGAGCGCCTTGGCCAGGACCGTCGCGGTGGTGGTGCCGTCGCCGGCCACCTTGTTCGTCTTGCTGGCAGCCTCGCGCACCAGCTGTGCCGCCATGTTCTCGTAGGGATCGTCGAGTTCGATCTCGTCAGCCACCGAGACGCCGTCCTTCGTGATCGAAGGTCCGCCCCAGCTCTTGTCGAGGATTGCGTTGCGCCCCTTGGGACCGAGGGTGCTCGCGACGGCTCGGGCGATCTTGTCCACTCCCGCACGAAGGCGGTCCCGGGCTTCGAGGTCAAAGGCCATCTGCTTGGCCATGGGCTGGGTCTCCGGAGAAGTCTGTCGCTTGGGAAGCCCGCTGGGGGCCGGTGCGACGTGAGTGCGGCTGTCTGCCGGGAGGCCGCTGGTCTCTGCGCTGCTGCGCCGAGGGCGAACTCCCACATGTGAGTGGGTGGACACCCAGCAAAGAGTGGGCCAAACGTGACGGGCCGCGGGGGAGCGTTGATCTCCGTTGATCACCGGGGGCCGGACGCCTAACGTGCGGTAGCTCCATGTCCTTCTGGCAGGTTGGCGCCCCTGAGCGCTCACGGATGCTGCCACAATGGCGCACGGGCGCTGCCACGAGAGGACCACCCATGCCCATGCTCGCGCTCCTGCTGCTCCTGGCCTCCCCCCTTGCGCTCAGCGACGGCCCTGACGCCCTGTTCTCCTTCGAAACGGCAGACGGAGCCACCGTCCTGGGGGAGTGGCTGAGCTTTGACGCCTCGGGCTCAGAGCTGGCAACGGCCAGTGGACGCACCCAGCTGGAGCCGGGAGAGCTGGTCCTGGTGAGTGGCCAGCCCACGCCACTTGCCGCTGACCCGGTCTTGCCCCGGGACATCCTGTTCATGGCGGCTCGAGCGGATGCGCCGGGACTGGGAGATCGCTTGGTGGGGCGATTCGCCGGGGGCGACGACGTCGAGGTGCGTTTTCTGATCGACGGGGTCGCTGAGGTGGCCATCCCCTTCGAGTTTGTAGACCGACTGCTCCCCGCCGTGGATCGACCTCTCGACCGGCTGTCCCAGCTGCAGGCAGAGGGCTTCGACGATCGGGTCTGGAAGCGACGGAGCGACGCCAGCCTCGATGACGTGGCAGGCGTGATCGCCGAGGTCGGCGTGGAGGGGCTGGTGCTGGAGAGCCCCCTCGGCGACCTGGAACTCGACTGGGATGAGGTGCTGGCGGTGGCCCTGGCGGACACCATCCACCCGGGCCGAGAGCTGAAAGGTTGGCCCGTGCGCCTGGCCCTGCGAGGCGGCTCGACCTTTGCCGCGGGCCTGGTCTCGGTCAGTCCCCAGCAGCTGGTGGTCAACACCCAGTTCGCCGAAGGTCTGGTGGTGCTGCCCGGAGAGCTGGCCTCCATGTTGCTGTCCGACCGAGCCGACCAGCCTCCCCTCCTGCTCGCCGATTTGTCTCCCGTGGAAGTGGACGAGTGGCCGTCCTTGGGTCGGGATGAGAGCACGCTGTTCCCCTGGCAACGAAACCTGGCTGTGGCCGGGGACATGTTGGCTCTGGGCGGGCTGCCCCGGGCGACGGGCCTGGGCGTCCACGCCGACTCGACCCTGGTCTTCGCGGTGCCCCCCGGCGCCCGGACGCTGCGGGTCACGGTCGGACTCTCCGACGACGTCTACCGCATTCCAGCCCAGGGCAGCGTGAGCTTCGACGTGCGTTCCCAGGGGCGAGACCTGGCTCGGGTGGTGGAGCAGGTCGAGGGCGATGCCCCGGTGGTCCTCCGACTCAGCGGGCTCGATGCAGGGCAGCTGCTGGAGTTCACGGTGGGCGACGGGGGCGATCACGATGCGGGTGATCGGGCGGTCTGGGTCGATGGCCTCTTCGGTCGGTAACGGGTCGCCGTCCATGCCGTCGAGGCGGCCATGGATACCCTTGAGACCGAGAGCCTTGAAACCGATGTCCTTGAGCGCTGGGTCGCGGACCCGCTGCTGACCACGGCCCTCTCCGAGCTGACCTGCGAGCAGTTGTTGGCAAGCCTTGTCGATCCCGTGGATCCCGAGCGGGTTCCCGTTCGCGAGTTGCTCTTGCGGGCGGGCGGGATGAGGCGGTTGGCGCGCATGGCTCCCCGAGAACTGATGCGCACGGTGCCCCAGACGCCACCCGAGCGGGCGCTGCGCTTGGCCTGTGCCTTCGAGCTAGGGCGCCGTGCCCTGCGCGAGGCCTTGCCCACGGGACGGCCCGTGCTGGGTGCCGGCGATCTGGTGCCTCATCTACAGGGTCTGCTGGCGGGCTGCACCAAGGAGGTCTTCATGGTGGTGTTGCTCGATGCCAAGAACCGTCCCCTGAGGACGGAGCGGGTCAGTGAAGGGTGCCTGACCTGGTCGGTGGTTCACCCGCGAGAGGTGTTCGGGCCAGCGGTGCGTGAAGGGGCGGGGGCCATCGTCGTGGCCCACAATCACCCGAGCGGCGACCCCCGGCCGAGTCGCCAGGATCTGGCGGTCACCGGGCGGCTGGTGCGCGTGGGGGAGACCCTGGGCATCCCATTGCTTGACCATGTGGTCTTGGGGCAGGACGGCTTTGTCTCACTCAGGGCTGAGGGGCATCTGAGTGGGGCTCGGGCATGGGCTTGAGTCTGTGCCATGGGTCGCTCTTTTGGTGGTGATGCTGCGGGCGTCCCTGTTTTTCACCAAGGGGGCCGTGGCGCTCAGACAACGAGGCCTCGCCTCGGGAACTCGCTCCAGACCCCCTTGGCGAAAAACAGGGACGCCCTCCCCGGTGGAGAGAGGCGACTCTGGCCGTCCGGGGGAGTGGTTCTCGAGTTCGGCGGTTTTCTGGATGCGCTTGCGGGGTGCGGGGTGCCGGGAGCTTGGTCGGGCAGCCGAGCGCTGGTGGAGGGTCTTGGCCCTGGTTGGGGCTGCTTTGGTCGGGGCTAGCCTTGCTCGGGGCGCTCTCTTGTCAGGGCTTTGCGTGCGGAGGCTAGGGCCTGGGTTCGTTCGGGTGCGGGGCGGGTGGGGTCGAGGCCGTGGTCGGAGCCGGTGTAGAGGATCAATCGCTCCAGGGCGGGGTAGACGATGTCCGGGTCGGGGGAGCTGAGCATGGACAGCAGGCCCTCGGGAGACCGTTGGGGGTCCGTGGCCAGGAGGGCTGCCTCGTAGGCGACCTTGAAGTCGGTGGGGCGGGCCGGGGCCAGCTCGCCCGAGCCGTCTCCGAAGGACTCCAACAAGACCTTGTGGGCCAGGGGCAGGCCGAGGCGGCCCAGGGCGTCGACGAGGGCCAGCTGGATCGAAGCCTCGGTGCGGCGCCCGGCGGCAGCCACGAGGGGGTCGATGATGCTGGCAGCAGCACACACGCTGGCGGCCTGGGCGGCCACTTGCAGGTCGGGATCGTCGAGCAGGGGGCCGGCGGCCACGATGGCAATGCGGCTTCTGATTTTTGGCTCGGACAGCTCGCAGAGCTGCTCCATGACCTCGAGCACGTGCACCCGAATATAGGTGTCTTCGCTCTGCAGGCCCTCTTGGAGGTGGCTCAACACCGGCGGCCCCATGTGTGCCAAGGCGAAGCGGGCGCCGTCGATCTGACGCAACTGGTAGGCACCGAGATGGTGAACCAGCAGTCGGGCCCTGGTCTCTAGCCGTTCCTCGTCGAGGGGAGCACTTGCCCAGAGGCGGCCCTTGTGCTGCTCCCACCAGGCCCGAGCCTTGAGGACCGCGGCCTGCCGCCCAGGGACCGATCCATTGGGGATGTAGCCGAAGTCCGTCCCAGCCATGGCCACCAGCCCGGGCAGGGCCAGCTCGCGCAGAAAGACCAGCTGCCGAGTGGGCGCCCAGGCGATCAGGTCGCGGTCAATCTGGGCGGGGGTGCCTTCGGCGAGCAGGTCCAAGATCAGGGGGATGCCCGCCGGGTTCCCCAGGGTGGCCAGTGTGGCCGCCTCGGCCATGCGCAGGTGAATCGAGGTGTCATAATCGACAGGGTAGGGGCCGATGCCCTTGAGCAGCCGGGGGATGGCCGCCCGGTCGCCCAGCTGGGCCAGGGCCTCGGCGGCGGCGCAGGCCACCCCCACGTTGGGGTCCTTGAGCAGGGCCAGGCAGGTGGTGAGGGCAGCCGGATCGGCCTTGATGACCAGCTCAGCCAGGGCGTCAATGCGCTCCGCGGGGCCGGACAGGGCCAGCAGGGCGGCGTCCGGGGCGCTCTCTCCAGGCAAGGGCGCGGCCAGTACGTCGCGCCAGAACCAGGCCCGCCCCTCGTCGGTGACCCCTGGCAGGCCGGGCAGCTCTGGCAGGGGCTCGCAGGCGCTGAAGCAGACGAGCGCCACAAGGGCCGTCCAACCCGCCCATCTCGAGGGGTGTGGGGAGCGGGGCGCCGTCTCGGTGAGAGTCGCCGATCGGGCCATCCCTCTGTCTGCGGTCGTGCCTACGGTCTCGGTCATCGTGGTCGTCTTGGTCGCCATGGGGGGGGACAGTTTGACATGGCGCGAGGCCAGCCGGTATGGAAGGATGCGCCGTTCGTCAACGGAGGACGAGACATGTCATCGCCAGCACTCGACCAGGACCTTCTAGCCATCCTGGCCTGCCCCGAGACCAAAGAACCCGTGGCCCTCGCCGACGAGGCGCTTCTGGCCACCGTGAATGCGGCCATTGCCGCAGGCAAGGTGACCGCCCGTGGGGGTTCCGCTGTCGAGCTAGCCCTCGATGCGGGCCTTGTGCGGCAAGATGGCAAGGTTCTGTATCCGGTCCGTGCAGGCATCCCGATCATGCTGATCGAGGAGGCCATCGCTCTCGACGGCCTCGGCGGCTGATCGTCACTCGTTCTCGCTCGGCCGCCTGAAAGCAACGGGCAGCCGAATCCAACAACGCCGCGAACTCGTCCACAGGACGAGCGTATCGCGAGCCCATTCACGTCATTCGAGCCGCCCGACTCATGGAAAAGCGCCTGCCTTTCGCGCTCATCCTCAGCTTCGCATTCGTCCTGCTGTACATGCGGAGCTTTCCACAGCCCGAGCCTGCAGATCCGAGCGTAGACGGTTCGGGGATCGCCGGTGAGGCTCAGCCCGGTTCAGAGGACCAGGCCCAGCCCGCAGACCCGCTCTCCGTCGAGAGCCGCATGGCTCAGGCCGGAGAGAAGACCAGCTCGGAGCTGACCGACGAGGTCCTGGCCGATCTGCTGGAGACGGGCGCCACCCCGACCACCGAGGTGTTGGAGACCGGGGCCACACGCTCCGTCTGGACATCCCAGGGCGCCGCTCTGGTGCAGCTTGATCTGCTGGACTACCACCCCTCTCTTGAGAGCGACGAGGTCCTGCCGCTGCTGTCAACCCTCGATGGCGAGAACCACAACCTGCGGCTCACCGCGCTGGGCAACAAGTACGCGCTCGACCAGGTGCATTGGGAAGTCAGCCGTGAGAAGACCAGCGCCGGGCTGAGCCGCTTGGTGTTCACCCACACCACCCCCGACGGTCTGCTGTTCACCCGCACCGTCGACGAGCGGGACAAGGACTACACCCTGGGCCTGACCCTCGACGTGACCAACGTGGGTGACAGCCGGCTCGACTCGCTCTCGTTGTCTCTCGAAGGCGCCAGGGGGCTGGTCGATCTGGCCAGCGGCAAGGCCAAGTTCCGCTATGGGCGTGGCCCTCAGGCCGTGGCCATCGTGCGCAACAAGATGGGCGAGTCCGTGCCGACCAAGTGGGGCGGGGGCGACCTGGACGGCGACCCGGTGAGCGTGGCAGCCGACGAGCAGTTGTTGGCCGCGGGAGTGATGACCAACTACTTCACCTCGGTGCTGATCCCCGAAGGGGGCACCGACGTGCGTCAGGTGTTTCCCGCGTCGGTCTTCGACGCCCAAGCCCTCGAGCGCGATGTGGCCTCTCGAGAGCCCCGTGACGAGCGGGAGGCCGAGGCCCTGCGCTACGAGCTCGAATCCGACCACCGCACCAACGCCACCGCCGACTTGCTGCTGGTGGTGCTGGGCCTGGAGCCCGGGCAGTCCCGCTCGTTCGGCTTCGAACTCTACACCGGACCCAAGTCCACAGAGATCGCTGGCACGACCGGCTACGGCTTCTTGACCGATGTCATCGAAGCGTCCTACGGCTGGGGCGCATGGATCAACCGCACCCTGCTGGTGGTGCTGCGCTTCTTCTACTCGATCGTCGGCAACTGGGGCCTGGCGATCATCATGTTGACGGTCGTGGTGAAGGGCATGCTGTTTCCGCTCAACCGCAAGCAGCAGACGGGCATGGGCCGCTATTCGGCCGCCATGCAGAGGCTCAAGCCGCGGCTTGACGAGCTGAAGAAGAAGTACAAGAACAACACGCGCAAGTTCCAAGAAGAGCAGATGAAGGTGCTCAAGGCCGAGGGCGTGTCGCCGCCCCTCGGTGGCTGCCTGCTCATGTTCTTGCAGTTCCCGGTCTGGATCAGCCTGTTTCAGATCTTGGGTACGTCCATCGAGCTGCGTCAGTCGTCGTTCATGTTCTGGATCACCGACCTCTCCCGGCCGGACCAGATGCCCTTTGGCTTCTTCGGCTTCGAGACGGTCAACCTGCTGCCCGTGTTGATGTCCATCGCCACCATCGCGCAGATGCGTTTTCAGCCCAAGCCTGCTGACGACAGCCAGGCTCAGACCCAGAAGATCATGGGCATGATCATGCCCATCTTCATGCTCTGGATCCTGTACAGCTACTCTGCGGGACTGTCGCTCTACATCCTCACGTCGTCGCTGCTGGGTATCTTCGAGTTCCAGGTCATCCGGCGCATCTGGCCTATCGATGGTGTCCCGACGAAGACCGCCGTCCCCACCAAGTCCTGAGCAGACGTCATGAGCAGTGCACCCCGATCGCGGCCCCGTCGTTCCCGGGCGGGTCTGGTCATCGTCATGGCTGCCATGGCCTACGTGGTGTTCCACTTCGTCATGGGCGGCTCGTCCCTGACCCAGGAGAAGCTGGCCTTTCGTCCCCTGCCTTACGTGATGTACGGGCTCAAGCCTGATTTCACCCGCGGCGGCAAACGTGTGGCCACCAGCAACGCTCAGGGCTTTCGGGGCAAGGCCATCGACATGCCAAAGCCTGACGGTCGCTATCGCATCGTCTGCCTCGGTGGATCCACCACCTACTCTTACGCCGTGGATGACAACGAGTCCTACCCGGTGCAAATGGAAGCCGCCCTGCGCGCTGCGCGACCAGACGCCGACATCGAGGTGATCAACGGGGGCATCGAGAGCTACACCACGGCCGAGAGCCTCAACAACCTGATCTTTCGCGTGCTTGAGCTGCAGCCCGACGCCATCGTGGTCTACCACGGAGCCAACGACGTGCGGGCCCGGCGCTACGCCAACTACACCCCAGGCTACGAGCACTACCGTCGCAACTGGAACGGCTCGGTCGAGGGCTTCACCGGGCGCAAAGACTACCTGGGCGGGGTCAACGAACTGATCCAGTACGAGCGCCCCGATCCTCCGGGCGATGCGGGAGCGAACCTGACCGCATCGGGCACGGAGGCGTATCGGCGCAACCTGCTGAGCATGGTGGCGGTGGCTCAGGCTCACGGGGTGATGGCGGTCTTGGTCAGCTTCGCGGCGGACGCGGCCCTGGCCACGAACGAGGGTCAGCCCGAGCTGCTCACCGGCATCGCCGAGCACAACGTGGTCACTCGCCAGATCGCCGAGCAGCAGGGCGCCGTCTGGATTGACCTGGCCAGCCAGCTCCCGGCAGACGCCGGTCTGTTCGTTGACTCGGTGCACCTGAACGCAGCGGGCTGCAAGGCCAAGGGCGAGATCATCGCCGCCGATCTGATGCCGCACCTGCCGTGACCTCTCTCGTGTCCGCCAGCGATCTGGTGGACACCATCGTGGCGCCGGCCACTGCTCCAGGCTTCGCTGAACGGGCCATGGTCCGGCTGTCTGGGGGCCAGGCGCTGGCCATCGTCCAGGGTCTGCTGAACATCACCACGGCCCCGAAGCCCGGCCGCCTGGGCGAGGGCTGGTTTGCGCTCGCTCCCGACGAGGCCTCGCGCCTTCCCGTGCAGCTGTTGTTCTTCAGAGGGCCCCGGTCCCTGACCGGTGAGGACGTGGTCGAGCTGCACCTGCCCGGGTGGCCAGCCCTGGTCACCGAGGTCTTGCGCCGAGCCGTCTCTGCGGGGGCTCGCCCGGCCGCACGAGGAGAGTTTCTGCGCCGAGGGCTGATCCATGGTCGCATCGATCTGGACGGTGCCCTGACGGTGGGGCGTCTGGTGGCCAGCCGTGAGGCAGACGACGCCCGGGCTGCTGCCAGCTGCCTCACCGGTGGGACCGCTCGTCTGGGCGATGCCCTCCGCGACGAGCTGCTGAACACCCTCGCCCTGCTGGAGGCCCACGTCGACTTCGAAGAATCCGACACCGAAGCCATCGCCGAGGTCGAGCTGCGGGCGGGACTGGTCCGGTCGACGACCCTGGCCCGTGCGCTCGTGGAGGCTGGCCGCTCGCGTCCCGCTGCCGACGGGGAGACCGACGTGGTCTTGCTGGGTCCGCCCAACGCGGGCAAGTCGTCGCTCTTCTTGGCCCTGTGCCCCGGGGCGGAGACCACGATCTCTCCCCAACCGGGCACGACCCGCGACGCCCTCGCCGCAACGGTCGAGCACGGTGGCCGGCGTTGGCGCCTGATCGACGGCCCGGGTGTAGGCGAGGTGAGCGACGGGTTGGACGCGCTGGCTGCCGAGCGCTTCCTGACCGCCCTGCCCTCCGCAGCGGTCGTACTCCACGTGGAGTCGGTGGCCTCTCCGACAGCCGAGGCCGCAGGGCCGGGAGGCGCCGACGACAGCCGAGCCCATCGCCGTCGACGGCTGGCCGCGGTGGGTTCACGCACCTTGATTTCCGTGATCAGTCGCTGCGACCTGCTCCCTGCAGGCGCCACGAGAGCTGACGGTCTGTACACCTCGGCGCGCACGGGCGAGGGGCTTCCCGCTCTCTGGCAGGCACTCCTCAGCGCAGCTCCGGCTCCACGGGCCGCAGACTTCGCCGAACGCTCCGAGGCAGACGCAGCAGCAGAGATTCTGCCCCTGCTCGAAGCCGCCTCTGAGGATGACTTCTGGGGCGCCCTGCCCGTGCTGTCCCTGCAGTTGCGAGAGGCCTTGGAGCGCATGGAGAGCGACCGTGAGCAACCTCTCGACGTCACCGCCGCCCTGCTCGATCGCATCTTCTCAGGCTTCTGTATCGGCAAGTGATCTGCCTCTCATCGCGCAACCTCTCGCTCCCCGGTGGGTAGACTGAGCAGTCTCGATGGCAAACGACTCCCAAGATGCCGACCGCGTGATCGATCCACACTCCCGGATCGAGACGGTGGACTACAACGCCGAGTATCCGGCCTTGCCCGGTGAACGGGCCGAGTACGTGCGCAGCGTGAGCCTGGGCGAAGAGTTCGGGCACCGGGCCGTGCACGTGGGTTCGGTGATCGATGGCTACCGGGTCATCCGTCAGATCGGTCGGGGCGGGATGGGCGTGGTCTACGAGGCCGAGCAGATCAGCCTGGGCCGCCCGGTGGCGCTGAAGGTCATGCCCCCGGCCACCATGCGCAACGCCAAGGCTGCTGATCGTTTCCGCCGAGAGGCCACCGCCGTCGCCCGCCTGCATCATCCGCGCATCGTGGCCGTGCACTCGTTCAACACCACGGACGAGACGGCCTACCTGGCCATGGAGTTCGTCGACGGCCTCGACCTCTCCGATGTGATCGATCGGTTGAAGACGGCTCATCTCCATGGCCGACGCTTCGTGCGCGTCTCAGGTGCCAACCTGAACATGGACATCGCCGAGTGGGCTCAAGGGCGCAAGCTCGTGGGTTCGAAGCCCGGCGACCCTCATCTCGAAGAGGGCATCATTCTCGATCTGCGCAGCGACCACGAGATGATCGCCAGCTTCATCGAGAACACCGCCGACGCTCTGCGCCACGCCCACGCCCACGGTGTCATCCACCGGGACATCAAGCCGAGCAACCTGATCTTGGGCCCGGACGGTCGCATCAAGCTCACCGACTTCGGTCTGGCCAAGAGCATCGACACCGCAGGCACGCTCACCGCCACCGGCGACTTCATGGGCTCGCCGGCGTACGTGAGCCCGGAGCAGGCCGCGACCCGGCGGGTACCCCTCGACGAGCGCAGCGACATCTACTCGCTCGGCGTCACCTTGTACGAGCTGCTGACCCTGCACCAACCCTTCGCGGGCAAGAACGTGGCGGTGGTGCTGCGCAACATCATCACCAAAGAGCCACCGTCGCCCACCAAGCTCAACCCGCGCATCCCCAGAGATCTGGAGACCATCGTCTTGAAGGCGATGGAGAAGGACCCGGACCGCCGCTACCAGAGCGCAGAAGAGTTCGGCCAGGACCTGCGCCACTTCTTGAACTACGAGCCGATCATGGCTCGCCCTCTGGGCCCCGTGCCCCGGGCCCTGCGTGCCCTGCGCCGTCATCGCATGGCCGTGGCCCTGGTGACCATGGGCGCCGCGTTGGTCACCGTGTTGCTGCTCGTGGCCCTGGGTCTGGTCGGCGGTGGGAGCAGTCGCATCGATGCCACCGAGCACCTGCGACGTTCGTTGCGAGGGCAAGACCGGGTCGATCACGGGGCGCTGGGCGTGCTCGAACTGATCGACCTGGTGGCCGAGGACATCCAGTCAGAAGACGCGGTGACCCGGCTGCAGCGCATCGAGTCCATGGTGGCTCAAGCCAGGCGACAGCTGGCCCTGGGGCAGTACAGCGAGCTCTTCGATCTGCTGGCAACTCTTGACGCCCTGACGTCCCTGGGCGACGAGGCCGACCTGGATCGCTTGCTGCCCAACAACATCCGCAAGGTGAAGATAGACCTGGTGCGGCAGCTGCGGGACGAGCTGGCCAAGACGGGCCTGGGGCCCCTGGCTGAACGCAACTGGCTGGCGGCCCTGGAGCAGCTGCTCATGGACGACGACTGGCAGGTCTGCCAGAACGCGGCGGTGCTGCTCGGCGACCTGGGCAGGCCCTCGACCCTGGGTGGCCTGCTCGACGCCTTCGCCCACCGCACCGACGTGCGCGGCAGAGAAACGATCGTGAAGGCGCTGGCGGGGTTCAACCAGGTCACTGTGTGGGACACGCTCACGGTGGCCACCCACGACCCGGCCTGGTCGATCCGCTACGCAGCACTCGAGGCCCTGGCGCGACTGCGGCCCGCCGACCTGCTCACCCGAACCGCACACCTTTCGGCAGACCCGGAGCGCTGGGTGCAGCAGCGCTGGAGTGACGAGCGCCGGGCCGTGGCAGCTCGCAAGGGCAGCTCGCAGTGAGCGTCCCAGGCGAGCAGGAGCTACCCGGACGAGTTCGAGGCGCGGTTCGCCGCGCGGTGGAAGAACGGGCAGGTCTGGGTTGGGCTGTCCTGTGGGTTGCTGTGGGGGTCTTTGGCTTCGTCGGCTGTGACTCCAGGCCTCACCGGGTCGGCGTGTTGCTGCCCCAGACCGGCCGCTTTTCCCCCTGGGGACAAGAGGCTCTTCAGGGGCTGACCATGGCCCTGAACGAGGTCAACGCCAGCCGCCCGGTGAGCGAGCAGATCGAGCTCGTCGTGGCCGACAACGAGAGCCTTGTTCCGGGCACGTCGGCGGGTTTTCAGTTGCTCGTGGATCAAGGGGCCTCGGTGGTCATCGGGCCACTCACCACCGATCTGGCCATGGTGGCCGCGGGCTCGGCGGCTTCCCATGAGGTGCCCTTGATCAGCCCTTCGGCCACGGGCGAGGAGTTCACCCGCGGCAATCCCTTCGCCTTTCGCTACTGCTTCACCGACCCCGAGGTGGCCCGGGCCCTGGCCTACTTCGCCCGCCACGACCTGGGCCTCTCTCGTCTGGCCGTGGCCGTCGATCTGGGCTCCCGCTACTCGTTGGGCCTGGGCCGTGAGTTCGCCCAGGCCTTCGTGACCCGCCACGGCCGTATCGTGGGCGAGGTGGCCTACTACGACGACAGCGAAGATCTGGCCGGGGTGCTCGACAGGGTGGCTGAACTCGAGCCCGAGGGCGTGCTCCTGGCCGGGTACCACGACAGCGTGGTGACCATGCTTGAGGGGGCCACGGATGCCCGTGTCCAGAACCTGGTGCTCCTGGGCTCTGATGGGTGGGAGGGCCCTGTCATCGCCGACGTGGTCCCGGGCAAGGTGGCTCAGGCCTTCTACACCAGCCACTTCAGCCCCGGCGAGCGGCAGGTGCCCAGTGACCGTCAGACCTTGGTCGAGAGCTTCGTGGCCCGCTACAAGGAGGATCATGACGGGCCCTGGCCCACGGACTTCGTGGCTCTGGGCTACGACGTGGGGCGGGCCGTGTTCTCGATATTTGACTCGGATCTCGACGGCAATGACATGCGAATGGCGTTTCGTAATCTGCGTCGGGAGGGGGTCACCGGGACCGTCCACCTGGACATCCAGGGCGACCCGGTGAACAAGTCGATCGTGTTCGAGGAGCTGCACACGCCGGGTGGGCCACACTTCTGGAGCCGCAGCGGGAACTGATCCCGGCTCGTGGTGGCCCGCGCTGGCCAGACGGTGCCTGACGGTCGTTGCGGCCCGATTTCGAACACCGACCCCATGGGTTTTGTTACCGAGGGTTTCGGTCCCACCACATCTTGTGGGATACTCCCGCCGGTTGGTGTGCGCCACAGGGCGCCCCCAGGTCCTGTCCCGGCCGGTCGCGAGCGAGGGGTCCCCGGCGTGCGCTGTCCTTACTGCAAGGCGAACAACGACCGTGTGATCGACTCCCGGACTTCGGGCGAGGCGGACGCGATCCGTCGCCGTCGCGAGTGCCTGGAGTGCGGTGGACGTTTCACCACCTACGAGAAGGTGGGCGAGACGCCCCTGCGAGTGGTCAAGAAAGATGGCAATCGAGTGCCATTTGATCGGGACAAGCTGCTGTCTTCGATGATGGTGGCCTGCCACAAGCGACGGGTCGAGACCGACACCCTCGAGGCCCTGGTGGCCGATATCGAGGTGAAGCTCCACGAGGTCTTCGACAAAGAAGTGGCCAGCAAGTACATCGGCCACCTGGTCATGGAGGCCCTGCGGCGCCTCGATCAAGTGGCCTACGTGCGCTTCGCCAGCGTCTATCGTGAGTTCAAGGACGTGAACCAGTTCTTGGATGAGCTCAAGCCCCTGCTCGGCGCCGAGCTCGATGAGGAGGTCTCCGTCGATGGCGTCGACGCGAGCACGGCTGCCCGGGGAGAGCCACGTGCGCAGGAACCCTGATCTTGCCCACCCGGCAGCGGTGTTGGGGCCTGACGGTCGGGTCGAGCCCTTTGACGGCGCCCGGCTGGCCGTCTCCTTGCGACGCGCCTTGTCCCGCACGGGCGAAGAGCGTCTGGGCGCCCAGGCTCGCCACCGGGCGGACGACCTGGCCTCCGTGATCGAGCTGTTCCTCTCCCGCAACGAGCAGGGCCCCCTGGTGGGGCGGGACGAAGTGGCAGAGCTGGCCAGGAGGCTGCTCGTCGAATCCGGCGATGACGTCGCCGCCCAGGTCTACGAGGCTCTGCGCCAGCACTCGCGCGCTCAGGGACCACGGGCGCGTGCAGCAGCCCCCGAGGTGCCCTTGACCGCCTTGCTGACCGACGGTGCTCCAGGGAGCGCGGTCGACCGGCGGCTGGCCGGGGCGCTGCTGCAAGATCACGCCTTGCGTCACGTCTTGCCCTCCGACGCGGTGGCCGCCCAAGAAGACGGCTGGATCGACTTTCGCCCCTGGCTGGTGGGGGCGCGGGTGGTCGAGGCCGTGCTGCCCGCGGGGTGGTCCTCCAGGCAGGGCAACGGCCGCATGCCCCGGTCTGCCGTGCTGGGCGCTGCCCTGCGTCCCCTGGCCGGGCTGGTGCTCGATGATCTGGTCCTGCCCTGGGAGGGGGCCTTGCCAGGGCGCAGAGCGGCTCAAGACCTGGCCCATCAGCTGGTGAACACCGATGGGTCGGCGGGGCGGGTTGTGCTCAGCCTGCCCGCCCACCGCGCCCTGCAGGCCGACGCCTTGCAGGTCGGGCTGCTGGAGGCCTTGGAGACGATCCCCCTGGCTCGCTGGGCCCTACGCGTTCACGGGCCCTGCTCGGATCCTGAGGGACTCGCCAAGCTCACGGCAGGCCGCTGCTCGATCGAGGCCGCTCGCCGCTCGCCTGTCCCGGGCTGCGTCAGCGCGGCAGCTCGAGTGCATTTGCCGGTCTTGGCGGCGGCCGCAGGGGCAGGCCGTCCCGGGGCCTTCCTTGACCTGGTGGCCGAGGCTGTACAGCTCACCGAGCGTGGCCTGGTCGCCTGGGCCGACTCCGAACCTGTCCGTGGAGCCTGGCAGGCTCTGGGGCCCAGCTTGGGGGAGGGTGCCGCCGAACGCCTGCGCATCGACTTGGCCGGCTGGGCCGCGGCGCGCCGGCTGATCCTGGGCGACGGTGTGCGGGCTCGTGCCAATGGCGATGACCTGGCGGCGGCCCTGGGCGAACGCCTGGCCCGAGAGCACCAAGGCCAGGCCGAGCGGGAGCTGACCCTGGTGGCATCTGCCGATGCGCCTGATGATGCGGTCGAGGTCGCTCGGCTCGCTGAGCTGCTGCGCCTCTGTCCCGGAGCGGCAGTGCCCGTGCCTCCCGTGGCTGAAGACTTCTACCGGGCCCTCATGTCCAGATCACCCTCACTTACTGGCAGCGGTTCATGCGCCTGACATGCGTCGAGATTCACGGTTTCAAGTCCTTCGCAGACAGGACCTCGCTCAAGCTGCCCCCGGGGTTGACGGCCATCGTGGGCCCCAACGGTTGCGGCAAGAGCAACGTCATCGACGCGGTCAAATGGGCCCTGGGCGAGCAGCGCGCCTCTGCCCTGCGCGGCAAGGACATGCTCGACGTGATCTTCAAGGGCAATGGCGCCCGGGCTCAGCGAAACTTCGCCGAGGTCTCGCTGGTGTTCGACAACGCCGATGGGGTGCTGCCCATCGACTACACCGAGGTGGTCATCACCCGGCGGCTGTACCGCAGCGGCGACAGTGAGTACCTGATCAACCGTCAGGCCGCCCGGCTGAAAGACGTCCGCGACCTGTTGCTCGACACGGGGCTGGGTGCAAGCGCCTACTCGGTCATGGAGCAGGGACGCATCGACGCCGTGCTCTCGGCGAACGCTCAAGAACGTCGACGCATCTTCGAAGAGGCGGCGGGCATCAGCCGCTATCGGGCCAGGCGTCGTGAGAGCGAGCTGAAGCTGGCCCGCACCGAGCAGAACCTGCTGCGCCTTGGCGATCTGGTCGAAGAGCTCGAGAAGCGTCAGCGTTCGCTCAAGGTCCAGGCCGGGCGGGCGCGCAGCTTCGTCGAGGCACGTGATCGCTCCCGGCAGCTGAAGTCGCTCTACTTCGCCCACCAGTGGTCTGAGCTGGGCGGGACGATGGAGCAGCAGTCCCGAGACGAGTCCACCCTGACCGAGGCTGAGCAAGGGGCCCGCAGCGAGGTCGAGACCGCTCGCCAGTCGGTCACCGCCCTGCAGGACCAGCTCACCACCGTGCGTCGTTCCGTCGACGAGACCGCGGAGTCGTTCCGGCAGGCCACGGGTGAGGTCGAGGCCCTCGGCGAACGGCAGACGTCTCTCCGGGAGCGGGTCGCTGACATTGCAGAGCGGCGGCAACTTCTCGAGGGGCGCGTGCTGGTCCTGCAACAGGCTCTGGCCGACCGTCGCCAAGAGGTCGAGGGTGTGGGCAAGCGCCTCGACGAAGTGGCCAGCGAAGCCGCTCGCTGGGAAGCCGAAGTGGCCACCTGCAGCGAGGCCCACAGATCAGCCCACGAGGCGTTGCAGGCCTGGCGGCGGTCCACAGAAGAGCGGCGCGAGGCCGCGCTCGCCCGGCTGGGTACGCTCACCGAGTATCGCAACAAGCGCTCGGCGGCTGCGTCGCGCCACGCTGGTCTGAGCGCCTCTCGCGACCGACTCGCCGAACAGATCGTGGTGCTCGATGGACAGATCGAGGGCCAGGCCGAACAGCAAGGCCAGCTCTTCGAGAAGGCTCGTCAGCTCGATGGGGACGTGGAGCGGGTCGGGGCCGAGCTGAGCACCCGACTCGACCGGGAGCAGCAACTCGGCGCTGAGTTGCAGGGGCTCGATGGCCGACTCCAAGATGTTCGGGAGAATCTGGCCGCGGGCATCAGTCGTCGAGAAGCCCTGCAAGAGTTGATCCAGCGCCGTGATGGGGTCTCGCCCGGCGCTGTCTGCCTGCTCGAGTCCGATCTTGAAGGCCTGCACGGCCTGCTGGTCGACCATGTGAACGTGCCTCGTGGTCTGGCCGAAGCGGTCGAGGTGGCCTTGGGCTCCACGACCCAGGCGTTGGTCGTGGCTGGCCGTCGAGACGGTCTGGCGGCGCTCGCCCACCTGGCGTCTGTGAAGGGCGGACAGGTGGCGTTGATCCCTGCCGATTCTGTGCTGCCTCGCCAAGGTGCTGCCGAGGGCGAACGGCTGCTCGACCATCTCGAAGTCACGGCGCACCACGGTGTGTTCGAGGCCTTGCTGGCCCATGTGCGGCTGGTGCCCGACCGGGCTGCCCTGGCTGATGCCCGCCCCGACGGCGTCACGGTCTGGGTCACTCCCCAGGGTGAGCTGCTTGATGAGCGGGGCACCTTGCGCGGCGGGGCCGCAGGGCAGGCGGGTGGGCTGGTCGCCCGTCGCGCCGAGCTGGCCGAGCTGGTCGAGGCCTGCGCCGTGCTTGAGACCGAGCTGGGCCAGGCGGCCGAGCGGCGGGGTGCTGTCCTCGAACAGTTGCACCAGGCCCGCGAACTGGTGGGGACGTCCCGCAAGGCCTTGCGCGAGCTCGAAGGCGAGCGCGAGCGGGCCCTCGAGGCCGAACGTCAGGGCGCCGCACGCCAGCAGCACTTCGAGCGGGACCGTGCCTTGCGCGCCGCAGACCTTGAGAAGCTGGCTGGCGAACTCACCGAGCTGGCTGCGGTCTTGGCCGAAGCCACGCGCCTCGAAGGCGAACTCGAGGCGGCGGTGGCTGCCGACCGGCTCGAAGAGGCCCGGCAGGATCAGTGCCAGCGAGAGATCCAGTCGACGTTTGTCGCGGCCCAGGAGGCCCTGGCTGCAGCGCGCCTCGAACACTCTGCACGGCGCGAACGTCAGGAGGCCTTGGAGAGCGAACGGCGGCAGGTTCAGCGTGGCGCCGACGAGCGCAACGAAGAGGCGAAGAACGCCCAGGGAGAGCTCGAGAGTCTTGTGGGACTACGGGGCGGGCTCGAAGAGAAACTGTCCGCCCTCGATGGTCGCTGCACCGATCTGACCCAAGAACGAGACACTCGTTCACGGGCCCTCGACGTGGCTCGTGAGCGGTCGACCACCGTCACTGACGAGCTCGCGGTGGTTCAGGCGCAGGTGACCGAGCGTGAGGGCGTGCTTGAGGCGCGGGCCCAGAGCCTGTCCGAGCATCGTCTGGCCAGCCGCGAGACGGCCATTCGCCGAGACGAGCTGCAGCAGAAAGTTCTCGAAGAACTCGAGATCGATCTGGCCGAGACCAAAGCTCCCGAAGGCGAGGGCGACGAGGACACAAACTGGGACGACGTCTCCGCAGAGATCAACGTCTTGCGCGAGCGTCTGGGCCGCATGGTCAACGTCAACCTGGCCGCAGTAGACGAGCTCGCCGACGTGGACGAACGACTGGGCGTCATGGTCACCCAGCGAGATGACCTGGTCAGCGCGCAGCAGTCACTGAACGAGACGATCAACAAGCTCAACCGCGAATCCCGCGAGCGGTTCGTGCTGGCTTTCAACGAGGTGCGCGAGCACTTCCGGGTCATCTTCCGCAAGTTGTTCCGTGGTGGTAAGGCTGATATCGCTCTCGAAGAGGGGGCCGATGTGCTCGAGGCGGGCATCAACATCACCGCCGCACCCCCCGGAAAGGACGCCCGGAACATCACCTTGCTGTCAGGCGGTGAGCGCACCCTGACCGCCGTGGGACTGCTCTTCGCCTTGTTCCGTTCGCGGCCCAGCCCTGTGTGCCTGCTCGACGAGGTCGACGCAGCCCTCGATGAAACAAACATCGATCGCTTCTGCTCCGTGCTCGAAGACTTTCTGGGGGAGAGCCAGTTCCTGGTGGTGACCCACGCCCGCAGGACCATGAGCTACGCCGACCAGGTGTTCGGCGTGACCATGCAGGAGCATGGCGTGAGCAAGGTCTTGAGTCTGACCATCGACGAGTACGAGAACCACGGCGCCGCGGGCAACGGCAGCTCCAAGCGCACCGGCAGCAAGCCCTTGGCTGCCGGTCGGGCTGACGCCCTCACCGCAGAGCCTGTCCATGACGTGGTCGCCGAGACCGACCAGACCTCCGAGACCGCAGCGAGCGACGACGGGGGCGGGGCGGGAGGCGTGGTCCGTGAGCAGGTGCGCGAGGCGCTGGAGGCCGAAGAGGCCGGAGGGTGACCCAGTCCCACGCTGACCGGGTGTCGTTCTCATGACAGAGTCCCGCAGCAACTTCCGCAACCGCCTGGAGTGGCTGCTGGTCCTGGCGCTGCTGGGCCCGGTGGTCGTCATGCCGCGGCGGCTTGCCTTGTGGGTGATGCGCTGTTTCGGCGACCTGGCCTACCTGCTGCTCCGCTCCCGGCGGGTGCGCACGTGTGACCTGGTGCGTGAACGGCTGGGCGTGGACGAGTCGCGGGCCAAGGCCGTGGTGCGCGGTGCGTTTCGCACCATGGCCCTGAACCTCATCGAGCCCTTGCTGCTACACCGGCAGCTGCGGTCCAAACCCTTGGAGGCACTGGTCGAGGTCGAAGGTGTAGAGCACGCGCTGGCGCTGCAAGAGCAGGGCCGGGGCATGATGCTGGCCACCGCCCATCTGGGTGCCTGGGAGTGTCTGGCCCATGTCTGCCGCCTCTGTCTTGCTCAGCCCTGGGCCGTGGCCCGTCCCCTGGACAACCCGCTGCTGGAGAAGCTCGTCGTTCGCTATCGCATGGGTGGACTGGCGGGGACCCTCGAGAAAGAGGGCAGCGGCTTGCCCATGGCGCGGCTCTTTCGCAAGGGCGCGGTGATCCTGTTGGTGCTTGATCAGAACGCTGGCCGCAAGAGCGTGTTGATGGACTTCATGGGGGCGCCCTCGCGACAACACAAGGTCTCGGGGGTCATGGCCAGCCGCTTCGGCGTGGCTGTGCTGCCGACCTATCTGCTGCGAGAGCCTGACGGCCTGCACTATCGCTTCATCATCGAGCCTCCCATCGAGGCGGATCCCGCACTCGAGGGCGACGCGGCGGAGCGAGACGTGATCAGCCGCCTTTCCGCGTCGCTGGAGGCGCGGGTGCGAGAGACTCCGGAGCAGTGGCTCTGGCTCCACGATCGCTGGCGCAGTGCCCGCCACACGGCCATCGTCGAGCAGTTGGTGGCGGACCAGGCCTCGCTGAGCGAGGCCCGGGCGGCAAAGCGCGGGAACGGGGCTGTCCCAGAGGGTACAAACGAGGGCTGACGTCCCTCGCCCCGAGCGCTTGCTGCCATGGAGTTTCCGCCCCTCGATCCCTCGCGTGTCCAGACCACCTCGGTCTCGGCTCGGGAGCACAAGGTCGACACCGCCATGTTCGCAAGGCCTATCGACCCGGTGGGCCCTGGCGCGGATGTGTTGGATAGCCTCCCCGATCTGCTGGGGGCCCGGGCGTTGAAGCAGCTGGCCAGCGCCATCGTGGCGGCCCATCGTCGCGGTGCCCCGGTGCTGCTGGGCTTCGGCGGTCATGTGGTCAAGACGGGCCTCTCGCCCCTGCTCATCGACCTGATGGAGCGGGGCGTGATCAACGCCCTGGCGACCAATGGCTCTGGCGCCATCCACGACTTCGAGATCGCCGCCGTGGGCCACTCGTCCGAAGACGTGGGGCCAGGGCTGGCCGAGGGCAGCTGGGGCATGGTGCACGAGACCGCGCAGGCGGTGAACCACGCGGCTCGTGTGGCGGCCGACGCTGGCGAAGGGTTGGGCGCCGCCTTGGGGCGGCACATCGTCGAGAACGGTCTACCCAACGAGTCGCTCAGCCTGGCGGCCGCGGCCCATCGTCTCGCTGTGCCTTTCACCGTGCACGTAGCCATCGGCACGGACACAGTGCACATGCATGGCAACGCCGACGGGGCGGCCATCGGCGCGGCCACCATGAACGACTTTCATCGCCTGGCCGCCGTGGTGGCAAAGCTGTCCGGGGGCGTGTACATCAACCTGGGCTCGGCGGTGATCCTGCCCGAGGTCTTCGTCAAGGCGCTCAACCTGGCCCGCAATCTGGGGCACGTGGTTGAGGGCTTCAGCACGGCGAATCTCGACATGCTGCGACACTACCGACCCCGAGTGAACGTGCTCGAGCGGCCAGGGGGGCAGGCCTTCGAGATCACGGGTCACCACGAACTGAATCTGCCCCTGCTGCGCTGGGCCGTCCTGAAAGAACTCACCTCATGAGCTCTGCTCTCCTGCCTCTGCTCTCACCGTCTGAACACCCCCGGGTGCTGTTGGTGGGCGACATGATCCTCGACCGCTACCAACACGGGAGCACCCAGCGCATCTCTCCCGAGGCGCCCATCCCTGTGCTGGCGGCCACCCGCGAAGAGCTTCGGCTCGGCGGCTGTGGCAATGTGGCGGCGAACCTGGCGGCCCTCGGTGCCCAGGTCCGTTGCGTGGCGCTGGTGGGTGACGACAGCGGCGCCGAGCTGATCCGTGGGTTGCTGCGCGACTCGGGCTGCAGTATCGACTCCCTCGTGGTGGACAACACTCGGCCGACGATCTGCAAGACCCGCCTGGTCAGCCAGAACCAGCAGCTGCTGCGCATCGATGAAGAGGTCGTGGGCGCACCGTCCCCTGCGGTCGAAGCGGCCTTGCTGGCTGCCATCGAGAAGGCCATCGTCGACGTGGACATCGTCGTGGTCTCTGACTACGGCAAGGGCGTGCTCTGCACGGCGGTTCTCGACCGTCTGCTGCGAGCGCCTGGCCGTCCCCGAGTGCTGGTCGACCCCAAGGGCAAGGACTATTCGATCTACCGCGGTGCCAGCATGATCACGCCCAACAAGCTCGAAGCCGAGACCGCCACCGGGCTGGTGCTCGATTCGAAAGAGGCGGTGCGCGATGCGGCCAATGCGCTGTGCGCCGACCTGGGTCTCGAAGCAGCGATCATCACGCTCGGCCCCCAGGGGATGTACTGCCGCATGGCGGACGGCTCGGGCGAGTGGTCGATCCCCGCCCGGACACGCTCGGTGTACGACGTCACCGGCGCGGGGGACACGGTCATCTCCGTGCTGGCCCAGACCCTCGCCCTGGGCGCAGGCATGGAGCAGGCCATGCGTCTGGCCACCGTGGCCGCGGGCATCACCGTGCAGCGCTTTGGCGTGGCGGCGATCACGGCGGCCGATATCCGCAGCGCCCTGGTCGAGGGAGGTTCGACCCGTGACAAGGTCTTGCAGCATGCCGATCTGCTGGCGCAGCTCTCCTCGGAGAGGGCCAGGGGGCGGCGCATCGTCTTCACCAACGGGTGTTTCGACGTGCTGCACGTGGGTCACCTGACCTACCTGCAAGAGTCTCGGAGCTTCGGCGACGTGCTGGTGGTGGGCGTCAACTCCGACGCCAGCGTGAGCAGGCTGAAGGGGCCGGAGCGGCCGGTCAACGCCGAAGGCGACCGCATGGCCTTGCTCGCCGGCCTCGAATGCGTGAGCTTCGTCACCGTCTTCGATGACGACACGCCGCTGAAGCTCATCGAGAGCCTGACCCCCGACGTCCTGGTGAAGGGCGAAGATTGGGCCGACAAGGGCGTGGTGGGACGCGAGTGGGTCGAAGAGCACGGCGGGCACGTGGTCCTGGCGTCCATGAAGGACGGCTACTCGACCACCAACACCCTGGCGCGGATTCGCAGCGGAGAGGGTTCCTGAGCGGGCCTGACTCGCCGAGCGCTCCTGCACCGCCACGGCGCCTCCTGGTGCGCTTGCCCAACTGGATCGGCGACGTGGTCATGGCCACCCCGGCCCTGGCTGCCCTACGGCGCCACTGGCCCTCCACGCACATCACGGTGGGAGGCCCTGCCCACTGCGCGCCCCTCTTGTCGGGCAGCACGCTGTTCGACGATCTGATCGAGTTGCCACGGCGCACGGTGGCTGGCTGGGCTGGCCTGCTCACGTCGGCTCGCCGGGTGGCAGATGGCAACTTCGACCGGGCCATTCTGCTGACGAACTCGTTCTCGTCCGCGCTGGTGCTGGCCATGGCTCGGGTACCTGGCCGGGCAGGTTACAGCGGCGGGGGACGGTCAGCCCTACTGACAGAGAGCCTGGCTCATCCCCGAGAGGCGGGCCGCCATCGCCTGCCCACGCCCATGGTGGAGTACTACTTCAGGCTCCTGGAGCACCTGGGCATCCCCCGCGGAGATCACCACTACCAGTTGAGCACCACCGAAGAGGACGAGAGCCGGGCGAAGGATTGGCTCGTAGGCCAGGGCCTCGTAGACTGCGCGCCTCTGGTGGGCATTCACCCGGGCTCATCATTCGGTCCCAGCAAGCTCTGGTACGCCGATCGCTTCGCCGCCGTGGCCGACGGGCTGGCGGCACAGGCAGGAGCGAGGGTCGTGGTCTTCTGCGGGCCCGGTGAGCGAGATCTGGCCCGGTCGATCGCCGCCTCTGCCAGCAGCGCTGTGGTCACCGCCGCCGACGCCTCCATGGAGTTGTCCACGCTCAAGGCCGTGGTGCGTCGACTCGACCTGCTGATCAGCACGGACACAGGCCCCCGCCACCTGGGGCCAGCCTTCGGCGTACCCACCGTGGTGCTCATGGGCTCGACCGATCCCCGCTTCACCAACACCAACCTGTCTGGAAGCGTGGTGCTCCGCGAAGAGGTGCCCTGCAGCCCGTGCCAGCTGAAGCGATGTCCCATCGACCACCGCTGCATGACCAGACTGAGCGTCGCGAGGGTGCTGGGGCAAAGCCTGAAACGGCTTTAGGTGGTTGTGCTCCGGGTCTGCAGCTTGGGGTGCGCCGGGTAGGCCTACCCTCATCAGTGGGAGATCTGGCAACCATGGCCTGACCGGGGGCGTCTCTGGCGTGCTGATTTCGTCGTGGTTCGCTGAGCTTCCTCGCTTGCCGGACAGCG
>CAZIAK010000010.1:0-63738 GCA_964537035.1 uncultured Phycisphaerales bacterium | reverse complement strand
TCTGGCGTGCTGATTTCGTCGTGGTTCGCTGAGCTTCCTCGCTTGCCGGACAGCGTGTTCCTTCCGATGAGCCATCGCGCCGCACACATCAGGCCCCGTCAACACTGACCGCTCCGTGACCATGCTTCGACCGCCATCGCAAGGCACAACGCAGCGCGTTGGCCCGCAAGAAATGAACATAAGGAAGGCCAGAGTCTCCTGCCCCTCCACCGGCGAGGGCGTCCCTGTTTCTTGCCAAGGGGGGTCTGGAGCGAGTTCACGAGCTGGAGGCGAGTTGTCTGAGCGCCACGGCCCCCCTTGGCAAGAAACAGGGACGCCCGGACCACCCCAGAGAAGGAGACCTATGGCGCAGACGCCACCCTCGTGGCAAGGTGTCGAGCCCATGCCAGATCCTGCCGAAGACGTCTTCCCTGCCCGGCCTCCCGTTGTCGGACTGACCACCTGGCCATCGCCCCATCCCTTTGTGCGCAAAGGGCTTGTGTCCCAGAAGCCAGACGGGCTGAGTGGTCCTGGCCTGGTGACCATGCACGCTCCCGATGGGGGTGTGGTGGGCGACGCCATCTGGAACCCCCGCTCCGACATCGCCCTGCGGCGGCTGACCAGCGGCGATGTGCGCTTCGATGAGCTGGCCCTGATCGACACCATCGACCGGGCGGTGGCCCTGCGCGAGTCGTGGCCGGGGATCGACCAGACGGACGCCTGGCGGGTGATCCACGCCGAGGCTGACGGGCTCTCTGGCCTGATCGTGGATCGCTACGGGGACGTGCTCTCGATCCAGCTGCACAGCGCGGGGTGGTTGGGCTTGATCGACCCGCTGCTCGAGGCCCTGCACGGGCGACTGGGCACGGCGTATCACACGGTCGAGATGCCCGAGCGCGTGGCCCGCCTCGAAGGCGTGCGCGCGACCTCGTGGCGCAGCGACGGTTGCCCCAAGAAGCTCAAGATCAACGAGTACAGCGTGCGCTTTCACGTCGACCTGGCCGCCGGTCACAAGACGGGCTTCTTCTGCGACCAACGGGACAACCGCCACGACTTCGCCAGCCTGGTGGGCGGAGCCGATGTCGCAGACGTGTGCTGCTACACCGGGGGCTTCTCTACCACGGCGTTGGTGCTGGGCGAACCCAAGTCTGTCACCGCAGTCGACATCGACGAGTCAGCCCTGGCCACCGCCAGAGCCAACGCGAACCTCAACCAGGTGCGCGTGTCCCTGGTGAAGTCTGACGCCTTTGATTGGCTGCGCCAACTGGGCGAGGGCGATCGGCGCTTCGACGCCATGGTGCTCGACCCGCCCAAGTTCATCGCCTCGCGTAGCGACGACCGACTGGGGCGGGGCAAGTACCACGACCTCAACCGTCTGGCCATCCAGCTCATGCGGCCCGGTGGTTTGTTGCTCAGCTGTTCGTGCTCTGGACTGCTGCCTCGGGATGACCTGCTGGAGCTGGTGCGAGTGGCCGCTCGCAAGGCGGGGCGCAACGTGCGCCTTTTGCGCAGCACCGGCGCGGCCATCTGCCACCCCGTGCATGTCGAGTGTCCTGAGTCTGAGTACCTCAAGGCGCTGTGGTTGCGAGTCGACTGATGACGGGGCACTCGACGCCTGTGTGGGTCGTGCACGGGGGCGCGGGTTCACTGGCCAGCGCAGACGATCGTGCCCAGTATCTGGAGGGTGTGGCTCAGGCCCTGAGAGCCGGGCAGCAGGCGCTACAAGCCGATGGGGCGGCGGGTTCCCGCCAGGCCGTGCTCGCGGCGATCATGCACATGGAAGCCCACACGATCATGAACGCGGGTCGTGGCTCGACCCTGGCAGCAGACGGTTCGGTGAGCATGGATGCGGGCATGATGGTGGGGGGCTCCAGGCGCTACGGCGCTGTCACCGGTGTGCGTCGCACCATGCATCCCGTGCTGTTGGCCGAGCACCTGCTCGACGACGGTGACTTCGGTCGCTTCGTGGCGCCCCCCGAGTCTGACCAGCTGATCGACGTGTCCGGCGCGCCGCGGTGTGATCCCGCAGACCTCGTCACCGAGCGGACGCTGCGCCTGCTCCACGAGCGCCAGGCCGGTGCGTCCGTGGCCAGCGACTCCGCGCCCGCCCTCGACACCGTAGGCGCCGTGTGTCTCGACGCCCAGGGCCACCTGACCGCGGGCGTGTCCACCGGCGGCATGAGCTGCAAGCGCACGGGGCGGGTGGGAGATTCGCCCGTGGTGGGCGCTGGCTTCTGGGCTGACGACCGCGTGGGCGCGGCGGTGACCACGGGCGTGGGCGAGGCCCTGATGCGTCAGGGGACCGCCCGGCGCTGCGTGCAGCTGGTGTCGGACGGCATGGCAGCCAAAGACGCCGTGGCTCAGGCCCTCGACGAACTGATCGACCACGACGGTGACCACCGGGGCCGCTCCGGGCTGATCCTGGTCACGGCGGCGGGCGAGGTGGTGATCGACCACAACACGCCAGAGATGTCCGCTGGTTGGGTCGCGGGGGATGGCCTCGGCGACGACGCAGGACGGGTCGCCCACCTGTGGCGCCCATGAACGGTCGCACGGCCACCCGCGCCGAGCTGCGCCAGCTGGCGGGCCTGGCCCGAGCACGGGAGCGTCGTCTCGCCGGGGAGTGTCTGGTCGAAGGGGCGACACTCCTGGGCGAGGCCCTGGCGGCTGCCCTGGCGCCGCGAGTCGTGGTCATCGCCGAGTCGTTGGCCGACCGTCATGGTGATCTGCTCGACAGGGCTCACGCCGCGGGAGCCACCGTGCTCTGGGCCCCGGCTGGCGACCTCTCGAAGGAAGCCGACCGTGACCACGGCCCGCCGCTGCTGGCCGCCCTGCCTCTACCGCCTGCTGGCCTCTTGAGCGACCTGCCTGCCGCGGGGCCGGCGCTTGTGGCCGTGCTGTGCGGCCTGCAAGACCCGGGCAACGTGGGCACCTTGCTGCGCTCCGCCCGAGCGTTCGGTGCCTCGCTGTGTGTGACCCTGCCGGGCACCGCCGACGTCTGGGGGCCCAAGGTCATCCGCTCGTCGGCGGGCGCGGTGTTCGCCATGCCCTGCTTGGCAGTGGACGATCTGGAGAGCTTGCTGGGGGCCACCGATCTGCGGCCCGTCGCTGCGCTCCCGCCCGAGCCTGCGTCGCCAGTGGAAAGTGCTGGCCGCAGCCCCGACGCGCCCAGCCCCGAGGGCCAGTCGCCGGAGCGCCCGCTCCCCGAGCGCTGCCTGCTCCTGCTGGGCCATGAGACCCGGGGGCTGTCGTCGGTCAGCGGCGTGCCCGCTGTGACCGTCCCCCAGGTGCCAGGCGTCGACAGCCTGAACGTGGCCATGGCAGGGTCGATCCTGATGGCGGACTGGTACCGAGCCCTCTCGACGTGAGCGATCAGGAGCCGGTGACACGCCAGGTCGCGGTGGCGGTCATCTTGCGCGCGGGGCGCGTGCTGGTGCAGACCCGAGCGGGAGGCGGGCCGTGGAACGGTTACTGGGAGTTTCCCGGCGGTGGCGTGGAGGCGGGGGAGAGCGGCGCACAGGCGGCCCGGCGCGAATGCCTCGAAGAGGTGGGCCTGGCGGTCGAGGTCATCGAGTCCATCGAGTGCCAGTCGTGGCATGACAAGGAGCGCGCGGTGGCCGTCGAGTTCTTCCTCTGCTCTGCGGACGGCGACGACGAGGCGCGGCCGCTGTTGGGCCAACAACTGTCCTGGGTCGGAGCAGACGAGCTGAGCACCTGGACGTTCTTGCCTGCCAACGCCAGCGTGCTGGCCTGGTTGGTCGCCTTGCTCAACGACGGCTCGAGACAGCCCTGAGCGGCGGTCAGTTCTGTTGCTGCACGTACAGGTCGATGCCGCCCAGGGTCTGCCCTTCGCGGAGGGAAATCTCGCGCTTGGAGCGGGTGGCGTAGACCAGTCGCACCAGCGGGGCCACGGGCTTGTCGTCGAGGCGCTCGGGGTTCACCGAGAGGCTGTAGGTGCCCTCGCGCAGGTTGTCGAAGCCGAAGACACCGTCCGCGTCAGTGGTGACCGAGTCGGCGAACCCTGTGCGCTGGTTGATCTGCACCTGGGTGAACGGCAGAGGTAGCCGATTCTCGTTGAGCGCCCGACCACTGACCGAAGCACCCACGGGCAGGCGCAGCTCGATGTCGAGAGTCTGCCCTTCTTCAAGGACCACGTCGTTCTGCAGCAGCTCGGCCGCCGAGGTATGCCTGACCGAGACCTGATAGGTACCCGGCATGATGTGCTTGAGCTGAAAGCGACCCTTGGCGTTGGTGCGCGCGCGCATCTTCACCTCGGCCGATGGGGCCAGGGCCGCAAAGATCTTCAGGATCGGGGTGTCGACGAAGTTGTTGGCGTTGACCGAGATCAGCGCCCTGTGGACGGGCTGGCCGTCCGTTCCCAACACGATGCCCTTGATCGTTCCGCCCTGCAGCATGGTGATGCGTACTTCTGCCGACCGGGCAGCGCCACCACGTTCTACGGTGACCGCCTCTGAGCGAGACGGGGCATAGTCGGAGCTGCGGGCCTCGAAGGCGTAGCTGCCCGGCTCGAGGTTGTCGAACACGAACTCGCCCGCAGAGTCTGTGAAGTGGCGTTGGTCCGCCATGAGCTGCGGGTCTGAACCTGGGCGGGCGCGCATGAGCGCCACGGCGAAGTCTGTCACAGGCGAGCCGTTCGAGGCGCTGACCCAGCCCTTGACCATGCCGCGGCTCTGCATCTCCACGAGCACGTTGGCATCGGCTACGCGGACCTGGGGCACGGTCTTGGTGGAGTAGCCGTCTTTCTCTGCCCGCAGCTGGTACGGGTACTCGCTGGACAGGCCCTCGAGCAAGAAATGACCGTTCTCGTCGGAGAAGGCCACCGAGTTGCCCTGGTACTCGCGCTTGAGCGCGTTGGCTTCGAGGCGCACGGCGTGGATGCCCACGCCAAACTCGTCGACCACCCGACCGCCCAGGGGCAGCCCGTTGGCCAGACGGAAGCTCAGCTCCTGGTCGCTGGGCCCGGCCTGCAAAGCCGAGCTGAGCATGTGCGTCTGGGATTCGAATCCTGCCGCTTCGACCCGCACCTTGAGGCTGATGGTGGAGACGTGTTCGAAGGAGAACTTCCCGTAGGGATCGGTGAAGACGATCTTCCAGGGCCGGCGATCGGCGGGCTTGAGCCGGGCGTCAGAGACCGTGTCGTACAACTCGACCCGAGCCTCGGCGATGGGGTTCTCGGCCAGGGACATCACCGTGCCTTCGATGGTGGCCCCTGCTCCGAAGACGAGGCGCAAGCCAGCGGTGAGTTTGTCCTCACGGACGACGATGCCGGTGTGCTCGGCCAGGGCGAAGTCGACGTGGTCGCCGACCACGACGTAGTTGCGATCGACCGGGACCGCTTCAAGGGCGAACTTGCCCTGGCTGTCGGTCACGGCCGAGTGGGGCAGCTGAGTCCGGGCCAGGCTCACGTTGGTCAGGGCGCTACCCTTGTAGAGGCGGACCTCTGCACCGGCGACGGGGTTGCCCATCTCGTCGACTGCCATGCCAGCCAGTGTGCCCATGGGGCCGCTGGGGTCGACCACGGCCATGGTCTGCCCGGCGGCGTTGGAGAGCGTGATGTCCGGCACGCTGATCTTGGTGCGGTCAGCGCCTGAGGTCTCGATGGCAGCGACCACGGTGTCCGGGGCGTCCACTGGCTCGTCGGCCATGACCACGGCCCCGCCGCCCGTCTCGCCCTGGGGATCGTCCTCTTCGAGCAGGAACAACGCGCCGCCCGCCACGAGGACGACGACCGCGAAGAGGCCCAGCAAGACCGGAACTGGCGAAGACTTTGATGAGCGAGAGGATCTCATGATTGCTTGGACGCCATCGGCGCGTCGATCTTCCTGCCTTGAGGGCAGCCTGAAAACTGAGCCACGAAAGGCCCGGAAAAGGGCCGCATCCTAGCGAACCGAGGGCCTTGCGCGCGGCACTCTCCTCACAGCCCGCTGGAGTCAGAGTCAGGCCAGCTCGCGCCAGGCCTGCAGGCAATGCTCGAAGTCGCCGGGGGGATCACAGCGCACATCGAGGCGTTTGCGGCGAGCCGGGTGGGGCATGGAGAGTCGGGCCGCATGGAGCAGGGTTCGCCGCGAGTGGGGCCCATCCTGGGCCTCCTGGGCCGCTGAGCGCCGTCGGCCGAACTTGCGGTCACCCACCAGTGGGTACCCGATGTGGGCCAGATGGAGGCGAATCTGGTTGTGCCGGCCCGTCTCGGGAAAGACCCGCAGCAGGGCCCCACGGCGGCCGAACGACTCGACGATCTCGTAGCGAGTGAGGGCCGGGCGTCCTCGGCGATCGATGAGGGGCGTCGAGCCCCGCTCCAGGATGGGCAGGGCGATCGTCCCCTTGGCGGATGCGGGCCGCCCATGGACCAGGGCCAGGTACTCCTTGGTGACCTCGCGGTGTTTGAACAGGTCTTCCAGGTCCCTACGCCGCTCTTTGTCGAGACAGAGCAGCAGCACCCCGCTGGTCTCCTTGTCGAGGCGATGGACCGGGGCCACCTTGTGGCCGTCCCGCCGCAGATCGTCGAGCAGGCACCGGCCAGGGTGCTTGGGCGCCGAGACCGTGAGCACTCCCGGAGCCTTGTCGACCACCAGCACGGTCGGGTCTTCGTGGAGGACGCGGTAGCTGGGCCGGCTCATGGGGCGCACATGCTAACTCCAGCCCCGGCCGCAGCGCCAACAGCGGGGGGCGACGAGCGGGGGGCGACGAGCGGGGAGCGACGAGCGCTGACCCCGTGCCGCAGCGCCCTGCCTCAGGTGAGGGCCGGGGCGCCGCGGCGCAGGAAGTGATCAGCTGGCGTGGACCGCGGCAGGCTCGACCTCGGTGATGACCAGGTCACCGCCGGGTTCCCGACCGATGTGCACCGCGTCACCGGCGGCAAACCGTCCGGACAGAAGCTCCCGGGCCATGAGGTCGGCCACGTGCTTCTGGATCGCACGCTTGAGCGGCCTGGCACCGAAGACCCGGTCGTAGCCCACCTCGGCCAGGTAGCTCACGGCCTCGGGGGTCACTTGCAGATCGATGCCGTTGAGTGCCACCTGCCGGCGCAGTCCCTCGAGCTGGATGGCCACGATCTCGTCCATGGCCTCCCGCTCCAGAGGTGCGAAGGGCACCACGTCGTCGAGACGGTTGAGAAACTCGGGCCTGAAGAAGTGCGAGACCTCGTCCACGCTCTGCAGGTTGCTGGTCATCAAGATGAGCGCGTGGGTGAAGTCGACGGTGCGGCCCTTGCCGTCGGTGAGGCGCCCGTCGTCGAGGACCTGCAGCAGCGCGCCGAACACGTCGGGGTGGGCCTTCTCGACCTCGTCGAGCAGCAGCACGCAGTGGGGACGGCGACGCACCGCTTCGGTGAGCGCGCCCCCTTCGTCGTGACCGATGTACCCCGGGGGAGCACCGATGAGGCGAGAGACCGAGTGCTTCTCCATGTACTCGCTCATGTCGAGGCGCACCATGGCCCGTTCGTCGTCGAACAGGAACTCGGCCACGCTGCGGGCCAACTCGGTCTTGCCCACACCGGTGGGGCCGATGAACAAGAACGCGCCCACGGGCCGGGTGGCGGCGGTCAGGCCAGCGCGGCTGCGGCGCACCGCATCGCACACCGCGGTCACGGGTGCTTCCTGTCCCACGAGCCTGCGGTGGATCACGTCTTCCATGTGCAGCAGCCGTTCACGCTCTTCGCTGAGCAGTCGTGTGACCGGGATGCCGGTCCAGCGGGCGACCACTTCGGCGACCTGCTCGGCGTCCACGTTTCGGGGCAGCAGGGCGCCCTGTTCGTGGAGCCGCTCCAGGGCTTCGGCGGCTTCGCGCGCGGTCTCTTCCGCGCTGGGCAGCTCGCTGTAGCGGATCTCGGCGACCCGTTCGAGGCGACCCTCTCGTTCAGCGATCTCGGACTCGCTGTGCAGCTCCGTGATGCGCTCCTGGGTGTCTCGCAGGGCGGCGATGGTGGCCCGCTCGTTCTCCCAGCGCAGGCGCAGCGACTCGGCTTGCTCGTCGAGTTCTGCACGCTCTGCGGCGATCTCGTCCAGCCGCTGTCGGTCTGGAGTGTCCTCGCCGGACAGGGCGGTCTTCTCGATCTCCAGCTGACGCAGGCGTCGCTCCAGGTCATCGAGCTCGGCGGGCATGGTGTCGATGTTGATGCGCAATCCACTGGCCGCTTCGTCGAGCAGGTCGATGGCCTTGTCCGGCAAGAAGCGGTCATGAATGGTGCGATCAGAGAGCCGGGCTGCCGCCACCAGGGCTTCATCGAGAATGCGCACGCCGTGGTGAATCTCGTAGGTCTCTTTCAGACCGCGCAAGATGGCGATGGTGTCGTCGACTGTGGGTTCTTCGACCTTCACCGGCTGGAAGCGACGTTCGAGGGCCGCGTCCTTCTCGATGTACTTGCGGTACTCGGCGAGGGTGGTGGCGCCCACACAGCGCAGCTCGCCACGGGCCAGGGCGGGCTTGAGCATGTTGGCCGCGTCGACGGCGCCTTCTGCTCCGCCCGCACCGACCAGGGTGTGCAACTCGTCGATGAACAGCACCACCTGACCTTCGCTCTCCTCGACCTCGGTGAGCACGCCTTTGAGTCGCTCTTCGAAGTCGCCGCGATACTTGGCCCCGGCCAGCAGCGCCGCAAGATCCAGCGCCAGCAAGCGTGTGTTCAGCAAGGTCTCGGGGACGTCCCCATCGGCGATGCGTCGGGCCAGGCCTTCGACGATGGCGGTCTTGCCCACGCCGGGTTCGCCGATGAGCACCGGGTTGTTCTTGGTGCGACGGCAGAGCACTTGCACCACACGGCGCACCTCTTCGTTGCGGCCGATGACCACATCGAGCTTGCCCGCCCGAGCCAGCTGGGTCAGGTCCCGGGTGTACTTGTCGAGGGTCTCGTGGCTGGCCTCGGGTGACTCGCTCTCGACAGATCGTCCCGAGCGCACGCTCTCCAGGGCGCTGGCCAAGGCGTCGGGGGTGAGGCCTCGGTGGTCGAGGGCTGCGAGCAGGGGGCCGTCGGCGGCGGTGGCCAGGGCCTGCAGCAGGACGTCCACGGAGACGTGGCTGTCGCCCAGCGTCTTGGAGAGCCGGCTGGCCTCCTCGAGGACGGCTGACAGCTCGGCAGAGAGGCCCGGTTGGTTCTGGCCGGTGACCCGAGGGAGCGACTTCAGCAGCCCCTCGATGTCGGCTCGCATCTCGCCCCTGTCCGCCCCGAGCCGCTCAAGGATCGAGGTGACGAAGCCGTCGTCAGGGGCCAGCAGGGTGGCTGCCAGATGCACAGGGGTCACTTCTGGGTGGCCCTGGGAGGCGGCCAGGGCCACAGCGTCGGTGATGGCCTGGCGTGAACGGTCGGTAAACGTCTCTGGGGTCATGGTGGGGCTCCGGGCAAGAGGGTCGCCAGGATCAGAATGCAATGTCCGTGCCAATCTTTGGCATACGTTGAGGGGGGCAGAAGGGGGTAATAGGATGCGTATGATCACCACAGAGCACTTCATTCCCTTGAATGCTGCCAATATGGCTTGATACAGGCCGGAATGGCGCGGTCAAGGGGGCGCGGCTTCCCGGGGAGAGCGACGGGGGTCGCAGCGAGCGAAGTCAGCCCGCCCGCGTGGTCACCGAGAGGGGCGCAGAGCCCTCGCTGGGGAGGCCGGCTGAGGATTGCTAGGCTCTCGTCCCCGAACCCCCAGATGAGGACCTTGGCAGATGCTCACCGAGTCGACCCTGAACGAGTTTTGTGAGCAGGCCGCTGGCCGGACGCCCACCCCAGGCGGTGGCTCCATCGCCGCTTGCCTTGGAGCGCTCGGTGCGGCCATGGGCCAGATGGCCGCCAAGTTCACCACCGGCCGCAAGGGCTTTGAAGAGGTGCAGGATCGCCTGCGCTCCGAGATCATGGAACTCGAAGTGCTGCGCCGTCAGGGCCTGGAGCTGATCGACGCCGATGCGGCGGGTTTCGAGGCGGTGACGTCCGCCTACTCCATGCCCAAGGGCACGGACGACGAGAAGTCCCTGCGCAAGAAGGCCATCCAGAAGGCGTTGCAGGTGGCCATGGAGCCGCCCCTGGAGACCTGCCGTCTGGCAGTGGCCGGGCTTGAGATCCTGGAGAAACTGCGCCAGCACACCAACCCGAACCTGATCAGCGACGTGGCCGTTGGCGCCTACGCCATGGGCGCGGCGTTTCGCTCGGGCTGGATCAACGTGGCCATCAACCTGTCGTCGCTGAAGGACGCCGCCCTGGTGGAGCAGGTGCGCAGCGAGGGGGCCGACCTGGCCGCTCGTTGTGAGCGCCTGGAGACCAGCGTGGGCGACGCGGTCATGGAGGCCGTGGGCGGCTGACGTCTGGTCACGAGGTCACGAGGTCACGAGCGATCGCAACGGGCCGGCGGGAGTCTCCTCTCGCCGGCCCGTGTGCTGCTGTGGCAGTGCTTTCCCTGAGCTTGGGCCCTGGGTCAGGGAGTCTCGCCGCGCATGCCGTTGGAAGCTGAGAAGCCCACGGAGGCACCGGCGTCGGGCAGCCAGAACTGCAGGTAAATGCTGGCGCGGGACGGGACACCGGCGGGCCAGGTGTAGGGCAGAGCCAGGTCGCCCGCCGCGTCGAGGGGCAGACCCAGGATCAGCACGTCGGCGGAGGGCACCAGGGTGCCACCCTTGAAGGGCGCGTTGATCTGGCTGAGTCCGATCACGAGGTGGGCGGTGCCGCCCGCCAGGTCAGTGACCACGCCCGCAACACCCGGGGAGTTGGCTTCAAGGGTGCCCGCCACGACCATCTGCGGCGTGGCGCCTGTCCCGGCCAGGCTGTTGCCCAGATCGAACCAGGTGGGATGAATGGTCATGGTGCCGGCGATGCGCAGGCTGGTGATGTTGACGGTCTGCACACCGAGGGGGAAACCCAGGTCGACGTCGATGGTGCCCAGGATGACGTTGGTGGCGTCGAGGTGGCCGAAGCCAGCGGCGTCCATGCTCACGGCGATGTCAGCGCCCACGGCCACAGGCTGGGGCGGGGGAGGAAAGACCACCGACTGCTGCGAGAGGACCACGGGCGCCGGGCCAGGGATCGCGCCCACGATGGTCTGCTGCTCAGGCGGGATCTGGTCGAGCACGTCAACGGTCCCGAAGGGGATGCCAGACCAGGAGATGCCCACGTCCACGGCGGTCATGACCGTGGTGGTGTTGAACAGCGCAGCGGCCGGGTTCACCGAGGTCGGCGAGGTCCAGGCGATGTCCTGGCCGGTGGTCGTTTCATCGAAGGACCAGGTCTGCCCGGCTTGTGCCGCGACGGGGCTGGCAAAGGCGAGGCCAGCGAGCATCGTGCAGCAGAGCAGAGCGGCGGGGCAACGGGACGTCATCGGGGTTCTCCAGGGTGCGGGGGGCCGGGGTGGGCCGGGCGAGGCGAGAGCCTGGCCACGACGGCCCCACAGTCTACGTCAGATCTGCCCGATGGGGGTGACGGGAGCGTTGGGGCGCTGTTGCGTGCCCCGGCGCTGCGTCGGCCCCGGCCCTGTCCGTGCTCCGGCGGCGGTCAGTCGCAGTTGCAGCCCGTGGGGAGTGGGATGCCTTGCTCAACGCACGGCTTGCAGGGCCCGGCGCAGGTTGTCTTCTTGCAGCTTTTGGAGATCACTCCGATGGAACAGGCGTTGGTTGAGGTGCCCTTGCACTTGGGGTACTTGGTCCCGACGCCACGCAGAGCGATGCCGCTGAGGACGGCGGCCATGGGTTGGGTGAACACCATGTCGGTCATCCCTGGCACGATGGAAAGGGTCGGGCTGAGCGGGCTGGAAGGCGTCTGACTTCCCGCACCCAGCGTGGCTTCAGACAACGCGGGGTCAGGGTCCGGCGAACTGCCCTGGGCTCCCCCTCCCCTTGGCTGGTACATGCGTGTCACTGAGTTCAGCGCTCCCTCTGTGACCTCCCCGTGAGCGTTCGTGTAGACCACCCGCAGCCAGTTCTCGTTCAACAGCTCAAGAAAGAGCTGCTCTCCGGTGATCTCTTCGTTGCGAGTGATCGCAAGCGTGTGCGAGCGACCGGTTACCTCAAGAAGGCGAAACCCCAGCCGGTCGTCTGGAGCGGTGACGCTCAGCTTCGGTGCCGCGACAGGAGCCATGCGAATCCAGCCAGCCTTGGTGCCAACCAGCAACACCTCCTGTGAGCCGTCAATGGGGAGATAGGTGGCCACGAGGTGCTCGCCCTCCCAGAGGTCCTGTGCCGAGGCGGTCTGGCTGAAGGCGCCCATGAGAACCATTACGATGCATACCGAGCGAATCATGTCGTGTGTTTCCGAGCCGTTGAGATGCCTTGGAACCGTTCGGTCCCTTCACACCCAAGGGCGAGCTTCACGGCGCGCATGAGACGAGAGAATCCCGTGAGCAGGGTCGCGGGGTTCCCTGGGCATGGGAGTCGTGTGAATCTAGTGGCCTGGGGGCGACTTGAGAGCGGCCGCGTTCGAGACCATGGCGCCAGCCACTGTGGTGGCGACCTGGCCAGACCTTCTGGCGAACTCGTCATGTGCGGCAGCGACGTCCTCGAACTCCATCAGTTCGAAGGGCTCCCCGGCCAACGCGGCGTAGTCAGGGAAGTCGCCCTGAATCGGGCACTCGTTGTCGAGTTGCCCGGCGTTGCCCATGTCCATGGTCAAGCCGGTCATGCGGCAAGTCGCTGGCCGGTATGGGTAGACGGCGCAGCCGCCGTCGTGGTCGAGCGCGGGGCACGGTGCCCCAGAGAGGGTTTCTGCGAGCCCATCGAGGACCTCATCGGGCAGACGATCCACGTCCCAGGGCTTGCCCCAGGTTGGTAGCAGGCGAGCACATTGATCGAGCTGATCGGCCGCCTTCGCCACAAGCGTCGACGCTCGTTCAGGCGGCAGTGCGCCAAGCCCCTCTGCCAGCAGGTGTGCATCGGCTGGCGAGATGTCGAAAACCCCATGGCAGCATGCAGAGCAGGTGCGCTTGCACGGCACCACCCCTTTCCCAGCGCGATCAACGCCGCGAGCGAACCAGGCGTCCAGCGTCTCAAGCAGTGAACGGTATGAAGTCATGATCCCTTGCGCGCCAGGGCTCGTTGTGGCCTACAGCGACTCGGCGAGTCGAGGGCTCACCAACAGTAGTCTCGTCCCGGCTCCGCCGCCACCCAGCTACCCCTGAGCGTGCTGGCGGGGTCGGGGCGCTGTACGGGGGAGGGTACAGCGCGAGTTCCGCAGCCGTCGGCGCAACGCGCCGCCGGCGAGGACTGTCTGAGCGAGGTGCCCTCCCCCGTACAGCGCCCCGACCCACCACGCACCATCAATCATCCCCCTCGTCTTGCAGTGGTGGATCGCAGGGGGGTCGAACCCCTGACCTCTTGATTGCGAACCAAGCGCTCTACCAACTGAGCTAGCGACCCAAAGCAAGGGCAAGCAGTCTAGGCCGGGGCCAGCCCTCTGGTCAATGCACCAGCGGCACTGTTCAGGCGACGGGCTCAGCCGCTGTGACCGCGGTCCCTTCGTCGCGCTTGCTGAGGGTCTGGATCAGCCCCTCGACCAGCACGTAGACCGTGGGGATGACCACCAGGGTCAGCAGGGTGGCCACGGTGAGGCCGGCCACCACGGTGATGGCCATGGGCGCTCGCAGCTCCGTGCCTTCGCCGCCGGTGAGGGGCAGCAGGCCGGTGAGCGGCAGCAGCCCCAGCACCGTGGTCATGGTCGTCATCAGGATCGGCCTCAGGCGCATGGCGCAGGCGGTGTAGACAGCCTCGTGCAACTCCATGCCGTCGAGTCGACGCCTGCGGTTGATCGCATCGATGAGCACGATGGCGTTGTTGACCACGATGCCCGCCAGGATGATCGCGCCGATGAAGACCACCACCGAGAGGGGTATGTCCAGGGCGTGCAGGGCCGCCACCGCGCCCACCAGGGCCAGGGGCACGGTGAGCAGGATGATCAGGGGTTGGAGCAGCGACTCGAAGATCGAGGCCATGACCACGTAGACCAGGAAGACCGCCAGCCCCAGCGCTTGCAGCATCTGACTCAGGGCACCTTCCATCTCGCGACCCTGACCGCCGAGGGTGATCACCGCCTCGTGCCGTCGCTCGACGGACTGCAGGCGGCGGCGGATCTCGGTGCTGGCCCGGCCCACGTCAAAACCTGAGAGGGACGCGCTCACCGTGGCGGCCCGTTGCCCCCAGATGCGGCGGATCTCCCGAGGCCCTTCGCGGACCCGGCTGTGGGACAGGGCCGACAAGGGCTCGGAGGCCTCTGCTCGGGGATTGACCGGGAGGCTCAGCAGGTCATCGAGGGACTGCAGCTCTTGCTTGTCGATCTGCACCAGCACGTCGAGCTTGTGCTCGGCATCAGAGAAGCGGGTGGCCACGTTGCCCTTGACCATGTTGGCCACGGTGTCGGCCACCCGGCGGGTGTCGAGTTCGTAGCGCGAGAGCAGGTCGCGATCGAAGGTCAGCATGATCTCCGGGCTGCCCGGCTGCACGCTGGTGCGCACGTCCCGCAGGCCCGGGATGGAGCGCAGCTCGCCGGCCACCTCGGCAGCGGCGTCCGCCAGCATGCCCAGGTCCTGGCCCTTGATCTCGACCACGATGGGGGAGCGCACGGTGAACAGGCTCGGTCGCTCGAAGCGACTGTCCCGCAGCTGGGGCAGGTCGGCCAGCAGCTCGCGGAGGTCGGCCATGACGCCCTCCTCCATGGCGGCCATGGTGCCCTCGGCGGCGGGAGCCAGGCCGATGACGAGGCGCGCGCTGTGCTCCCCTTCGTCGGGCTGGCTGATCTCGTTGCGCGGCACGCCCACGGTGCTGGAGACCCAGGCCACTCGCGGATCTTCTCGCAGGGCCTGCTCGGCGATCTGGGCCACCACGTCGGTGTCTTCGAGGCGCGTGCCCACGGGCATGGCCAGGCGTCCGATGAGTTCGCCCTGGTGCACCTCGGGGAGCATCTCGCTGCCCAGGGTGCCGGCGGTCTGCACGGTCCACCACATCATCACCGCGGACAGGATGATCACCAGGCCGATGCCTGTGGGCGAGCGCACCAGGTGCTTCACGAACGGCGGGTAGGCTCGGGCCAGGGCGCCGTAGACGATGCGGAAGAGCGTCGCCGGAAGCCACATGGCGACCAGGAATGCCGCGGCGACAATCCCCAGGGCCAGCACGACGGCGAAGGCGACCAGAGACATGGCGATAACCAGCAGTCGTCCGGCCAGCTCGAAGACCAGCTTGAGCAGCAAGACGGGCAGGGAGAGCACGGTGACCGCGAGTCTTCTCAGCACGCCGCCCTTGCTCCAGATCTCGCGCAGGTGCTGCCACGAGTACAGCCCCATGGAGACGATCCCCCAGGAGCTGCGCAGCGGCCGGAACAAGGCAGACATGGACTGCCGCAGCCGGCCGGAGAACCCCTCGACCTTCACGGCGTGATCGCTGCCCCGGGAGGCCAGCATGGGCACCAAGAACAGGGCGACCACGAGGGAGACCGCCAGACTGGCCACCACCGTGAGCGCCTGGTCTCTGAAGATCTGCCCGGCGATGCCCTCGACGAAGATGATCGGCGCAAAGACGGCGATGGTGGTGAGGGTCGAGGCGGTGGCAGCACCGGCGACCTCGCGGGTGCCGTTCACCGCGGCGTCCGCCAGGCTCTGACCCTGCTCGCGACAGCGGGCGATGGACTCGAGCACCACGATGGCGTTGTCCACCACCATGCCGATGCCCAAGGCCAGGCCGCCCAGGGACATGACGTTGAGCGACGTGTCCGTGGAGTGCAACGCGGCAAAGGTGACGATGACCGAGACCGGAATGGCCACGGCGATGATCAAGGTGGTGCCGATGCGGGCCAGGAACAAGAACAGTACCAGCACCGAGAACACCGCCCCGATCATGGCCGAGCTGCGCACCTCGTCGATGGCGCTCTTGATGAAGCGAGACTGGTCGGACAGCAGGTGGACGGTGACATCGGGGGGCAGGTCTGCGGCCAGATAGTCGTAGCTCTCGTCCTTGGTGATCAGCGCCGCTTCGATCTCTGCAAGGCGCTTGGCCAGGGTGGTATCGAGGAGCTTTTCATCGTCGCTTCGCTCGTCTGTCATGGGCGCCATGTCGGAGCCGACCTGAGAACGGCCGCCGCCACCGCCGTTCATCAAGGCCATGGCGCGCCGTTGCGCCTGGATCCTCTCCATGGCAGCAGACTTGAGCGGGTCAGCGGCGACTTCGGTCTGGAAGTCGTCGAGCTGTTGCTCGGGATCGACGATGGTCTGGTTGCGCACTCCTGTGACCCAGGCTCTTTGCTGAGCTGATCCGAAGACCGCGTCGCGGACACGTTGGGCCAGGTCGACGATGTTCGCCCCGGCTTCCTTGTGGATCAGCAGCTCGACGCTGACCTGCCCGTCCTTGCGGGTGATGACGTCCCGCTCCTTGTTTGCGCGCCGCACCTCGGCCACGTCGGTCAGGCGCACGACCGAGGCGCCATCGCGAAAGAGGATCGTGTCTGCGATCTCGGAGGGCGTCTTGTACTCGTTGAGGATGCGCACCAGGTATTCGGTGTCCCCTTCGAGCACCGTGCCACTGGCCAGGTTGACGTTTTCGGATGACAGCCGGGCCACGACGTCCGCGGGTTTCAGCCCATAGCCCACGAGCCGGTCAGGGGCCAGGCGCACCTGCACCTCGTCTTCGAGTCCACCGCGCACGCGCACCGCCGCCACCTTGCTCACATTGGAGATGGCCGGTGCCAGGCGATCCTCGGCCAGCAGTCGCAGCTCGACCAGATCGCGGCCGCCGGTGAGGGCGACCACCAGCACCGGAGCCAGGGTGGGGTCGTAGCGCATGATCAGCGGCGAGCCCACCTCGAGAGGCAGGTTGGCCCTGTCGAGCCGCTCGCGAATGCTCTGCACCGTGTCGATGAGGTCCGTGCCCCAGCCGAACTCGAGGGTGACGTCGACCAGCTCGGCCCGAGAGACGGACGAGATGCCTTCGAGGTTGGGCAGCACGGACAGGGCTTCGTGGAGCCGCTTGGTCACCCGCTCTTCAACGTCTTCGGGAGCGGCGCCGGGGTACTCAGCGCGAACGGTCACCCGTGGGTAGCTGATGTCCGGCAGCAGGTTCATGGGCAGGCGCTGCAGCGACACCCAACCGAAGGTGAACAGGGTCACGAAGACCATGGTCACCGCCACGGGACGGGTGGTTGTCAGGCGAAAAATGCTGCCCGTCGAGGCCGTGTCGAGCTTCAATAGGCCGTCTCGCGGACGCGCACCTGGGCGCCGTCCTTGAGGCTCTCTTGTCCAACCACCACAACCCGCAGGTCTTCGTCGATGGGGCTGCCGTCGAGCTGGCCGAGCAACTCGATGCGCGTGGCGGTGGCTGCTCCGGCCAGGAACGCGACCTTGCGCACGGTAACGCCGGTCTCATCGAGGCAGAAGAAGATGGGCTGGTCGTCCTCGTAGAGCACGGCGCGCTTGTCGATGAGCAGGGCCTCGTCTCGGGCGGCGGTGATGATGTGTGCCTCGCAGAACAGCCCGGGGACCAGACCCTCGGTCGAGTCGAGATCGACGATGGTGTGCACCGTGCCGGTGACCTTGTCGAGGACCGGGCTGACCGTGCGTACCACGCCTTCGAACTGAGTGCCGGGCTGGGTGACCGAGCGCACCTCGACCTTTTGCCCCGGTCGCAAGCGCCGCACCGAGTCTTGGGCGACGCGCAGGTTCAACACCAGCTCGTCTACATTGACGATGACGAAGGCGGCCATGGACAGCGACGAGAGTTCGCCACGCTGCACGTTGCGTTCAGAGACCACCCCAGAGATGGGCGCGCTCACGATGGTGTGGGACAGGTCCGTACGGGCCCGAGATGAGTCGACCTTGGCCTGAGCCGAGCGCAAGCCCGCAAGGGCCAGGGCCATCTGGCCGTCGTCTCGTGAGAAATGGGCCAGGTCGAGATCATCGGCGGCGGTGCCCGCTGCCAAGCGCGCGTCTTCGACCTCTTGCAAGTTGACCAGGCCGTCGCTGACCAGCTGCTCGAGGCGCTCGAGATCTTCGCTGGCCTTCTCGGCCTGACGCTCTGCGCGGAGGATGCGCTTGTCCTGTTCGGCGAGCTTCAGCTGCTCCCGATCGACCTCTTTCCGCGCCTCTTCTTCGCGGATGGTGGCGGTCTGCTCGGCCAGGCGCAGCTCGGTGTCGTAGAGCACCATGAGCTCGTCACCCGCGGCGACGAAATCACCCTCATCAAGGGCCACGGACGTGACCGGCAGGCCGGACAGCTTGGGGAAGACCTGGGCCGAGTGGCGCGCTTCGACTTTCGCCGAGACCACGACCTCATCGCGGATGGGACCCACGGTCAGGGGCTCGACCACCACCAGTGTCTCGCGCACGGTGTCGCGCCCGCCGGAGACTCCGCTCGTGGGCGGGGCGTTGTCCGCAGCGGCCTCCGCCCCTGCAGAATCGGTGGACGCAGCGGCGGTGGTCTCGTCCGCGGCGTCGGTCGAGGCGCCGTCGGCCTCTATGTCCGCCATGGGCTGGCAGGCGCTGAGAGCCAGGGAGAGAAACGCGAGGAGGAGCAGCGCGTGCTTCCCGTGGCGGAGGGGGGTGTTCATCGCGGGCAGGATCCGGGGCTGCAGTGCTGGGCAGATCCACACAGCTGGATCGGGCCCGTGCCGAAGGGTGGGTGACAACGGGCGTCGCCATCAGTGGCCCTGGGGCGGCGCCAGCTTAGTGCATGGGCGAGAAGCTTCAGGACCGGCGTATGGTACGTCATCGGATCGCCACCCCGCCCACCCCTTGGGAGCCAGCCCACATCGTGATCTCGATTCGAGAAGCCCGCGGTATCGTCCTCGACCAGCTCAGCCCGTTGGAGCGCCAAGAACGGCTCGCCGTGCAGGACTGCGTGGGCCGGCGCCTGGCAGAAGATGTCCGCTCCGACAGCGACATGCCCCCCTTTGACCGGGTCATGATGGACGGCTACGCCGTGCACGCCGCCGACTCGGGCGAGGGCGTGCTGCTGCCGGTCGACGGAGAGGTCGCGGCGGGGGCTACAGGGGAGCTGCCCCTGCCCCAGGGCACGGCTCGGGCGATCATGACCGGCGCCCCCCTGCCTCCCGGGGCAGACGCGGTGATCCAGGTCGAATGGACCACCGAAGACGGAGAGGGGGTGCGGCTGTCGAAGCCCGTGATCCCCGGCCAGAACGTCGCTCCCCAGGGAGAAGACCTGGCGCAAGGGGCCGTGGTTGGTCACGCCGGCGAGTTGGTCACGACCCTGGGGTTGTCCCTGCTGATCGCCTCGGGAGCGGCAGAAGTGGTGGTTCAGGCCCGGCCTCGAGTGGCCCTGCTCACCTCTGGCGACGAGCTTGTGCCTCCCGGACACCCGATCAGGCGCGGTCAGATCAGAGAGAGCAACGGGCCGGCTCTGGCCTCGCTGTTCAGGGCCATGGGGGCAGAGGTCACCACCTTGGGGGTGGCCGCTGACACCCGTGAAGACCTGGCTCGCCTGGTCAAGCAGGCCCTGAGCGCAGACATCGTGGTGCTCACGGGCGGCTCATCCGTGGGCCGGTACGACTTCTCCGCCGAGGTGGTGGAGTCGTTCGGTGCCCGATGCCATTTCAGAAAACTGTCGGTCAAGCCGGGAAAGCCCACCCTGTTTCACAGCTGCGGGGACAGCGCCGTCTTCTGCCTCCCGGGGAATCCGGTGGCCGCTCTGATGACGGGCCGAGTCCTGGTGGGCCTGGCCCTGGAGCGCTTGGCGGGGGGCGAGCCTGGCCCCTGGCCCGAGGCCAATCTGCCACTCCTGGCGCCCGTGCGCCGGAACCCGAGCCGCGACCTGTTGATTCCTGTGCGGGTCCTGGCGGACGGGCTGGCCTTCGAAGGCTGGCATGGTTCGGGCGATCTGGTCTGCATGTCACGCTGCGACGCCTTCGCCTGGGTAGAGCGGGGGGACGGGGAGGCGGCCTCAGGCACGCCTTGCCCTGTGTTTCGGCTGCCCTCACTGCCAGCAGCCTGAGCCATCAGGCCTGCTCGGGGATGCCCGCTCGGGGGCCCTTCACCGGGAGACTCTGTCACCGAGCGGGCGGGCCGCTCTATTTGGCTTCACCAGCGCGAGGGAGTTCCCGGTCGGGTCGCTCGCTTGACACTGACCTGACACCTCCTTAGGCTTCCCACAACCGACTGCTTCATCGCAGCCGAATCGGCGTTTCGAACGCCTATTTCGTCCGTTCTCGTCCGTCGTAATCCCCGAAAATGAGGCTCGGGCCACTGGCCTGCGCGAGATCATATGAGCAGTGTCGGCAAGATCTTCGTTGTCGTGAACCTGGTGCTCTCCCTGCTGGTTGTGGGTTCACTCGGAGCTTTGCTCCAGAACACCAAGACAACGCTTGAGGAGAACGCGGGCCTTGAGCAGCAGCTGGCAGACGCCCAGGCTGATTTCGATCAGCAACTGAGCGACCGTGTGGCTGAGTTGCGCTCCGTCGAGCACGAGAAGCAGCGTCTTGAGGAGGACAAGCAAGACCTGGAAGTCCGGGCCTCCAACGCCGAGGGCGCCGCCCAGAAGCAGGACGCCGAGAACCGCGAACTCGATGGCAACCTCTCCAAGCTCACCTCGAACTACTCGCTGCTTCAGGGTGACCTGAGCGCTCGCGACCAGGCCAACCGTGACCTGCAAGATCGTAACGACGACCTGACCGGCCAGGCCCAGAATGCTCTCGATGACGCGCGTCAGGCCGAGCAGGCCCGCCGCGACGCGGTCGACCGCGCCACCGCCCTGACGCGCCAGATCGCCATGCTCGAAGACGAGAAGTCCGCAGCCCTGATGCGGGCCCACGACGCCGAGATGCTGGTCGAGGTCGCTGTCGATGCAGGCTTCAACCCCTCGCTGATCCTGGGCATGCCCACGATTCACGCCGAGGTGGCTGACGTCGATGCCGAGTACGGCTTCGTGATCCTGAACAAGGGTGCCAACGACGGCGTGGAGCTCGGCTACACCTTCGAGATCTACAACACCAAGGACGGCTACCTGGGCCAGGTCAAGGTCGACCAGGTCCACCCGAACTACGCCACGGCGACCATCGAAGCCGAGAAGGAAGACGGCCCGGGCATTCAGCGTTTCGCCCTGGCGAGCACCCGGCTCTAAGGCCGGACCTCCCGCCTCCCTTCGAAAGATCAGGAGTTAATATGGCCAAGGCACGAAGTGGTGGACGCTCCAAGAAGAGCGCCGATTTCGAAGTCGAAGAGCAAGAGCAAGGCGGGCAGCCCGCTGGCATCGAGGGCAGCTTGGTCCTGGTGACCTTCGTGTCCCTGCTCGTTGCGCTGATCCTGTCCCAGATCGAACTGGGTAGCAGCTTCGGCAAGGGCATGTTCGGCGGCTGAACCCTCCTGGGCTGACCTGGCCCTTCGAGGTCGGCAGCCCTGGCTGACCTCTCCGAACCGAACTTCGTGAGCCCCGTCTGACCATCCACTGCACGGTGGAAGCGCTGACGGGGCTCGCGGTGTGTTCGGGGCGATCGGGTCGCCGCCAGGGGCTGGGAAGAGCTGCGTCACCATCGGCAAGCCGATGTCAGTTGTTGCTCTCGCCGTGGCGAGCGTGAGGCGCTGATCGCGACAAGCACGAATCCGAACGCACCACGCGTCGTGGTTGGCCACGGGCCGACCCCCAACATTCAGGTTTCGTCGTTCCATCAAGGGGTGGATCCTGCTCCAATGTGGCCGTCGATCCGTGCTCACGGACCCGGACTCGCCGGGCTCGAGGAGATGGCGAAGCGGACGGCTCGTTCCGAGGGCAGCAGTCCGTCGGGCACCTGGGTCGGCGAACCTCGCGCCGTAGGCCCGGGGGCTCCCAACACATGGGGAGTCATCCATGAAAGCATTCGAATGGGTGATCGGTAAATTTTCGATCGACATGGGCATCGACCTGGGTACGGCCAACACGTTGGTCTGTATCCCCAACGAAGGCATCGTGCTGAACGAGCCATCGGTGGTCGCGGTCAAGAAGGGCACCAACGAGGTGCTGCTCAACGGCAACGCCGTCGGTCTGCAAGCCAAGGAGATGCTGGGCAAGACGCCCGGGAGCATCCAGGCCATCCGGCCCCTGAAGAACGGCGTGATCGCCGACTTCGAGGTGACCGAGAAGATGCTGCGCTACTTCATCCGCAAGGTGCACAACCGCAGCGTGCTGGTGCGGCCTCGCATCGTCATCGCCATCCCCTCCGGCATCACTGCCGTCGAGCGGCGGGCGGTGATCAACTCGGCCGAACGGGCCGGGGCGCGCAAGGTCTACCTGGTCAGCGAGCCCATGGCTGCGGGTATCGGTGCGGGCATGCCCGTGGCGGATCCCCAGGCCTCCATGATCGTCGATATCGGTGGCGGCACCACCGAGGTCGCGGTCATGTCCCTCTTCGGCCTGGTGCACTGCGAGTCGATTCGGGTCGCCGGTGACCATCTCGACGAAGCGATCGTCAACTACATGCGCCGCAACTACAACTTGCTCATCGGCGACCAGACCGCCGAGCGCATCAAGATGGCCCTGGGCTCGGCGTCGCCCCTCGACAAGGAACTCGAGATGGAGGTCGCCGGACGAGACCTCATGATCGGGCTGCCCCGGCGCACCCTGGTCACCAGCGTGGAGATCCGCGAGGCGTTGCTCGAGCCGGTCACGTCGATCATCCAGACCATTCGCACCACACTCGAAAACACGCCGCCTGAACTGGCCTCCGATCTGGTCAACGAGGGCATCACCCTCTGCGGCGGTGGCGCCTTGCTGCGCGGCCTCGACAAGATCATCGAGCAAGAGGTGCAGCTGCCCGTACGTGTGGCCGAAGATCCGCTCTCCAGCGTGGCCAGGGGGACTGGCGAGTTCCTCAACCAGCTCGACCTGTACAGCCGCGTGTTGGAGTCCGGAGCGGACGAGCAGGCAGCCTGAACCTAGCGTGTCGTCAGCGACCCTTGTGAGCCCAGTGAGTCTGGTGACCTGCCCATGAAGTCCCGTGCCGGGATCGTCGCAGCGGCGCTCTGCGTGGCGTCCCTGTGCGATGTGTCCTGGGTGCGCTCGGCGGAGCAGGTCCTGGTCCCCGCCTTGTTCTTGGGTGAGGACGTCCTGGCTGGCTGGATGCCTGTGAGCCACGACGAGCTCGCTCCAGACTCGGCAGCTGCCGCTGAAGCTGGTCCTGCTGCCGATGGGGACGCCGACGGTGACGCCTCCCATCTGGCTTGGGCTGCCTGGGTCGACGCCGTGGCCCACAGGCCACCCCTGCCACGCCCGGACACCGCACCCTATGTGGTGTCGGTTGAGGGCTACGACGCCCGGCGCCAAGAGGTCATCCTGCAGGTGCCCGATGTCGAACTCGAGGTCGATTCTCCCGTCACCCATCGTGGGGTGCTGCTGGGCTTCCTCCGTCCGTGGAGCCGTCGGACAGAACAGGTCGTGGTGGACGGTCAGGCCCGTGTGGCGTTGCTCGGCCATCCCCAGGCCCGCCCTGTGGCTGCCACCTGGGAGGACGGATCCCTGCGTTTTCTGGTGGCCAGTCGCGAAGAGGCGCCCACGGTGGTCCTGCGCAGCCGGCGCATTCGCCCCATGCCCGGACAGCTGGCCCTGAGCCGCAACGCCTCTGCACTGGGGGACACACTGCCCGCCGGTTTGGCCCTGGGCCGAGTGGCGCCCCAGGAGACAGACCTTCCGGGTGGCGCCGTGGCCTTGCACACCCGCGATGAACCGGCCCTTGAGTCTCTGCTAGACCCGGGGTCCCTGGCCCTGGTCACCATCGAGGCGCCCCTCGAGGCCCACTTGCCACGGCGGTCTCTGCAGGGGCGCTTGCTGCGCACCTTGCCGGGAGCCCAACGCTGGCATCTCAATCAGGGCTTGGCTCAGGGCGTGAACCGAGGGGACGACGTGATCCAAGAGCATCGTTGGGTGGGTCGGGTCGAATCGGTGGGGCCCCTGAGTGCCATCGTCTCCCGAGCCCTGCCCCGACGGTCCCTGCTCGTTGGCGACACCGAGGGGCAGCTGATCCCCGTGGGTTTGAGCGCTGGAGCCTGGCCGTTTGACTGGCAGCCCCAAGAGGGCCTGCCCGTGTTCTGCGGCCTGCCCGGTTGGGGTGGCCTGGCGGTGGGCCGGCTGGGCCCACAAGATCATGGTCGCCTCACCGTCGACCTGGGTGACTTCGACCCGAACCAGCCGGTGACGGTACTGTCCCGGTGATCCTGGTTGCCCTGGGGGCTGCTCTCCTGGCTGGACAGCTGTGGGCCGTGAGCCGGGCCTGGCTGGGTCCCGTCGCACCTGACCCGCTGGTGATCGTGGGCACGGCTCTGGCCTTGTCCTGCCCTCGGCGGCAGCTGCCATGGGTGGCCATGATGGTGGGCTGGGTGCGAGCGTTGGTGTTGATCGAGCCCGCCGGTGGACAGGTGCTCTGCGCCTGGGCCGCCATGGTGGTCGTGGCTGCCGTGCGCCGGGGCCTGCGCCGTCAGGGCCGCAGCGGTGTCCTGCTCGGGGGGCTGCTCCTGGCCCTGGTGTGGTGGTGCAGTGCTGCAGCATTGAGCTGGGTCTGGGGCGCCTCTGTGATCGCAGGAGAAGAGCTGTTCTGGGGAGTCCTGGCAGGGGTGCCGCTGCTCTGGGTCTACCGGCCCAGCGAGCGCTTGGCGGGAGCCCACGGATGAGACGCCAGCGCGTGGCTGTGGTCTTCGTCATGGCCATGTTCTGTTTCGCCGCCGTTCTGGTCCGCCTGGTGAGGCTGCAGGTCGTCGAACAGGGCATGTGGAGCCGTGAGTCTGAACGGAGCTCGGCGCGCTACGTGGCCCGGTCCTTCAGCCGGGGCTGGATCCTCGATCGCAACGGTCAACCCTTGGCTGCCGCGGTCGAGGCTCACGATCTGGTGTTCACCTACCGCGATTGGCGTCGAGGCTCGGTCGCTGGTCAAGCGGCTCTGGCCTGGTGGTCGCTGCAGTGGGACGAGGCCGGAGAGCACCGGCCCACCGTGTCCCAGGCCTACGAACATCTCGACCGGGGCGTGCTGGCCCTGGCCGATGTGACCGTGGGCATGATCGCAGACATTCAGCCACGCCAGCGCCGGCTCGACTTTGGTTTCTACTTGGCTCGCCTCTTCGGCAGTGCCGTGTGGGACGAGCTGCGGGCGGTGCTGGCGCTGGAGGATCTGCCCCATGACCGTCTGGTCTCGGAGTGCGTGGGCTTCGCCGAGGGGTTGGCTCGCTGCCAGCGGCGGGCTGCGAAGCAGGCTACGGCGCTGAATGATCTGGGCCGGGTCACCGAGCTGAAGCCCGGCGATCTGGTGACCTCCATGGACAAGGCAGCGGCCGCCGTGCTCCGTCGGGTGGCCAAGGTCGAAGCGCGAAGCTCTGAAACGGGCGACGCAGAGCCGACCTTGCGGGACAGCTATCGCCGTCTGCAAGAGCTGCACGCAGCCTTCGATGGCGAGCGAGAGACCATCGTGGAGTCCGTGCCCTACGACACCACGACCATGGTGGCGATTCGTGCTGGCGATGTCCCAGGCTTCAGCATCGAGACCGAAGACCGCCGCATCTACCCGGCGTCGGTGGCTGACGTGGCCCCGCTGATCGTGGGGCGCATCGGTGAGCCCAGCGAAGACGACATGACCCCCGCCGAGTCCCATCGCATCGAGCTGGCCGATCTGGCCAGCCTCGAAGACCTCACCGCAGAGGAGCTGAGTCGCTACGAAGAGCTGGTAGTGATGGTGCGCGAGACAGACTACCGGGCTGCAGAGGAGCGCGGTCGCCTGGGGGTGGAGCTGGCCTTTGAAGAGGTGTTGCGAGGTCGCCGGGGTTGGGTCACCGAGGTGATCGATGATCGGGCCACCCGCCATGACGAGCGCGATCCCCTTCGTGGCCTGGACGTCACGCTCACCCTGGACATCGCCTTGCAGCGGGCCGCGCAGCAGGCCCTCGACGAGGTCTTTCGGGCCGCGCCGAAAGTGCCCGAGCAGGCGGCAGACTCGCCTGCCCGCTGGATGGGTTCGGTGGTGCTCATCGACCCTCGCACGGGGCACATTCTCGTCGCGGCCACGGGGCCCCGTCCCACTCGTCAAGAATACACCGAGGACTGGGGAGGGATGAGCGCTGACAAGGCGCACGCGCCTTTGAATCAGCGCTCCTTCGATCCAGGTGCCAGCCTGAACCTGCCTCCTCCAGGGTCGACGTTCAAGCCGGCTGTCGCCCTGGCAGCGCTCTCCGCCGGAGTCATCGACGAGAGCACTACTTTTCACTGTGGCGGCAAGTTGGCGGTGGGCAACAGCACCATGGGCTGCCTGGGCATTCATGGGGACATCGCCGTCAACGAGGCCGTGGCCCGGTCCTGCAACATCTTCTTCTATCACGTCGGTCGTGCCCTGGGCATGGAGCGACTGCTGGCCCTGGTCGACTCCATGGGCTTCGGGACGCGCTCTGGCCTCGTGCATCGCAATCCAGCCCTGGCGGCGCTGGGCGTGCCTGTGGGAGACGGTGTGCACGAGGCTCGGACACCGCTGGGCCCCGGGCCCTACACCAGCACGGACGCCATGCGCCTGGCCATCGGTCAGAACCCTCTCGACGATGTGACGCCCTTGCAGGTGGCGTCGATGATGGGCGCCCTGGGCACGGGCACCTTGGTGCCACCCCAGCTGATCGCGTCGGTTGAGGGCTACGGCGACGTACCCTCCCGCACCGCTCGGCCGCTAGGCGTCGAGTCCCGGTGGCTGAAGTCGGTGCACCAGGCCATGGCCGCCGTGGTCGACGCGTCCGTGGGCACGGGCCATGAGCTGCTGCTGAAGTTCCCCGAGATCGGCAAGCACGTCGCCGCCAAGACAGGCACGGCTCAGGTGGATGGTGGTCGCGATCACTCATGGTTCGCAGGTTTTCTCCCCAGAGAGAATCCGCGCCTGGCCTTCGCGGTACTGGTCGAAGACTGCGGCTTCCATGGTTCGGAGGCCGCCCTGCCGGTGTTCCTCGACCTGCTCGACAATCCGGCCATGGCTGCGTTCCTTGACGGCGAAGTGTTGCCCCCGGGCCCAGAAGAGGTGGTCCGGTGAGCTTGATGTCTGCTCTCAGGCGAGGCGAGATCGCCTGGACCGTGGTGCTGCCGGCGGTGGCTCTGGCCGCCATGGGCATGACCTTCATCTACAGCGCCACCGCAGAGAGTTCGCCGTCCCTCTGGATGCGTCAGCTGCTCTTCGTCGGCGCCAGCGTGGCGGCTATCTTGCTGCTCTGCATGGTGGGCATCCAGCGGCTGCGGGACGGCAGCATGGAGATCTACGCGCTGCTGGTGGGCATTCTCCTGCTCATGCCCCTGTTCGCCGAACCCTCCACGGTGGGCAGCGATCGCTGGATTCGTCTGCCCCTGGGTTTCAAGTTGCAGCCCTCCGAGTTCATGAAGTGGGGCTTGGTGCTGGCCCTGGCGCGGCACCTGCAGCATCGCGGCGTGACCAACACCTGGCGCAGTTACCTGGTGCCGTTTCTGCTCCTGGCCATCCCCTGGATCTGCGTGGCCCGTCAACCCGACCTGGGCAGCTCCCTCGTGCTGCTGCCGGTCTTCGTGGCCATGGTTTCGGTGAGCGGTGCGCGTCTACGTCATGTGCTCATGCTGGGCATCGGTTCGCTGGTGTTGGTGCTGGTGGCCTACCACACGCCCGGCGTGCTCAAGCCCTATCAGAAAGAACGGCTCGACTCGTTCGCCACGTCGATCCCGGCCCGTGTCTCAGAGGCTCGAGAGATGCGTCAGGCCCGACAACACGGCGCCGCCCGGGTCATCGAGCAGGAGATCTCCCGGCTCAAGCGGGGCACGGGTTTTCAGCAGTTCTACTCGGTGGTGGCCATCGGCAGCGGGGGCCTGACCGGCGCTGGCCTGGGCGAAGGTCTGCAGAATCGCAGCAACCGTCTGCCTGTGCGCCACTCTGACTTCATCTATGCGGTGATCGGCGAAGAGTGGGGGCTGTCCGGGACGGCCACGGTGGTGTTGCTCTACATGGCCCTCACCGCGGGCATCCTCGGCGTGGCCCATCGCACCCGAGAGCCCTTCGGCCGTCTGGTCTGCGTCGGCGTGGCCAGCCTCATCGCCGGGCAGGCCTTCATGAATCTGGGCATCGCCACGGGCATGTTGCCGGTGACCGGGCTGCCCTTGCCCCTGGTGTCCTACGGGGGCTCGTCCACCCTGGCCACCGCGTTGGGGTTGGGCTGCGTTCTTGATGTGGCACGGCGGCGCACGTCCGTGTTCTTTGAGCAATGAACAGCTCGCCGCCGATCTCCATGGCCGATAGCTCGGCCGCCGACCTGACCGCCTGGGATCGTCGGTTCGGCGCCCTGCTGGCTCAACCCGGCCGGGCGGGGCTGGCCGAAGAGCTGCTGGCCCTGGCTGCCGCCCTCGAACAAGCCCGGGAGGCGGGCGCTGAGGGAGAGGCCTGTGACCAGCGCTGGCAACGCCTGGCCCAGCTGTCGTCCGTTTACCGCGTCGGAGTCCAGGTGGCTGTCCATCGCTGCTTGCGCTGGCTCGTGATCCTGCTCTCGGTGATCTTGCCGCCGTCGTTGGTGGCGGCGGTCTACGGCATGAACTTCTCACCCCATGTGTCGCCCTGGTCCATGCCTGAGCTGTTCTTCTACTGGGGCTACCCGGCGGTGCTGCTGATCATGGGCGGGCTGATGGTCCTGTCCGTGCTGGCCTTGCGTCGGGCGCGAGGCCTGACCCTGCCCGGTACGCTGGGCGCTCGATCCCGGACTCGGGGCGAGTAGACTGGCGCCCACAAGTGACGGCAGCTGGCTGCAGAGGCGTGAGGCTGTGGTCAGGTTGGCTGGCGTGCGAGTTGGACACAGTGCCATGAGCGGTTCCAGAGGCTTCGTTCGGTCAGGGTTGGTGCTCCTGGCCCTGACCTTGTGCCCCTGGGCGGCGACCTGGGCTCAAGATCTCCCAGAGACCGAGGGGCCGCTGAGTGTGGCCGCCGTCGAGGCCCAGCTGGCAGAGCTGGCCGACGGTGAACCCCTGGCCAGCGAGCTCAGTGAAGAGGACCGAACCGCGCTGCGCGATCTGTGGACCCAGGCCCTGGGCCAGCTGAACGCGGCGACAGACCTTGCGAATCGGCAGGACAGTTGGGACGCCGGGCGCCTCGCGGCCCCCGAGCGGACCCTCGCACTTCAGGCGGTCGAGGGCTCCGAGGTCCTGGCGGAGGTCCCTGAGATCTCAGTCGAGGTCTCGCTGCCAGAGTTGGAGACAGGCCTGGCTGCGGCTCGCGCTGCCTTCGGTGAGCTGAGTCTGGCCTGGGATGAGATCCAGGCCGAGCAGGCTCGCCGAGCAGAGCGACGTCGGGAGATCCCCGATCGGCTGGCCGAGTTGCAGCAAGGCTTGGTAGCCGACGACGAGGCGACGCCGGCTGAAGACGTGCCGCCCAGGTTTGGCGAGGCGCAGGCTGCTCTGCATCAGGCCACGCGCCTCGCCCAGCGGGCCGAGTTTGATGCGCTGTCGGCGGAGCGTCCGTTCTACGACGCCGAAGAGGTCTTGAGCAGCATGCGGCTCGATGAGGCCACCAGGAAACGGGACGCCGCGTCGTTGGTGGTGGTGGCCTGGGAGACGGCCCTGAGCGACGCCCGTCAGCGGGCCAGCGCGTTGGCCGAGGCCCAGGCCCGCCAGGCCTCCGAAGACGTGGTGGATCAGCCGGCTCAGGTGCGACAGCTCGCAGCGCAGACCGAAGCCCATGCCGTCCGGCGCAACCAACTCACGGAGCTTCACGCCCAGGCCACCGCCTACCTTGAGCAGCTCACCGACGCCCAAGGGCAGATGGATGAGCTGAAGCGCGCCTCAAGCGAGAAGATCCAGGTGGCCGGGTTCAGCAACTCGGTGGCGGTGTTGTTGCGCAAGCAGAGGGGCGAGCTGCCAGAGATCCTGGCTGTCCTGGACCAGCGGCTCGACCTGCCCCACAGCAGCATCGAACTCGAGCTGGAGTTGATCGACCGCCGCCGCGATCGGGTGAACCTGGGTCAGCATAGGGACGATCGCGTGCAAGGCCTGCTCGACGCCCTCGCTCAAGCGGCCCTGGTCGATGGAGCTCGCCCGATCGACCCTGAGCACCGTGCCCAGCTGGAGGCCGTGATCCGCGGCTTGCTCCAAGCTCAGCATGCTGGCCTGCACCCGTTGATCACCGAGCTGAATCGCTACTCCGACGATCTCAACGCGGTGGAGTTCGCCACGGAGACCCTGGCCGCTAGCGTGAGCGACTACGGCCGCTTCATCGATGAGCACATCCTCTGGGTGCGTAGTGCGGCGCCTCTGGCCTTGAGTGATCTGGGGCTGGCGGCTCGGGGCTTCGGGGCTCTGCTGTCCCCGAGCACCTGGGCCGCGGCGACTGTTGGCCTGGGGCTTGAGATCGAGCGGCGGTTGGCGAGCGTGGCCTGGGCGGGTCTGGCCTTGGTCCTGCTGGCTTTGCTGCGTCCCTTGTCTCGTCGACAGATTCGCATGGCCGGAGAGCGATTGGCCACCCACCGGATGGCGCCCATCGGGCCGACCCTTGTGGTGACCCTGCTCACGGTCGTGCGGGCCTCGTTCTGGCCCGTGCTGGTCTGGGTGGCGGGTTGGATCCTGTCCTGGCCGGTAGCCATGCCGGTGGTGTCCGCAGTGGGCGCGGGGCTGATGCGCCTGGCTCCCGTGCTGGTACCCATGCTGCTGCTGGGCGAGGTGTGCCGTCCCATGGGGCTGGCGGAGGCTCATCTTCGCTGGTCGAACGAGGTGCTGAGGGCGGTGCGTCGCCACCTCTGGTTGTGGCACGTGTTCGTGGTGCCCGCCATGGGCCTGACCCTGGTCTTCGACGCCCCGGGGCTGGCCGAGTTCGAGGCAGCGGCGGGACGGCTCGCGTTGATGGTCGCCCTGGTGGGGCTGACCGTGGTGGCCCACCGCTTCACCCGCTCCAAGGGGGCGGTGATGCGTGCCCTCCGCAGCGACACGTCAGCCAGGTTGCTGGGTCGCATGCAGTGGATCTGGTTTCCGCTCACCGGCCTGCTCCCTGCCGCGCTGGTGGTGGCGGTGGCCTTGGGTTTTCAGTACGGCTCCATGCAGGTGGGGCTCGGGTTGGTGCACAGCATCACCCTGGCCCTGCCCCTGATCATCCTGCGCGGCGTGGTGCGGCGCTGGTTGAGTCTGGCTCGACTGCGTCTGGCACTCGAGCAGCTCCAGCGTCGGCGAGAGGCCGAGGCCGAGGCCCAGGAGGCCGCTGCAGACGCCGAGGTGTCCGGCGAGATCCGGGCCATGGCAGAAGAGACGCCCGAGCTCGATGTGGGGCAGATCGACGAGCAGGCCATGCGGCTGGTCGACGTCAGTCTCCTGGCAGCGCTGTTCATGGGCCTGATGCTGATCTGGTCCGACCTGTTGCCAGCCCTCGGCGGGCTGCGCCGGGTGGAGCTCTGGCAGAGCATGGTGACCACCAGCCTCCCGGACGGCACGGCCACGACCCAGCTCGTGCTGGTGAGTCTGGCCGACGCCTTGGCTGCGTTGTTGCTGGTGGGGCTGACCGTGCTGGCCACCCGCAACATCGCTGGCCTGCTGGAGATGACCGTCCTGCGCCGTCTGACCCTGGAGCCCGGCGGCGGCTACGCCATCACCACGGTCTGTCGCTATCTGCTCACGGCCGGCGGTGTGGTGGGGGCCGCGTCCCTGCTGGGCATCACCTGGGACAGCGTGCAGTGGTTGGCTGCGGCGGTCAGCGTGGGCCTGGGCTTCGGCTTGCAGGAGATCTTCGCCAACTTCGTGTCCGGTCTGATCATCCTCTTCGAGCGACCGATTCGGGTCGGGGACATCATCACGGTGGGGGGCATCGAGGGCGTGGTCACCCGTATCCGCACCCGGGCCACGACCATCCGCGATCGGGATCGCCGGGAGCTGCTGGTGCCCAACAAGGAGTTCATCACCGGCCAGCTGGTGAACTGGACCCTGTCCGACCCGATCTCCCGGCTGATCTTGCCTGTGGGCATTGCCTACGGGTCAGACACAGAGTTGGCAGAGAAGACCTTGATCGAGGTGGCGGCGGCCCACCCGTTGGTCCTGGAGGCCCCGGCGCCCAACGTGGTCTTCCGCAACTTCGGCGACAGCACCCTCGACTACGAGCTGCGGGTCTTCATTCCCGACCGGGATTTCTGGCCCAATGTGACCCACGATCTGAACACGTGCATTCATGAGGCCTTCGCCGAGAAGGGCCTGGAGATCGCCTTCCCCCAACGGGACTTGCACCTGCGCGATGGGGTGGGAGAGGTCCTGGGAGACTGGGCGGCCGCCAAGGCCGCGCGAGGCCTGGGCGATGGCGAGGGGGCTGGCTCCTAGTCCGACCTATTCGCGGAGTTCGTCGCGAGAGCGTGGTTGCGCCTTCGTGGCAAGGCGGAGGGCGCGATGGCACCGGAGGCGGGGTGCCACCCCGTTGAGGATGGCATCGTGGACTCCAACGCAGTCCACGAAGGCGCAAACGCGTTCGCAGCAGGAGTCCGTGAATAGGTCGGACTAGGCCCCCGTCTCCGGACGCGACCGACGGTCCATGGTCTTGCCCATGGGAGCGAGGAGAGTCTCCGTCTAGAGGCTATCCGGGCGCCAGCCGGCGTGTAGAATCCCTGGCCCTGAAACTCCTTCCGCCACCCCGCTTCCGGTCCAGCCCTGCTCGCTGGAGACCTCCGCCGGAGGCCACGAGACCTTGCCCATGGCGTCTGCATCCTCAGAGGATCTGAACCTCAAGCACATCGTCGGTCGGCTGTTCGACAAGGCCGCCGAACACCTGGACATCGACGAGGGCCTGCTCACCCAGATCAAGGCGTGCAACAACGTGTACAGCTTCACCTTTCCGGTGAAGATCGATGGCAAGGTGCAGATGTACCAGGGCTGGCGGGCTGAGCACAGCCATCACCGCAAGCCGCTCAAGGGTGGCATTCGTTTTGCCAGCAGCGTCGATCAGGACGAGGTGGTGGCGTTGGCGACGCTGATGACGTTCAAGTGCGCCCTGGTCAACGTGCCCTTTGGTGGGAGCAAGGGTGCCGTGCGCATCGACCCTCACCGCACGCCCGTGGATGTGCTGGAGCGGGTGACCCGGCGCTACACCTTCGAGCTGGCCCACAAGAACTACATCGGCCCAGGCATCAACGTCCCCGCACCCGACATGGGCACGGGCGAGCGGGAGATGGCCTGGATCGTCGACACCTACTCCGCGATTCACCACGGCGAACTCGACGCGTTCGCCTGCGTGACCGGCAAGCCCGTGAGCCAAGGCGGTATCTCGGGGCGCACCGAAGCCACGGGACGTGGCGTGTTCTACGGCATCCACGAAGCCTGTGCCCGAGAGGCCCAGATGGCGCCCCTGGGCTTGTCGGTGGGTACCAAGGGCAAGACCGTCGTGGTGCAGGGCCTGGGCAACGTGGGCTACCACGCGTCTCGATTGCTTCAGCAAGAAGGAGGCGCCACGATCGTGGGCGTGGGCGAGTACAACGGCTGCCTGCACAACCCGGATGGCATCGACATTGACGCTTTGTACGAGCACAAGAAGAAGACGGGGTACCTGCAGGGCTTCGGTCACGGGTGCACCGAGTTCGACGACCCCCTGGCCTGCCTTGAGCTGCCCTGCGACGTGCTCATTCCAGCGGCGCTCGAGAACCAGGTCACCCTCGAAAACGCAGACCGGCTGCAGTGCAAGATTCTCGCCGAGGCCGCCAACGGGCCCACCACTGACCAGGCCGAGGAGGTCCTGCTCAACAAGGGTGTCCTGGTCATCCCCGACATCTACCTGAACGCCGGCGGCGTGACCGTGTCCTACTTCGAGTGGACCAAGAACATCAGCCACATGCGCTTCGGCCGCATGGCCAAACGCTTCGAGACCGGTCGGGAGCATCGCATCCTCGATCTGATCGAATCAGTGAGGGGCGAGAGCATCTCCCAGGAGCACCGCGCCGCCCTTGCCGAGGGCGCCGACGAAATCGACCTCGTGCGCTCTGGTCTGTGGAACACCATGGCCGACGCCTACGGCGAGATGATCGACGTCCTTGAGGGCAATGACGGTGTGACCGACTTGCGGACAGCCGCGTACGTCGTGGCCATCAACAAGGTCGCCATGAGCTACGGCGAGCTGGGCATCTTCCCGTAGGGGTAGGTGCAGCTCGGGGGGGCTCGAAGGCAACTCGCCGATCATCTTCACCGATGCGATCTCAGCGGTTCGGTTTTCGATTGCCCGTGAAGGACGCGGCGGATCCGGCTGGGGTTGGAACGGCTGTCAGTGTGGACAGGAAGATCTCTTCGCCGGGGCCAACCTCGAACATGTCTGTCGTTCGAAAGATGAGTTCGCCCGTGGGACTGGCGGCGTCAGGCAGGAGGAGGCCGATGGAGTAGCGGCCCGGGGCCACGAAGCCGAAGACCACCCGTCCTCCAGGCGAGACGGGCAGTCTCCTGGCTTCTGCCTCGCCGGCGATCGATGGCTGCAACAGATAGCTGCTGTCGAGGTGAACGACGGACTTCTGGGCCATGAGCGTTGCTGAGCTTGGTGATTCGGTGGCGTCCCAGAGCACACCCGCGTCGGCAATGTCGAGAGTCACAGTGCCGAACTGCTGGGCTCGAGGTGCCTCTACCCAATAGCTAGTCGTCTCGGATTCGCGGACCCACAAGGGTGGAGTCGTGAAGGACAGATCTCGCCCCCGGCTGCTGACAGCGACTGCATAGCAGCCGGGTTCGAGGTCCTCGAATCGCACGGTCCCGTCATCGTCTGCTTGTCCCACCAGGACTCCGCGAGTCTCTCCGTGGTGGGCGCTCCAGCTTCGCTGCACAGCCGGTGTGCCCAGGAAACGTAGGGTCAATCGTAGGGCGCGTGCCATCTCTTCGGCTTCGTCGAGGCGCTCGGTGCTCCAGGTCCCGCTCCCCATGGGGGGGCGAGGGATCGGCCAGCCCAGGGGTGCGAAGTGAAGTTCCAATGAGCCGGACGGTCGGACAATGATCTCTCGTGGTAGGGGGATCCTGCCGGAATCTGGGTCGGCGCGGGGCGGCAGGTCCGCGGGGTCAATGCCGAGTCCTCCCGAGCCGGCACTTGGGTGGCGTGCGTAGAGATTGAGGCCGCTGGGTGAGGAGGTTGGCAGGTCGCCAAGGGCCTCGACGGCTATCTCGCCTCGGCCATCGGTCGTGACCGAATTCAGTTCGCCAGCCCGTCCCCCCGACTCGCTGAAGGACCACCACGTGCCGCTGACTTCCGCATTCGGCACTGGACGACCGTCCGCTGTGATGACCCGTAGAGTGTCGTTTCCGATGGTGTCGAGGCGGACTGTGATCTGCCCAGCGGCGATCACCGACTCGGTGATCTGCAATGTCGTCAGTCCATAGCCCTTGTCGTCGCCGCCTGTGAAAACCCACGTGCCCGGCTCGCAGTTCAACTCCGTGGTCCCGAGTGCGTCTGTCGGTCCTGCCATGCGTAGCTCCTCGACGTTGCCGCGATGGCGCGCTCCCGAGAGTTCTTGAAGTCGATTGTCCGTGACGAAGACTTCCAGGCCTGAAATGGGCAAGCCCGATTCACTGTCGACTGTGCGAACGAGGATCTTTGCTGCTGGAGTAGCCACCAGCCGCGCTGGCTTCTTGGCTGGTGCCATGGACTGGATCTGACCAGTTGCCCGCGTGCCCTCTGAGGTCCATGCGTGCACGCCGAACCAGGCTCCAGGAGCAAGGCCGCTGACGCGGAAGAGGCCATCAGCGTCGGTCGTGCCTCGCCACTCCATCGTGTTGGAGAGTTCGTTCGTGCAGGATGTGGCGAAGTTCAGGCCAGGAGGAAGGGGGCCAACAACGCGCACACTGGCCCCGGTGACCGGGTCGTCGGTCGCAAGCTCTACTCGCACGAAGATCTCGCCTGTTGGCACGAGCTCCAGCTCAACGACCCGGGTCTCCTCGCCTCGAATGTGGATGGGGGACGCCGAGGAAATGGCCACATCGGATGTGGGTAGGGTCACAACTTGCCAGGATCCCACAGGAACCCCAGACCAACTGCGTTCACGAGGCCCCGTCATGTGGGCTGGGATCGCATTGTCCGCTTGAAGCAGGACCTCGGCATAGGGTCCGAGCTGCAAGCGCACGCCCTCCGACCCATGAGAGGCCTCGGACTCGTCGACGAGAGCGACGAGCCCGAGGTGGATTTCCCCGGTGGGTTGGTTGCCCGGCCACCGGGCGATCAACGTAGCCCCACCCTCGCCCTCACCTCGCTCAATCGCCTTGGGCTCACCTACCAGCTCGTCTTCCGTGGTGATCAGCAGAGGCAGGGCTGCGGGTGCCAATGCATCCATGGCAGCAGGGTTGCCGTCAGTGACTTGCGCGTGGCGGAAGACACTGCTGCTGGCTTGAGGGTCTCCCCCTGGAGAGCCGGCGAAAGCAACCCAGATGACCAGCGTGATGACGAGAAAGAGAGCTGCAGGCACGACCCTGTGCGTCACGAAGTTCTTCATCTGCTCGGCTCTCTGTGTGGCGTTGGCGTGAGGGATGGACGCAGGCTGATCAGCAGGCGCAGAAACTCTGCGAATGGGTGGTCGTGTTGCGGCCTTGGTACTCAACAGTCAGGCCTGCGCCGCTGGGAATCGAGCCCCCGACAGAGGCCGGTGTGCCGACGGTGACGTTCAAATCGACTTCAATGCACTGACCCTCGCCTGTGCCTGTCTGTGGGACTCCGTTCGGGCCGGACAGGCTTCCGCTGTCGTTGGTGATCTGGATGCACACGACGTAGACGTTTCCGCCTGCGTTCATGATGGTCGGCTCGCCGAGTGGGTCGTTGGAGAATGTGTCATTCTCCTCAGCCGTGGCGGTGACGGTCCCGTTGGGTGGGGCCACCACGTACGCGCAGAGACTGTCCGCTCCCCCGTCTGGAATGCACGCGCTCGGAGTGAGCGGCTCCTGCTCGAAGCCCTTGCCCTGCTCGGTCTGCCCAGCCGTGCTCAGAGCGGCGCCCAGAACAGCTGCAATGAGTGTGAGGTGAGTCATGGTTCTTCCCCGTAATGTTGAGTCGGGCGCGAGGTTCTCTCCCGGCCCGGCAGGGGTGTTGGGATTCAACGCCCCTGAGTTGTCAGCGGGGGCTCGACAACCGTTCCCCCAGCACCAGTCAAGTCGGCTGGGGTCTGCGGGAGTCACGCGCCAACTTCAGTTTTCTCGTGGAGCCCCAGCACCCCGCCCCTCTGGCCTTCGTTCCGCCCCTGAAGTTGGCCTGCCGCCCGGCGGGAGGCGATTGCTATGATCGCACCCCATGATCCTCGCTGATGCAGACCTCGTCTCGATTCAAGAAGCCCGCGACCTGGTGCGTCGCAGCCGGGCGGCCTGGGAGATCTGGCGCAAGGCTGATCAGGCCCTGGTCGATCGGGTCTGCGAGGCCATGGCGAAGGCGGGCTCGGCTGCAGCGGAGCACCTGGCCCGGCTGGCCGTCGAAGAGAGCGGCTTCGGCAATCCCGTGGGCAAGTATCAGAAGAACCGCTTCTGCACGGACATGCTCTGGGAGAGCCTGCGCGAGCTGAAGACCGTGGGGGTGGTCCACCGCGACGACGCCCGCCGGTACTACCAGGTCGCCGAGCCCTACGGCGTGGTGCTGGCCATCGTGCCCATCACCAATCCCACCTCGACCGCCCTGTTCAAGTCGATCATCTCGGTCAAGTCTCGCAACAGCATCGTGGTCAGTCCCCATCCCCGGGGTGTGCGCTGCATTGGGGAGGCCACCGCGATCATGGCCGAGGCCGCGGTGGCTGCGGGCGCACCTCAAGACCTGATCTTGTGCATGTCCCAGCCCACCATCGAGGGTACCCACGAGGCCATGAAGGCTCGTGAGACCGCGCTGGTCCTGGCCACGGGCGGTCCGGGCCTGGTGCGGGCGGCCTACAGCGCTGGCAAGCCAGCCTACGGCGTCGGGCCGGGCAACGCCCCCGCGTTCATCGAGCGCAGCGCCGACATCCGCCACGCCGTGCGGGCCATCGTGGGCAGCCAGACCTTCGACAACGCCACGATCTGCGCCAGCGAGCAGTCCGTGGTGATCGATGCTCCTGTCAACGACGCCGTGCGTGCCGAGTTCACCGCCAACGGAGCCCACTGGTGTTCAGCCGATGAGCGCTCCGCCCTTGAGCGACTGGTGGTGCGCGGCCGGCGGGTGAACCCCGACATCGTGGGCTTGTATCCCCACCAGATCGCCACCATGGCCGGATTCTCCGTTCCCGAGACCACCACGGTGTTGATGGTGGACGAGACGGGCGTGGGCTGGGACCACCCCTTGTCCGTCGAGAAACTCTCGCCAATCTTGTCGGTCTACGTTGAAGACGGCTGGGAGGCGGGTTGCGATCGCTGCATCGAGATCCTCGATTTCGGTGGGCGGGGGCACACCCTGGCCATCCATTCCCGCAACGAAGACATCATCTGGACCTTCGTGGCCGAGAAGCCCACACACAGGGTGCTGGTCAACGCGCCCACAGCTCAAGGTGCGGTGGGCTTTGGCAGCGGCCTCGTGCCCTCCATGACCCTTGGCTGCGGAGCGTTCGGGGGCAACATCACCTCTGACAACATCTCTGCCCACAACCTGCTGCTGACCAAGCACGTGGGTTACTGCTACGAGGGCTTCGTCGAGTCGTTCCCCGATTTTGCCTTGGGGCCGCCGTCGGAGATGGGCTTCACTGCCCAGCCTGCAGCCCCTGCACCCAGCCCGCGCCGGGGCAGCAGCAGCGCAGCCCTGGGCACCACGCCCACGGTGTCCGCCCCTCCAGGCCTGAGCTCTGAGCATCTGGCCCACATGGGCAACCCCACCCATCCTCAGTCGCCCTTCTACAAGCCTGACGCTCCCTCTGCTCACCCCGCGAGCAGCGCCAGCGCGGCCTCTGCAGGCGGTGTGCCAGAGAACGGTCAACCAAAAGGCAGACCGCCTTATGAGGGTGGTGAGATCCCCGACTTCGCACGACTTCGCAAACCTACCTGACAACCCTGACCAACCACCGGCATGGGCCTGATCGTGGCGCCACGACAGAGCCTCCTGACCGCGTGATGGAGATGTTGAAGCATGAGCCAGATTGCACTGGGAATGATCGAAACCAAGGGCCTCGTGGGCTCCATCGAGGCTGCTGACGCCATGGTCAAGGCTGCCAAGGTGGCCTTGATCGGCAAGGAGCGCATCGGAGGCGGCTACGTCACCGTGATGGTCCGCGGAGAAGTGGGCGCCGTGAAGGCGGCCACCGACGCAGGGGCTGCTGCTGCCCGACGGGTGGGTGAGCTGGTCTCCGTGCACGTGATTCCCCGGCCCCACAGTGAGGTCGAGTCGATCCTGCCCCAGGTGGATGGCGGCGAGAGCTGAGGTCTGCCGGGCGGCCGACGTTCGGTCGCCCCGCCCCGTTCAGCCCTTGCCCGCCGCCAGGCAGCGCACTCTCCGGTCCTCCTTCTGACCCAGCCACATGGTCCAGCTTCGCACCTATATCTTCCTCGACTCCATGCAGCCGCAGTTTGCCTCGTTCGTGGCCAGCACGGCCAAGGGCTACCTGCCCGTGCGAGGGCAAGCGGCGTTGTACGTCGAGATCGCCCCGGGCATGGCCATCAACCGGGTCACGGACATCGCGCTCAAGAAGACGTCTGTGCGCCCGGCGGTGCAGGTCGTCGAGCGGGCCTTTGGCCTGCTTGAGGTCCACGACGAGAGCCAGGCCGAAGTGCTCGAAGCGGGTCGGCACATTCTCGACCACCTCGACTGCGATGAACTCGACCGGCTGAAGCCGCGCATCCTGACCAGCGAGATCATCACCGGCATCGACGATTACCAGTCCATGCTGATCAATCGCAACCGTTCGGGGATGATGCTGCTGGGCGGCGAGACGCTCTACATCCTCGAGGTGCACCCGGCGGCCTACGCGGTCATCGCCGCCAACGAGGCCGAGAAGGCAGCGGACATCAAGCTGATCAACATGCGCCCCTACGGAGCGTTCGGACGGCTTCAGCTGGGCGGCAGCGAGTCAGACATCCAAGAGGCGGTGGCCGCCATCGAGAAGGTCTTGTCTGACATTGACGGCCAGCCCAATGAGGGCCGCGGCTAAGGCCTGCGGTGACGCACGTGGTCACGCCCGTCGGCGCCTCCGGTTCGTGCATCGCGCTGCTTGAGCTGGCGTCTATCGCTGCGGGCCTTGAGGTGGTCGACGCCCTGCTGAAGCAGGCCGAGGTCGAGCTGCTGCTCTGTCGCGCGGTGAGCCCGGGCAAGTACGTGGTGCTCTTCAGCGGAGAGGTCGACGCGGTGAGCTCGTCACTCCGTCGCGCGGTCGAGGTGGGCGATGATGTGCTCATCGACAGGCTGTTCATCCCCAACGTAGAGCCCACCTTGCTGCAACTGGTGAGGCGCGCGGTGGCCGGGCCCTCGGGCACGATCGGCCTGGGCGACGGTGGGGGAGACGACAGCGCTCCCGGTGGCTCTGGAGCCCTGACCCTCGACGCCCTGGGCATCATCGAGACCCTCTCCATCGCCTCCATCATCCGCGCGGGGGACGTGGCCTCGAAGCTGGCCAGCCTGACCCTGGTGTCGCTCGAGCTGGCTCGGGGGATCGGCGGCAAGAGTTACGTGACCTTCACCGGCCAGGTCTCCGACGTGGACGCAGGGGTGACCGCAGGCGCCGCCGATGCGGAGGCCGCCGGGTTGCTGGTCAGGCGGGTGGTCATTGCTCGTCCCCATGAGGCCATGCTGGCTGTGCTCCGCGGCGGGCCGCTGCCTTGACCGTGCAGCGACTGATCACCGAGGCAGATATCCTGGCGGGACGAGTGGCGGCGCCGCTCGTCGTAGGCTCAGGCACGTTGATCACACCGGCGGCCAGAGACCGGGCGGTGACCTTGGGCTGGGCCATCTTGGAGGCCGGAGCCGATGAGAGCTGTGGGGCGTCCCCCATGTCTTCAGTCGGCAGCGCGCCCGGAGGCGGGGCTTGCTCCAAGCCAGCGGCCGAACCTGCGCTGAACGGCAGAGGGTCCTGCTCGGGTCCCGGTGCTGGCAGTTGTACCGATGGCTGCTTCGGTCGCGATGCGGGTGGCTGTTCGTCTGCATGCGGCTGCGCCTGCCACGGGGGCGGCGAATCGAATCGGGGCTCGAGCCCTGCTGCGGGCGCAAGCGTCAGCGCTGTGGCTGGCCTGGGTGACGGCCTCTACCTCGTGCGAGTCCTCGGCGGACACACGGTCTCCGTCCATCGCGCGACCGAGAGCTGAGCGACGCACCGAGACCTGGGGCCGGTCTGGCCCCCTTTCTCAGGCGCGGTGGAGGGTGGAGAGTCTCCGCGGCGCCAGCGCCGGCGGTTATGCTCCCGGGCTGCCCTCGTGAGCGGAGAGACTTCATGGTGTCTGTGTTTCAGCGGATCTTGTGTTCGGCAATCGTCTTGAGTCTTGTGGCCTGCGAGCTGGTGGGCCCAGAAGGGGTGCAGCCGCAGGGTGGTCCGGCGGCGACGGGGGACGAGGCTGCCCCTCTGCCTCTCGTCGCGGACGCGGTCGACCTTGTGAGCACGGACCGCTTGCACGACGACCTGACCACACTGGTGGATTTCGGCACGCGCCACACCCGCAGCGAGACGGACAGCGAGACCCGAGGCATCGGCGCCGCCCGCCGCTGGTTGCACGCCCGCTTTCTCGAGATCTCCGACGAGACTGGTGGCCGGCTGCAGGTGCGTAGCGAGCACCATCTGATCGAGGCGGGACGGCGCATGCCCCAGCGCACCGAACTGATCAACGTGGTGGCGACGCTCCCTGGCAGCGACAGCGACCGGGTGATCGTGCTCAGCGGGCACTACGACTCGCGCAACGGCAGCGACGCTGACGTCACCGGCGACGCCCCGGGCGCCAACGACGACGGCACGGGCACGGTGGCTGCCCTGGAAGCGGCCCGTTGCATCGTCGAGGCCCTCGGCGACCGGGTCCCACGGGCGACCATTCGCTTCGCCGCCGTGGCTGGTGAAGAGCAGGGTCTCTACGGCTCCCGGGCCATGGCCCAGGCGGATCGGGAGGCAGGACGGGACATCTTCGCCATGCTCACCAACGACATCGTGGGCGGGGTCGGCGGTGGCAACGGCCAGGCGAACCGGGGCACGCTGCGGCTGTTCTCCGAGGGCCTGCCCAGCTCAGAGTTGGCGCGGCGGGTCGTGGGCAGCGACAACGACGCCACCTCGCGACAGCTGGCCCGCACCATCTACGAACTGGGACGGCGCTATGTCCCCGACCTGGCGGTGCAGCTGGTCTTTCGCCAGGACCGCTACCTGCGCGGGGGGGATCACAAGGCCTTCAACGAGCAGGGCTACGCCGCCGTGCGTTTCACGGACACCCACGAACACTACGACCGCCAACACCAGGATGTGAAGGTCGTCGACGGCCGACAGTACGGCGACCTGCTCGAGTTCGTCGACTTCGAGAACCTCACCGACGTGGTCCGCCTCGACGTGGCCGCCGTGCTCAGCCTGGCCCTGGCGCCCCCGTCGCCCACGGGTGTGACCGTCGACACCTCTGGGCTGACCAACGACAGCCGCCTCTTCTGGGATGACCCGCACGACCCCACAGTCGCTGGTTACCGCCTGCGCTTGCGGGACACGGCGGCGCCTCGATGGGAGCAGGTGCTCGACGTGGGCGACGTCCACGAATACACCCTGAGCGGCGTGAGCAAGGACCACTGGCTCTTCGGCGTGGAGGCCTACGGCGCCGACGGCCTGCACAGCGTGACCGTCTACCCATCGCCGGGCTTCTGACCGTGACCGAAGTGACCAGGGCCGCCATCGAGTCCACGGCAGACGCCCTGGCAGCCCAGCTCGTGGTCACGCCAGTGCATCGTTGGAAGACGGATGTGGTCGTCGAGCATTTGGGCAAGGACACCGAGGTGCAGCTCAAGCTCGAGCTGCTGCAGCACACCGGCACCTTCAAGGCCCGGGGTGCGCTCAACGTCATGGCGCACTTCTCGGCCGAGCAACGAGCCCGGGGCATCACCGCCATCTCTGCGGGCAACCACGCCATCGCCGCGGCGTGGGTTGCGGCTCAAGCGGGAGTGCCTGCCAAGGTGGTCATGCTCCGCTCGGCGAACAGGGTGCGGGTCGAGCGCTGTCGGGCCCTGGGTGCAGAGCTGCTCCTGGTCGATGACGCCGAGGCAGGCTTCGCGCTGGTCGAGGAGCTGGTGCAGCGAGAGGGCCTGTCGTTCATCCACCCCTTCGATGGCCCGTACACATCCCTGGGATCGGCCACCCTGGGCCTTGAGCTGTCACGCCAGGTGCACGGCCTCGACGCGGTCATCGTACCCATCGGCGGCGGGGGACTGGCCTCGGGTGTGGCGGCGGCCATCAAGCTTTGCTCGCCGGGCTGCGCTGTGTTTGGTGTCGAACCCGAGGGGGCGCCCACCATGACCGCCAGCTTCGCCGCAGGAGCGCCCGTCCGCCTGGAGACCATGGACACGGTGGCGGACAGCCTGGCCGCGCCATTTACCGGACCCACGTCCTACGCCCTGTGCCGAGAGCATCTCGACGAGATCGTTCTGGTGAGCGATGAGCAGATCCTGGCTGCCCAGGCCCTGGCCTTCGCAGATCTGAAGCTGGCCCTCGAACCCGCAGGCGCCGCGTCCACGGCGGCGTTGTGGGGGCCCCTGGCCGAGCGGTTGCGTGGCCAAAAAGTCGGCGTCATCGTCTGCGGCACGAACATCGACGGGCAGACCTTTGCAGCTCAGCTCGCTCGATCGGCAGGCTGACCTGGGGTCTGGAGCCCGCAGGTTGAACCCCAGGTTGAAGCGAGGACGCTCCCAGCGCAGGAAGGTCTGCCCGCAGATCAGTCGGCGAGGTTCTCTGCGAGCCGCTCGGCCAGGATCTGCGCGGCACGGTCCACGGCCCCCGGCCCGGCCGTGTCAGCGATCAACGAGACCAGCTCCTGCTGCTGCTTCAGAAACGTCGGCGTGTCCTCGAGCAGGGGGCGCAGGGCCGCGATGAGGGGCGCGGGGTCATCGTGGGGGAGCAGCAACTCATCGGCGATCTGGCGCCCGGCCACCAGGTTCACCTGTCCCACGAAGGGTGGCACCAAGAGCACGTTGCGCATGGAGTTCTCGAACGCTGTGACCCGGTAGAGCACCACCATGGGCGTGCCCAACATGGCCGTCTCAAGGGTGGCCGTGCCGGACGACACCACGGCGCAACGGCAGGCGGCCATGACGTCGTGAACCCTGTCGCCGTGCATGACGAAGTCGATGTTCCGTTTGGCAGCGAGGGCTTCGATCTCATGGCGACGATCTGCCGAGACGTGGGCGCAGTGAAACGAGGCGTCCGGGTATTCGCTGGCCAGGGCCTCTGCTGCGTCGAGCAACAGAGGCATGTGCAGCCTGACCTCTCGGCGTCGGCTGCCGGGGAGCAGGGCCACGGGCCGGGGGCGGTCGATGATGTCGGCGGGGCGCGGCGGATCGGAGGGCAAGGCGTCGAGCAGCGGGTGGCCGATGTACGTGGCGTCCATGCCCGCGTCACGAAAGAACGGCACCTCGAAGGGAAAGATCACCAAGGCTTCATCGACCACCCGAGCGAAGCGGCGCACCCGCCAGGGCGCCCAGGCCCAGAGCTGGGGCGCCACGAAGTAGACCACCGGAATGCCGCGACGGTGAGCCAAGCGAGCGATGAACAGGTTCAGCCCCGGGTAGTCCACGAGCAGCACCAGGTCAGGGCGGCGGCGATCGAAGACCCCGGCCATGCGCCGCAACAGTCCCAGCAGGTGGGGGACTTCTCGCGCCGCAGGCCCGATGCCCATGATCGCCCGGCTGACCAGGTCTTCGTGCAGGGGCACCCCGGCGTCGGCGAGCTCGGGCCCACCCAGTCCTTCGAAGGTGACCCCAGGAGCAAGGCTGGCCATGCGGCGCACCAACCGCGCGGCGTGCTGGTCTCCAGAGATGTCGCCAGCGGAGAGGAAGACGTGAGCCAAGGTCGCCGCCGTCCTAATCGACTGGGTCTACGGACTTGCAGATCTTGGCCAGGCTCTTGAGTGCGTCAGCGAGGTGTTCATCCTGCACGAGCAGGTGGTCCCGGGAGAAGGCTGCGATGGCCCCGGCGGGGATGCCTGCGGCGGCGAGCGCCCGGGTGATCTCGGCCAGCACGCCGATCACGTCCCAGGCCATGATGGTGTCGACGGTCAGCAGGGCCCAGCGGCCTTCGACCCGGCGGGGAGGTGGCAGCTCGGGCAGGGCCGATTCGTCGACGAGCGCCGTGACTTCGAGATCGTCGCGCAGGACCATGCACGTGGCGCACCGCGCGCGGAGAACGCCGGCAAAAACTGCTGAGAGGCGGGTTGGTTCCCAAGACCCCAGGGCATAGGGCCCCTTGCGCACCACCAGCCTGCTCGCGGAGAGAATGCTGCTGGCAGAAGGGGTCATGTAGCGATCGCCTCGAAGGGCCACCACCAGGGAATCAACCAGAGGGCAATGGCGAAGAGCAGCAGCTGCAAGGGTACGCCGATGCGCAGGTAGTCGGTGAAGCGATAGCCACCGGGGGCGTAGACGAACAGGTTGGTCTGGTAGCCGATCGGCGTGGCAAAGGACGCGCTGGCGCCGAAGAGTGTGGCGAAGACGAAGGGATCGGAGGCCAGTCCCATGGTGCGGGCCGCTTCGATGGCCACTGGTGTCATCAGCACGGCCACCGCGTTGTTGGAGACCATGCAGGTGATGACCATGGAGGCCAGGTAGATGCCGCCGATGACCGCCGCGGGCCCGTAGACGCTGAGCAGGTCGAGCAGTTGGGTGCTGGCCCAGCCCACGAGCCCTGTCTTCTCGAGCGCTTGACCGAGGGAGAGCATGCCCGCGATGAGCAGGATGATGCTCATGTCGACCGCTGAGTAGGCCAGTCGCAGGGGCATGCAGCCCGTGACCACCATGGCCACCACACCGGTCACTGCGAGGGTCGAGATGGGGGCCACGTCGATGGCCGCGAGACCGACCACGAGGAACATGATCAGCAGGGCGGGGCGGAAGTTGTCCCGGCGCACGAGCTGCTTGTCCAGACCTTCGAGCAGCATGAACTCGGAGCTGTTGCGCAGCTCGTCGAGATGGTTCTCGTCGCAGACCACGAGCAGCGTGTCGCCCAGGCGCAGGCGAATCTCGGAGACCCGCTTGCGCAGGTGTTCGTCGTGGCGTAGCACGGCCACCGCCGCCGCGCCGCCGTGACGCCGGGAGAACTCGGAGCCACCGATGGTCCGTCCGATGAGCGGCGAGTTCGGGTTCACCACCAGCTCGACCATGGTCACGGTCTTGCCGGCGGACGTGTTGTCCATGAGCCCGCCGAGTTCTGGTGGCAGATCGACACCGTCCCGTTCGAGCAGGGCGTTGATCGAGCCCGGGTCGCCCTTGAGCAGCAGCACATCAGAAGCGCGGATGAACTGGGCCCGAGGGTCGGCGATGAGCGGGGCGAAGATGACCACGTCACCGCGAATCAACATCAGCGGTGTGATGCCCGGGAGCTTGGCCAGGGTCTCCTTGTAGCTCTTGCCCACCAGGGTCGAGCCGTCGGAGAAGCAGATCTCGGTGACAAACTCGCGAATATGGCCGGAGGCGACCGTGCCCGAGACGGAGGCTCGGTCGGGCAGCAGGCGGTGTCCCACGGTGGCCAGAAAGACGAACCCCGCCGCGGCGAAGATGAGCCCAGGCACGGTGAAGTCGAACATGCCGATGGCCGCGCCGCCGTGGGCTTCGGCCACCTGGCTCACCAGCAGGTTGGTGCTCGTGCCCACCAAAGTGCAGGTGCCACCAAGAATCGAGGCGTAGCTCATGGGGATGAGCAGCTTTGACGGCGAGAGCTTCAGGCTGGTGGCCACGCCCAGCACGATGGGCAGGAAGATCACCGCCACCGGCGTGTTGTTCAGGAACGCGGACGAGATGGCCACCGTAGCCATGAGCACCAGCACCAGCCGCAGCCGGTGCCCCCCGGCCAGGTCGAACATCATCGAGCGCAGCCAATCGAGCACGCCCGAGCGGATCAGCCCCGCCGAGAGGACGAACATGGCCGCCACGGTGATCAGGGCTTCATTGGAGAAGCCGGAGAGGGCCTCATGGGGCTCGAGTACGCCGGTGATCAGCAGCACCGCGATGACCATCAGGCCGATCAGGTCGACGGCAACGATCTCGCTCACGAAGAGGAAGAACGAGCCCAGCACCACGGCCAAGACGATGTAGGCGTCGACGCTCATCCGCTCAGAGTTGTCCGCCTGTCTTGGGTGGATTGTGTGAGCGGCGCCCGCCGCTGGAGGCTACCTGGAGGGCCACCACAGCACGCCCCTGCAAAGCATCGAACCAGATCGTCGTCATGAGCCGTCGTGCCTCACCGGAGCTGGCCGGTATTCTACGGGCTTGGCGGGCAGATCTCGCCAAACGACCTTTCATTCCCCAGAGTAGTGTCTGTCCAGGCCCTGGCCGTGGTCGCCTCCCCGACATCGCGCCCGCCCCCGAGGCATGGAATATCGCCCCGAGCGCCGCCCGTTGGCCCAGGCACATCCAGAGATTGTTGGACATCCATACATGGTTCAGCCCGCCCGAAATCGCCTGTGCACCGCCCTGTTGATCCTGACCCTGGGAGTGGCTTGCGGTGACTCCACCAGCACGGAGACCGCCAGCCCCCTGTCGCCAGTGTTCGTGCTGGGCATCGACGGGCTCGAGTGGTCGGTGCTCCGGCCGCTCATGGAGGAGGGCCGCTGCCCCAACCTACGCGGGCTCATGGAACGGGGCAGCTACGGCAAGCTGGGCACGTTCATCCCCACGCATAGCCCGGTGATCTGGACCACCGTGGCCACGGGCAAACCGAAAGAAGAGCACGGCATCGAGGGCTTCGTGGATCGCAAGGGGCGGGTGTTCACGTCCTCCCGTCGCAAGGGCGCCGCGTTGTGGAACATCGCCGACGCCTATGGCCTGACCAGCAACGTCTTCGGCTGGTGGGTGACCTGGCCCGTCGAGCCCGTGCGCGGCGTGATGATCTCTGCCACCAGCGCTTCGAGCATGATGGACAAGAACTGGAAGCCCGCCCTGATGCCCGGGCTCGACGATCAGGTGCACCCCGTCGAGCTGACGGATCGGGTCATGGCCCTGGCCGAGGAGGTGGGCACCGTGGACGCGGTCCACGCCCTGGCCGCAGACAAGGTCTTCGGCGACCTCCCCTCCGAGCTGCTCACCGACGTGGAGCGGGGGCTGATCGAGCAGAGCCTGTGGTCGATTCAGTCTGACGAGACGTACTACCGCCTGGCCCTCGACCTGTTGCCGGACCATCAGGGAGACCTGGGCATGCTCTATCTGGGCGGCACCGACGTGGTGGGTCACCGTTTCTGGCGCCATTACGAGCCCGAGGCCTATGCCTGGGCTGGGGCCTCGGCTGAGCTCGACGCAGCCCTGGCCGACGTGTTGCCCCGGTACTACGAGTGGGTCGACGCCATGGTGGGCGAGCTGCTGCCCCTGCTGGACGACACCAACCTGATCGTCTGCTCCGACCACGGCATGCACGCCATCTCGACCCAGCGGGACAACGACCGGCACACCACGGGCGATCACCAGGATGGCGCCCCCGGGGTGCTCATCGCCGCCGGGCCCGACATCCGGGCTCAGGGCGGAGTCGACCGCTGGCTGGGCAACGGTGCCCTGGCGTCCGTGGGCCAGGTGACCGATGTGGCGCCCACGGTCCTGGGCCTGTTGGGCATCCCCTCCGGGCGGGACATGCGCGGCAGGGTGCTGTCGAGCCTGCTCACCGAAGAGGCCCGGGAGCAGGTGAAAACCCTGGGCCGGGTCGAGAGTCATGACGAGGGCTTCCGCGATCCGGTCATGGTCGAGATGCCCGCCGAGAAGAAGGGCGACTTCGTCGATCGCATGCGCGCTCTGGGCTATCTCGATGGGGGTCTGACCAGCACCGACGCCACCCGGCCCGTGAATCCGGACACCTTCGTGCCGGACAAGACCATGGGCCCCGGGGGCACGGCGGGAGAGTCCGCCGGAGCTGGCAGCGACAGCGACGGCTGATCTGCTTTCATCGCCCAATCCCATGCGCTACGGTGCTCGGCCGATGCCGGGAGAAGCCCGGCCGTTTGGGCCGGTTCAGCCGGCAACCGCTCTCTCTTAGCGAGTCGAGGTCATGACCGAGCTGCGCCACTACCACCTGGACTGTGATGACAAGGACGAGAAGGACGCGCCCGCCGCGGCCGTGATCGGCCGCACGCTGCTCGAGAAGCGCATCATCATGGTGACCAAGCCCGTCGATCGGGACATGGCCACGGCCATCGTGGCTCAGCTGCTGACCCTCGACAGCCAAGACTCCACCAAGCCCATCACCATGTACATCAACTGCCCGGGCGGCGACGCCGACTCAGGCTTTGGCATCTACGACATGATGCAGCTCGTGGCCTCACCGATCACCACGGTGGTGGCGGGCCTGGCAGCCAGCGCGGCCATCACGATCTTCTTGGGCGGCGACAAGGGCTGCCGTTTCTCCACGCCCAACGCCCGCTTCTTGATCCACCAGCCGTCCACCCAGTCTCAGGGCCAGGCTTCCGATCTCGAGATCACCGCCAACGAGATCATCAAGACCCGCGACAAGTACAACGCCATCATCTCCGAGCAGATCGGCAAGCCAGCCAAGCAGATCGTCAAAGATGCGGGGCGCGACTTCTGGATGAACTCGGCCGAGTCCCTCGATTACGGCCTGGTCGACAAGATCATCACCGGGGTCGCCGATCTGCCCTGAAGGTAGGCTGTGGCCTTCTGGGGAGGGCCTGCTGATCACGCTCCGTGATCGCAAGGCGCCCTCGCCATCACGGCACCTTACGCACGGTCTGCTAGCCTTCGTCGAAGCCGTGCCAGCGCTTGAGCACGTCTTTCAGCCGCTCGAGTTCGCGGATCTGCTGAAACGTTGCGCCCTCGAAGGGGGGCTTGTCTTCGATGAGCGCGCGCAGGGCGTTGATGCTCTCTTGCTGGACGATGTTGTGGTGATCGTCGAGGGCCCGACCCAGGCCTCGCACGGCAGCCTCGTCGCCGATGATCTTGAGCATGGCGACGGCGGCGAGACGCACCGCTGACGACGCCTGAGGGTCATCCTTCTCGAGCATCTGGTCGACTTTCAGCCGGTCGAGCAGGGCCTGATGATCGCCTGCGCCATGGAGATGGGCGAGGGCCTCGGTGATGGCCGGGGTCCAGTCGTCGCCCTCGTCGTCTTTCTTGCGGGAGGAGCGGGAGCCCTTGGCGTCCTTGCTAGCAGAGGGCTTGGCCTGGGCGGCCAGGTAGGTCTCGACCAGGACCCCGAGCGCCGACTCGTCGCCGTTGCGGGTGAGTGACAGGGCGGCCAGGGTCGCGGTCACGTCGTCTGCATCATCGAGCATCTTGGTCAGCCCCGAATGCAGGGCTTCGGTGACGAGCTTGCCCGCAGCCTGGGCCGCGAAGCGTCGCATGACCACCAGCTCGGACTCCATGGCCTCGGCCACGAAGAGCCGATCGCGGAGGTCGACCAGCTCGAACAGGCAGCGCTGCAGCCCGGCCATCTTGCCCGGGTGGTCGGTGGTGGCGGCCTCGGCCAGGGCGTTCAGGGCACCCCGGCCCACGGCGATCACGTCGTCTTCCAGCTCGGCACGCTTGGTCGCGTTGCTGTTGCGCAGCTTCTTGATGGCTCGCCCGAGCTTCTGCTCTTGCAGGGCGCTGAGTTCAGGGGGCGACTCGACCTTCGGCAGGTCCCGGGCCGGCTCGTGGAGGGGGTTGTCCTGGGCTGTCAGGGGGCTGGCACCGCTGACCAGGGCCAGGCCGAGAGCCACCGCGCAGCTCACGGGGAGCGCAGTGCAGACACGGTGGATGATCGAAGAGACGGGGAGGCGCATGATGAGGCTCTCAGAACGGCGGGCGTCCGGGTGGACCGGTGCGGACGTTGTCTGCGCAGGATATAGGATCTCTTCATGGCAGCTACAGTTCTCGCGTTCCTCGTGGTGCTCTGTCTGGCACCCCTGGGCGCCGCCTTGACCGAGCTGTTCACCGATCCTGGCCAGCTGCTCGAGGTCGTGGGCTCTCCCCGAGTGATGTCCCTGCTGGGCTCGACCGTGGCCCTGGGGCTGAGCACCGCCGCGGTCTGCTGCCTGGTGGGTGTGCCCGTGGGACGGCTGCTGGCCCGATCATCGGGTCGTTGGGCAGGGTGGCTGGGCTTGATGCTGCCCCTGCCCCTGGTGCTGCCGCCCTGGATGGCGGGGGTGGCCTGGACGTCCCTGCTGCCTCTCTCGGGCTTCTGGGGGGCGGTCTTCCTGCTCTCTGCCGCGCTGTGGCCTCTTGTGGCCCTCTTTGCTGTGCGGGGGTTCGCCAGCGCCGGTCGGGCCTCAGACGTGGCCACCCTCGCCGTGGGCTCTCGACGGGCCTGGTGGCGGGTCGAGCTGCCCATGGCCGCGCCGTCGATCCTCTCGGGGGCGCTGCTCACCTTCGTCTTCGCCATCACCGATTTCGCGGTGGTCGACTTCTTGTCCTTCGCCGATCCCGAGCCCTTCGTGGTGCTGTCCAGCGAGATCTTCCAGAAGTGGGCCCGGCTGGAGAGCGGCGCGGAGGCCGCGGCGGTGTCTACAGCGGCCATCATCCCCGCGTTGCTGGCTCTCCTGGGCGTGCTCTGGGTAGAGCGCAGCCAGCGGGGCCGACAGCGGGGGCAGGGTCGCGAACAGGGGCGGGCCCGGCGGCCGGGGGGCTGGTCAGTCGTCGGCCTTCTGCTAGTCGTGGCCACAATGGTGGTGCCCCTGGTGGTGCTCTGTGCCTGGAGCCTGGACGCGGCGGACCCCTCGGCCATGCTTGGAGTGGCACGGGACTCGGTCTTTCAGTCTCTCGGAGTGGCCCTGGCCTCGGGCGCCGCGATCGCCGTGCTGGGAGTGCTGCTCGCGCGCCTGACCCTGACCTGCTCGCCCCCCTGGGCCACGGTGCTGCTGGCCTTGGTCCTGCTGCCCCTGGCCGCGCCCAGCGTGATGTTCGCCGTGGGGGAGATCAGGCTCTGGAACCACCCGGCCAATCCCCTGGCTGACTGGGTCTACCCCTCGCCCGTCCTGCTCGTGCTGGCGCTCACCGGCCGCTATCTGTCGCTAGGGGTGCTCACGGCTCGGGCCCTGCTGCTGCGCCAGGACGAGGCGCCGTACCTGGCCGAGCAGCTGATTCCCCGGCCGCTCCTGGCCCGGCTGCTCACCGTGCGCCTGCCCATGCTGGCCCCGGCCACGGGGTTGGCCTTCTCCCTGGGCTACCTGCTCTCCATGCGCGAACTCGACATGATCGTGCTGGTCCCGGCCGGTTCAGGCACCCTGGCCCACCGCATCTTCTCCCTGGTGCACATTGCCTCGGACGAGACCACGGCCCTGCTCTGCGTGACCCTGGTGGCCCTGGTGCTGGTGCCCCTGGCTGCGCTGCGGCTGCTGGGCGTTCCGGGTGTGGATTGCGGGTCTCCTGATGGACGTCCATAATCAGCGCCCGCCCACGAGGAACCCTGTCGAATGACCTACGGCCTGCGCTCGATCGCTTTCGTCTCCGAGCTGATCCACCCGCCCGTTCAGCATGACCCGCGGCTGCTGCAGCAGCTGCACGGTGAGCTGTTCGGGAGCAGCGAGTGCTCGTACCGAGACTTCAAGCTGCTGCCAGGGGGGGCTCAGTTCAGCAACTCGTCAGGAGGGCTGCCGGGCACGCCCGTGTCCATGGTGAGCATGCTGGCGGATCGCATCCAGGTGCGCGAAGAGCAGACCGGCGCCTCGGCAGAGGACTTCTCCGCACGCATCTGCCTGCTCGCCGAGAAGGCCCTGGCCACCCTGCCCATGCAGCTCTTCATGGTGCAGCAGTTCGCGGTGCGCTCGGTGGTCAATCCCCAGTCGAGCGATGACGCCCGGGCGTTCATGTTGCAGACCGTCTACGGCTTCGATGACAACCTGCTGTCCGCGTTTCCGTCTGTGCCGAGCCTGGCCGGGATGCGCTTCACGTTTCCGCCCAGCGGCGAAGATCAGGCGGTCTTCAACGTGCGCGTCGAGTCGTTCAGCCAGGACAACCGCAGCATGTTCCTGGAGAACGTGGGCACCTTCGGGCGCCCGGTGATGCCCGGCGATCTCGACAAGCTCTCCCAACGATTCTCGTCGACCTACGACTTCCTGCAAGATCAGGTGGTCAAGTTCGTAGACCAGTTTGATGCGGAGACCCTTTGAGATGACGGGGTCGTGGGCTGGCGGGTTGCGCCGGAGCACCTGGAGCAAGTGGAGCACATGGGCGCTGGGCCTGATGCTCTTGCTGGTTGGCTGTGGGACCGAGCCCGCCGCCGTGGCGCCGGGGCCCGTCGATGACGAGCCTGCGAGCGCCGAGCCCGTGGTCCCTCGGAGCGACTTCAGCGGCTGCAACCTGGTCTTGATCTCCCTCGACACCTTGCGTGCAGACGCCCTGGCGACCTACGGCGCCGACCCGGCCCTGGGCAAACGGTTGGAGCGTTTCGCCCAGGAGGCCGTGGTCTTTGATCACGCCCGGGCCCAGGCGCCCCAGACCGCGCCGAGCCACATGTCGTTGTTCACCGGCATGTATCCCTCGGTGCATGGCGTGCAGAACGTGCAGCACAAGCAAGACCCGTCGACCGGTCGCCGAGAGGCTCTGATCGAGTCCGTGCCCGAGTCGTTGCCCACTCTGGCCGAGGTCTTGTCCGCTGCGGGCTACGCCACGGTGGCGCTCACCGACGGCGGCAACCTCAACCCGCCTCATGGCTTCGCCCGGGGCTTCGACGAATACACCCGGGAGCTGAGCGGGGTCGAGACACAGGTGGCCGAGGGCCTCGATCGCCTGAGCAGCCTGCGCCAAGCCGACGATCCGTTCTTCCTGTTCTGGCACACCTACGAGATCCACGCGCCCTACGTCTCGCCAGGGGCCTACATCGACCGCTGGACGGACGAGGGCTACGACGGCCAGCTGAGAGAGGTCCTTGCTGGTCTCGAGGGCATGGAGTTTCGCCAGCGATTCGGCGCCATGCGCACCACGTTCTGGGCCAACAAGGCCAACTTCGGTCCACCTGAGGCGGCGTTCTTGCATGAGCTCTATCGAGCAGGCGTCAACTACACCGATGACGAGTTGGGCGCGCTCCTGGATGCGCTGGACACACCGGAGGCACGGGCCGACACGATCGTCGTGATCCTCGCTGATCACGGCGAGGAGTTCGGCGATCACGGCAAGTGGCAGCACGATCAGGTCTTCGAAGAGTGTCTGCGCGTGCCGCTCATGGTGCGCTTGCCGGACGGGGTGGGCGCGGGCACGCGCATCATGACCCCCGTGGCCCTGATCGACCTGATGCCCAGCCTGCTAGAGCTCATGGGCGTCGATCGGGACAGTCTTCCCGAACGCACCCAGGCGCCCATGCAAGGGCTGTCCCTGGCGCCGTCCCTGCTCACAGGTGTCGAGCCTGAGAATCGGCCCATCTTCTCTGAGTACCGGGCCGACCGGGACGGCGGACCGCTGTATGACTGGGAGATCGCCGTCCACTTCAACGACTACAAGCTGATCTACGACGAGCACCGCAGCAATCGGGAGAAGGGCGTCGAGCGGCGCAAGCTGTTCAACCTGAAAGACGACCCCGAAGAGCGCACTCGCCGAGAAGAGGCCGAGCCTCGGGTTCTCCAAGCGTTGACCGATCGTCGCGACGAGTACCAGAAGCAGCTCACCTTGTTTCAGCGGCTGGTGGGCGAAGGTCGCAGCGAGGTCATGGACGATGCGACCATGACGCAGCTGAAAGAGCTGGGCTACCTGGGTGACGATCAGTAGTGACGATGGCCTCGTCGCTACGCTTTCCGTTGGGCGAGTTTGTGCCCCCGTCGGTGATCACAGAAGCCCAGCGGGCGGCATGGATCGCCGCGATCGCCAAGCTGCCCGAAGATCTCAGCGCGGTGGTGTCGCCGCTCGATGAGGCCTGGCTTGAGCGGCCCTACCGCCCCGGCGGCTGGACGGTCCAGCAGGTGGTGCATCACCTCGCCGACAGTCACATGAACAGCTTGGTGCGCTTCAAATGGGCGTTGACCGAGGAGCAGCCCACGATCAAGGCCTACGACGAGAAGGCCTGGGCGGAGTGCCCTGACAGAGCCGCGTGGCCTGTGTCCGCCACCCTGGGCTTTCTGGCTGCCTTGCACGAACGGTGGGTGGCCCTGCTCTCAGGAATGTCGCCGAGCGATTGGCGGCGGGGGTTCGTCCACCCCGAGTCTGGTCCCATCACGCTGGATGTGAACCTGGGGGTCTATGCCTGGCACGGCAGACATCACCTGGCCCACATCACCTCGCTGCTGGCGCGAGAGTCTCCCTCTGCTTGACCGTCTCTGCCCAGCGGGCCAGGAAGAGATCTTCAGTGGTGTCGGCTGCGGCCATGAGCTCGGCGTTGGTTGTGGCGCTCAAGAGGGCGAGCAGCCGCTCCCGCCCGACCATGTGGTCGAGGGTGCGCACCAAGGAACCGCAGACTCCGTAGCGCCAGGGCCCGGACCAGGCTGTCTCCAGTGAAGTGGGGCCTCTCTCGGCGGCCAAGGCCTGCTGGTCTGCGTCGCCGTGGTCGCCGGAGAGTTGCCCGGAGGCCAGCACAGCCAGACCTTCTGCGAACCAACCCACCTGTTCTGCGCCGCTGAAGTCCCGCGTGGGGTTGTGCTGCCCGTGAAAGACATGCACCAGTTCGTGAGTCAGGATCTGGCTCACGTGTTGCGGGTCGTCCCCATCGTGCTCGCAGGCCTGCTCTGCCCAGACCCGTGGCGCCAAGGCTGAGAGCTGGTCGGCCACGCCGTAGGCCACCATCCAGCACTCGGTCGTGGTCAATCCCCACTCGGCAGGAAACGAAGCCGTGAAGTGCTTCCGGTCGGGGTGGACGGTGACCTGGATGTCCTCTTCAAAGGGAGCGTCAAAAAAGACCTCGACCTGAGCGCGTGCCGCGGCGAGCTGGGCGGTGAGTTGATCCCGCGCACCTTCATCTTCTGCTGAGAGGTTGAGCAGAAGCCGCTTCACGGCGGTGGGCCGGACCGCCACCTCTCGCTCTGAGTGTGCGACATCCTGAGCGTCCTGCTGCGGGGGAATGCTCGCGCAGCCCAAGAACAAGAGCAGAGCGAGGGTCAGCGGTGTGCTCTTCATGGGCGACTCTCCCGGAGAGTTGGAGTCGGACCTGACGAGTCCTCATACGTCGCGAGCGGGCTTTGCGTTACGGCAAGAAGCTCTTCGTCTTCTTGAGCTTGGCTGGCAGGTACTCGTCGATGACGAAGTTGAGCCCCCATTTGGCCAGGGCCTGCTGTTCGGCGCGCACACCCATCTTGACCAACTTCTTGAGCGCCGTGGCCCAGGGCTTCGACTGCTGAAAGAACGGGTCGTTCTTGAGCGCGTCCTTGGCCCGCTTGACGTCCACGTCGAGTAGCGGATGGGTGGGCAGCTCGTACTCTTCGATGTCAGACGGCGTCACCCCGAGGTAATGCGCCTGGGGGACGCAGAAGAAGCGGTTCAAGTGGGCGGTGTTGCCTGAGCCCACCTTCAGCGTGCGGTAGATGTTGCTGATGCCGTAGGGGTCGCAGTCGACGAAGGCGTAGACCGGAATCTTCTGGCTATCGGAGAGGCGACGCACGAAGCGCCGGGTGGCCCGGGTGGGCACGCCACTCATGGACACGATGATGCAGTTGGAGCTGTCCCAGAAGCCGTGCATCTGCAGGCGCTGAAACATGCCGCCGGTCTCGATGGCCAGGATGAACTTGGCCTTCGTCTCGAAACCCAGGTGCTCGACAGAGTGGGGGATGGTGTAGGCGCCGCTGCCGAACTTGGTGCAGTCGATGCGCAGCTCACCGCCGCTCACCGGGTCGCGGTCGATCACCACCAGGTTGCCCGCCACCGCGCCGCCGTGCTCTTCAGGGAAGAAGCGCAGCTGCTCTCTGCTGATGCCGCGCAACGAGAACATGGCCTCGATGTCGTCCATCACCGTGTCGGATTCTGTCTGAGCCTTGAAGCGCGCGTCGTCCCAGTTCTTGCTGACGTAGTAGGCCTCTCGCTTGGTAGCGAAGGTGTCCTCGGCGATCATCTCCTTGCTGATGTTCAGCATCTTCAGGGTCTGGGCGAAGCTCTTCACCGTGTTCACCGTGAGCGTGCGCACCTTGCGCGCGTTGCCGATCTCCAGATAGCCCACCTTGGGGTCGTAGTGCACGTTCGACAAGGACCGCACCGGGCTGGTGAGCTCAGGCGACTGCTTCTTGAGGATGCGCTTGTAGACGTCCTTGGCCGTGTCGTTGATGCACTTCACCGTGTGCTCGTCCGTGGCCTGGGTGACGGTCTTGCGGGCGGGCTTGCCCTTGGGGGCCTTCTTTGCGGGGCTCACGGTGAGGACATCCTGGGGTGGGTGGCGAGGCGGCGCTGGGTGCGATGCTACGGTGCGTCGTGGGCCGGATCCATCATGACCAGTGACGGGCTTCAGAACTGAAAGTAGATGAAGGGCTGGAAGTCGGTGGCGATCCAGGGGGCGATGAGCGCGACGGCCAGGCCATAGGCGACCGCGAAGGCCCAGTCGGGCAGGCGGGTGAGGGGTTCTGCGAAGGTCCGACGGGCCATGGCCACGTGCACCACGGCGAACAGCGCGAGGCCGGCCCACCACCACTGGGCGTGGGGCACCGAGCCCGCGAGCGGCGCCGTGGCGTCTGGCAGCCAGGGCCCGTCGTGGGCCAGGCTGGCCTCCGCCGTGCCGGTGACCATGCCTCGCAGGTAGCGTCCGGCGCTGGCCAGGTCGCCGCTACGGAAGAGCACCCAGCCCAGCACCGTGACCAGCAGCGTGTAGAGGTGCGTCAGCGCTCGGGGAGCGGGGCGCAGCTGCCGGGCGCTGGCCAGCCGTTCGAGCACCAGGAACAGGCCGTGATAGAGCCCCCAGACGATGAAGGTCCAGCGGGCACCGTGCCACAGGCCGCAGAGCAGGAAGACGATCAGCAGGTTGCGCCAGGTCTTCATGGGCGTCCCCCGGCTCCCTCCCAGAGGGATGAACAGGTAGTCGCGAAACCAGCTGGAGAGTGAGATGTGCCAGCGGCGCCAGAAGCTGGTGATCGATCGGGCCAGGTAGGGGTAGTCGAAGTTGAGGGTCAGCTCGTAGCCCAGCAGTCCGGCGCAGCCGATGGCCATGTCGCTGTAGCCCGAGAAGTCACAGTAGATCTGCACCGTGTACAGCAGGGCTCCCAGCCACTTGGCGCCGAGCCCGTAGGCCTCCGGGTGGGCGAAGACCTGCTCGACGATGGGGGCCACGCTGTCCGAGACCACCGCCTTCTTGATGAAGCCCACCATGAACAGGGTGAGCTGGGCGCGCACCGCCACGTCGGCGAAGCGGCGGGGCGTGCGCAGCTGGGGCAAGAAGTCCGTGGCCCGCACGATGGGGCCCGCCACGAGCTGTGGAAAGAAGCCCACGAACAGCGCGAAGTCGAGGGGCTTGTCCGTGGCCTGCAGATTGCGGCGGTAGACGTCGATGGTGTAGCTCAACGTCTGAAACGTGTAGAAGCTGATGCCCGCCGGGAGGATCACGGCCAGCAAGGTGGGATCGCTGGGCAGTCCCATCCAGGTCAACAGCGCGGCGCCCTCGGTGACGAAGAAGTCGTAGTACTTGAAGACGCCCAGCAGGCCCAGGTTGGTGGTCAGGCTCAGCAGCAGCCAGCGCTTGCGTTGGGCAGCCGGTCGCTCCCCTGACAGGGAGCGCCCGGCGATGAAGTCGACAACGGTGGAGAAGACGATCAGGGCCAGGAAGCGTTTGTCCCAGGCGCCGTAGAAGGTGTAGCTGGCGGCGAGCAACCAGACCTTGCGCAGGGTGTGGTTGCGGGTGGCCCAGGTGACAGCGAAGACCGCCAGGTAGAACCAGAGGAACCGTGCTTCGGTGAAGATCATGGAGCCTCTTGCTCCAGGCGGTCCATGGCCCGGGCGAGATCTCGGCCCAGCAGGCGGCTGAGTCGCTCAGCGCCGGCGAGGTTCATGTGGTCGACGTCGTAGCGCAGGTGAGGGTTGAACAGCTCCGGGTAGCGCTCAGGGTTCTGGTAGTCGATCAGGGCTGACAGGTGCCCGGCCTGGTCGAGGGCGGCGATCCAGGGCTTCTCCCGCACCGACGGCCCGATGACATGGATGGCTCGGGCACCCGCGGCGTGGACGGCCTGCACCTGGGCGGTCACGGCGTCTACATTGGTCACGGCCAGAAGCGACGGCCTGGGTTGCAGCGCCGCCAGCTTGGCCACCCGTTCACCGAAGGCACTGGCAGGACCCAGCTCATCCCAGGCAGCGACAGAGTCCACGAACTGCGGCCCGTGCTCCTCGTCGTAGGGCTGCCAACCCCTGTGCAGCGCGACGGACTCAGTGGTCGGGTCTTCCTTGTCGCGCGGTGGGTCCAGGCTCTGCTCCAGCCACCAGCGTGCGGCGCCGATGTTCAGCGTGCGCATGGCGTAGCGAGACAGCTGCTCCTCAGCGGAGTCGAGTTGGACGTCCCACGGTGCACCGGTGAGTGAGATCGATTGCAGAGCCGTCAGGGTCAGCCGTTCGTTGCGCCAGTAGACGTCCCGAGCGGCGAGGTGGGCGACCTTGGCCGGGCGCTCCGGTCGCCACGACTCGGGCTCCAGCACCACCCACTTCAGGCGCGCAGGTTCGGTGGACAGCAGCCACTCGAGCAGATGGTCGGTCTCGTAGGCGTCCATGCCGATGGTGCCGAAGTTGAACACCGTCAGCGGTCGCCCCGCCTGTTCCAGCTGATCCTCGATGATCGTCGAGACGTAGCCCCGAGCCACGCGGCTGCTGCCCAGCAGCACCACGTCGACCGAGTCTTTGTTCGCCTCCCACCAGGCGCGCTTGATGGCCACGCCCCGAGCTGCGGGCCAGGGCAGCAAGGCACGAAACCCGGCAGACCCGATGAGGCAGCTCAGAGCTGCCGCCGCGACCAGGGCCACCGATCGCGGGAGCCCCCCCGGCTTCAGAGCTTGCGGCTCCGCTCCAGGGTGTCCCGAAGCTCGGCCACCACATCGTCGGTCTGGCTCTCGTCGAGGGTGAGGATGTCTCGCAGGGCCTCCCCGATGTGGGGGATGTACTTGTCGATGTACTGGCGCTTCTTGAGCTCGTCAGCCACGCGCCGCCGCCGTTTCAGGTAGCGGTGCATTTTTCGCCCGCAGTCCTGGAGAGCCAGGCGCAGCTCCTTCAGGATCTCGGGGTAGTTGGCGATGGCCTCCTTCGACTCGGAGGTGAACGGCACCCAGGCCGAGGCCATGTGCACCATGAAGATCACCGGCCCCACGGGCAGGCTGCCCCGGGGTTGCTGCAGGCTATAGCCCTTCCAGTCGACGGACTGCACGGCCTTGGTGATGGCGCAGGCGCCGGGCTGGTATTGCAGGGGCACCCGGTTGGCGAAGCGCATGACCCGCACGGGCTCGTCGGCATTCAGGCTGCCGCCCAGGGCCACACCCACTTCGATCTGAAAGGGGTTGCCGCGGTAGACGGACGGCGGCCGGGTGCGGCTGACGAAGAACTCGGCCTCGCCGATCTCTTTCTGCAGGCCTTTTTCGATGAGCTCTTCGCCAATGGGCGACAGGCAGCTCGTCGACGGGTTCATGATCTTGGTGGCCGCGATGGCCTTGTAGACGGCTTCGGCCGACTTGTGCTCAAGAGCCCGCACACGGGCTCGGGTCTCGAGCTTGGCCGTGGCGCAGATCTCAGCGGCGATCTTGGCCGAGACCCGGCTGAAGTCCTTCTGCAAGAAGGGGCCGAGGGCGGTGGAGCTGGTGCTCTTCATCATCTTCATCAGCGTGCCCAGCTCGACGCCGTACGGGTGCGGCTTGATCTCTGCAGGTGGATCTGGGAGCTGACGAGTGGCCCGCTGATACAGGATGGGTTCGTCTTGATCGGGCGGATAGTAGGCGATGGAGATGTGAGGGTTGGCCACCGCCGTCTGGGACAGGTAGTCGTCCACGCTGGTGCGGCCCTTGCTGTACCGCGCCTCGAGGGTGATCGAGACCTCGGTGCCGTGGGGGCGATCCCACTCGATGATCTGGTGCCGGGTGCGCACGGGCTTGTTCTTGGCCGTGTCGATGCGCACACCCACCTCGACGGCGTCGTGCTTGGCGCTGATGCGAGAACGGATGATCGTGGGCTTGCCCGTGGTCATCTGCCCATACATGCCCGCAGCCGAGATGCCGATGCCCTGCTGGCCCCGGCTCTGACGCAAACGGTGAAACTTGCTGCCGTAGAGCAGCTTGGCGAAGACCAGCTCGATCTGCTCGGGGAGGATGCCCGGGCCGTTGTCCGAGACGGTGACCACGAAGCGGTCCTGGGCGTTCTTCACCGGCTTCACCAGCACGGCGATGTCCGGCAGGATGCTCGCTTCTTCGCAGGCGTCGAGGGCGTTGTCCACCGCCTCTTTCACGGTGGTCAGCAGCGACTTGCGCATGCTGTCGAAGCCGAGCAGGTGGCGGTTCTTGGCGAAGAACTCACTGATCGAGATCTCGCGAGCCGCTTCGGCCAGGACGTGGGCCTTGGTCTTGCCCCCTGCCTTGCCCTTGCTCGGGGCCTTGCGAGGTCTGGCGCCGGCAGTTTTCTTGGGCTGGGCCGTCGCAGGCTCCTTTCCGAACAGGCTGGTCTGTGTCGACATCGGGGTGAGTGGCGCTGGTGACGTGTCGCGCTGCATGGGGAAGGGGCGCGGAGGCAAGCAGGAGCGAAGGTAAGGCACCCCATGGAGCCATTCAAGCGCGCACAGTCGGCCGAGGGTCGTCCTTGGGCCGGGGTCAGCTGAGGGCGGGGCCCATGAGGTCTCGGTCCACGAGGCCGAGCTCGTGGGCCAGTCGGCCGAACAGGGCCAGGCCAGCCAGCTCGTCTGCGCCCAAGGAGTAGCCGATCGAGTGGGCCAGGTAGTCACGGCACAACTCGGCCGGCAGGGAGTGCTCTGCGGCGAAGCGCTCGGCCAAGGTCGAACGCTGGTTCAGTCCCTGCTCTCGGGCCTGGGCCAACGGGGCGAGGTTTGCGTCCGCCGGGCAGCGTGGCCCCGCCAGCCAGAGCGCATAGACGAAGGGCAGGCCTGTGTGCTCGCTCCACACCGCGCCCAGGTCGAGCACATCCAAGCCCTCTGGCTCTGTGCGCAGGGCCGGGTCGCCGATACGCAACACGCCGTCGGCGTCGATGGCCGACAGGGGCAGCTCAGGAGGGGCGGGGACGATCTCGTAGGCTGGGCACTCAAGAAAACGAGCCAGGCACACCTGTGTCAACGCAGCGGCGGTGAGACTGGATGTGTCGAGGGCTACCCGCTGCAGCTGGTCTGCTGGTCGGCGCAGGTAGAGGTTGATCGAGCGCACTGGCCCACAGCTGGTGATGGCCGGACCGGGGACCCAGCGCAGGGGCGGATCACGGAAGAGCTCGATGGCCGACACCAGGGCCAGGTCGAGAGCGCCCTGGCGCAACAGGGGGGCGAGCTGGGACGGCACCGCGGCGGTCAGCTGCACACCGGGGCATGCGTCGAGACCGGCCACGAGGGGGAGGGCGTTGAGGTAGGGCACGGTGCCGAGGCGCAACATGGCGGCGGAGTCTAGCAGACTGCGCTCGGAGGCCAGGGCCTGGCTTGTGGCGGGCTGGAGTCATCGCCGGGCGTCCCTGGCACTGCCTGGCGCCCCCCGGTCAGACCCCGGCGATGCGCCGTGCGGCCGCGCTCCACAGCTCTTGCAGCTCGTCATCGTCCACAGCCAGATCCTCCTCGAATCGTGACGGCGACGCCCGGCCCGCCCAGACGTCGCGGAGGTACCGATAGAAGCCTTCGCGATGTGCTGAGGCGTCGCCCTGCATCAGGAAGTTCACCAGTGTGTAGCACTGGGCGAAGCGCAGGCTCTGCCACTGGTGTGCGTTCATCTCCTCGTCGTTGAAGACCTGCACGCGGCGCAAGCCGAACGGCTTCTCTGAGTTGGCATGAATGGCGTAGCGCTTCTTGTCCACTGACAGGGGATCAAAGACCCGCTGCCCGGGGCGACCGCTGATGCCCGTGGCGAAGGCCTCGGCGAGGCCAGCGTCGAGCCAGCGGGGGACTTCACCCTTGCCGTTCACCGCTCGTTGGGTCGTGACGAAGAGCAGCTGCCGTGTGCACTCGTGGGCGAGCTGGTAGTGCCAGGGCCGGCGGACAGCACTCACATAGGCCACCCGGTCGTTGGGAGTGAAGCTGCCGTTGCGCCCGCTCCCTGGCTCGGGGAACGACTGCTCATCCCCGTGCAGCTGGACCTCCATGAGCTCTCGGGGTTCACGGAGCCCGACCTCTTGGGCGAGCAGCTGAAAGTACGCAGCGTACAGCCGCTCGAGATCGATGGCTGCGGCGATGGCATCACCGAGGGGCAGGTTCGAGCTCACCCGGTAGTGCGCCGTGTCGAGAGTCCAGCGGTCCTTCCAGTCGTTGCCGTCGTCGTCGAGGTCGGCAGTCTTGACCCAGTCCCGATGTCTGCGGGTGGTCCACTTCTTCTTGCGCATGACATTGCCCAAGGCCTCGTTGGCCGCCTCGTGCTCAGGGTCAGCCAGAAGTGCGCTGAGGCGCAGCAGCCGAGCCTCCCCTGGCAGGCGTGAGTGCTCGGCGAAGTTGGCCAGCTCGAGCAACGCCTCAGGCGGTTGCCGAGACAGGCTGCCGCCGTCATCGAGTCGCTGCAGCAGCTGGGCGAGATTGGCCACCCGGGAGTCGATGTCCTCGATCTGGTCACGGGAGAACTCTCGTTCGCGGGTGCGGTTGCGCAAGATGACGACCTGCTCGTCGCTGTAGACCACCTGGCCAGTGTGGGTCTTGCCATCGGTGAGCGTGATCACGTCGTCCTCGGCTTCTGGCCGGCGCTCGTCCGGGAATGCGGCGACGGAGAGGCAGAGCAGTGCGGTAGCTAGGAAGACCATGGCGAGATGCCTCGTGGTGAGCAGGCCGGAGCCAGCGGGTGACGCACGGCGTGCTGGCCACCTGACTCTAGCAGGCTAGCTAG
>CAZIAK010000009.1:117692-124929 GCA_964537035.1 uncultured Phycisphaerales bacterium | reverse complement strand
CAGCTGACTCTTAATCAGCGGGTCCCAGGTTCGAGCCCTGGAGGGGGTACCACGTTTTTCTCCCGCGCTGAGTCGCAACGACTCGCAGGGAGCGCCAGAAGCTTGGAGGGGAGAGACGCTTCCACCTTTCTGATCCGCGCAGGACTGGGCCATGCAGGCCGTTCCTCCCCGACCTCCCGTAGGCGCAGGTGCCTACGAGCGCGTCCTGCATCGTGATAACCTCCCGCCTACGAAGCGGTCTCTCGACCCTCTTGTAGAGGTCGCCTGACAGCCCGCTTGTCTGCCAGGAGACTGCATCATGTCCAGCGCCCAGACCGTCCTCACGTCAGGCCCCCGCCTGGCCCGCGCCACAGCAGCCGCAGCGGCCGGAGCACGCTCGAGCCGGATGAGACAGATCTCGTCGCTCGCACTTGCCGGCCTGCTCACCTTGTGGGCCACCGATGCTCGCGCTCAACCGGTCAACGTGCCTGGTGTGAGTCCACCCACCGTGCGCTTCGTCGACCTGAATGGTGACGGACTGGCCGATAGGCTCATCAGCTCAGCGGACAGCCTTACCGTGTCGATCTACCGTGGTGCGGGGATGTTCGAGGACTCCGGACAGAAGCTCTCGCCGGTGCAGATCGCCGACGTCCTGGTGGGAGATCTCAACGGTGACGGTCTGGACGATGTCTACCTGGTCTCTCCTGGTGACAACGTCGCTCTCCTCGGTGACGGAGCAGGTCGCTTCACTGAAGCCACGCATGCTCTCGGGCTCACCGACTCGGGGCACGGCCTCTCCGCCGAACGTATCGCTCTTGGTGGCCCCGGAGGTGGTGAGCTGCTGCTGCACAACGTCGCCGGCGACGTGCTGTTCTGGAACACAGCCCACGGCTTCGAGCGTGACGAGATCACGCCCGACCACCCGTCTGCAAGCCTGGCCAACACAGACCTGCTGGCCCTTGAGCAGCTGGTCGCCCAGGCTGCGGAGCTGCTGGCACTGGACCCCAACGAACAGCTGGTGATCGGCCTCGATGACGTTGGTCGTCCAGAGGTCGCGCTCGGATCGCAGATCTGGCAGACGAACGCCATCGGCCAGCACTCCGGCCCAGGCTCACTCGCCGGCCCTTCTGGCCACACGACCGGGAATGGTGCCATGCCATCCCTGGCCACTGGAGCCTTTAGCGGAGCGAGCGGCCCGGGTGCCCTCGGAGGACCTGCCTCCCCGCCGCCGCCTGGCATCGCCCTGACCGCAGCAGAGCAAGCCATTCTCGACACCATGAGTCTCGTCAACCTGGACGACGGCTCAGGTAATCTTGTCAACCCAACGATTCGCTTCACAGGTGTCAACGTTCAGGTGGTGAACGGCCTCGGCGCGTCCAATGGCAACCCGAACAATCCCACGAGCATCAGCAACGGCAACACGGTCGTGAACGGCGTGGGCAACTTGATCGTCGGCTACAACGAGCTGGGTAATCCGACCTCGGACAACCGCACAGGTTCACACAACGTGGTAATGGGCCAGGCCAACAGCTACACGCGCTTCGGCAGTCTGGTGGCCGGACGGGAGAACACGATCTCAGGCCCCTTCACCACCGTCAGTGCTGGTCGGAGAAACCAGGCCAAGGCGGCTTTCAGCTCGGTCAGTGGCGGCAAGTCCAATGCGACCAAGGGCAAATACGCGACCGTGAGCGGAGGGTGGTTCAACACGGCCAGCGGCCAGCTGTCATCCGTTTCGGGAGGTCAGTCCAACAAGGCCAGCGGTCTCAGGGCCTCTGTGAGCGGAGGCCAGTTCAACATCGCCAGCGGCAGAGTCGCCTCGGTCAGCGGCGGCTACGGCAACATGGCCAACGGATTCATCGCAGCCACAGTCAGCGGCGGCGCCTACAACACCGCCAGCGGAACCTACGCTGCGACCGTCAGCGGCGGCGAGGACAACACGGCCAGCGGCATGGAAGGGGCGACAGTCAGTGGCGGTACCTATAACACGGCCAGCGGCCTTTACTCGTCGGTCAGTGGCGGCACCTACAACACGGCCAGCGGCACGTACTCGTCGGTGAGCGGAGGCAGTACCCGCACTGCCTCAGGCACGTACAACTGGGTGGCTGGAGTGTTGCTGCAGACAAACTAGGATCCGAGCAGAGAGTGAAGAGGCTGTCGAGGGTCGTGGAACATCAACCGGCGCGGCGTCTCAGGTCTTCAAGCGCAGGAGCGAGAGGTGCAGAGACACGAGAAGGGGCCAGAGCGGGCCATCGAGAGCGGTCACCAGAGCAGAGCCAACGGACCGAGCTGCGCGACTGCAGATCACTGATCGGTAAGCTGGAGTGCCCTGCGTCGACAGGCAAGTCCTCGTGGGACACTGCCTGCCGTTCCCACGAGGACTCAGCCATGACTGAAGAGCCTGCCGACCTACCCGTCGGCGAGACCGTCGCCGTCTCCCCCGGCGTCACCGTCCAGCGTCGTTGTTTCATGGCGCTCGCGGCGTCCGTGCTGGCCAGCGCGCCTGTGGCCGCCGCCTCTCGCATCCGCCCGGCACCGAGGTCAGGTCCCCTCGACTTCGAGCAGTTCTTGGACGAGGTGATTCCCGTGGCGCAAGAGCTCGTCGCCGACAAGAGCCCGTTCGGCGAGGACCTCTACCTGCACACCGTCGCGGCGTTCGCGGTGCGGTTGGGGAGCGTGCCTGTTCCAGAGCTGAGAGAGTTCGGTCCAACCGCAGGGCCCAGACGTCTGCTTGGGGTCAACCCCGGCGGGCAGGGCTTCGTGGTGCTGCACTGGAAGCTCGAACCGGGCGCTGTGATTCGTCCTCACGCCCACACCTACGGCAATGTGGTCACGCTGGGTCTTGAGGGCTCGGTGCGCATCCGCAACTTCGAACTGACCGGTGAGCAAGACTTCAGCCAAGAGGGCCCCACCACACTGAGGCTGACCAAGGACCAGCTGCTGCGACCGCGAGAGACGAACCTCGTTCCGCTCCATCGTGGATACGTGCACGGGTTCATCGCCGGCCCGGACGGCGCGCGCGGACTCGACATCACGACGCGCCTCCGGGAGAAGCAGCAGACTCCGTACTACGAGATCGACCCTGAGCCTCTCGAGTCCGATGGGCGGGTCTTCAAAGCGCGGGCCTCCTTCGACTGACGGACAGTCGCCGAGTCCCTGTTCTCCCAGGGCCCTGCCTCTTACGGCGCTGACCCAACCCCCGGCTTGCGCTGAATCGTCGAAGGGAGCCAAGTGCGCTGTGCCGTCACAGCTCGAGCTGGTATCCCACCCGGTTCGTTGAGGCGCCGCTCGCCGGGGCGCCGGTGAGCACGAAGGTCTGCAGGTAGAGAAGCAAGCCGTCGAAAGTCGGATCGGACGGAGTGGCCAAGGGCGTGGTCAGCCCGCCACTCCCCGGTACCGTTTGTGTCAGCAGGATCGCGAACAGCCCCGGGTCGACGGCCAGCGTGCCCTTGGCTCCCAGCGGCACCAACGCCGGGTCGAAACCCAGCACGGTGAACGCCGTGTGACCGGGCGTCGCCGCGGAGAGCGCCAGTTGCAGGGTCGAGCCCAGGGTCAGCGCGCCTGACGGGTTCAGCTCAGGGCCTCCGCTTTGCAGACCGCTGTCCGCGTCCAGGACGAACAGCAGCTTGTCTGAACCCGATGAGAGCTGCTGTGCACCGACGATCACCTCGGCGATGCCATCACCGTCCAGGTCGGGCGCGCCGCTGAGGGACAGCACCTTGTGGCCACCCGCGCTGTGGCTCCACAGATCGCTGCCGTCGCTGCCGTTCACCAGACGTGTGAGGCCGTTGAAGTCACCGAAGGCCACTTCGTTGACGCCGTCGCCGGTGACGTCGGGGACCGGGTCGATAGCCCACACGTTGGAGCCCACGTTGCGATTCCAGAGGATCGCGCCCATGTCGCCCGAGATCAGCGAGGCGCCCCCGGACGATCCGGCCACCAGCACGTCGGCAGCACCATCACCGTCGACGTCGTCCGTCGGCGTGACACGCATCACCAACGTGGAACCGGCAGCCTGTCGCCAGCGCAGGCCACCCGTGGCTCCGTCGATCATGCGCACGCCGTCGGCCTGCCAGGTGCCCAGGATGACCTCGGCGATGCCATCGCCGTTCAGATCCGGGAAGACCCTCATGTGCCAGTTCGAAGCGCCCTGGTTCTTCGACCAGAGCACGGCGCCTGTCGCACCGGAGAGGGCCTTGGCCGTACCAGAGTTGTCGCCGTTGCCAGCCACCACGTCTGGCACGCCGTCGCCGTTGACGTCCCCCACCGCCACGACGCCGTAGAAGACGTCCGCTCCTTGGTGGCGCCAGATCTCGTTGTGGTGCGTGCCCGTGCTGCCCCCGTCGACCATGTACACCGCGTCGTCGTTGGAGCCCACGGCGATGGCGAAGTCGATGGTGCCGTTGCCATTCACGTCGCCCACCACGGCCACGTCGTAGACCCAGCCCGAGTCCGGCCCCAGATACGTGTTGAAGGACTGCACCACCGCGCCGTTGGCCCCGTCGTACACCGTGGCAGCGCGACCGCCGCCTGCGGTGGCTGCGATGATTTCGTCGACACCGTCGCCGGTCACATCCACGTAGCTGGCCAGGGTCTCCTGTCCGCTGAAATAGCCGCCGGAGATGCCGTCGGCGGTCTCCAGTCCCCAGACCAGCTGGCCGGGCAGAAAGCCTGCGCCGCTGGAGACGGTCAGGTTGTCGCCGCTCTTGAAGATGTCCCAGCCAGTGACGATCTCGGGCACGCCGTCACCGTCGCAGTCAGGGTGCACCAGCAGGCTGGAGACGTTGTCGTCCCCCAGCTCGTGGAAGAGCTCTCGGGGAGGTGTTCCGGTGAAGAGCCCCGAGGCTGGAGCGGTGGGCAGCGAGAGCAGCGCGCTCACCCGACGCACGTCGGCATCGGGGGACTGGGCAACCGCTGCCGTAGCGAGGGAGATGACGAGAGCACAGCAGAGAATCGTTGTCTTCATCCCGGCACCGTAACCGCCGGTGAGACCCGCGTGTTGTGACGAGCTGCACCCGGGTTCATGCCCCGTCCCTGTTCGAGCTACGCCGATGCCAGCCGCCCAGCCCCTGGCCCTGCCGGAGCGTCACCGATGGGCTGTCCTGTAGCGGGGTGTCGGCCTCGCGAATGGCCGAATCCATCGGTCTTTGCCAGCGGGCCCACTACTCCGCAAGACGAACGGCTCTCGAGAATGCCTGCACCAGCACAGGCTTTTGCAAGAGATCCGTTGACGCTGAAGTGAAGGCCCGACGGAGGGCTGCTGCCACCGAGCCACGACAGGCGTCCGTGAGTTCTCGCGCATCGCGGAAGGGCAGGGCGGACAGGTCGGCGAAGCCCTCGCCGGCATACTCTCCATCCCAGAGAACCTCCCCCGACACCGCCACGCCCATGCGCAAGGACACTTCGCACGTGAAGCCGGTTCTTGAGATCGGGTTCCAGACTCTTGCGGGATTGCAGATCACGACCCTGGGTTCGATGAGCACGTCTCTGGGGCGAGGGTCCTCAGCAGAGTCCACCACGAAGGTCTCCGCGAAGACCTGGCCGAAGAAACCGAGGGAGGCGTCGTGCAAGGCGTCTCCGAGGGCCAAGGCGGGCAAGCGGGACGAGCCCGAGGGAGCGGTCTCGCTCCTGACAGCCTCCGGGATCAACAGCCCTACCCGCAGCGGCACCACTGCAGGGACGGAGAGGGTGCGATCAAACCCTCGGATCGAGAGTCTTGGCTGGCCCGTCTCAGACGTGGCCCCGTCGGGCGGTCCGGCCGGAGGGGTGGAAGAGCAAGCCACAAGGAATAGCGAGAGGGAGAGAAGCGCTCCCAAGGTGGTGTGCATGGCTGTGTCTCCCATCCAATGCGAGTGCTGGCCATGGGGCTCCATGCTCGTGCTGACGCCCCCGCCACGTCCAGGTGCCGGACAAGGTATCACTCCACGACGCCTCCAAGACAGCGGAGTTGCCCCATGGCCTCCCCGCCGGTCTCGGCAGAGAGCGTCAGGTACGTGCCTGTGCCGAGCACGCTCTCCCCCGAGTCATCGGCGCGGTCCAGGGTGTAGCGACCGCGGGTGTAGCCGGTGCATCCGGGCTCCAGCCAGCCGCCTGCGTCCGGCTCCCAACGAAGCGTCAGTGTGGGGTCGTCCCACAGCGGGGCATCGGCCTCGCGAATGGCAGCGTGACCACGCACCTCTTCGCCGGTGAGTACGAGCTTGATCGCATCCTCGGTGAACCAGGCCATCCAACCCTCCAGCCGGCTTGTCGCTGCAGCGACGGCAAAGGCCCGGTCTGCCGCAAGCAGTACAGCTGAGTCGGGCTCCTGGGAGAGGGGCTGCCGCACGGCACAGGACGTACACAGAATGACGCAGACGATCGCCAGTGCCGAAGGGAAGGACTGAAATAGCGGGAGCTCTGGGAGAATCTTCATGTGACCCACTCTACCGCGGCCCCACCTTCCCAGCACATCCGCGAGAGAGCTGTCGCCACCACTCAAGGCACCAGACGCAGTTGCGGACTTGCACCCCACGCTGAGAGCCCTGATCCTTCTCACGCATCAAGGGAGAGCCCAGATGATGCGATCGGTCCTGCGTTGGCGACTGGACACCGTGTTCGCCGCAGCCACCCTCGCTGCCTGCGCGGCATCCCCCGCAGGTTCAGAGCCAGGGCCGCACTCCGAGCCACGGGACCCGCTGACCGGCATGTGGTCCATGGTCACCGAGGCTGGGCCGAACGGGATCCCCACAGCCACGGAGCTGTCCCGCGACGGCGACGGCGCGCTCAGCGGCACCTGGTCAAGTCAGGGCCAGCTCATGGATCTCAGCAACCTCAACCTCGACGGCAGCGCGCTCTCGTCGACAGCCCCGACGGAGAGGCTGACGACACCGAGTGGTTCGACATGACCGACGCGCTCATCGACCCGGCGGCGCTCAGTCACGGCATCGGCAAGGACACCATCCCCTCGATCGAGAAGCCCGTCTTCGTCGCCCACGACGACCCGCTGCTGGCGGAGCGTGGTGCTGACCTGGAGACCGAAGTGCTGGGCGTGTTCGTGGACGGCATCGCCCGGACCTTGTTCTCGCGCCTGTTAGGAGAGGCACAAGCTGACGGGTTGTCCCGCTGCAGCGTGGAGTTTGACGCCACCTGCTCGGTGACATCACGCCCGCGTGACCCGGCCGCACCTCACCCGTCGCGAATCACGTCGGCCATGGCGATGAAGTCCCTCAACTGCCAGGCCAGGCTAGCGTCCGTGGCGGGCTGGGGCGCCTGTGGGTCGGCC
>CAZIAK010000009.1:108874-117592 GCA_964537035.1 uncultured Phycisphaerales bacterium | reverse complement strand
GTTGAGGTCACCGCCTTCCGAGTCTGCGCGCACGATCAGGAACCAGCCGAGATTGTTAAGGCTGTTCACGTTGTCAGGATCGATCTGGTGCGCGTACTCCATGATCTGCATCGTCGCAGGCAGCCAGTGGCGTTTGTCCATGCGCTTGATCAGGTTGTCACGGCCAATACCCATGACCCATCTGGCGGAGGGGTCTCGTCTGATGGCCTGCTGAAAGCTCTCCACCGCTTCCTGGGTGCGGCCGAGTGCCGCCTGGGCATAGCCACTGCGCACCCAGTACAGAGCCGTGCTCGGACGCAGGGCCAACGCAGCAGCCTGGAAGCGCAACGACTCCTCCAGGTCTTGCTCGCTGCCAAAGAGGAAACGGCTGGCCAGCACCTGATTGATGACCGGGTCGTCGGGGTGCCGTTGCTGGCAGGAGCGTAGCAGCGGCTCCACGTCCAAGACGATGCCCTTGTCTTTCAGGGCAAGGTGAAACATGGCCACGGTGGCAGGGGGCCAAGTCTGGGCCTCGTCTGTGTCCAGCAGGCCGCGCAACGCGACCCTATCCTCGCGCGCGATCGCGTCGCGCATGCGGTTGCGCACCGGGTCGGGATCGAGTCGCCGCGCCAGCTCTGTGAGCCTCGTCGCCTCCACGGAATCCCAGCCGAACTGGCGATGAACCCGGGCATACTCGTCCAGAGCCTGAGCGACGGAGACGGGGCGATCGATCAGCCTCAGCCGCTCCACGACTTTGTCGGTCTCGCCTTCAAAGAGCTCGAGACCGTAATCGGCGAAGGCGCTCTCAAAGGAAGCGAGGCGGCCGCGCTGGACGACGTTCCTGTTGATGTCGAGACCTTTGCCCAGGACGACATCCTCCAAATCGAGAAGGAAATCGTCGAGTCGCTGGGCCTCCGCAGCCCGTGTGGCAGCGGTCGCCACGGCTTCGTTGATCTGCGCCCGTGCCTGGGCCACTCGGTCGCCGAGATCGTTGTCCACGCCAGCAGCCGCCACGGCGGCTTCGGCGTTTTCGCAGGCAGCGAAGGCCCCAGCGAAGTCTGCCTCGCCTCTGAGAACAGCGGCCTGCGCCAGATGGTCATCGACCTCGCGAGTCAGGGCGGTGACCGATTCAGCGGCCCGACGTTCCATCTCGAACCACGCGCCGCCGCCGCCGAGGGCGACTATCAACACCGTGCTCGCCAGGGCCAGGGTCAGCTTCCGAGCCTTGCGCTCGGCCTGGGCCCGCACTCGAGACTCCGCGGCCTCGACCACCGCACTCTGCATCCGCTCCTCTTGCGTGGCGGATCAGGCGCGCAGCTCCTCCAGCAGCGACTCGGCGCTGCGCGGACGTGGCCCCCGCGCAGGTGACAGGCAGCGCAGGGTCAGCTCGACCAGGGCCTCGTCAGCGCCGCAGCCGGCAAGGCGTTCTCGGGCGTCGTCGAGCTTGGCCCGAGCGGCCTGCTGCACGATGACGTCGCGGCCGCCTGTGTAGGGCGGCTTGCCCGTGAGGATCTCACACAGGATCGCTCCCAGGCCAAACACGTCTGCCCGCTCGTCCAGCCGGTCGATGTCGCCTTGAGCCTGCTCGGGGGGCATGTAGGCGGGCGTGCCCATGACAGAACCCACCAGTGACTCGCTGGCCCCGGTGCTCGAGCCGCTGCGCACCGTCTCGATGATCGAGACCTGGGTCTGCAACGCAGCGAGCTCTTCGTCATTCTCACTGCCATCCGTGAGCACCTTGGCCAGGCCCCAGTCGACGACCTGCACCTCGCCGAAGGCGCCCACCATGATGTTGGCCGGCTTCAGGTCGCGGTGGATGACGTTGCGCGCGTGGGCGTAGGCCAAGGTCTCGCAGATCTTCTCGAAGATGTTCAGCAGCCGGGGCCGGTCGTCGCCGGGTTGATCGCGATCCGCCAGCAGCTTGGCCAGGGTGCGCCCCTTGACCAGTTTCATGGTGAAGTAGGGTCGGTCGTCGGCCATCAGGCCCAACTCGTACACGGGCACGATGCCCGGGTGCTGGAGCTGCCCACCGATCTGTGCCTCTTCGATGAAGCGCTGCAGGATCGCGTCCTTGTCCGCATGCTGCTCAAGCAACACCTTCATGGCCACGTCCCGCCCCAGATCGGTGTCGTGACTGCGCAGGATCACTCCCATGCCACCTCGGGCGATCTCACCCAACACCTGGTAGCTGCCTCGGCCTTCAGGGATGCCCCGAGCGTCCCGGGAGCTCGCGTCGATCACAGGCGAGGCGCCGTGTTCGCTGCCCTCGGCTGGCAGTGACAGCGGCGAGCGACGCCCGGTGCGGGAGGCCACCCGCTGGATCACGCTGTGCTGCACGCTCTCGTCGCTCACACCGGGCCGCTGGCGAACGGAGCGCGGTGTGGGTTCTTCGCCGGACGCTGACGACATGCTGAACTCTCTACCTGATCGACTCTGCGGGGTCAGTCCATCGCGCCCGGCGCCGACGGGAACCTGCCTCGAAATCCAGGCTGGCAGGTAAGCAGAGCCAACCCTGCCACGGCGCCCGGCTTGCACTCATTGCCCAGGGCTCGGAGGCGCTCCCCTCATGATTGGTTCCATCGGACCGGGTCCAAATACCGCTGATCTCTCACAGCGGCCAGACTCGTTTCCGGTGACAGGTCACTCCCGCCCATGCTGGCTCGTGCTAGCTTCGGTGGGTCCCGCTGAGCGAAGAACCAGAACAGACCGGGAGCTGAACCATGTTTCTCCGACTCATCGTCGCCGCAACCCTTCTGCTGGCAGCAGACGAGAGAGCTACCGACGACGGGCTGCTGCTACCCGGCGAGCGCCTTGAAGATGTGGCCGAGGCGAGGCTCGAGATCGGCGTCGCAGGGCCCTACACCCTGTGTCGATCGAACGGCGCGCTGGTGCTTGGCGATCAGCAAAGCCACACGGGCTGGCTGGTGGTCGAGCTGCAGCCAGGACGCTACACCATTGAGCTACCAGACGGTCCCGGCGACCTGACCGCCCTGGCGGGAGCGGTGGACGACGGCACGGCGGTCGAGTTTCTGAACCAGGCCATCGCCCAGCTCAACGCCCGAGAGCTGCCCGCTGCGCGCACGGCCTTGATGGCCTGCCGAGCACGTCCGGCTGCGGAACAACACCACGGGTTGGCGAGGTTGTTCCTCGGGGTGGTCCTTCAGCGAGAAGGCCTACAACTTGGGCAGGCCCGTGACCTGCTGTTGAGCTCCCGTGAGCTGGCCCCGTCGTTCGGCCCCGACATCGTGGCTCTCGCCGACAACAGCCTGGGGCAAGCCTCCCTCTCGCTCGAAGACTGGGCCAACGCCCGCGCTGCGTATGAGCGTATCCGCGAGGCAGCGCTAGACCCCAACCTGCGGGTCATGGCCACGAGCGGCCTGGCCCAGGCTGCTGCCGGAGAGGGCGACCACGCCTTGGCCCGCCAGCTGCACGAGGACGCGCTCGCAGCGCTCGACACAGACGAGGGCATTGATCCAGGGACAGTGGCAGCCATCAGCTTCGAAGCCGGGCGTTGGTTCGAGACACGCGCTGACTTCGAACGGGCCGCCGAGCTCTTGACCCGCGCCGCCAGTACCGCGCCCAGCTGGCAGCGGCAGGTCTTCGCCCTGGGCCAGCTCGGGTTGGTCGAGAGGATCCGTGGACGTTACGGCGAGGCGCTTGGGCTCATGGATCGCGCGCAGGCGTTGGCCCGTCCTCACAGCCCCTCGCCCTTTGACGCCCAGTTGCTGCAGAATCGTTCAGCGCTGGCCTTCTCCCTGGGCGAGTACGGTATCGCGCAAGAGAGCCTCGAGCGCCTGTTGCCGTTGCAGGCACAGGGCGAAGAGCGGGCGGGCGTGCTCTCAGACCTCGCACTGATCGAGCTGCTGAAAGACGATGAGGAGGCCTCGGCGAGGCTCTATGACAGCGCTCTGGAGTCCGCTCCAGCAACCAGCGAGGCCCGCTGGCGTGCTCTCAACGGCAAGGCTGCCCTGCTGTTCTCTCAAGACCTTCCTGAGCAGGCGGCGCCCCTGGCGTTCCAGGCAAGAGATCTGGCTGCGCACCTCGAAGACCCGTATCTGATCACGGTCAGCCTCATGGGTACGAGCGAAGCCTACTTGAAGCTGAGCGATCCCGATCAAGCCCGCGCGCAAGCCGAAGCGGCCGTGGCCAGTCTGCAAGACCAGGACGCCCAAGACCTGCTGTTGCCCGCCCTGTGTGGCGTCGCCCGAGCCGCCCTGCTTCAAGGGGACGAGGCCACCGTGGATGGGCTGCTCGATCGGGCCTGGGAGGAGTCCGGTCGTCCAGCGATCGTCACACTCTCGGCCATCCAGGCTGGGCAGGTGCGGTCACGCCTCTCAGAGCTGTCAGACTGGGGCGCCGTGGCGGCAGACCTGGCCGCGCGCCGCAGCGTCCACGACCCGGCCTCCGTCGCCGCTGCGCTGCCCCTCGTTTCGCGCTGGAAGGCCCGCACCCTGCTGACTGCACTGGGCGGGTCGTCAGCGGCTCCCACTGTCCCGGTCGACTTTGCCAAGGACCTGGCCGCACGGCTCGGTGAGCGGACGCTGATCGAGTACGCCGTGGGCGACGATCACCTCTACGCCTTCGTGCTTGAGGGTGGCGGTGACGGCCCCACCCCGCGGCTACACGATCTCGGTGAACGGCGACCCATCGAGGCGCTCGTGCAGGAGTTTCTCGCCGGCCTCACGAATCGGTCCGCGCTGTCCACCGCTGCGCAAGTCGCCCGTGTGGGGGGACGACTCCACGAGCTTCTGCTGGCGCCGCTGGCGCTGTCGAAAAGAGCCGTCGTCATCGTGCCCAGCGGCGAGTTGGCGAGGCTGCCCTTCGAGGCCCTGGTTGCGTCCGCGCCACCGAATGTAGAGCGCTTCGATCAGCTGGAGTTCGTGATCGACCACACGGACGTGGCCTATGCTCCGTCCTCCGACGCGCTGCTGGCCCTGAGCCGCCGATCGCTCCCACCGCACGACGGGCTGGCGCTGCTCCTGGGTGATCCGCGCTACGCATCCGAACAGGAGCCGCGCCTGCTGGCCAGCCGTGGCAAGGCAGCCCGGTCCTGGGAACGGCTGCCTCAATCCCGCGATGAACTGCTGCGCATCGCTCGCCTGCTGCTCACCACCAGCGACCACGAGCAAGCTCGGGACGAACTCTTTCAGCTGGTGCAGCTCGAAGATCAACGGGACGTGTCACTCAAGACGTCTTCCTTTGAGCTGCGCCTCGGCGAGGAGGCCTCCGTCGAAGCGCTGGCGGCCCTGGCCCCCTCCGCCAGCCTCCTCCACATCGCCTCCCACGCCCAGGTGGACCGCTGGGATGCACGGCGCTCAGGCCTGGTCCTCGCCTGGGAAGCTGGGGGACAGGGCCTGTTCAGCCTGGCTGACATCGCCGCCCTGAAACTCGACGCCGAACTCGTGGTGCTCTCGGCTTGCCAGACCGCCGACGGCCGCCTGCTCACCGGCGATGGCGTGCAGTCTCTGGCCAGCGCCTTCATCGCAGCGGGAGCGCGGGGTGTCGTCGCCACCTTGTGGGCCGTGCAAGATGAGCAGGCCAGCGAGCTGATGCAGAACCTCGCCACAGGGACCCTCACCCGTGGCGAGTCCCCTGACCGCGCCCTGCGCCATGCAAAACGAGCGTTGCGTCGTGCAGGGCAACTGCGGGGCCTGCCGCTCTCCGGTGAGCGGCCGGACCCGCTTCATGGGCACCCGCACTTCTGGGCGGCCTTTCTGTTCAGTGGTGCGACCTCTCCGCAGGACCGTTGGTCGGCTCTGCCCCGCTAGTACTGGTTGAAGTCGTGGGGTAGGTCAGGCCCGGTCATGGCGCTTGGCTTCCAGGCCCACCACAGGTACTTGTCCTGCCGGGTCGAGGAGCCCGTCTTGAGATCCACATGAGCCATGAGCCAGTAGCTGTCCGCGACCGGGTCGTAGTTGCGCGCCAGATGGGACGTCCAGTGGCGCAGCTTCACATCTCCCGCGGTCGCGTAGACCTGGGTGCCGCCCGCTGGCGGCGTGCTGCTGTCCGCTGGCCGATCGCCGTTGCCTGACCACACGGTGATCGCGGCCTGATCACCCGGGTCTGAGGCGAGATCTTCGACCTGGATCTTGATCAGGACGAAACCATCGTCATCAAAGTCGGCGGTGCCGAAGACGAGCCCAGGTCCAGGTGGTCTGTCAGAGATGTCGAAGGGCTCCTCCGGATGAGACAGGCAGACGTGGCGGTGCGCAACCGAATCAGCGCAGCAGCAGGCCTGCAGGAAGAGGCAGCACATCAAGAGCAGAGGGCATGACAGGCGCATCGATTCTTCTCCCTGATATAGAGTGGAGCGAGACCACGTGAGTGGGAGCTAATATAGGATCAGCTCAGACGGGTGAACAAGCGGCTCCAGGGAGAGGACCATGGCCCAGGCTCATATCCGACGTGACCCACCTCTTGTGACTGTGCGCTCGAACACAGACATACTGGAGCTGACGCCTGTCCTGCTAGACATGTTTCCAGGGCTCACCGTCGAGTCGCTCTATGACAACGGAGAGCTGCAGGCCCTCCAGGACCTCGTCCAGCGGGCGCAGAATCTGACACCGCTGTATCAACCCGCACCGTTCACCACGATGTTCCGGGTGCAGCTGCCGGAGAGTGCCCTGTGGGCCGCGAGCGCTCCAGGTCTTGGCAGCGACAACCTGGCCGACGAGCTGCGCCAGCTCATGCTCGCACAGCTGGCGATCCGAGAGGTGTCGGTCGAGACGGTGATCGTCCCGCCCCCCCTCAGCGACGGGGCATCCCCGCCGGCCGCCGACCTGTTGCACCTGGACGCAGCTCCCGTCGGCCTCGGTGTCGAGAGCGTGTGGGGACTGGCCGGAGGCCGGGGCCAGGACGAGGTGCTGGCCGACCTGGAGCGGGGCTGGCACACCGGGCACGAAGAGTTCACCGGGGTGAGCTTCAGCTTGCTGGCTGGAGGTGTGATGGAGGACCTCCACGTGCCCCATGGCACGCAGGTGCTCTCGACCGCAGTGGCTCGCGAGAACGGCAAGTTCGGCCTGGGCGTGGCACCGGACGTCACCACCGTTGTTCTGTCCGCCGAGCTGCGAGCGGACTCAGGCGTGATCGACACAACCAAGGCCGTGCTGGAGGCGATCGAAGCGCTGGCCAAGCAGCCCGTGGGCAGCGTGCTGCTGCTCGAGACCCAGAAAGAGGCCAAGGACTCGCTCGCCACCGTCCCCGCTGGCCGAGAAGGCCCGTGCGAGATGGTCAAGGAGACCTTTGATCTGATCCAGCTCGCGGTGGCCAATCACATCGTCGTGGTCGAGGCTGCTGGCAACGGTGGGGCTTCGACGACGGGTACCGATCCGGACGGCTTGAACCTCGACGATTATCCGGACCTGCTGCACGGCGACTCGGGCGCCCTGCTCGTGGGTCAGTCCCAGTGGACCGCTGCTGTGGGTCATGCCGCCATGCCTGCGGGTTGCACGGGCAAGCGTATCGACTGCTTCGGCTGGGGCGCCGACGTGTATGCGGCCTCAGCCCTTCCCTGGGGCACGGACAAGCTGACCGAAGACACGATCTTCAAGGATGAGTACACCTCGGGTTTTGGCGGGACATCCGCCGCCTCCGCCATGATCGCGGGCGCGGCCCTGGTGGTGCAGGGGCTGGTGCGCAAGGGCGCAGCGGGTGCCCTGGGCTACCTGCCCCCCTTGCAGATGCGCGCCCTGCTCCGCAGCCGCACGCCGGGGATCAACACGCCCCTGGCCAGCGGCGAGGTGGACATCATCGGCGTCATGCCCGACCTGCAACACATTGGCAGCGCACTCGGTCTGCTCCCGGACCTCTACATTCGTGACAACGTGGGCGATGCGGGCGGTCCCCACACAGGCATGCTCTCGAAGAGCCCGGACATCATCCTGCGCACCACGCCGCTGACCGGCGGCACGCCGGACGATGCCTACGGCGAGGGCAGCGGCACAGAGGACAAGGTCGACCTCAGCGACGAACCCGGCGAGGGAGAGACAGACGCCCATCTCCATGTGCGCGTGCGCAACCGAGGCGGGCAGGACGTGGTCGACGCCAAGGTGACGGTGTACTACGCCCAGGCCAGCACGCTCGTCGAGCCCGCCGCCTGGAACCTCATCGGCTCGACCCTTGTCGACGTCCCCCAGGGCGACACGCTCACGGTCACGGAGGCGATCCCCTTCCCGACGGTGCCAGCCGCGGGGCACTACTGCATGGTGGCGACGGTCGAGCACGACCAAGACCCGCTGTTCTCGCCGGGCGCCTTTGCGGATGTCAACGCGTTCAAGGACTACGTCCGTCGCTCGAACAACGTGGCCTGGCGGAACTTCAACGTGGTCCCCGTGCCCCCCTCCGGAGCCATGACGCTGACCACCACCATCATAGGAGCAGAGCTGGACGCCTCGGCAGCCGACATGGAGTTCCTGGTCGATGTGCGCCTGCCCAGCGGGGCAACGATCGAGCTGGAGCTCCCACCTCGGCTGCTCTCCCGCATGAGCCTTCCCGAGGGGGCGTTTTGCGGTCATGGGCGAGCGACGCTGTCTCCCGCAGGCGTCTCAAATCTGGGCCGGGCGCGCTTGGCTCCGAGGGAGCGGCACGAGCTGAAACTGCACATCCAGTTGCCGCCCCTACTGCGAGGACGTCAGGCCCGCCATGAGGTCGCGCTGGTGCAGTTGCACCAGGGGCAACCCGTGGGCCGCGTGACCTGGCAACTCGTCAGGAGCCGTCACCACACAAAGTGCGCGGGCACCC
>CAZIAK010000009.1:0-108774 GCA_964537035.1 uncultured Phycisphaerales bacterium | reverse complement strand
CGCGTGACCTGGCAACTCGTCAGGAGCCGTCACCACACAAAGTGCGCGGGCACCCCTTGAAGGCCTGACCGTCGGCGCAACCATGGCAGCGTACTTTCGTTACGGACGTCGCACCCATGGTCTCCCGAGCTGGGAGAGTCTCTAACCAATACTCTTCACCAGGTTCGTCGCGAGGGTGCGGCGGGGACTGCAGGCACATCTGTGCGCACCACGACGCGCGTGGTGTGGGCCGCTGCATCAAACGACATTCGGATCATCCGAGAAGTTCCTGATCACACTGCATGGCTAGGGTCCAGGGGTGGCTCAGCGAGTGGCTGAGAGTGGCACTGAAAAGCCTCAGCCAACTTCCCACGTTCCGGCCACATGCGCATACCATCAGTCACCTTGGGCGCGCCTTGGGAGCGGGCCCCACTCTCCCTGGGAACCTACGACGATGAAGCCATCACTCTTGTCCAAGCTGGCTGTGCGCTCAGCGCTTCTCACCGGGGCGCTGCTGTCATCGCTGACTGCGCCCGACGTGGCCGCGCAGGTGCACTTCGGCACGTTCAACCTCGATGCCGCCCAGGAGGTCCCCGCCAACGCGTCGCCGGGAACGGGCACCGTCACGCTCACACTCGACGTGGGCGCGGGCACGGTTCAGGCCGACGGGACGTATCAGAACCTGTTGGGCAACGCGAGCACGTCCCACCTGCATGCAGCTCTTCCGGGATCAAACGGCCCTGTCGTGGTGCCGCTCAACGCCTCGGGCGGCACGTCGGGGACCATCTTCGCCGGCGGCGCCATCAACGCTGCGCAGGCCGCGACGATCCTGGCCGGGGGCACGTACGTGAACGTGCACTCCTCCATGTTCCCCGGAGGCGAGATCCGCGGCCAGGCCATCTTGCCCTGGGAGCTGTGGAACGTGGGCAGCCCCTGCGCCACGGGAGCGATCCCTGACATCGCCTGCGTGGGCGGCTTCTCGTCCAACTCTGCGAACTCCATGGACCTGTCGAACGCACCGGCGAACGCGCCGGCATTCTTGGTGCTGGGCCTGAGTTCTTTACGCGCTCCCTTCAAGGGTGGCATCCTCGGCCCGAACCCCGACTTCGTCATTCCTGTGGCCACCGACGCGGCTGGCAACTTCAACTTGCCCTACGTGCTCACAGCTGTACCGCCCGGCGTCATGCTCTGGGTGCAGTACTGGGTGAAGGACCCTGGCGCCCCCAATGGATTCTGCTCGACGATCTCGATCAAGGGTACGACCCAGTGAGCTGAGGTTGCCCGCCCACACGGGCCGCACGACCAGCACGTGCAGCTCACCACCGAGCCCGCGCGGTGCAGCGGGGCACGACAAGATGCCGTGCCCCGCTGACAGCGAGCCCTGCCGCCTTCAGCAGTTGCTCACGGCAAGCCGAGAGTCAGCTCCAGCCCCTCGGTCACCGCATAGGGTCCACCGGGGATGCCCGGGGTCTGGTCCACCACGAACTGCAGGTAGAACGCCAGTCCCGGAGGCACGGTCTTCGCGAAGCCCGTCGCCACGGTGAAGGAACCCGACGGCGAAACGACGCCTTGGAACAGAGCGTTGTAGGGGTTGGGCTCGACGTAGATCGGGCTGCCCGGGAAACCCAGGATCGCTGGCGGGCAGAGGAAGCCCGGGAAGGCGAATCCATTGTGGTTCAGCAGCACGTAGACGTCGCTGCCAGCCGTGGCACCGTTCAGGGTCACGGCGATGTTGCCCCCGGGAATGGCCTGCCCGACCATGGTGATCGCTGGCGGGTCAGGGGTGGTCCCGTAGGTGATGCCGTGGCTGGAGTAGGCCAGGCCCACCGTGGGTGCCGGCAAGGGCACACAGGGGTGCGGCGTGTAGAAAGTGGTCGGAGCCAGGAAGCCCGTCATGGCGTCCACGTAGGCCACCATGAAACCGTCCGTCACGTAGAGGGCCTGGGGTGAGCCGAGCAGGTTGGGTGTGGCCGTGTCCACGGCGATGCCCAACAAGGGGCCCAGGCCACAGGCGATCGCCGGGTTGATCACGGGCCCGATGGGCGCACCGAACTTGGTCAGGTTGAGCACCTGCCCCTGAATGTCACAGACCCAAAGGGTTCCTGTGAGCGGATCGACCGAGACATCCGTGACCAGGTTCAGCGGCGGAGGCACGGGCCAGGGCCCGCTGACGATGACCGCCGGAGTGGTCACACAGTTGGCTGGGGGCATGACCTCGGCGATCAACACGCCATTGCTCACCCACAACGTCCTGGCCTGGGCATCGAAGCCCAGGCCCATCACCGGCGTCATGGGCGTTGGCGGATTGAACCCGTTGAGCGGCACGCCTTGAGGTGTGTACTCGGTGATATGGAAGTCGTCCGCTGCCCACACGGTGTCATTGATCCGATCGACGGCGACGTCACCGGCAAGGGGACTGATCAGCCCCACGGGGTCGTTGCAGGGAAAGCCAGGAACAGGGGCAGGAAACGCGCTCACGATGGGGCCGTTCGGATACAGGCAGTTGAGCGGATCAGGTGGGCCAGCGAACTCCATCACCGTCAGGGCGGGATCCATCCCGTAGAGGGTCTGACCCAGGGTGGGGGGAGCAGCGATCGCCAGCACTGCCAGCGAGAGCACCAGGATCTTCGTCAGTGTCTTCATCATTCGCACTCGTTTCAGAGGGGCAGCTGCGGGACAGCTGCGGGCACACACAGCGCTACGTGCGCGACAAGGCCCGACACATCCGCAAGGGCCCCATGCCCTCGGGAGTGCGCCGAGAGTGACAACGACCGTACCGATCGCGGAGCCAACGGCGCGCCAGTCGCTGTCCGTAGCGCGCCAACTCTCTGGGCGTAGCGCCCGCGGCAGAACTCGACCTGGCCCCGCTCTGGGATTGCCAGGCGAGCGCCCGCTTCAGCGGACGTCATGGCCATCTGGCAGCCTGTTGGGGTTTGGTTCCAGACAGGCCGGGCTTTCAGCTGCCACATCGTTACCCTGCGCGGCCCAAAATCTCGAGAGAGCCCCACCGCAGCTGTGTTCGACCTCATCGCCAAAGCCAGGTTCAGCGCCAAGTCTGACCTCTTGTCCGGGCTCACCGTTGCCCTCGCCCTGGTCCCCGAAGCAGTGGCCTTCGCCTTCGTGGCCGGTGTCGATCCTCTGGTGGGGCTGCACGCGGCATTCATGGTGGGGCTGATCACCGCCGTCTTTGGTGGCCGCCCGGGGATGATCTCAGGGGCCACCGGTGCCATCGCCATCGTGCTCGTGGCCCTGGTGGCCGAGCACGGGGTGCAGTACATGTTCGCGGCAGTGCTGCTCATGGGCATGCTGCAGGTGCTCGCGGGCATGGCGCGCCTGGGCAAGTTCATCCGCATGGTCCCCCACCCGGTGATGCTGGGCTTCGTGAACGGCCTGGCCATCGTGATCTTCATGGCTCAGCTCGGGCAGTTCAAGACGCCGGACGCCCTGGGTCAGATGCAGTGGATGAGCGGCGCGCCGCTCTACACCATGCTCGGCCTCGTCGCCGCGACCATGGCCATCATCCACTTCTTGCCCAGGCTCACGAAGTCGGTGCCCTCGTCCCTGGCTGCCATCGCAGCGATCACACTCGCGGTGAAGGGATTCGACCTACACACACCGAGCGTGGTCGACTCCCTGCGCACCCTGAGCGGTGATCCCCAGGCATCCCTGAAGGGCGGGCTGCCCCTCTTCGCCCTGCCCCAGGTTCCCTTCACCCTGGCCACACTGAAGATCATCCTGCCCTATGGCATCATCCTGGCGGCGGTGGGCCTGATCGAATCGCTGCTGACCTTGACCCTGGTCGACGAGCTCACCGAGACCCGGGGCCGGGGCAACAAGGAGTGCGTCGCCCAGGGCGCGGCCAACGTCACCTGTGGCCTCTTCGGTGCCATGGGCGGCTGCGCGATGATCGGCCAGAGCATGATCAACATCAACTCAGGCGGGCGCGGGCGGCTCTCAGGGATCACCGCTGCCCTCGTGCTGCTGGCCTTCGTCCTCGTGACCTCGCCGATCATCGAGATGGTCCCCGTGGCTGCCCTGGTGGGCGTCATGTTCATGGTCGTCCTGGGCACGTTCGAGTGGTCGAGTCTGGGCATCATGAACAAGGTGCCAGGCACCGATGTCTTCGTGGTCGTCCTGGTCTCTGCCGTGACCGTCTTCACCGATCTGGCCATGGCCGTGCTGGTGGGCGTGATCGTCTCCGCCCTGGTCTTCGCCTGGAAACACGCGAAGGTCATCCACGCCGTTCCCAGCACCCAGGCCGACGGCACCAAGATCTACTCGTTGCGCGGTCCCCTGTTCTTCGGCTCTGCCCAGAACTTCGGCGAGCTGTTTGACCCCAAGGGCGACCCGGACGAGGTCGTCATCGAGTTCGAGCACGCCAGAGTGTCTGACCACTCCGCCATCGAAGCCATTGACTCCTTGGCCGACCGCTACCTCAAGGTGGGCAAGACCCTGCACCTGCGCCACCTCAGCCCCGACTGCCGCACGTTGCTCAAGCGCGCAGGCAAGCTCGTCGAGGTCAACGTGATCGAAGACCCCCACTACCACGTGGCGGACGACGCCCTGGCGTGAGGCGAGAGAGGCCGCCTTCGCTGCGAGCACGCGATGAAGCCTGGCCCTTTCGATCGGCCTGCTGCTCATGGCGGCCACGAGAGCTGGCACGAACGAGCTGCCCAAGCCGGCTTAGTTTGCCTTGGAGATCGAAGGCAAGATCGAGGCCTTCTTCACGTCCATCACCAGCATCGGATCGACCCACGACGTCATCGAGGTGATGGTCATCGGGCCCCAGGGCGAGAAGATCGTCCAGAAGCTCCCCGGCAGGTTGTCCTGGAGCGAGATCACCCTGGGGCGCTGCCTGTCCCCGGACATGAACCTGGCAGATTGGCGCCAGCAGGTCATGGACGGTGATATCGAGAACGCAAAGGCCGACGGCGCGATCATCGCCCTTGATCGGCGCAACATGGAGATGGGTCGCTGGCAGCTGGTCAATGCCTGGCCTAGCCAGCTCCATTCACCGGTGAGCGCCGATCCCAGCAACGCGTTCATGGCCGAGTCGATGGTGCTGGTACACGAGGGCATGACCCGGGTGTACTGATCAGAGCCCGTAGCAGCGGGTGCGCGCCCAGAGCCCGGGGTGATTCCCTGCGCCGCTCGGTTCGGCTGCGTGGCGGGACAGCCAGGCCTTCTGGGTCTCCCAGAGGGCTTGGCTCACGTCGCCGTCTCGCAGCCGCTGCATGAGCAGCCGGTCGAAGTCTGGCCGCGGTGGGCCGATCCGGGACCAGCTGGTCACCCACACTTGATCAGCCCCTCCGTGCCACCCTGCAGCGACGAGAGCGAACAGGCCTTGCGGGTTCAGTTCGGGCGCGCCGGGCACGGGGCCCATCTCGAGCATGGGCAACCACAGGACGTCCACGGACAGAGAGAGGGCCGCGAGTTCGTGGGGCTGCAACAGCCCGTCCTCACGTTCCCAGAGCGCTCGGCCGTCGTCCGCTTCGGGGCCCATGGCCAGGGCGGTGGCCGACGGCACGGCAGTGTCGATCCAACCGGGGGCCATCCATTCGATGAAGCGCAGGCCGCCCATGTCACCTGCTGCGCTGCGTACTCTCAGCGCTGACTCCACAGCGTCGCTCTGCCACAGGGACGCCTCGTCCTTCGGCAGCACAGGTGCCTCCCCCGTGCTGGTGCCCGCGCTGGGCTCGACGACGAACCGGGAGCGCAGGCGAGTGAGCTGGGCAGGCTCGCCCCCGTCAGCAAACCTGCCGGCCTGGTGGATATGCAGGCCGCCCGCTCGGGCCTCGCCGCTCAGGTCGGCCCGCTGCGCCAGGTGCACCAGGCGCCTCACACTGGTGCCGTAGCTGACGCGACAGCGCTCGGCCCAGGGGCGCCCCGACGACGAGCCGCCAGGCATGGGCAAGGCTTCGAAGGGCAGCAGCGCCAGGGGACCGTCCGCCACCACGAGCACGCGCGCGCAACGCTCGAGTTCAGACCAGAGCGGCGCGAGCAGCAACTGGCTCAGCTCGGTGAGATCGCAAGGGCTCTGCAGGTCGCGAAGGGACGCCTGGGCCCGAGCCAGCAGAGGTGCCATGGTCGCGGTGTTGCCCAGAGCCAGCTGTCGGTCTTGCGCCGGGTCGAACGTCACCAACTGAGCCCACAAGGTCTGACCTGCCCAGGTGGTGAGCAGCAGGGCCTCGCCCGGGCCCTGCAGCAGTGCGCGGGCCTCATCCAACGTCGCGCCCTGGGGGGACAGCACGTCGGCCCACATCGAGTTCTCGTCTCGGAGTCCGGCCAGAGCAGCGCCCTCTCGCTCCTTCAATGCCTGCGCCTGCGCCTGGCTGACGACGCCCGCCTCGCCCTGCCGGCGCACGGCCAAGAGCTCGACCAGGCTCGACGACCGGGCTGCGGCGCCACGGTCAATCCACCAGGCGAAGGACGGGAGCAGCGCTCGCTCGCGGAGTGCGTCCACCGCCGCGAACGCCTGTGCCTGTAGAGGGGGTCGGGCCTGGGCTGCGACGAGCCAGCCTCGGGACAGGTCTGCCAAGGAGAGGTCACGCTCACGCCGGGACAGCCTGAGTTGCTGGCCCATGCTCGCTCGCTGCAGGGCGTCACCCGCCATCTGCAGTGCGTCCACCAGCTCGACGGTCGGCCCGTGCGCGCCCAACTCAGCAGCGGCCAGGGCCAGGAGCGACTCGGTCAACAAGGGATGATCCTCCCCCATCAAGGGGCGCAGACGATCCACCAAGGCGAACAGCAGCTCTACGGCTCGCTCGTCTTTCAGTGCGTGCAAGATCTTGCCGTGCAGAACATGCAGGGGCAGGTGAGCCCACAACGCCTGGGGGTCTGCCCGGCGCAGCTCGTCCGCGCTCCCCGCTCCCGCGCCGGCGAGGGACAGGGCTTCCTTGATGGCCGGCAGCGCCAGGTCTGGGCGGCCGCGCAACCAGTCGATCTCGGCAGCCACTCCCAGAGTCGCGATGGAGGCCTCGGCGCTCAGGGTGTCGTTGCCTTCCGCAGCATCTGCGAGAACTGTCCGAGCCCTCTCGACCGCACCGAGACGAGCCAGGGCCAGGGCGTGGTCAGTGGCCATGCGCGCGTCATCGCCGCCACCGTGATTCCACGCGGACTCGAAGAGTTGCTCACGCAGCTGGGCGGCCAGGTGGCGTTCGCCCAGGGCTTCCAGCAAGGCCAGTTGCGCGGCCCGAGCCGCCACCCATTGCGGGGCACCCTGCAAACCTCCACGCTCCAGCAGAACGGCTGCGTGGTCCGCCAGACCCAGGGCCGCATCGACAGCACCACCGCTCGCCAACACACCCGCCAAGCCCACGATGGGACGGCTGATGCGCAGCGGGTCGTCCATGCCCAGCGCACCCTCGGCTATCGCGATGGCCCAATGGTAATGAGTCTTCGCGCCCTCAAGGTCACCCACGGTCCGGGCCAGGCGTCCGGCCAGTTCGTGAGCCTCGCCGGTCATGGGCGTCTTGCCGTAGGTCGCCTCGAAGTCCGCGCAAGCTGCCTCTGCGGCAGACCAGGCCAGGGTTGGCTCACCCGCACGCTCGGCCACGTGAGCCAGGTGGGTTCGCGCCATGGCCGAACCAGGAGACGGCGCCCCCCCCGCAGCTGCGATCTCCACCGAACGCTTCGCCGCCGACAGCGACTCATCCAGGCGGCCGTCTTCAGAGAGGGTGTAGGACAGGTTGTGCCAGGCCCGGCCGGTGAGCGGGTGCTCGTCGCCCAGCTCACGGGAGCGCACAGCCAGCACCTCGCGCCAAGCCGTCACCGCTCTTGCGAAGTGCCCCTCGTCGGTCATGCATGACGCCTCCTGGGCCAGCTGTGCCGCGGGATCCGAGGTGTCTGCCTGGCCCTGCTGGGTGGGCCCGGCGATGGCAGGAGCTGGCACGAGTTCCGCCACGTCTGGGGTCGGCTCGCCAACCTGCCCAGCCAACCCTCGACCGGACTCAGACGGCGCACAGGCGCAGAGGCAAGCCAGCAGCACCCAGGTCAACCCGTTGGCGAAGGGTCCGCCACTTCCCCGAGAGTCCAGCAGGCCAGCCATGGGCGTGTTCATTCTGCGAAGCTCCGCACAGAGCGACGAGCCCCTCCCGGGAGAAGCGGGGAGAGGCTCGCCAATGGGGTGATGGCCTCGAAGCTGAGAAGACAAGGACATCGCTCGAGGCCGGCGGCGCCCTGTCGCTCAGTCACTGACCGAAGGTCATGCCGACATAGCGAGTCTGAGAGGTCTGCCTGAAGCCCGTGGCACCAGGATCACCCGGGAACATCGCCTGGACCCAGCCGTTCACCCCGCAGAAAGCCGGATCTGCAGTCAAGGGCAAGGGCAGGAACATGGCACCGCTGCCGTTCACCGTGATCGGCAGCAGGATGTCGGGATTCGGGTACATCTTTCCCCCATCGAAGTTCGCGTTGATGTAGGAGAAACCGAAGATCAGGTAGCCCGAGATCGAGGGGTAGGCGCCACTGATGGTCAACGAGTAGTTGCTGCTGGGGATGACCGGGTAGTTGGCGTAGGTCAACAACGGAACACCAAGCGCACCGGACTTGCCCACACCGCCGACCCAACCCCACGCACCGGCGTCGCACACGGGCGTGACCGTCACGGGCGCCGCGTCCCAGCCGTCCGTGTCGTTGTTGTTCACGTCGTAGTCGACGATGTCCACGATCACACCGGTCCAGTAGTTGCCAGGAACGGTGGTCCCGGGAACGACCGGCGCGCCCATGTTCACCGTCACCTGGCTCATGGGATCAAAGTTCCACGAGAAGGTGTGCGACTCGATCAACGTGTCAAAGGTGGAGATGTTGTCGTTGGTCGAGAGGTAGACATCGACCGGGTAGACCGATGTCCCGATCGGGTTGTAGTGCGACGCGTTCACCACCCGGTAGGACATGCCAGCGATGCCGCTGCCCGCTTTGACGGTAGGGTTCGCGGTGACGGCCAGGGGGATCAGATCGATGGTCGCGTCGGGGTAGGCATCTGGCACGAACGAGTTGACCATGTTGCTGTACTTGCCACCCGTGATCCGCGTGCTGCCGATGTAGGTCGTCTCCACAGGCTTGCCCACGCCGTGAGAGTTGACCGCGCCCACGTAGCGATCACCCAGATCGATCCAGTAGTCACCGCCTCCACTCATGCCGCCGAACCAGCAGGGCCAGTTCACGTTGGAGCTGACGATGGTGCTTGTGGCGTTCTCCCACGGACCCCAGGCGTAGTAGAGCTGATCAGGTGCGCCGGCGAAGCAGCCCCCGGGCCAGCCCACGATGTTGAACATGGTGCTCGTCCACCAGGCGTCGTCGTCGTTGTAGCCGTAGCCGTGCCAGCTGGAGAGGAAGCCCACAGGCCGATCGAGTCGCACCGTACCCATGTCATCGTCAAAGCTGCCGCTGACTGTCCAGCCCGTGTAGCTGCCGAGAATGGTGCCATTGGCGGATCCGGCGAAGTCGTCGTCGCCGTCCCAACCGGGGCTGACCACCACGTTGACCATCCAGTCGCCACCGTTGCCCTCGTGGACACAGTGGCCGGCGGTGATCATGGTTCTGGCGTCAATCAGCGTGCCAGAGCAGACCCAGTTGCCCCCGCTCGTGTCGCTGTACCACATGCGGCAATGGACGTTCCAAGGGAAGACAGACCCGGTCACCGCGGAGGGTGGACTGCTCACGGTCTCGTAGTTTTGGGCATCCACCGCGTCGCCAAACGACCGGCCCGCCACCGACCCCAGGGGGCCAGACGGGCCAACGCCTTCAGCCAGCACGGTCTCCACACCGGTGCGAGTGTCATAGATCACGGGCAATGCGGCGGGGCCCTTCAAAGGACGATCCACGAACACCGGGGTCGCGGGCAGGTAATCGGCTCGGTTCTGCGGAGGCCGCGCGTCGTAGCGCAGCGGCCCCTCGTCCCCATCCCGGGCGGGCAGCACCTCGTACGCTGCGGGCACAGCATCGACGCTGGGCACAACCTCCAGCTGCCCTTGCGCCCGCACTCCTGTCAAGGGAACCGCGATGGACGTGGCCAGGACCACAGCGCCCAGTGACGTGATCGTCTTCATCAATCTCGCTCCTGCAGAGGCATGAGTTCATGCACTGTCAGGGCACCAGCCCAAACAGCCCCTTTCGCGAGCCCATGGACAACCTCTGGACCCTAGCGACTCAGACTCGTCCAGAACATTCGCAACAGGGCTACTGTTGTGGCAACAACACCTCGCCGTCTGTGAAGCGCACGCTCTCCACATCACGCAGCACGTCCGTCCCGTCCCCGTCTACGCGCTTGTCTGTGACCACCACATCCTCCTCGAGCCGTACGATTCGATACTGGGACGCATTCGCTGAGTAGAGCGCCACGTCCGTTCCCGTCCCGCCGAAGAGATGATCGTCTCCCCCGCCTCCGCGCAGGGTGTCATCACCCTCTTCGCCTGCGAGGGTGTTGTTGCCCGAGTTGCCCGTGAGCTGGTTGTCCTGGTCGTTGCCCGCGAGACCCGAGTCGTGGGTTCCTGACAGGGTCACGTTGACCAGATGCTGGGACTTCAGTGTGTAGCGCAGCTTGGGATCGACCCGCAGCGAGAACGTCCCCGCGAAGTCTGCCGGCAACTCCGCCGTGTAGAGCAGAGACGGCCCGAAGAACTGTGCGATCAGCTCAAGACCTCGGGGATCGGCCTCTGCCAGCGCGGACCGGGAGTTGGCGCCATAGTTGCCGAAGTGCGAAGTCCCGTCTGGCAGATCGGCCTCGCCCAAGACCTCGCCCTCGTAGCGCAGGGGCTTGACGGCCCAGAGGTCGAGGAAGTTGTCGTACACAGCAGCGAAGTACTCGTTGCGATGGTTCTCTGGCTCGTCTTCAGGCCAGGCGTGCCAAAGCCCTCGCTCTGCTGCCGCCAGATTGGCCCGGTGCAGAGCTTCGTCGTACTCGGGATGCACGGGCCGAATGCCGTAGTCGTGCACCAGGTGCAAGATCTCCTCGAAGGCGGCGTCCCGGGTTTCGTGCCGCAGGTAGTCCGGGTCTCCCTCAACGGGGCACTCGTTCGCCCGCAGGTCCTGGAAGCCCAGCTCAACCTCTCCGAGGCCGCGACGGAACGCGCGCTCAAGATCGCGAGCGGTGTTGAAGAGCACCAACGTGGCCCGCCGATCGGCCATGGCATTGGCGATGGGGGCTTTGTCGGATCCGTATCGTGTCCCCGGCACGTCGGTGAGCATGTGCTCCAGCACCTTGCGCACCCTGAGGATTTGCTCGTCCCTCCAGCCCTCTTGCGCCAGAATGTGCAGGGGCTTTCCATTGGGCGCCACGCACCGCGTGTAGCGGTTGAACCACCGGCGAAGGCGAGGGTCTACTGACTCAGGCAAGGGGATCACCTGATCACTCCCGCGCGACAACATTGCCTCGCCCAAGGGGTCGGGGCTGGACCAAACCTCGGGGACCCAAGCCACTTGTTGGGCGCCTGAGAGCATCACCGAGAGCAAGAGGAGGGCAGCCACCATGGTGCTCAACACCATACCCAGGGTTGCATCCCCTGACGAAGACAGCTCGCCAACCTCCGTCGGGACGGGGGCGCCTGCCCATGCTAGGCTCGGTCCCTTGCCCAGCAGAGGGGGCGACAGTCATGGCCGGACCAGGATGGGAGAGACGAGCGTCTTGAAGCGAAGCCGTTCGAGCCTGCTGCAGTGCGCTCTGGGTCTCGCGCTCTGTGCAGCCTGCGCCGCCCCCCCGCCGGACAATCGCTGGAGCACGATTCTCCCCGAAGGCGTGTTCTTCTTCGAGTTCGACAACGACGGTGACCCGGTCGACCCGGCCGAGTTCTATCGCGCGCGCCGAGAGCTGGAGACGGGTGAGCTCCAGAAGCTGCTGGTGTTGTCCTTGGGCTGGTCGTACGACCGGGGCACCTCGCTGCAAGCCTACCGGGACCTGCTCGTCGAGTACCTCGAGTGGTTGCAGCTCAAGACCGGCAAGCAGTACGTGGTGCGCAACCCTCTGGGCGCCACGAAGATTCAGCTCCCCGAAGGACTTGGCATCGTCTGTGTGGTCTGGGATTCGCGCATGTCCGGCGTCACCACCCTGCTCGAAGACCTGATCCCCGGCGCCACGTTCACCGATGTGGTGGGCTACGTGCCCGATCATGTGTTGTTTCCCTTCACCTTCTGGGCCAAGGCAGGCAAGGCCAATCGCATCTCGTACAGCCTGGTGCGCTACCTCGATGCCCTCTTGAATGATCTGCCCGCTGAACCGCCTTCGCTCTACATGATCGGCCACAGCTTCGGTTGCCGAGTGATCAACACGGTGGTCGACTCGGCCCGCCCCGAGCCCAGCTCCGGGCACCTCGAGTTCAAGCACGGCAGCCTGGTCAAGGCGGCGCTCTACATCCAGCCTGCCATGACCTACGGCGAGATCCCCCGAGAGACGTCCATGCCAGTGGTGGTCACCCAATCTCGACACGACCACGCCAACGGTTTGCTCTTCACCACGGGCAACATCATCGGCAACACCCTGGGCATGGAGTCGTGGCTGTTCCTCTCAGATCGCTACAAACGACAAGACGTGGACGAACAGGTGGCTCGGCTGTTCGGCAGCTCAGCTCCAGAAGAAACACAGCAGCGAAGCATGATCGCCAGGGTCTCAGAGGCTGCCAGCGACAACCTGCTCACGCGCTTCCTGGCCGAGGTGGGCGGCATGACCCTCGGGCTCGTCACCAGCATCCCTATCGCCGTGTTCTCCTGGGGTCGCGGGCAGGTCTACGAGTTGAGTTCGCGACATCTGAACTACCCCTTCGACACCTTGGCTCAGATCCCCCTGATCGAAGGCCTCTTGGGCGGCTTCGATCGCCACGTGTTGGGCGCCTTTGGCTGGCAACAGAACTGGGGTGTACGGCACAAGGGCCTCTTCGACTTCGGGCCCCTGGTCGAGTCAGCCGGGCGCATGGACTACCCAGGCAAGGTGCCCTTGCAGCGGCTGGGAGCAGACGCCGTGGCGAGCGACTCCGAGATCGCGGCCTTCGACTTTCAGTCCGCGCCCCAACCCGGCGTGCACTTCCTCCGGGCAGAAGCCGTCATCCACACAGGGTGGAGCGACTACAACAACATCGCCGCCGATGCGTCCTATGGATTCCTCGACCTTGTGGGCGCGCACAATGACTACCACAAAACCGAAGTCTACAGCCTGGTCCACACGGTCATGTCGCAATGATCGGACCTGCTGAGTGCTGTTCCCTTCGAGTTCAGCGCAGGGGCCACGCCGCGCGAAAACCCAGGTTGCCGTAGCGAAGCCCTGGGTCGTTCCTGACCCGATTGGCTGAACGGCAGCTGTCTGCAGAGTCGTTCCATGCGCCGCCCCGCAGGACCCGCTCCGGCGAATCCCCTTTCAGCCAAGCCGAGCCGTCGCTCACCGCGTCGGTGTAGGTCCAATGCCAGGGGTCTTCGCACCATTCGTAGACATTGCCGATCATGTCGTACAAGCCAAAGGCGTTGGAGTCGCGGGTTGCTACGTTGTGCGTCCTCGCCTTGCTGTTGCCCTCGAACCAGGCGGTCGACTTCAGCGCTCCGTGACGTGCGCCCGCAGTACCGGCCCGCGCCGCGTACTCCCACTGCGCTTCGCTGGGCAGGGACAGGCCTGTTTTCTCTTCGAAGCGCTGGATGTCCTCCCAGGACACATGGTCCACAGGCGCTCCCAGACCTGAGCGAGAGAACTCCGCTGGATTGTCACCCATGACCGCGCGCCACTGACGTTGGGTGCACTCGGTGCGGGCCATGAGAAAAGCGTCGAGAGTCACCACACGCTGCGGGCCTTCGTCGCCGTCACGACCATCCTCACCGGGTGAGCTGCCCATGGTGAATGAGCCCGCAGGCAGAAGCACGAAGGCCATGGTCACCCCGCCACCCAGGCTCCTCGTATACTCGGGATAGCCAGCAGCGTTTGCGCCCACTGACTTGAAGCCGCCGATCTGCGGCGCGGGCTGTCCCAGCTGCCAGGCATGGGCCGGCGGCGCCTGCACCACGACGTACTCGATCGTGCGGGTCTCGCAGTTCCCCGCCACGTCGCAGCACTGCAGCTCTAGATTCCAGGCCCCTTGGGTTTCGGGCACGGGCAGGCGCAGGGTCGCCACCGGGCCGTCCATGGGCAGGCCCTCGCCTTGCCAGCGCACCGCCGCTCGCTTGTCATCCACCGTGACCGTCACCGTGGCCAGCTCAGCTCCGTAAAAGCGGCTGCCAGGTGGTGGATCGACAGCCACGATCGAGGGCGCCCGCGTGTCTCGCACCATGGTCAGCGCGAGAGAGGACCACTGATCGAACCGATCCCTGGCCCTCACGGTGAGCACGTTCTCACCTTCGAGCGGCAGGGGAATCCCCCGGGCAACCCAATGCCCCTCGCCGTCCTGCTGCAGCTTGCGCTCTCCCACCGTGACCGCCGAGAGATGGGCGTCCTCGACGCGCACGCGTAGATCGAAGACCTCTGTACGCACCCGCCGCTGGGCCGGCATGGGAGACACCACGGTGATCGAGGGCCCGACGCGATCATGGACGGCCTGGTAGGCCCAGGCGATGGTGGTCTGGTTGTCCAACGAGTCGATCAACTGCAGGGTGAGGGGCCACTCCCCCTCTTGCCCTGGCAGCTGCATGAGGCCCCGGGCCATGGTGCCGTTGACGGTGAGCGGCCGCCCATCGAGAAGCGCCGCGCTCAAGGCCTCGTTGGCTTGGACTGTCAGCTCGACCTCAGTGCCCAGGAAGACCTGAGCGCCTTCGGGAGGCTGCACGGAGCGCACGAGGGGTCCGGCCGTGTCCCGATCGATGATCACCTCGAGGGATGATCGGTTGCCGGCGAGATCGGCGGCCTGCACGTTGAACGTGTTGGCGCCTTCTCTGTCCAGGCTCAGCCCCTTGGCCACCCAATGGCCTGCCTCATTGAGCTGAAGGATGCGCGTGCCCCAGGTCACCAGATCGAGGTGCGGGTCAACGACCGAAACCTCCAGGTCGACCCTTTCGCTGGACACCCGGCGGCGCTCCAGTGTGGGCGCCAGCAGACTCATCGCGGGCGGCGTCTGATCTTGGGTGACGACGAACGCCAGGGGCTGCGACATGCCATCAGCCATGAGCCCCAGTCTGTGGCTGCGGTCGCTCCCCAGGGGCACGGCGATGGAGAAGCCACCGTCCTCCTGCAAGCGGTACTCGGACACCACTCCATCCAGCTCAAGACGCACTCGCTGCTCTGCAGCCCCCTCGACCTGGCCAAGCAACTGCACACTGCGCTCGGAGGTGAGCCACTCACCGCCCAACACCTCTGGTTCGGTGAGGTGGATGACCACAGGCGCTTCCCCGCTGGAGGCGGGGGCGGGTTCAATCAAGAACTCGGCGAGGGGCTCCCGAAACCACCAGGCCAACACCGCCACCAGGACGAGCAGCAAGAGCCCTGCGCTCCGCGAGTGGTTCTGCCCTGGACCCGTTGGCGGCGGCCCGGGCTCTGTCGCCCTCGCTGCCGCTGGCCGAGCTGCAGGCTGCTTCAGGGCCGATGCACTGGAGAGGGGTGTGTCCACAGCCGCAGGCGCCAGGGTCAACTCGCCGGCGGCGACACTGGCCTGGATAGCCACCAGGGTCTGCTCCGGCGGTGGAGCCACGCTCGAGAGACCGAGCAACGTGGATTCAGCTGTGTCGTCCGCCAAGCTCGCTGGGCACCCCGGGCCGAGTTCACGAGCGATCGTGGCCAACTCGACTCTCAGCGCGTCCCCGTCCGGCGGGCGCTGCCCTGGGCTCTTGTGGACGCAGCGGGCGATGAAGGCGTCAAGAGCGACCGGCACCTCGGGCACACGCTCCGAGACCTTGGGAAACTCGCGATCACAGACGCGGCGCATGACCTCGGCGGGTGTCTTGCCCGTGATGCCGTCCGAGCCCACGAGCAAGAAGTAGAGCGTGGCGCCGAGGGCGTAGACGTCCGCGCCGGTGCCCACCTGCTTTGCATCTTCAAACTGTTCGGGAGGCATGTACTTTGGCGTGCCCATGCCCACACCGGTCACGGTCACGCCAGCGTCGTTCGCGATCTTGGCCAGGCCCAGGTCGGCGACCTTCACCTCACCCCGGCTGGACACCAGGATGTTGTCGGGTTTGACATCTCGGTGCACCAGTCCTGCGCGGTGCGCTGCAGCCAGGCCCTCTGCGGCCCCCAGCACTATGGTGAGCGCTTCGTTCACATCCAGGCGGCCCTTGCGTTGCACACGCTGCCTGGCGTTCTCACCCGCCACGTATTCCATGACGATGTAGTGCAGACCAGACGCTTCGCTCACGTCTTGCACGGCCACCACGTGGAGGTTCTTCACTCGCGCCGCGGCCCTGGCCTCCCGCTGCAAGCGCTCGACGAGCTGCCCGTCGCCCCGAGCCAGGGCGGGATCGAGGCATTTGATCGCCACCTCGACGCCCAGGCCCAGGTGGTAGGCGCGATAGACCACGCCCATGCCCCCCCTGCCCAAGACCTCGAAGAGCACGTAGCGGCCGTCGAGGATCTTGTGCCCCTCGCCTTCAGGCACATCGCGAAGCGCCGGATCTGTGCACAGGTCAGAGTCGGGCACAGCGCTCACCGTCGGCCTCCGAAGTTCAGCTGTCCGTCATGGACGTGGGGAGCGGTCACGATAGCGTACAAGGCAGGGGAGAGCATGCTGGGCGCAGCCAGGAGGCACGAGGAAGCCAGGCTCGTGTCCTCCTGTGGCCCGGGGCGGCACAGTTTTCACGGCGGTCTCTGCACTCCTGGTCCATAATCGTGGCCTTGGAATCACACGGAGACGGGAGAGGTCATCCGCTGTGTCAGCTAGATCCCACAGACCATCGCTCGACCGACGGTTCGCAGCTCAACTGCTGACGTTGGTCTTGGCCTACCTGGTGACCGGGCACCTGGGCCTGAAGCTGTCCCACTTTCATGAGACGGCCACGCTGATCTGGGCCCCCACGGGTCTCTCCCTGGCGGCCCTTCTCCTCTACGGCTATCGCCTCTGGCCCGGCATCTTTGCGGGCGCCCTGCTGGTCAATGTCGGCGTGGGGCTCAGTCCCGTCGTCTCTCTCTTGATCGCCGCGGGCAACACGCTCGAGGCCGTGCTGGGCACGTGGCTGCTTCACCGCTTCGGTCACTTCCAGCCACAGCTCAGCCGCCAACGGGACGTGGTCGTTCTGGTGGTTTACGGCGGCCTGCTCTGCACCCTGGTCAGCGCCGCGGTGGGCGTCGCCACCGTTTCTCAGGCGGGAGGACTCGGCACCGCGAGCCCTGGCGACGTCTTCCTCATCTGGTGGCTCGGTGATTTTGGAGGCGCGATCATCGTGGCCCCCATCCTGCTCGTGGCCAGGTACGGCACGCCCCACTGGAAGAACCTGCTCACGTCCGTGGAGTTCTGGTCAGCCATCGTAGGCTTGATCGCCGTCTGCACCCTGGCCTTCGGCGGGCTGACTCTCGGCCCCTGGTCCCTCCTGGCCGCCTTCATGCCCTTTCCCTTCTTGATCTGGGCGGGCAGCCGACTGGGTTCCCGGGGCGCCATTCTGTGCTCAGGGGTGACCGCCCTGCTGGCCACCCTGGGTACGTCCCTGGGACACGGGCCGTTCCTCACCGCCGACGCACAGATCAGCCAGCTGCTCCTGCTGGCCTACATGACCACCGTGGCCGCCTCTGCCATGGCCCTGGCCTCCGCCACTCACCAGCGAAACCACGCGGAGAGACAGCGGCAACTCGAGGCCGAACGGAATCTGCGCCTTGAGCAGAGCATGAACCAGGCCCAGCGGCTGAAGGGCCTGGGCACCTTGGCCGGGGGCATCGCCCACGACTTCAACAACATCCTCACGGTCATCCGCGCCAATGCCGAGCTGCTGAGCGAAGACCTGAGCGAGAGCGACGACGCCCAGCAGAGCCTCTGCAGCATTGAGGAGGCCGCGGACCGCGCCGCAGACCTGTGCAGTCGACTCATGGCCTACGCCGGACAGAGTCCCCCAGCAAAGCAGGTGGTGTCACTGGTGGACGTGGCCCAGGAGACCCTGTCGATGCTGGCGCCATCCCTCTCCAAGAAGGTCACATTGCGCACGGTGCTCAGTGGCGCGGCGCCCAGCGTGGACGGCGACATGACCCTGCTGCGACAGGTGCTCATGAACCTCGTCCTGAATGGCGCGGAGGCCATCGGCGAGGACGAAGGCACGGTAGAGGTTCGCGTGGGCACTGCGCGGCTCAGTGCCCAAGATCTGGCCACGGCGATCACCGCGCCCAAGGTCAACCCCGGCACGTTCGCCTGTATCGAAGTCGTGGACTCGGGCACGGGGGTCGATACGAAGACCGCCCAACGCATGTTCGACCCCTTCTACACGACCAAGCCCGGCGGGCGGGGGCTGGGCCTCGCAGCAGTCCTCGGCATCGTGCGCAGCCACGGTGGTGCGCTCTCCGTCCACGGTGAGCCAGGGCGGGGCACGACCATTCGCCTCTCCCTGCCGGCGCTTGAAGACGTTCCCCAGGCCATGGCCCCATCGCCACCCGGCGTCAGGTCAGCTGCCCCCATGGCAAGAGATGGAGAGCGCGTGATCTTGCTCGCCGATGACGAACCCGAGCTGTTGCGGGCGGCAGCGAAGATACTGGTCCGGGGTGGGCACCGGGTGCTCACAGCAGGCGATGGGGCCCAGGCTGTGGACGCCTTTCGCGAGCACTCCGGGGCAGTGAAGCTGGCCTTGCTCGACATGACCATGCCATCCATGTCGGGCGTGGAGGCCATGGTCGCCATCCGCGCGCTCGACCCAGCGGTTCCAGTTCTGCTCATGAGCGGATTCAGCGCCAACGACACCGAAGAGATCGCCACGGGGGACGGATTCCTGGCCAAGCCCTTTTCGAGTCACGACCTGCTCGCCCTGGTCGATCAAGCCTTGGCTCTCAAGCTGGGGTTTGACGAGAGTTCAGTCGTTGGCTCGCCCGAACCAGCCCAGTGACTGCAGTTCCTGTCCGTCCGCCAGCTGGCGCTGGACCAGCACACCGGCATGTTCGCCGTGAGTGAGCAGCAGCGCGCCCGGAGTGGCGTGACGGCTGAAGACCTTGTCGTGGAGAGACTCCTCGCCCGGCCAAGGGTAGGAGAAGACCATGTCGCAAGCCGTGAGGGACAGTTCCAACTCGTCGTAGGCGGCCGTGCTCGTTTCCCCAACGGTGGCCTCGTCACCCACCAAGAACTCTTCGTCGCCAGGCTGAAGAAAGGAGCCGTGAGCAAGCCTCGCCTCCAGGCCCAGGTCATCGAGCAACGCCTGAGCGGCCTCGACGAGTCCGCCGTGAATCTCAATGCCGTAGGCTTGCAGGCCCAGAGACGCGGCCAGGGCACAGACCGCACCGCCACCGCTGCCCCACTCGCAAAACACGAGTCCCCGGTGCAGCTCTTGATCAACGACGGATCGTAGCGCCCTGTGCACCACCGCCAGCTCGCTGGGGACGAAGCCGGCGGTGTCTGTGCCAGCGAGTCGCTGCCGAAGACTCTGGGTTTCTTCTTCAAGACGCACGACGAGCGGGTCAACCGGTTGACCATCGAACGCTGCGCTGTCGTCACCCTGGTCGCTGTTCAGTGGTGTGCTCCCAAGCCGCGCTGCGCGGCAACGGGTCCTGAAATGAAAGACCTCAGCGACCTCTCGCTCCACCTGAGCCGCGCCGGCTGCCAGAGCCGCCCTGGCTGCCCCGCTGCCCGGCAGACGCGCCGCCCCCCGGGCCTCCCGTGGTGGACTTGCCCCGCAACCGCCTGCGCTTGCGGGCAGGCTTGGAGGTCTTGCTGCCAGCGCTGGTCTCTGCCCCGGCCCCAGCCGCGGCGGCACGCCGACCGCCACCGCCTCCCCGGCGTGAGCCCCCGGAGTTCCGTCCGCTGCTCGATCGACCCCGACTCTGCCTGGGCCCACGGGGTTGGTCGACAGCTGCCGTCTCCTCGTTGAAGCCAGGGAAGTCCCGCAACTTGATGCGCTGGATCTCCATGCCCAACTTCTTCTCGATGGCCTTGATGCCCGGGAAGTCCTCGTGGGTGACGAAGGTGCAGGCCTTGCCGCTGCGCTCGGCACGCCCTGTGCGTCCGATGCGATGGGTGTAGGCTTCTGGCGTATTGGGGATGTCGAAGTTGATCACGTGGCTGACCCCGGCCACGTCGATACCACGAGCGGCGATGTCGGTGGCCACGAGCACATCGTAGGTCCCTTCGCGGAAGCCCTTCATGGCCCGCTCACGCTGAGCCTGGCTCATGTTGCCTTGCAAGCCGATCGCGTGATGTCCCGCAGCCTCGAGATCGCGAGCCAGACGCTTCACCCGGTGCTTGGTACGCAGGAAGACAATGGCCGAACGAAAACTGTCGCCACTCAGCAGATGCTTCAGCAGCGCCGTCTTGTTCTTCTGCTGCACGGGGTAGAGGGCGTGAGCGATGGTCTCCAACGGCTTGGCCACGGCCAGCTCGGCGATGTGGGCGTCGTGGAGCAGCGTGCCGGTGAGCGAGCGGATCTCCTTCGGCATGGTGGCGGAGAAGAGCAGGTTCTGGCGCTTCTTGGGCAGCCGCTTGAGGATGCGCTTGATGTCCGGCAAGAAGCCCATGTCGAGCATGTGGTCAGCTTCGTCCAGAACCAGCACACCCAACCCGTCCATGGGCGCATCGTCGCTGCTCATCAGGTCGAGCAGTCGCCCCGGACAGGCCACAACGATGCCTGGCCGTTGTCGCAAGGCGCGCACCTGTGGCGCCGCCCCCACACCGCCGAAGACCGTGGTCGAGGTGATCTTCGTGAAACGCGACAAGGCCTTGATCTCGGCGTGGATCTGCATGGCCAGTTCGCGAGTCGGAGCCAGGACCAGGGCCCGAGGGTCACTGCCCCGCCCATTCAGCAGCATCTCGAGGATCGGCAGGGCGAAGGCGGCGGTCTTGCCCGTCCCCGTCTGGGCCAAGCCCAGGACGTCTCGGCCCTTCAGCGCCTGGGCGATGGTCTTGGCCTGAATCGGCCGGGGCTCCTCGAAGCCCATGGCGTCCAGCGCCCGCAGGAGCTTGGAGTCGAGGCCAAATGCAGAAAAGGACCCCTGTGAGGGGCCGGATCGTGTGTCTGTAGTGATGGTGTCTTCCTGTTCGGTGCTGTGCGACGTCGCGACATGCGGAGCCGCTCCCAACCCATCCAGCAGTAACAGGTGAGACATGATCTGAGGGCGCGTTTTCGGCGAGGCTCGTTTCGGGGAGCCGCTCAAGGGACCAAGAGGTCGCAAATGCAACCCAGGGACCGTGCCGTGATTCTGCTGCGCGCCAGGCCGCGAGCGTCGCGGCTGACCGTGCAGAGCCTACCGAATCGATCCTGAATGAGAAGCCTGTCCCCGGGGATTGCTAGTCTGGGTAGCGCCACAGGCCCGCCACGTGCCAGCAGCCCCCGACTCGTACTCTGGGACCGCCCCGGTGCATCAGAGTGGTGCCCAATCGGCCCAGACTCTGCACGATCCCCCTTCCTTCCCGTCTTTCAATGGAGAGCCCCATGCTGTCCGCAGCCCTTCTCATGGCCGCCTTGACGACCCCGGCCCTCTTCGCCGACGAGCTGGACGATGCTCAGAACCTGGTGCGCCAGGGCAAGCTGTCCAGCGCCGCCGATCTGCTCAGCGCCGCCCTCGACGCCGGCACAGGCGACGAGCGCGCCCTGCGCCTGGCCCTCGCCGACCTCCGACTCCAGCAAGGCGATCCCCAGCAGGCCTTGCGCACGCTCGAGAGCTTGCCGGCCGCTGACGATCACGACGTGAGCTTGATGCTCGGCCGCGCCCATGAAAAGTCCATCGACGTTCTGTTCAACCAGGGCGTCGATCAGGCCACCATCGACGGCGCCTACGACGCGGCCCAGAACGACCTTGAGAAGGCCTTTGAACTTCGTCCCGACGACAACAGCAGCTCCGTCTGGGAGCTGGGCAAGTTCTACCTCTACCGCAACAACTGGCCGGACGATGCCATCAAGCTGGCCAACGAAGTGCTGGCAACGACACCCGATGACGGCGAAGCCCTGCTGCTCCGAGGCGCAGCCAGCGCCTACACCTACTGGAACGCCAGCCAGAACGAGCAGGTTGATGAAGCCAACAGCATCTGGCAGCAGGCGGTCGACGACCTGAAGCAGGCCGATGAGTTGCTGCCCAGCACGCGCTCCGAGCCCCTGGGTCAACTGGTCTGGTTCTACGAGGTGCAGAACATCTCGGGCAAGGCCGTCGACTCCGCACGCAGCCTCGCCGATCGCAGCGACGAGCCCGACCTGAGCCTGCTCTACCGGCTGGCCCTCAAGTACCGCAACGAGGCCAAGTACGAGGCCTCAGGTCGTGCGCTCGAGAAGATGGTCGAGATCAGCGCCCGCACCCTGACCAACATGATCAAGGCCGAAGCCGATCCCACGGCCACAGCCAGACTGCTGACCGGGTCCATCGACGCGTTCCACCGGCGAGGCGATCTGGCCGCCTGTCGTTCCATCCTGTCGGCCATCGTGGCCTCTGAGCCGAACGACTACCGCACCTGGCACACCTACGCGGTGGTCTGCACGGACACCTCCCGCTTCGATGACGCCATCGCCGCCTACGAGATGGCCATCAAGATCGATCCGGAGAACCCCAGGACCTACAACGACCTGGGCGCCCTCTACCAGTTCAGCCTGCAGCGCGAGAATGACAAGTCGAAGGAGCTTTACGCCAAGTGCATCGAGGTCGCTGATCACCAGTTGGCCATGGAGAGCACCCCGGATGACGTGCGCCAGCTGGCCACCGAAGCCAGGGGCCTGGCCCAGGGCAACCTGAATGGCCTCAAGCCGGCGGGCGGTGGCCTGCTCGACTCGATGATGGCTGGCCTGCGCGGCCTCAACCTGCCGTCCTCTGACGATGGCGAAGGCGACGAGAGTGCTGACGATGCCGAGGACACCGAAGAGAGCGCCGGCGAAGGCGAAGAGACCACGCGCTGAACGTCGCTTCGGCTCGCCCCAGACAGGCCTCCCGCGCCCCCGGTGATCGCCCTGATCGCCGGGGGCGCGGTCTGTTCAGGGCTGGTGCCGGACGACAGATCTGACGCAAAGAGGGCCTTTGGGCCCCGGGCCACATTCGCACCAGACTGGCCCTGGCTGCGACGTATGATCCCCGACGTTGCAGTCTCTTTTCCTCTCCCCCCCTGCCGAGCCCCGGTCATGCGCACCGCTCTCGTCCTGCTTGCCCTCCTGGCTGTCACACCCTTGGCCCTGGCCAACGACCACATCGTCAAGGGAGAAGGGCGCTTCGCCTTTGAGCAGTCCGTGCTCGACAACGGCCTCACGGTGCTGTCCCTCGAAGACCACAGCACGCCCATCGTGGCCGTGCAGCTCTGGTATCACGTGGGTAGCAAGGACGAGCAGCCGGAGCGCCAGGGCTTCGCGCACATGTTCGAGCACATGATGTTCAGGGGCACCGACCGCACCGGCCCCACCGATCACTTCGACTTCATCCGCCGCACCGGCGGCAACTGCAACGCCTACACATCCTTCGACCAGACGGTCTACATCCAGGAGGCTCCCGCCAACCAGCTCGACATGGTCTTGTGGCTCGAAGCCGAGCGCATGGCCTCGCTGAAGATCGACGAGGGCGGGTTTGCCACCGAGCGCAAGGTGGTTGAAGAAGAACGTCGCATGGGACTCAACCAGCCCTACGGCATGGTCCTTGAACAGATCCTTGAGCAGCTCTTCACCGTGCACCCCTACCGCTGGTCACCCATCGGCAAGATCGAGCACCTGCGTGCGTCCACCGCCGCCGACATCCAGAGCTTCTGGGACACCTACTACGTGCCCAACAACGCGACCCTCGTGGTGGTGGGCGACGTGACCCACGACCAGGTCCGCGAGCTGGCCGCGAAGAACTTCGGCTGGATCCCCCGCTGCCCCGAGCCTCCCCGGGTGACCATCGTCGAGCCCGTGCAAGACGGCTTGCAGCGCCTGGACATCGCCGAGGAGAACGGCCCGGCGCCCCTGGGCGGTGTGCTCTTCAAGACCGTGCCCGAACGCCACCCCGACGCGCTGGCCCTGAACATGTGCATGTCCATCCTGGGTGATGGCGAGAGCAGCCGGCTGTACCTCGAGCTCGTGCGGCGCAAGGAGGTCGCTGCCTTCGGAGCCGCCGCGTCGTTCGCCTTCGAGCAGGCTGGCCTGTCCCTCGCTGGCGGCGTGGCCATGCCCGTGGTCGGCGATCCCGACGAGATCATCGACGCGACCTGGGAGCAGATCGAAGTGCTCAAGGCGGACGGCGTCACCCAGAAAGAGCTGGAGAAGGTGCGCAACGCCATGGTGCGAGGCGATGTGACCGAGTCCATGACCGTGGCCAGCAAGGCCAACGCCCTGGGGCACGCCGCCGTCATCCTGGGCGACACCCAGCTGGTCAACACCAAGCTGCAGGCCATGGCCGCCGTGACCCGCGACGACATCCAACGGGTGGCGCGCACCTACCTGGTGAAAGACCGGGCCACCGAAGTCCGCATCAAACCCACCATCGCCGGCATGTTCTCGTCTCTGCTCTCCATGGCAGCCAACACGGGGGACAAGCCCGACGAGGAGCCCAGCGACGAAGCCGAAGTGGACGGCGGCGAGCGGGCCGTGGCCAGCGGCCCCAAGGCTGGCGCCAAACGGCCGGAAGGCTTCGCCGAGGCGCCCCCCGTGGCACCGCCGCTGAACGTGAAGATCGACCTGAGCGGCTCCCTGAACACCTTGGACAACGGTCTCACCGTGGTGATCATCGAGAACCACGAGGTGCCCTTCGTCTCCTTCTCGCTGCGCCTCGACGCAGGGGCCTACACCGATGACGCCGACGCACCTGGCACCGCCTCCATGGCCACGGCCATGGTCACCCGGGGCACCTTCGCCCGGGACGCCGAGGCCCTGGCCGCCGAGCTCGAGCACAACGGCATCTCGCTCAGCTCCGGCGCCAGCCACGACGCCGCTTCGGTGGACGTCTCCTGTGTCACCGGCCAGATCGACCGGGCCATGCGCCTCATGGCCGAGGTGGTGCAGGTCCCCCGCTTTGATGCGGGCGAGTTCAACACCCTGCGCAATCAGACCGCCACGGGTATGGCCATCGCAGAGAAGACGCCCAGCGTCATGGCCGACCGCACCTTCTCCCACGCGCTCTGGGGCGACCACCCCTACGGACGCCCCGCCGAAGGCACCTCCGACGACCTCAAGAAGCTGACCAGTGAAGGGCTCGCCGACTGGTGGACCACGTTCGTGCGGCCCGAGACGTCGACGCTCTACGTGTCTGGCGACGTGACTCCCGAGCAGGCCCTGAAGTTGAGCGAGCGCTACCTCGGCGACTGGGAGGCCGACGGCGAGAGCATCGACCGGCCCCTGCCAGCCACCACGCCTTCGGACAAGCTGCAGATCAAGCTGGTCGACCGGGGCGGTGCGGTGCAGAGCGAGATTCGGGCGGGACACCAGGGCATCACCCGGCGCCATCCCTTTCATGCCGCAGGCGTGGTCATGACCCAGGTCTTTGGGGGCGCGTTCAACAGCCGGCTCAACGCCTCCATCAGAGTGGAGAAGGGGCTCACCTATGGCGCCCGGGGCGGCCTGTCCAGCCAGCGCTTCGGCGGGGAGTTCAAGGTGGGCACGTTCACCAAGACGCCCAAGACCGCCGAGACCGTGCGAGCCGTCATCGAAGAGGTCGAGCGCATGCTCACCGATCCACTCACTGACGAAGAGCTGAACTCGGCGGTGTCCTATCTGGCGGGATCGTTCGCGGGCTCTTTGGAGACACCCCAGTCGGTGGCCAGCCGCCTCTGGACCCTGCGCCTGAACGGCTTGCCCGACGATTACTGGAACACCTATCTGGCCCGCATCGGCGCCATGGAAAGCGACGACGTGGCACAGGCCGTGGCCGAGCTGCTCGACCCCGAGCACATGGTGGTGGTCGTGGTGGGAGACGCCAACGAGATCCAGGACGACCTCGAAGAGATCGCGGAGGTCGAACTGATCACCAGCGGCGGTTGAGCAGCGAGGGGTCTGGGCCAGAGATCACTGTCTGCGCGACGTTCCGGTCGCCGAGGCGCGCTCTCGCCTCGGGGTCTTTGGGCACTCTTGCTGCCTGCACACTGGAGCCCCGGCGCCGGTGGCTGATATCGTATCGCGGTCCCGCTCAGCCACCCGTCAGACAGGCCTTCTCCGATGATCGACTACCGCTCCTTCTACGCAGCCCTCGCCGGTTTTCACGCCACCACCCGGGAGCGCCTGGGCCAGCCTCTGACCCTGGCCGAGAAGATCCTCTACGCCCACATGCCCGACCAGGCCGGGCCCGCCGCCCAGCGGGGCAGCACCTACCTGGAGCTGCTCCCCGACCGGGTGGCCATGCAGGACGCCACGGCTCAGATGGCCCTGCTGCAGTTCGCCATGACCGGGCGCCCGTCCGTGGCCGTGCCCTCCACCGTGCACTGCGATCACCTGATCAGGGCCCACAGCGGCAAGGACAGCGACCTCGCCGTGGCCAACGACGAGAACCGCGAGGTCTACGCGTTCTTGAAGTCTGCCTGCGCCCGCTTCGGTGCCGGCTTCTGGGAGCCAGGTTCGGGGATCATTCACCAGGTGGTGCTCGAGAACTACGCCTTCCCCGGCGGGCTCATGATCGGCACGGACAGCCACACCCCCAACGCGGGCGGCCTGGGCATGGCGGCCATCGGGGTCGGAGGCGCAGACGCCATGGAGGTCATGGCCGGCCTGCCCTTCGGCGTCAAGGCGCCCAAACTCATCGGCGTGCACCTCACCGGCGCACTCGATGGCTGGAGCTCGCCCAAGGACGTGATCCTGAAGGTGCTCGAGAAGCTCACCGTCAAGGGTGGCACCGGGCACATCGTCGAGTACTTCGGCCCCGGGGCCGCGGCCATGTCCTGCACGGGCAAGGCCACGATCTGCAACATGGGCGCGGAGCACGGCGCGACCACTTCGCTCTTTGCCTTCGATGAGTCCATGGCCCTCTACATGGAGGCCACCGAGCGGGCAGACATCGCCGCCATGGCCCGGGCACAGGCCGAGCACCTGCGCCCCGACGACGAGGTCCTGGCCAACCCTGGCAAGTTCTACGACCAGGTGCTGGAGATCGACCTCGACCAGCTCAAGCCCTTGATCGTCGGCCCCCACACCCCCGACCGGGTGCGCACGGTGACCGCGCTCGCCGCCGAGGCGAAGGCCGAAGGGTGGCCCACCGACCTGGGCGCAGCGCTCATCGGCTCATGCACCAACTCGTCCTACGAAGACATGGAGCGGGCCGCGTCCCTGGCTCGTCAGGCCACGGCCAAGGGCTTGGTGGCCAAGACGCCGCTCATGGTCTCCCCCGGCAGCAACACCGTCGATGACACCATCCGCCGTGACGGCCAGATGGATGCTCTGCAGGCCCTGGGCGCCACGGTGCTGGCCAACGCCTGCGGCCCCTGCATCGGCCAGTGGCAGCGCGACGACGTGAAGAAGGGCAAGGCCAACACCATCGTCACCTCGTTCAACCGCAACTTCAGCGGGCGCAACGACGGCAACCACTCGACCCTGGCCTTCATCAGCAGCCCCGAGATCGTGGTGGCCCTGGCCCTCGCCGGGCGCATCGACTTCGACCCGTCCCGGGACGCCCTCAGCGCAGCCGACGGCAGCGAGGTCCGCCTCGATCCGCCCACGGGCCAGGCCCTGCCAGACAAGGGCTTCGTCCTGGAGGGACGGGGCTTCACCGCCCCCCCCGCCGATGGCTCGTCGGTCGACCTCGATGTGCCTCCAGGCAGCAAGCGCTTGCAGCTGCTCGAGCCCTTCGCCCCCAACGAGCCCGGCCAGTTTGAAGACATGGCCCTTCTGCTCAAGGTCTCCGGCAAGTGCACCACCGACCACATCTCTGCCGCGGGCCCCTGGCTGCGCTTCCGTGGCCATCTGCAGAACATCTCGGACAACATGTACATCGGCGCCACCAACGCCTTCACCCAGGAGGTGGGCAAGGGTACTGACGCGCTCAGCGGCGACACAGCCGTGGCCCTGCCCGAGATCGCCGGTCGCTACAAGAGAGCCGGACTGGGCTGGGTCGTCGTCGGCGACGTGAACTACGGTGAAGGCAGCAGTCGCGAGCACGCGGCCATGTCTCCGCGCTTCCTGGGCTGCAAGGTGGTCATCGCCCGCAGCTTCGCCCGCATCGCCGAGACCAACCTGAAGAAGCAGGGCGTGCTGCCCGTGACCTTCGCTGACCCCACCAGCTGGGAGCTGATCCAGGACGGTGATCGCTTCGCCTGCAGCGGGCTCGACCAGCTCGCTCCCGGGAGCGTGGTGACGATGACGGTGACCCACGCCGACGGCAGCACCCACTCGTTCGAGGCCAACCACACTCTCAGCGAACTGCAGATCCAGTGGTGGCTCGCGGGCTCGGCCCTGAACTTCCTGCGCCAACAATCCACCCCCGTCAGCGCCTGATCTTCCAGAGGGTACGAGCACCCAACACACTCGCACCCTGCTCAGCAGGCCAGGAAGTTCACGCCCCCTTTCAGCGCAGGGTAACGCTCTCCCAGCGCTGGCAGTGCTCGCAGTTGTCGGGCACGAAGAAGTCCGTCTTGTCCGCGGCTGCGGCGGGCGCCACATAGCCCAGCTGGGCCAGGGCGGCCATGGTGGCCTTGTCGGTCACCGCGTCCTCTGCCCAGCCCGTGGGCTCGGCCTGGGCCAACCACTGGATGAGCCGCTGCCTCAAGCGGGCCGCCTCTTGCGGACGCTCCGCCGAGAGGTCGTGGGCACATATCGGGTCTCTCTTCAGGTCGAAGAGTTCGACCTCATGGGCCTGGTGAAACTCGAGCAGGTTGGGAAAGTCCCGGTCTTTCAGGTGCAGCACGAGGTGCAGACCATCGACGGTCAAGGCCGCTGAGTGCGCGCCGGTCTCGATGGCGAAGCGCGGGGCGGGCGCCGCACCCTCACTCAGCAACGAGCGACCGGGAAACCGCGCCGACTCCAGGCCCGCCAGATCGAGCAGGGTGCGCCCGAGATCGAGGTGTTGCACGGGGCGGCTGATCACGCCGCGCTCCGGCACCCCCGGCCCCGCCAGCACCAGCGGGATGTGCAGCGTGCTGGTGTACACGCCCAGGTGCGCGAACCAGGCCCCGTTCTCCCCGAGCGACTCCCCATGGTCGGCCACCAACGCCGAGACGCCCGCGGCCACACGGGGCACAGCCAGCAAGCGTCCCAGCTCTGTGTCCTGAGAGGTGATCTCTGCTCGGTAGAGGGCCATGGGATAGGACAAATCCCGCGTACCTCGCAGCTCAAGGGGCAGGGCCACATCGGGCACATCGTCTTCGGGCCACGAGGCGTCCTGAGGGTCGAGCGCCGGGTCGTAGTACCGCTGCAGAAAGTGCTCGGGAGGCTCGTAGGGCACATGGGCGTCAAACACGTGCAGCCAGATGAACGTCGGTCGACCCTCAAGGTCTGGCAGCCAACGGAGCACGTCGTCCACGGCGTCGGCCGAGTCCCTGAAGCTCTCTCCGTAGGGCCAGCTCACCCGATCGAACCCCTGCCCCAGGCCGCTGCCATCGGGCCCCAGGTGACGGGTGCTGATCGCCGCCACCGTGGCCCAGCCCGCCTCGCTGAACCGCTCAGCGAGGGTCTCAGCTCCGCTGTTGATCGAGCGGTAGTTGTCGAGCACGCCCGTGTCTCGAGGGTGGGTGCCGGTGAGCAGCGCCACATGAGAGGGGTTCGTGTTGTTCACCGGCGTCATGCAGTCGAGGAAGACCAGCCCCCGCTCGCCCAGCCCATCCAGCGCCGGCGTCTCCACGTCCACGCCCCGCTGGGCTGCGCCGATGTGATCGCCGCGGTGGGTGTCACTGGTGATCAGCAAGACGGTGGGCGGCGCCGGTGCGGCCACGGTGAGCCGCGGCACAGACAGGGCCAGGCCAGCCTGCTCTGGGCCCATCGCCGCGAAGCGCAGCTCGACGGTCTCGCCCTCCAGCGGGGACAGATCGATCCGGGCCGTACGCCAGCCTGTCTTGAGCCCCTGGACCGCCCACTCGGCCGGTTCGGGGACAGGCCAACGCTCCCCCTGCACCTGCTCGCCATTCACGGACAGGGACAACGCAAGCTCGAGACCGCCGGGAGTCCAGGCCTGGGTGGGCCGGCCATAACTGAAGTCGAGACGACCGCCCGCAGGCACGGCCAGGGACGTGACCAGGTCATGGCCCACCAACAGGCCCACACTGCGCCGGGCTTCGTGTCCCACCCGCACCAGTTCAGGCGCCAGAGCAGGATCGGGCAAGGTCGCCCCCGGTGGCGCGGAGACCAGCAGCACCTCGCGAATGGCCACGGTGCGCTTCGCTCCTGGGCAAATGAGCTTCAGGGAGTCGTAGGGCTCGCCGCCCAGGGCCTCCCGGGGCAACAGGATCTCAAGAACCACCAGCTGCCGTTTGGTCTCGAAGAGCGCCGCGTCCAGCCCGCTCAACACCGTGCTCCCGCGGCGCAGCTGCACCATGATGCCCACGCCGCCACCGCCATCGACGGAGGCCACCACCCGCACCCGGTCGAAGCGAGACGTGTCGTAGGATCCACGCCGGGTGAAGCTGATCAGCCGGTCGTGGCGCCCGGCAGCGGCCTGCACCATGACCCCGTCGTGCTCAGCGTCGAGCCAGGTGGGGACAGCCGTGCCCCACATCGGAGCCTCGACCTCCCAGGCGTCGGGTTCTTCGACGAGATCGAAGCGCTCAACGATCTCGATCTCCGGGCGGGTTGTGTCCGCGGCGCTGTGGGCGGCCGTGGTCGCCGCCACCAGCGGCAGGCTCACAGAGCGAGGCTGGCGGACCTCTCCGCAAGCGAACACACAGACGGCACAACAGATCAGCACCAAGGCCCTGGCTGCCCCTGGGCGCAAGATCGCGAGACCAGCTCGCCCGGAGCGGGCATGCACTGCGAAGGTCTTCAGCGGGATGGCCACGGCCTGCCCCTCAGTGATCGATCGACCAGGGATTCTCGGGTGTCCTGGGCGGAGTCCCGGTGTAGCCCAGCTCTTCGAGATGTGCACGACGTGCGTTGTCGAGGACCCCAGGCTCGGCCCAGTCGAGGTCTTCTGCCTCGCTCAGCCAGCGGAGCAACAACAAGCCCAGGGGCTTGCCCTCCGCCTCCGTGCCTTCCATGGGCACGGTGACCTCTGCCTTCCAATCGTTGGTGAGGTCGTAGAGTTCGAGCTCGCCCAACTTGCGTCGCTCAACAAGATGTGCGGAGTTTCGCGGCTGCAAGGAGACGATCAAGTGCAGTCCGTTTGAGGTCACCGCCGCCGACTGGGCGTGATCTTCCACGGCAAAACGGGGGCCCGGGTGGACCTCGCCTCTCGCCACGGCGCGCAGGTCCTCCCCTTGCCAGCCCTCGGGGTCGGCTCCAACCGCGGTGGCCAGGGTCGCGGCCAGCCCCAGTGTGGAGACAGGCTCGTCGCAGCGCAGCCCCCTTGGCCAAGAACCATCGCCCGCAGCAACGATGAGGGGGACGTGCAACACGCTGGGATAGAGCCCCACGTGCTTGAACCAGATCGAATGCTCGCCCAGGCCGAGACCCTGAGAGCCCACGAAGGCGACAGTGCCCCCCTGCACCCGGGGCTCATCGAGGAGCGGGCCGAGCGCACTGTCGAGAGCGGTCAGCGAGGCCTTGTACCGCGCCCGAGCCCAGTTCAGGTCACGCACCTCAAGGTAGGGCAGGGGCATGGACTTCTTGAACACCTTGGGCCGCTTGTAGCCCTCGTGCAGCGGGTCGTCTGTAGGGCGGTAGTAGCGGGCCAGTACCTGCTCGTCAGGCTCGTGAGGCCACTCGCCCTCGGCCACATGGAGCCACAAGAACAGGGGACGTCCGTCATGGCTCTCCAGGCGCTGGCGGGCCCGGGCCACCACCTCGTCGGCGGCCCAGCGCCATGAGTTCAAGGGCGCCTCCACATGGTCGAAGCCCTGCCCCAAGCCACTGCTCTCGGGCCACAAGGCACGTGTCGCCAGCACGGCCTCGCAACGCCAGCCGACCGCGCTCAATCGCTCGGCCAGGGTCGGTGCAGCGGCGGACAACATGTCTGACTCATCGAGCAACCCCGTATCCCGTGGGGTGCGACCGGTGAGCAACGAGGCCAGGGCTGGCCGGGGAGCGTTGGTCACTCCCTGGGCATCGGTGAACAACACACCTCGCCCGGCCAGGGCATCGAGCACAGGCGTGTCGATGTCGATACCGCGAAAAGCCAGACCCAGGTGATCACCCCGGTGGCTGCCGCTGGTGATCAACACCATGGTGGGCGCGGCGTCGTCCGCGGCGCCTACGAACAGCGGGCCGACCATGGCGCCGGTGGGCCGATCCCAGTGCAGCTCGATGGTGACGTGGCGTCCGGCCCAGCTGGACAGAGGCACGGTGATGTCCGTCCAGCCAGAGCCACTGGCCGGGACCCCCAGGCCGTGTCGCTCCTGCCGCGCCCCATCGCTCACGATCAGGCGCACACCTCCAGCCTCATCTGCAGCAGCCAGGGAGAGGTCAAGGAAACCATTCGCTGGGACATCGACCTCGCCCACCAAGGGCAGGTCTTGGTGGAGCCCAACAGCCAGCCGTGCGCTCTCTCTCACGGTCACCCATCGGGGCGCACCCCGGGGGTCAGGCAAGTCAGACGACGCGGTGGCCCGCTGCAACTCCACCGAGGTCAACACCAGTCGTCGATAGCCGCCACCACACTCGATGCGCAGGGTGTCACCCAACAAGCCGTCGCCCAACAGACTGTCGTTGGCGAGAAGGCCATCGGGCTTGTGCATGTCCAAGACAAACTCGCTCAGATCGTCTTGATTGGGCAGACCCAGGGGTTCCGAAGACAGGAGCGCCTCGCCGTCGCGCAGCACCGTGGCCACCAGCCAGCCCGTGCCCTCGAACCTCCCGGTGACCACCACTCGATTGATCGCCCGGGCGTCGAACTGGCCCCGAAGTTCTGCCACGAGCAGCTGGTCGACACGCCCTGCGCCCAGTTCGATGGCCGGCTTGTCGCGGGTGCGCACCAGCCGACTGCCAGGAGCGTCAAGCTGCCAGTTATCTCCCTCGGGAGTGAGTTCGTGGGCCTGGATGACCTCGAGTCCCGGCGGCACGCCGTTGGGGTCGAGGGGCTGCAAGGGCACAACCACCCAGCCAGTGTGGTGCAAGGCAGCCTGGGTCGGCCCCCGGGTGCCGCTCAGCGTCTCACCGTCTTCTGCCTCAACGGGCAACCCACCCGTGAGCCCGCTGCCTGCGATGGACCCTGGCTGGCTCGTCGACTCGTCCGTGCTGGAGCCGCCTCCACAGGCCACGGCCAGGCTCAAGCACGAAGCCAGCAGCACGAGGCACAGCAACCCGTGGGGAAAATGCCGTACCCCGAGCACGGCACGCTCTCCCCAGGCTGCCAAGGCAGACCAATGTGCCTTGTCCTCTCGCTTGCCATCACACTTCAATGATCGTGGTCCTCGAAGGGCTGACAGCGAGCGCAGCCGTCGGCAGTCCACAGCTCAGCGGAGTCTGTTGACGGGGCGGCGAGGTAGCCCAGTTGGCGAAGTTCTTCAAGGCGCAGCGGGTCATCGAGTTCTTCTCCCACCCAGCCCTTGTCGTCTGCGGCGAGCAGCCAGCCGATCAAGCGTTGCCGCAACAGCGCGGCCTGGGCCACGCGCTCTACGCTCAGGTCGCGCTCGCAGCGCGGGTCGGCGTCCAGATCGAACAGCTCCACTTGATGACGCTCGAAGCTCGTGGTCATGTTGCGTTGCTGCTGTGCGTTGAGGTGCAAGATCAGGTGCCAGCGTCCGCTGGTGACGCTGGCCGCGAAGCGATGGGCGGACAACGCGAAACAGGGTGCCTCTGCAGCCCCTTCGCTCGAGTCCTCGCCCGCCAGGGCCAGAGCCGCGAAGCTCCGCCCTGGGAGTGCGTGGCCAGCCGCTCCGACCAGCTCGAGCAAGGTCGCGGCCAGGTCGACCTGACTCACTGGCGCGGCGACCCGCTGGCCCTTCGGCGCTCCCGGCCAGGACAGGATCAGGGGTACGTGGGTCGAGTCGGGGTAGAGCCCGGCGTGTCCATACCACACGCCGTGCTGACCGAACGACTCGCCGTGGTCGGCGGTCATGGCGATCACACCGTCGGCAAAACGAGGTGCGTTGAGCAGGCCGGCCAAGCTGCTATCGAGGCCGCTCACCTCACCCCGATAGGCAGCGAGAGGCCAGTCATGATCGCGCAAGCCCGCGAGGGTCTCGGGCAGGACCGAGTCTGGCACCTTGGAGGGCGGCAGGCTCGGGTCAAAAGGACTCTTGTCATCGGGCCAGTACAGGCGGCGATAGACAGGGTCTGGCTTGTAGGGGCCGTGGGCATCGAAGAGGTGCAGCCACAAGAACAGCGGCCGGTCTTCGGCCTCGCGCAACCATTGCTCGACGATGGCCAGCGAGGCGTCGATGTCGCGCTCGCCCCCCGTGGGCCAGTCGATGCGATCGAAGCCTTGCCCCAAGCCGCTGGAGGGGTGACCCAGGTGACGCACACCGAGCACCGCGTGGGTCTGCCAGCCCTGAGCCGCCAGCACTTCGGCCAGGGTCAACGCCGAACCGTTGAGCGGCAGGTTGTTGTGCAGGATGGCCGTGTCCCGCGGGTGCACGCCGGTGAGCATGGAGCCGTGAGACGGGTTGGTCACGTTGGTAGTCGAGAAGCAGCGCTCGAAGAACACGCCTCTTGACGCCAAGGCATCGAGTACCGGCGTCGAGACCTCGTTCTCGGGCAAGGCCGCGCCCACATGGTCGAAGCGGTGCGTGTCACTGGTGATCAACAACAAGCTGGGCGGACGACGCTGCGGCACCCAGAGGGACAGCTCGGCGATGGCCGCTGCGCCCAGGGCCCCGTCACCCGCGTCGAGCGAGAAGCCGATCTGTACTGCACGGCCCGCCATGGACGACAGGTCGACCTGGGCCGTGCGCCACGCAGGCCCGCGCTGGGGAAACGAATAGCTCTCGGTAAGCGATGCGTCTGGCGCGTGCACACTCAAGGTCAGTTGCAGATCACTGCCCGGGCGCACCAGCTCGAAGGGCTGCCCGTAGCTGAAGCTCAGCCGGCCATCGTCGGGCACGGTGACAGTGCAGGAGACTTCGCGCCGAGTCGAGAGGCCCACGCCGCGCCGGGCGTCCCCCCCCAGGGTCACCAGCTGAGGGCCCAAGCTCGGGTCAGGCACCCAGGCTTCGACGGGCCGCTGCAGCAGTTCGACGCTGGCCACGCCGACCCGTCGCAGAGTGCGGTAGAAAGAGACCGAGAGGGTGTCCGCGCCGCCGCCGTCGGTGAAGTGCTCGGGCAGGGGCAGCACCACGTCGCGCAATTCCGGCGCTTGAACCAGCTGCTGTCGCGCACCGAAGCCCACCACGCGACCGTCGCGCCGCAGCTCGGCACCCGCATCTCCAGGACCCCCCGCTGCGACCCGCAGACGCACCTCGTTGAAAGCCCCGGCGGCGAAGTCGCCGCGAAAGCTCAGGCCCAGATCGGTGGACGCGTCCGGGTTCTGCAGCCAGAGCACCTGTGCGCCCTCGCCGCCCTCTTCGCTGGCCAGAGAACCGGAGTGATGATCAGGCGCACTCACCACCCACGAGCCGTCACCGGGCGCGTCATCCAGCAAGGGCGACAGATCGAGTGCGGCCACAAGCTCGTGTCGGGGCCAGGGGCCTTGGGACGGATCAGGCCTCAGCTCCAGGCGCAGCAGCGCGGGCCCGGGCTGGCCATCGTCTGCGGGTCCGCAGGCCACGAGCTGGCACAGAGCCAGCAACAGCCAGACGAGGGAGCACCCCCACCAGCTGCGGCACGGGGAGATCTCAAGGGGAGCAGGCTTCACGATGCCGCGCAACGATAACCCATCTCAGGCTCGGGGCAGTGGCTCTAGCCGGCCTCATTCGGCCGTGTCTCTGTGGAGATGGTGCTGCTATTCTCCCCAGCTGCTCTCGCCCCCCCATCGAGCCCCGCTCCATGCATCGCGCCCTGCTTCTCGCCGGCTTGATCCTGCCGCTCTGGGGCTGTGACAGCTCGACACAGCCGGGCCCGGCCGACGCCCCCGAGCACGGTGAGGACGCGAGGGACAGCACCCCCGACGGCCCCTTGCCAAATGTCGTGGTCTACCTCGTGGACACGCTCCGCGCCGATCGCATGTCGCTCTACGGCTACGAGCGCAAGACCACTCCGGTGCTCGACGCCCTGGCCGCCGAGTCCGTGGTCTTCGATCAGGCCATCAGCCAGGCCTCATGGACCCTGCCCTCCACCGTGAGCCTGTTCACTTCCAGTTACTCGGCCAGCCACCGAGTGGTCAGTGGCGCGCACAAGGTCGACCGCTCTGTCGAGACCTTGGTCGAGTTCATGCAAGGCCTGGGCTACCACACCATGGGCTTCGTCACCAACGGGCTGGGAGGCACGGGAGCCGGGCTTGACCAGGGCTACGACGAGTTCTTCCAACGTCCCGCCCAGGCCGACATGACCCCCGCCATGCGTGCCGCAGGCCTGCACACCAAGCAGCCCCTGATGGACATGCTGCGAGCGTACGAGGGAGACAAGCCGCTCTTCATGTACGTCCACGCGGTGGAGCCCCATGCGCCCTATCAAGGTGCGCCGAAAAACGCCGAGGGCGCTGACGGCTGGCACGCACTGAAGAACCCAGAGATCAACAAACTCAACCGGTCCGTGGCCGACTACCGCGGCCTGCAGGTCAGGCTCAATCGCAACGAGCCTCGTGACGGCGACATCGAGCGCATGGCTCAGCTCGAGCCCGAAGTGCTCGCGGCCATGGAGGACGTGCGCGGTCTGTACGACGGCGACGTGCTCCGGGCCGACACGTCCATCGGCGAGCTGCTGGCCATGCTCAAGGTGAAGCGCCTCTGGGACAGCACCGCCTTCTTCTTGGTGGCTGATCACGGCGAAGAGTTCCTGGACCACGACCTGCTAGGGCACGGTCAGTCGCTCTACGGTGAGGTGGTCCACGTGCCGTTTCTCGCCCGAGTGCCAGGACTGACAGACCAGGGCAGCCGAGTGCCCCAGGCAGTGCAGATCATCGACGTGGCGCCGACCCTGGCAGACCTCGTGGGCGTGGACCCGCTCCCGTTCTGGCAGGGCCGCTCGCTCCTGCCAGCGTTGCAAGGGGAGACCCTCCCCACCGCGGGGGCCCTCTCTGTCCGCGAGCACATCGACCGGCCGATCAAGGGTTGGCGCGGCGATCACGAGACCGCGCTCATCCGGGGTCGCTGGAAGCTGATCATGCACCACGACACCGACCTGGTCAGCCTGTTCGACCTGGAGGCCGACCCCCGAGAACAGAGCAATCTGGCGGACACCGAGCCGGAGCGCACAGCGGCCATGGAAGCCGAGATCAGAGACACGCTGCGCGCCTTGCCCGTGCTACCGATCCGCGCCTCCGAGGTGGGCATGGACGACGAGAAGCTGAAGCAGCTGCGAGAGCTGGGCTACCTCGAGCAGGTGCCTGACGAGGGTGGTGGACACTGAGGAACGGGCGCGGCCGCTGGCTAGCCGTCCTCACGATCGGCCCGTCGCGGAAGAGCCTCGCCCGTCGCTCGACCCTTGGCTCGTTCACGCAACGCCAGCGCTGCCTCGTCGCCCTTCTTCGCGGGCAATCGCACCGCGTGCCGGATCATCCAGCAACGCTGCTTGCGCTGCACGGGCGAGGCGTCGCTGACCTCGTCGAGCCAGCGCTGGCACAAGGCGTAGACGTCGGCCCCGTGCTCCTTGCAGACGTCGCCGAGATGATTGGCCACGGACCGACGGACAGAGAGCGAGGCGTCGTCCTTGAGCGCCTCGAGCAGCGGCAGCGCGAGGGTGGGATCTGCCTGAAGCGCCGGGAGCCTTGAAGCCCAGGGCAGGCGCGGCCGAGAGCCTTCACTGCACAGGCGCATGACCGGCGGACCGTACCACCCGTCGCCACGTTGCCGGGGGCCCGCCCCTCGTGGTAGCGTCTGCCCGTCACGAGCGTGTGGTCCTGGAAAGCCGCTGTTTCCAGGGGCCCAGCACATGCCGCGAGGATGGCGGAACTGGTAGACGCGCTGGATTTAGGATCCAGTGGGGTAACCCATGGGGGTTCGAGTCCCCCTCCTCGCACCATGTCCTACGCTCTGTGCGCTCGCACTCTGCGCGCGGGCGCTGTCAGACCATGCCCACGCCGTAGGCGTTCATGACGTGCAGGCCCGTGACGGGAAGATAGATGCTGAAGCCCGCGACGGTGGCCGCCCGGGCCGCGGCTTCTGGCGCCCGCCGAGCGATCCACAGGATGCACAACGCCGTGACGCCCACCTTCGTGGCCACGAACAACAGCACGCCTCCCTGCTCATACAACAGGGACATCAGCGGGTTCACCTCACGGCCAATGCCCCGCTGCAACCAGAGCTGCGTGAGGAACGTGTCGACCACCACCAGGTAGCCGAGGAACAACAGCAGCAGGCGCGTGGGGACACCGAACAGGTGATGTGTGCATCGACGAGGGGGCAACGTCGAACCCTCCAGAGGACCGGATCACTCTCTTCGGACGGGGCACACCACGACTTGACCCGCCCACTCGATGGGCAGCGGCGAGAGCTGGTACGCCGCTCTGAGCAGCCCCTGCTCCGTCAGCAGATCAGTGCGCGGCCTCACGCACGGCGTTGCGGTTCCAGTCGGGCACACTCACCCTCAGAGGAGCCTTGCCGTTGGGGATGCACTGGCAGGAGAGCCGCGAGGTGTCGCTGACTCCCGGCGCCTCGTCGAGCATGTCGTCTTCGGCCTCGCTCGGCGGATTGCAGCTCTGCCCCCCCTCTTCGACCAACACGTGGCAGGTCGAGCAGGCCGCCACCCCGCCGCAGGCATGATCGATGTCGATGCCGTGGCCCAGGGCGATCTCAAGCACGGACCCCGGCAGTCCTTCATCGGTGTACGGCAGCTTCGTGGGGTCGACCTCCACCAGTCGCTCTTCGTCTCCCAGGACGAAGGTGATGGTGTAGGGCGTCTCAGGCAAGTCTGCCTGTACTTCATTGATGTAGGGATTGATACCGCCCACGGCCAGCGCACTCCATGCGAACGAATGAGAGAAGGAAACCCGAGCATAGCGTCGACCTCCTCCCCACACAGCCCTACAATCCGGCCCCGCCCAACCGACCTCAGAGGGAGATGTCAGCGATGATCGAGACCACGGGTCTCACCAAGGTTTTTGACGGCACCGTGGCTGTCGATCACCTCGACCTCTCCGTCGATCCGGGAGAGATCGTCGGCCTGGTGGGCATCAACGGCGCGGGCAAGACCACGTTCTTGCGCATGCTCGCCGGGATCATCCAGCCCACCGAGGGCAAGGTCGTCATCGCCGGCCACGCCCTCGAGGGCGACGCCGTGAAGGCTCGGGCCGAGCTGGCCTTCGTCCCCGACACGCCCATGCTCTTCGATTCGCTGACTGTCCAAGAGCACCTCGTCTTCGTCTCTGATCTGTACGGTGTCACCGATCGCGAGGCGCGCTTCGGGGCCCTGCTGGAGGAGTTCGACCTCGGCGAGCGTCGGCACGCGACCGCGTCGTCCCTCTCAAGGGGCATGCGTCAGAAGCTGGCCATCTGCTGCGCTTTCCTCCACGACCCCGTGGCCCTGCTCCTCGATGAGCCGCTCACCGGGCTCGATCCTCCGGGTCGCAAGCGCATGGCCCGAGCCATCACCGCTCGAGCGGCCTCAGGCAGCGCGGTGATCATTTCCAGTCACCAGCTGGAGTTCGTGGAGAAGCTCGCCACCCGCATGGCCATCGTCCACAAGGGGCAGCTGCGTCTCTCCGGCAGCCTTGAGCAGCTGAGGCAGCAGGCCGAGCATGACGGCACCACGCTCGAGGACGTCTTCCTTGCCGCCATCGGCTCGGATCAGAGCGGCGAGACCTCGTGAGTCACAGTGGCTGGGAGGGCATGGGCTCGCTGCTGCTGTTGGCCCGCATGAGCGCCAAGGCCAGGGCCCGTCATCTGATGAAGTCCCTGCGCCAGCCCAAGCGCCTCGTCCTGCTCATCGTGGGCCTGGGCATGGTGGGCTTCTTCGTCTTCGCCCAACAACAAGACTCGGGCGGCAACCCCATGTTCGCCGGCGACAAGGGCGACGTGATCCTGCCCTTGTTTCTCAGCTTCTTCTTCATCTCCACCGCGGTGGGAGCGGTGGCCAACGGCTCGCTCGTGTTCACCCCACCCGAGGTGCAGTTTCTCTTCCCCGCACCGATCGGGACCAGGGCGCTGCTCTTCTCCCGCATCGGCAGCTCCAGCTTCAAGTCTGGTACGGCGGCGCTCATCTTCACGCTCTTCTTGCGTCCTCAAGGCGCCCCCATGTGGCGCGTGGCCGTGGGCTACCTGCTGTTGTTCGAGACCCTGGTCCTCGTGTCCATCGCCGTCGACCTGTGCTTCATGGGCAAGCCGCGCAAGCTCCGTCGACGCTGGGCCCTGCTCTGGGCCGCGGTGGTGATCCTCGTCGCCGGTGTCACCGTGGGAGTCAGCCGCGCTCAACTCGGAGGCTGGAGTGCGGACGTCTTCGTTCCACTGGGAATCGTAGCCAGGCCCTGGGCCGCAGTGCTCACAGCTCCCAACCCCGGCCTCGATCTCGGCCTCTGCGCCGTGGTCATGGCACTCCTGCTCTGGCGCATCCTGGGTTTTGCTCGCCCCATTCGCGAGCAGGCGAGTGAGACCAGCGAGTTCGTGCAACAGAAGTTGCAGCGCATGTCGAAGGGCGTGGTCATTCCGGACAAGCCTCGCGAGAAGACCAGCGGCCGCGTCATCCCCTCCCTGCCTCGCTGGGGCGGCGCGGGGCCCCACATCTGGCGTCAGTTCTCGGTGCTACGCCGCAAGGGCATGGCCTTCGGCATGCTCATCGCCTTCACCCTGCTCATGGGCGGCGTGCTCACCTTCGTCGGTGACGACCCGCGCCCCCAGGTCGGCGTGGGCGCCATGCTAGGCATGCTGCTGTTCATGGGACCGATGTACGTCACCTGCGATTTTCGCTCCGACTACGACAACCTGGCCTGGCTGCGCTCCCTGCCCAGCTCGAACACGGCCTTGGCTGCGGGACAGATCCTGGCCAGCGCCCTCGTGCTCTTTGGCGTTCAGCTCATGCTCACCGGCTGGATCGTCTTCGCGGTCCCGGCTGGACAGCGGCTGTGGTGGGTCGCCGGCTTCTTGCTGCTGCCCTTCTTGAACGTCATCCAGCTGTGCGTGGAGAACGGCGCATACCTGCTCTACCCCTTCCGCCTCGACTACACCCGGGGCCCCCCCGGCGCCGTCGAGATGGGACGGATGTACGCGCTCATGCTGGCCAAGATGCTGACCCTGGCCGCTGCCCTCGGGCTGGCTGCCCTCCCGGGGCTGGGCGTGGGCTGGTTCCTGGGCAACCCGGCTGCAGGCCTGGCCCTTTCAGCCCTGGCCCTCGTGCTCGAGACATGCCTCCTGGTCACCATCGTCGGGCGCATCTTTCGCCGGGTGGACCCGAGCCGAGACCTGGGGCAGTAGCATCTGCGCTTTGCTGCGCGATGCAGGTCCGACCATGGTCTCACAGCCGTCGGCGCCGAGCCCGGAGCGTTGTGAGCTGCCAACCCATGGCACAAGCTCCCCCGTCAGCTGAAGAGCGCGGTGCAGGCCTCGGTTGCTGCGGTCAGTGCGTCGTCGTCCAGGTCGCGATGAAAGACGAAGCGCAGGCGGGATGGTGCCAGGGCCATGACCAGGATGCCCTTCTCGGCCAGACGAGCCTCGGCTTCGATCGCGGGAGCGCGGGTGTTGGCGAAGACGATGTTCGTCTGCACCGAGTCCGCGTCGACGGAGAGACCGGGCAACCCGGCCAGGTGCGCGGCGAGGGCGGCGGCCCGACGATGGTCGTGGGCCATGAGCGCAGGCCCTTCCTCGATGGCGATCAAGGCGGCTGCGGCCAGGACACCCGCCTGACGCATGCCGCCCCCGAGGATCTTGCGCACGCGACGGGCGGCGTGAATCCGCGCCGCCGAGCCCACCACCAGCGAACCCACGGGAGCGCCCAGGCCCTTCGACAGGCAGACCGAAGCCATGTCCACGTCGCGAGTGATACGGGAGACGGGCACACCGCTGGCCACCTGGGCGTTGAACACACGGGCGCCATCCATGTGCAGGGCCAGCCCGCGGTCTCGACACAGGTGGGACAACGCATCGAGTGACTCTTGAGGCCACACCGTGCCCCCGGCGTAGTTGTGGGTGTTCTCCACAGAGACAACGGAGGTGAGCGGGTAATGGATGTCATCCCCGCGAATCAAGGCCGCCACGTCGTCCGGGGCGAGCACGCCGTTGTGCCCACTCACCGAACGGATCTGGCAACCCCACAGGCGCGAGACCGCCCCGCCCTCGTTGAGCAGGATGTGCGCGTCGCTCTCGGCGATGACCTCGCTGCCCGCAGAGGTCAGCACGCCCAGGCAGATCTGGTTGCCCATGGTGCCCGAGGGCACGAACACCGCGGCCTCCTTGCCGAACAGCTCGGCAGCCCGGGCTTCAAGCAGGGAGACCGTGGGGTCTTCGCCGAACACGTCATCGCCCACGGCGGCCTCCGCCATGGCGGCGCGCATGGCTGGGGTGGGCTGGGTGACAGTGTCGCTGCGTAGATCGTGCATCGTCTTTGTGGCTCCGGCGGGGCGGCAGTGTAGCAACGGCTCTGGCTGCCCCCGTATCCTGCTCAGCAACATGTGCTCTCTCGCTTCCTCTCGTCGCCTTGCCTTGCTGTCCGCCGCGGTGTGGATGCTGGTGGCTTGTGGTCCGCCTGCCCCCGCCGAGTCTTCCCCGCCCCAGGTCCCCCGGTTCGCCTTTACCGAGGTCGCCGCCCAGGCGGGCCTGGACATCGCCCTGACCTGCGGCGGGGTCGCCGGTGTGAAGCGCACGATTCTGGAGGTGAACGGCAACGGCCTCGCCCTGGCCGACCTGGACAATGACGGCGACCTCGACGTGGTGTTTGTCGACGGCAACACCCGGCAAGGGCTGGCTGAGGGCACGGTGGTCGAACATCACCTCCTGCTCAACCAGGGTGTGCTCGACGGGGTGCCGCGCTTCGAGCGGGTTGCAGACGCAGGTGTCTCCATGACGGGCTGGCCCACGGGCATCACCGTGGGCGACATCGACAGAGACGGGCTGCCCGATCTGGTCATCGGTGGCGTGGGCCATGACAACCTCTTCTTCAACCGCCCCACCGCCAACGGCTCGCTGCATTTCGAACGGCAGCCACTCCCCGGCCGCAGCTCCCCACGTGACTGGACCACCAGCCTGGCCCTGGCCGACGCCGACGGCGACGGCCTGCTCGACCTGTACCTGGCCCGGTACCTGGACATCGACCCCGTGAACCCACCCATGGATCGCATCGGCGAGCTGCCCTGCCGCTACGCAGGTTTGCCCGTCATGTGCGGCCCCCACGGCATGACGCCCCAGCCCGACGTCCTCTTGCGCGGGCTGCCAGCGGCGCCCTGGTTCGTGGACGGCACCGCGGCCGCCGGCCTGGGCGCCCGTCCCCCGTCGTTCGGCCTGGGCGTGTTGTTCGCCGACATCGACCAGGACGGACACCCCGACCTCTACATCGCCAACGACTCGGTGGACAACTTCGTGCTGCGCAACCGGGGCGACGGTCGCTTCGAAGCCCTGGGCGCCCTCTCAGGCGCGAGCAGCGACGGGGCGGGCCGGGCCCAGGCCGGCATGGGCGTGAACATGGGCGACATGGACGGGGACGGCGACTTCGACCTGCTGGTGACCAACTTCTCCAACGAAGCGAACGCGCTCTATCGCAACGAGGGCCACTGGCTCTTCCGGGAGGTCTCCGCGCCGTCCGGCAGCGGCCACGCCAGCCGGCCCCTGTTGGGCTGGGGTGTTCACCTGGCCGACTTCGATGGGGACGGGCACCTCGACGAGTTCTTCGCCAACGGGCACGTCTATCCAGAAGTCGACCAGGTCGCGGGGGAGCGGGGCTATGCCCAGCCCTTGATGCTGCTCCCCGGACGAGGCGACGGCACCTTCGGAGCCAACGCCTTCCCTGACCAGAGTGCGCTGGTGGGCCGAGCGGCAGCCAGGGGCGACCTGGATGGCGACGGCGATCTCGACCTCGTCGTGCTCGCCCTCGACGGGAGCCCCAGGCTCTACCTCAATGGTCATGACCGCCCCCGGCGGTACTTGCTCGCCACCCTGCGCGACGGCTCAGCGAGGGCTGCCGAGGCCTTTGGCGCCACGCTCTCGTTGACCACAGCCGCTGGCACCCAGTCCAGACAGACGGTGTCGGCCCGGGGCTTCCAGACCAGCAACGACCCGCGCCTGCATTTCTCCGGGGTGGGCCCGATCTTGACCGCCACCGTGCTCTGGCCCGGCGGCGAGCGGGAGACCCTCGACGCCTCGACGCTGCACTTCGGCAGCCGATACGTCATCGAGCGGGGCCGGGGAGTGGTGGCGCGATCGCCCCTGGCAGACGACCGCTGAGGCCAGGCAGGTTGTGCGGTGATTGCAGCACGTCGGGTGAGAGATCGGTCCTCGCTCCGGGTGGCGTTCTGGGCCAAACTGCGCTCCATGATCGCCCAACCCTCCCCGCACTTCTGCTGTCTCGTCGCCTTCGCCCTGTTGTGCTGGGGCTGCGGCGACGCCCCTGTGACGGCCTACGATCCTGCCGAGGCTGGCAGGCAGTTCCCCGAGATCATGGCCAGCCTTGGCGCTGGCGATCCGGAGGGCGCCCTGACAGCCATCGCGCAGATCAGGGAGCAGACCTCGCCAGAGGACCTGCCGGCGGGACTGGACCACTACCAGGCCGTCGCTCACCTCGACGCGGGCCAGCCCGCCGAAGCCCTGGCGGCCCTACAACGGGAGCTCGCTGCCCACGCAGGCAATGGGGCGGCCCACCTGCTCATGGCCGAGGCCCTGCTGGACATGGGGCGCGTCGCCGAGGCTCCCGCCCACCTGGCCCAGGCGGAGCAGCTGCTGAACGACATCCCCTATCTGTCCCTCGTCTCCGGCAGGGTGGCCCTGGCCCTCGATGACGACCCTGGCGCCCAGGTTCACCTGACCGCCTACGTGGCCCAGGACCCCCTCTCACCCCGGGCCGCCGAGGCCCACCACGGCCTGTCCCAGATCGCCCGCCGCCAGGGTGACCTCGAGCTGGCTGAGATCGAACGGGAGCGCTCTGCCTACCTCGAGAAGGTGAACCAGTTTCTCAATGCCTACCGAAACCGCCTGAGCGAGTCCCCCGGCGACACCGAGGCAGCCCTGGGTGTGGGCATGACCTACCTCGATCTCTACCAGCACTACCTCCCGGACAATCAGCTGCTGGAGCTGGCAGAAGGGGCGTTTCTGGCGGTATTGAGTGGCGAACCAGAGAATGCGCGGGCCCTGTTCAACCTGGGCTTCATCGCCACGGTCACCGACAGGTCTGATCTGGCCCACCAGCGCTATGCCCAGGCCCTGGCCAGCGAGCCCACCCACGTGGGCGCCCTGCTGAACGATGGTGCCCTGTCCCTGCGCGAAGGCGACTTCGACCACGCGACAGAACAATTATTCAGGGGACTGGACGCTGCCCAGCAGAGCGGCGACCAGGTGCGGGCCCGATTGGAGCTGGGTCGCCTGGAAGAGGCCAGAAACAGGCCTTCTGAGGCCGTCTTGCACTATCGGGCCGCGTTGGCCATCGACGCCAGCGACTCCCGATTGGTGGGGCTCGAAGAACATCTCCAAGGTCTGGTATCAACCGCCGGCGGCTGATCTCTCATTGAGGGGCTTCGGTTCACGAGCCCACCTCGCTCAAGACCCTGTCCAGAACTGGTCGATGTGGCTCTGAATGGCCAAATTCTGGGTTCCAGACTAAAGTGGTGCCACATTCCCGAAAATGTGGCGTCTAGAGCTCGATCCTCCCTCAGCGCCGCCGAGACAGTGTTCATGGACATCTTCGCCAAACGACTGACAGCGGGCCTCCTGCTCTGCGCGTCCACGCTTCCTGCGGCTGCCCAGGTGGCGGCCCGGGCGCCCCAGGTGGGCCCCAAGGCAGCTCTCAACCTCGAAGACGAGGCCCACCGCGCCGCTCGCATCGCCCTCACCGGCGACCTGGGCTTCGCGCCCTTGCCTCCGCTGCTGGCCAACAGCCCTCGAGACCAGCTGATCTTCGCCGACCGCTTCCCCGTCGAGCAGCAGACCTATGAGAGCAGCGGTGGCACCCCGCCGACCATGTTCGACGGTTTCCTCACCACAGCCCAGACCGGCACGATCTTCCCTGAGATCTTCAAGTACCAGCTGGGCAACAGCTACGACGAGTTCGGGCCCGCCCACCCATTGGTTGTGGTCTATCACGGCTTCGGATCGTCGGCCAACAGCGTGGCCGGGGCCTCGACCCTCGACGAAGAATGCAACGCACGGGGTTACATCTACGCCTCGCCCACGGGCCTCGATGACCAGCTCTTCGGCAGCCCCATCAGCCAACAGCACGTCGAAGCGATGATCCAGTGGCTGCTGGACAACTTCAACATCGACCCCGACCGCATCTTCATGGTGGGCTTCTCCATGGGCGGTGGTGTGGTGACCAACTTCGCCGCCCGTCACCGCGACCCGGACGACATCATGATCGCCGGCCTGGGCACGGTGAGCGCAGCCATGGACTGGACCCAGACCTACAACACAGGCACGGCGGGCACCCAGTCCCTGCTGGAGAACATCTACAACTTTGGCGGCGACCCCACGGCCAAGCCCTTCGAGTACCGCCAATCCAGCGGGATGTACTTCACCGAGGGCACCTACCCGCCCCTGCCCGGCGTGGTCGACACGGTCGAGTCCATGGCCACCAACCTGGGCAGCATCCCCACCTACATCACCTACGACAGCGGCGACCCCCTGACCCACATCCCCGGGACCAACGAGACCTTCGAGACTCTGCTCCTGGGCCTCGGCTCCACACCCACCAAGGTGATCCAGACCGGCACCCTCGGCGGCGATGGCCTGCCAGCGCCCCACTCCTGGGCCGTCCTCGACGAGACCGAGCTCTTTGATTTCTGGGATGGCCTCACCGTCGACCGCTACCCCACCGACTTCGCGGCCCAGCAAGACCTGGGAGGCCCCGCCTCCTGGGTGAGTACGACCCAGGGAGCCAGTGGCGCCTTCACCTACGTCGAGGGTTCTGCAGACGCGCTCAACGGCACCATCGACATCAGCGCCGTCGAGAACGCTGCGGTGGTCGACGTTGATCTCGCGGCGACGTCCCTCGCTGGCTCGGTGCGGGTCACGGCCAGCGCTGCCGCTGGCCAGCCCTACACCCTGCGGCTCACCGATCTGGCCAGCCAGCCCAGCTACCTGCTCGACCACTCCAGCGGCGCCCTGGTGACCCTGGTGGACAGCGACCCGTCTACAGGCTCGCTCTACCTCGATCTGGCAGCAGGGACCAGCATCGATGTCGATCTGGTGTTTGACCCGCAATGGACCAGCAGCCTGACGAGTGCGCCCAACCCGGTGCCGATCAATAGCAGCTCCACGGTGCAGATCGACTGCCCCAGCGACGGCCAGAACGCCTGGCTGATCATCGCCCTGCAGGAGCTGCTGCTGCCGATCAAGGGCGTGACGCTGACGGCCTCGCCTATTCCGCCGGCAATCCTTATCCTGCTGCCCCTCGATGCGAGCGGCGACACGTCGTTCCCAGCCACCATTCCGAACGACCCTCTGTTCAGTGGCATTCGCATCCCCATCCAGCTCATGACTCTCGATGCGCAGAACACCCCCTTCAGCGTCTCGAACCTCTGGGGGTTCAAGATCGATTAGCAGGTCGGATCAGCCAGACTCACAGACCTACGAGGTCGGCCGGGAGCATCACGGCACCTCGCTCTTCGACTACCTCGATGCCCTCCTTGGCCCGCTCGACCGCCCTGCCGTGCGCATGGCTGCCGAGAGCAAGCTGCTGCTGCTGAATGGTGAGCCCGGCGGCCCGTCCCTGACGCTCAAGTCTGGCGATCACATCGAGCTGCTGTTGGCGCCCGAAGCCATGGAGCGCCACAGCTCCGACGAGCTGGACGTCTTGGCCCGAGAAGAGAAGCTGATCATCGCCGTCAAGCCCACCGACGTGGCCTTTGATGCGGGCCGGGCCAACCGGGGCGATTCCGCCCTCGAACGGCTGGCCGAGCAGACGGACGGCGCTCGCCCGAGGGCCCCCCACCGCCTGGACAAGTTCACTTCGGGCCTGGTGGTGGCCGCCCTCGATCGGCGCACCGAGGCCGAGCTCTCCGATGCTTTCAAGGACGGCAGCGCCACCATGGAGTACCTGGTGGTGGTGCGCGCGCCGCCAAAGGCCGACGAAGGCACCATCGATGTCCCTCTGGGCAAGTCGAAGCGCAGTGAGGCCGTGCTCCAGCCAGACCCCAAGCACGGCCGCACCTGTGTCACCCACTGGCGGGTGGTCGAGCGGCTGCGGGGGTTTGCGGTCCTGGCGGTCACCCCAGAAGCAGGCCGCAGCCATCAGGTCCGGGCCCATCTGGCAACCCAGGGCTTCCCGGCCCTCTGCGACCGCGACTACGGCGAGGATGACCGCATCCTGCTCAGCCAGCTCAAGCTCCACTATCGGGCCAAGCGAGGGCGCCCAGAGCGGCCCCTGCTGGCCCGCCCGGCAGTTCATGCGTCCACCTTCCGTTGGGCCGGGCGAGAAGTGACCGCCCCTCTGCCCGAAGACATGGATGTTCTGCTCAAGCAGTTGCGGCGACTACGCCCCCTCGCGTAAGATCCCCGATCGCCATCTGGCGACCAGACCACTGACTGACGGACAGCTCCCATGACCAAGATCAAGCTGCGCAACAGCAAGACCAAGCGCCGCCGGAAGATCGGCTTCCGTGCCCGGATGAAGACCGTTGGCGGACGCCGCATTCTCAAGCGTCGCCGTGCCAAGGGCGCTGCGCTGACCAAGGTCTGATCGACGCTGGGCCCCCTGTCGGGGCTCACCGCTGATCTCCTCCGCCCGTGTCGCCTCGTGCGCCCCAGCCCCTGCCCATGACTGCGGGAGAGATCCGCACCCTGGGTTGGGACGCGCCGGACGTGGTCCTGGTCACAGGCGACGCCTACGTCGACCACCCCTCGTTTGCAGCCGCCCTCATCGGCCGCACCCTGCAGGCCGCCGGCTTCAAGGTCGCCATCCTGGCGCAGCCCGACTGGCGCGCTGCCGAGCCCTTTGCCGCCCTGGGGCGCCCGAAGCTCTGCTTCGGTGTCAGCGCCGGCAACATGGACTCCATGATCAACCACTACACGGCGAACCGTCTCCCCCGTAGTGACGACGCCTACTCACCCGGTGGCAGGGCCGGGCTGCGCCCGGATCGAGCCACGGCGGTCTACGCCCAGCGTTGCCGAGAGGCCTACCCCGGGGTGCCCGTGGTGGCTGGCGGCGTCGAAGCCTCGCTCAGACGCCTGGCCCACTTCGACTACTGGTCGGACACCGTGCGCCCGTCGGTGCTGGTCTCCAGCAAGGCCGACCTGGTCGTCTTCGGCATGGGCGAGAACCAGATCGTGGAGATCTGCCAGCGGCTCGCGGCGGGCGAGGCCATCTCCGACCTGCACGACGTGCGGGGCACGGCCTATTTGCTCGGCGCCAAGCAGACCTTGCAAGATTGGGCCGGGCAGTCGTCGGCCACCCAGCCCCCGGCCAGCGGAGGCGAGAGCGCCCACGCAGACGCCCACGCAGACGCCCACGAAAACGCCGCCGCCGAGGCCCACACGGTGGCCTTGCCCTCATTCGAAGAGGTGCGCAGCGACAAGCGGGCCTTCGCCCTGGCCACTCGGCTGATCCATCGGGAGACCAACCCGTTCAACGCCCTGCGGCTCACTCAGCAGCATGGCCAGCGCAGGGTGGTCTGCAACCCTCCCACCATGCCGTTGAGCACCGAGGACATGGACGCTCTGTACGGTGCGCCCTACACCCGGCAGCGACATCCTTCATATCGCGAGGAGATCCCTGCCGAACGCACCATGGGCGCCAGCGTGACGATCATGCGCGGTTGCTTCGGCGGCTGCGCGTTCTGCTCGATCACCACCCACCAGGGCCGGGTGATCCAGTCTCGTAGCCACGACTCGGTGATCGCCGAGGTTGACGCCATCGCCGCTGACCCCCAGCACAAGGGCGTGATCACGGACATCGGCGGCCCCACGGCCAACATGTACACCATGCGCTGCAAGAGCCCGGAGGTCGAGGCCAAGTGTCGACGCCTGAGCTGCGTCTTCCCCTCGATCTGCAGTCAGCTGGGCACGGACCACGGCCCCCTGGTCAAGCTCATGGAGGACGCCCGCACTCGCCCCGGCGTACGCAGGGTGCATGTGGCCTCAGGGGTGCGCATGGACCTGGCCGCCCGCTCGCCCGAATACCTGCAGCAGCTGGCGGCGCACCATGTGGGTGGCCACCTCAAGGTGGCTCCAGAACACGTGAGCAAGCGGGTGCTCAAGCTGATGAAGAAGCCAGAGCAAGAGAACTTCGAGCAGTTCGCCGAGGCCTTCGCGAGCGCCAGCGCCGCCGTGGGCAAGGAGCAGTACCTCGTGCCCTACTTCATCGCCTCCCACCCAGGTAGCACTCTCGACGACATGATCGAGCTGGCGGTGTTCCTCAAGGGTGCGGGGTACCGGCCGCAGCAGGTGCAGGATTTCATCCCCGCCCCCATGGACCTGGCCACGTCGGTCTACTACACGGGCCTGGACCCCCACACCATGGAGCCCACCCCGGTCGCCACCAAGCTCAAGGACCGGCGCATGCAGCGAGCACTGATGCAGTTCTTCAAGGACGAGAACTGGTTCGAGGTGCGAGCAGCCCTGGCCGAGGCGGGGCGGGACGACCTGGTGGGCTCCGGCCCCCAGTGCCTGATCAAGGCGAAGGCTCCCAAGGCGGCGGTGGCTGCTCGGGCCAAACGCCGGGGCAAAGAGGTCGACCGCTACGTCCACGAGAAGGACCTGCTGGGCAAGAAGCCGAAACGTCGGGCCCCACGCCGCCGTCCGGGCCGTTGAGGCAAGCTTGGCCCCTTCGGAGAGTGCCGGTAGGATGTCCCGTCCGCCAGCGCCCCCAGGATGACCCCGTGTCTTCGCCGAGCCCACAAGAAGAGCTGGTCTGGACGGTCCACCCCGCGGGGGACAAGCCTGCCCACGGTCTGGCGGTGGGCGCCGTGATCGGGGTGGCCACCCTGCTCTGCTGGCGCGTGACCGAGTCGCTCACCCTGACCGCCCTGGCCGTGGTCTTCCTGGCGGGCAGCCTGCGCTCGTTCTTCCTGCCCCGGCTCTACCGGCTCGACGCCGAGGGAGCCAGCGAGTCCGGGCCCCTCTGCCAGCCGCGCACACTGACCTGGGACTCCGTCCGCAAGGTGAGCCAGGGTCCTGCGGGGCTGCACCTCTCACTGCTGCACAGCACCTCGCGCCTGGTGCCAGACCGGGGGCTCTTCCTGCGCACCCCTGGCCGGCGCCAGCAAGTGGCCGAGTTCGTCAGCCAACACGTCTCCTGCCCATGAGCTCGTTCAGCGAAGAGGAGCGAGCGTTGATGACCGAGGCCGCCGAGGGCCTGGTCAAGCGCCGCTTCGCCGTGCCGGCCATGCTCTTTCTCGAGACCGTGAGCCCCATGAACATGGTCAGCGCGTCCATGCTGCACATGCTGTCGCCGATCTGGCGTTCGGCGATGCCAGCGTCGCGCATCGATCAGCTCGCTGCCCTCTTGGAGCGGCGAGATTCTGTCCCCGAGTTCATCTCCATCATCGACCAGACTGAAGAGACCCGACGCCGCGACGAGAAGGCTGCGCGGAGGGCTCGCAAGCAACCTCCCGAAGAACGATCACCAGACGAAAGGCCCCGTTCGTGACCGAGACCATCCGTTCGATTCTTGCCACCGACTGTGGCAGTACGACGACGAAGGCGATCCTGATCGAGCTCACCGACACGGGCTATCGCCTGAAGGTGCGCGGCGAGGCGCCCACCACCGTCGAGAAGCCCTTCGATGACGTGACCGTGGGCGTGCTCAACGCCGTCACCGAGGTGGCCGAGATCGCGGGCCGCAAGATCGTCGGGGACGACGGCCGCATCATCATCCCTCAGCAGGGTGACGAGGGGGTCGACCTGTACCTCTCGACCTCGAGCGCAGGCGGCGGCTTGCAGATGCTCTGCGCGGGCGTGGTGCGCTCCATGACCGCAGAGTCTGCGGAGCGGGCCGCGCTGGGTGCGGGCGCCATCGTCATGGACGTCATCTGCAGCAACGACAAGCGCCAACCCCACGAACAGATCACGCGCATTCGCCACCTGCGGCCGGACATGATCCTGCTCAGCGGCGGCGTCGAAGGGGGCACCAAGAGCCACGTGGCCGAGCTGTCTGAGCTGATCGCCGCCGCCGATCCCAAGCCCCGCCTGGGCTCGAGCTACGAGCTGCCCGTGGTCTACGCAGGCAACAGCGACGCACGAGGCGCGGTCGAAGAGGCGCTGAAAGAGAAGACCGCCCTCGAAGTGGTGGACAACCTGCGCCCCACCCTCGACGAAGAGAACCTCGACCCCGCGCGGGACAAGATCCACGACCTGTTCATGGAGCACGTCATGGCCCAGGCGCCGGGCTACGACAAGCTCAAGAGCTGGACCTCCGCGCCGGTCATGCCCACCCCTGGCGCTGTGGGCGCGATCATCCAGACCGTGGCCTCTCAACGAGACATCTCGGTCATCGGCGTGGACATTGGCGGCGCCACCACCGACGTGTTCAGTGTGTTCGACAACACCTTCAACCGCACCGTGTCCGCCAACCTGGGCATGAGCTACTCGATCAGCAACGTGATGGCCTCGGCCGGGATCGACAACGTCATGCGCTGGGTGCCTTTCGACATCGACGAGGTCGAGCTGCGCAACCGCATCAAGAACAAGATGGTGCGGCCCACGACCATCCCCTCGGTGCTGAGAGACCTGCAGGTCGAACAGGCCCTGGCCCGAGAAGCCCTGCGCCTGTCACTCGTCCAGCACAAGGACTTCGCCACCGAGCTGAAGGGGCAGCGCAAGACTCGCGACATCTCTGAGGCCTTCAACCAGAGCGGGTCCGGTTCCACCATCGTCAACATGATGACCCTCGACCTGATCGTGGGGTCGGGGGGCGTGCTCTCCCACGCGCCGCGGCGAGTGCAAGCGGCGCTCATGCTCATCGACTCGTTCGAGCCCATGGGCGTGACCCAGCTGGCGGTCGACTCGATCTTCATGATGCCCCAGCTCGGCGTGCTGGCGTCCATTCACGAGCAAGCCGCCACCGAGGTCTTTGAGCGGGACTGCCTGATCATGTTGGGCACGGTCATCGCACCAGTGGGCAAGGCCAAGCGGGGCAAGCCCCTGGCCACCGTTCACCTCGACCTGCCTGACGGCAAGCGAGAGGTGACCATCTCTGCGGGCGACCTCGACCTGATCCCCGCAGCCACGGACACCACGGTGCACTGCCGCATCGAGCCCGCCAAGGGCGTCGACGTGGGTGCTGGCCCGGGCATGCCCCTCGAGACAGACCTGGCCGGTGGCGAAGCGGGCCTCCTGATCGACGGGCGAGGACGCCCCATTCAGATGCCGCTCCCACCAGACGAACGTGTGGCCGCCATCAAACAGTGGATCAAGAACCTCGACCTCTACCCCCAACGGAAGGCCTGATCCATGGGACATGCCTACACCCCCGGCCTGAAGGTCTCACCCGCCGCTGACTTCGTGCGCCATCGCCTGCTGCCCATTCGCGGCGAGGTACTGGTGCGCCAGGGCGACACGGTCGAACCGGACACCGTGGTGGCCCGAGCCCTGCTCCCGGGCAACGTGGCCACGCTCAACCTGGCTCGACAACTGGGCATGGCCGCCGCCGACCTGGGCGATGTGATGCTCGTCAAAGAGGGCGCAGAGATCGAGGTGGGCCAGCCCCTCGCTCAGAGCAAGGGCATCTTTGGCATGATGAAGAAGACCGTCGAGTCGCCCACCACCGGGACCCTCGAGTCGATCTCCAAGGTGTCCGGCCAGGCGCTGTTTCGCGAGGCGCCCATCCCCGTCGACGTGAAGGCCTACGTGGGCGGCACGGTGAGCACAATCGAGGACGGCTACGGCGTGCACGTCGACTCCCGGGGCACCATGGTGCAGGGCATCTTCGGCATCGGACCAGAGTGCAACGGCAAGCTGGCCATGGTGGGCAGGGGCATCGACCAGCCCCTGCTCCCCAGCGACATTCTGCCTGAGCATCGCGGCGCGGTGATCGTGGGCGGCTCACTGGCCCCCATGGACGCACTGAAAGCAGCCATCGAGGTGGGCGTGGCGGCGGTGGTCACCGGGGGCATCGACGCCAAGGACCTGACCGAGCTGCTGGGCTTCGATCTGGGCGTGGCCATCACGGGCAACGAGGACGTGGGTCTCACCTTGATGGTGACCGAGGGGTTTGGCTCCCTGGCCATGTCCAAGAAGACCTACGAGCTGCTGGCGGAACGCGAGGGTCTGCTAGCGTCGGTCAGCGGCGCCACCCAGATTCGTGCGGGCGTCCTGCGCCCGGAGGTGCTCGTCCCCCACCCGGTGACCGCCGTAGAGCACACCGAGGTCGACGAGGGCTACATGCACATCGGGTCTGTGGTGCGCATCATTCGCGACCCCCACTTTGGCGAGCTGGGCAAGGTGGTCGAGCTGCCACCAGAGCCCGCAGTTCTGGACACCGAGGCCAAGGTCCGGATACTCACGGTCACCCTGAAGGGCGGCGAGCGGGTCACGCTCCCCCGGGCCAACGTCGAACTCGTGGATGAACAGCTCTGATGCTAGACGTCGCTGGCGCCTCCGAGGTCCTCAACGGCCTGTACGAGCAGCTCAACCCTTGGGTCGATACGAGCAAGCTGCCCACCCTGGGCTGCATCATCGCCTACGCCGTGGTGATGTTCTGGGCCCAGTCGCGAGCCAAGCGCGGGGTCGAGATCCCCATCCGGCGCATCCCCGGGCTCGATGCACTCGACGAGGCCATCGGCCGCTCCACCGAGATGGGCCGGCCGGTGCTCTACGTGCCGGGCATCGACGAGATCAAAGAGATCCAGACGCTCTACTCGATGATGATCTTGCGGCATGTGGCTCGCAAGACCGCCGAGTACGGCACCGAGCTCATCGTGCCTGTGAAAGACTCGGTGGTCATGGCCTTCGCCGAAGAAGCGGTGAAACAGGGCTGCCAAGATGCGGGACAGCCCGACGCCTTCATCCCGGACAACGTGCGCTACCTGTCGAACGAGCAGTTCGCCTACTGCGCGGGCGTGGCTGGCATCATGAACCGCGAGAAGCCTGCGGCGAACATCATGCTGGGCATGTTCTTCGCCGAGTCGCTGATCCTGGCCGAGACCGGCTTCGCCAGCGGCGCCATCCAGGTGGCGGGCACGGCCAAGCAGCACCAGCTGCCCTTCTTCGTCGCGGCCTGCGACTACACCATCATCGGCGAGGAGTACTTCGCGGTGACGGCCTACCTGACCCGCGACCCCAACCTGCTGGGGACGATCCGAGCCGCCGACGTGATCAAGATCGTCGTCATCGCCTCGGTCATCGTGGGCGCAGCGCTGGCCACGATCTACGTGGACGCGGGGCCCGGTCCCAACTGGTCCACCATCTTCAATCGACTCTTCGGCTGACCGGCGATGAAACGCGAGATTCCCATCCTGCTGACGGTCCTGTGTGGACTGGCGATCACCTGGTCGTTCTTCAGCCAGTCTGATGTTTCCAAGGCGGTCAACGCAGAGCTCCTGGCCTGGGCCGTGGTGTTCTTCTCGGTGGCCTTTCTGCTGGGCATCGGCAACCTGATCCGCATCAGCCTGAAGCAGATCTCCAGCGGGCACCGAGATCGGCCCTACAAGATCGTGCTGCTGGTCGTGCTGCTGGGCTACCTGGGCATCGGCATCGCCGAGATTCACGGCTGGCTGGCCCCTCTGGCCACAGGGACGGACCCCACCGGCCAGGTGATCATGAGCGAGAACGTGCGCCGCGACTGGATCTACTACCGCATCTTCCAGCCCCTGCAAGCGACCATGTTCAGCTTGCTGGCGTTCTACATCGCCTCGGCTGCGTTCCGCGCCTTCAGGGCCCGGTCGTTCGAGGCCGTGCTGCTGCTCATGGCTGGCGCCATCGTCATGCTGGGGCAGGTACCCCTGGGCGACACGCTGACCTTTGACATGGCCTCCCGCTGGCAGGACTTCTTGATGAAGTACATCAACGCTGCGGGACAACGGGCCATCATCATGGGCGCCGCCTTCGGCACCCTGGCCACTGGCCTGCGCATCGTGCTCGGTCTCGAACGCAGCTACCTGTCGGAGTAAACCTTTGGCCAACGTCACTGACTTCGACCGCCGCTGGATCTTCCTGGCCATGGGTGTGCTGGTGGTCGGCCTTTACACCACCGGGGCCAAGAGCCCGGCGCCACAGCTTGAGTACGTACAGGCCTACTACGATGTGATCGAGGCTCTGCCTGACGACAGCATCGTCATGCTCTCTGCCGATTTCGATCCAGCCTCCGCAGCCGAGCTGCTGCCCATGTACCAGGCCACGATCCACCACCTGCTGCGCAAGAACATCCGCGTCGTCAACGTGGCGACCTGGCCCGCGGCGCCGCCCTACACGCGCAACGAGTTCAACCAGATCACGCCGCAGTACGGCAAGCTCTACGGGACCGACTGGGTCGAGCTGGGCTTTCTGCCCGGTGACGACGTGGCCATGGCCCAGATGGGCGCGTCGTTGCACTCGGCCTTCTCCACGGACAGCCGTGAGAACAAGCCTCTGGCAGAGCTTCCCCTCATGGGTGAACTGGGCGATTCCCTGCAGGGCATCGACCTGCTGATCACCTTGAGCGCCGGCTACCCGGGCATCCTTGAGTGGTTGGCCCAGGTGGGCGGTCGCTACAACATGACCATCCTCACCGGGACGACCGCGGTGCAGACCTCTGATCTGTACGCCTTCTACCCGAGCCAGCTCGCGGGCTTCATCGGCGGAGCCACCGGCGCCACCCGCTATCTTGAGCTGGTCAGCGAGCAGACCGAAGCGATGGTCCACGCCCGGGATGTCAATCAGAACCGCATCATGATCCAGGAGTGGGCACACATGCTCATTCTGGCCCTGATCGTCGTCGGCAACGTGCTCTACTTCGCCGGCCGAGGAAAATGACCATGACCTTCCTTGCCCAGCAAGCCCTGGCCGAGCGCCCCTTCTTTGACATCCTGGCCGTGCCGCCCGACGTCGACGTGGTGGGCGCCTGGCTCATCGCCCTGTTCACCCTCTGCGTGTTCAGCTTCCTGTACAAGGACAACCCCTTTTACAAGTTCGCCGAACACGTCTTCGTGGGCGCGGGGACAGCGTTCTTCACCCTGCAATACTACGAAGAGGGCGTGCTCGAACCGGTGATCGACCACATCCATCGAGCGTCTGGGCTGATCGACTCTGGTGGTCTGCTCATGCTGGGTGGGCATGGGATCGACCCGACCCTGGGCATCGTCTTCCGCTGCATCGCTGCAGCGCTCGCGCTCATGCTCCTGGTGCGGCTGTTCAAGGCAGACTCCTGGGCCCCCCGCTGGCCCCTGGCCATCATGGTCGGCGTCTACGCGGCGCTGAAGATGACAGGTGAGACCCAGGCCAAGCTGGTCCTGCCCGTGAAGGGCATGCTCACCCCGATCACCAACCCCGACGCGGCGGCCTGGTCGTCTGACTGGGCCCGGGTCGAAGACACGGGCGTCTTCTTCACCATCGCTGCGCTGGTGGTCATCGTGGGCACCATCTGCGCCTTGTCCCACTTCATCTTCACCTACAAACGCACGCCCCTGCTCGGTGGCGTCTCCAGAGTGGGCGTGGTGGTGCTGATGATCACCTTCGGCTCCATGTTCGGCTTCACCGTCCTCGGACGTATCGCCCTGCTCATCGAGCGGGTCGACTCCCTGGGCACCCTGTCCGGCAACGGCTACCAGATGATGGGGACGGGAACAGGCACGCTCTCCGTCATGACCTCGCCTCCAGTGCTCACAGCCGTGCTGATCACCCTGGTGCTCGTGCTCCGGAAGATCACCGGCAAGGACGCAGGGGACACGGCCTCCACGTAGGGCTCAGTCCGTCGGAGGGTGTAGGCCGGTCCCATGAGCTGAGGCGGGAGCCAGCGCCACAGGTCGAAAGGGCGGCAATGCTCCGGGTGAATTGCCGCCTCTCGCCCACAGGCTCTCCCGCGAGATTTCTCGCAGCCGCCGACCCGTAAGAACGCCCACCCGTCTCAGCCCTTGCCGTTCCACAAGGCCCAGCGGGAGGTGCTGTGCACCCTTATCTCAGAGCGAGTTCCGCAGGCTGCTGCGCAAAGCGCAGCAGCCGAGGACTGTCCGAGCCCGGAGGTAAGGGTGCACAGCACCTCCCTCCACCATCTCGAGGTCAGCCCACCGGCAGCGGACTACGGATCGCCGGTCGACAACCCAGCGCTCGGCAGATAGATGCGGTAGTTCGGCCCCAGTTCTTGTGTGGAGAGCAGGGGCAGCAGCACCGGCACGGGCTCCAGCAGGGTGTTCGCCAGATTGGCCAGGGGGTAGTAGACCGGCGCCGTCTGAGTGGCCACGCCGGTCACCGGGTCGACCTTGTTGCCGATGGAAAACACCAGGGCACCCTCGGCGTCCCAATCTACGGGGACCTGCGTGTTGGACGGCGGCAAGAAGTGGAAGCTGCCGTCCATCACCCGCCCGATGATGTTGCCGTTGAGCACCAAGGCCGGGGTCAGGTCGCGGATGAAGCTGAAGGTCGCCAGGTCTGAGACGAAGGCGTGCTGGGTGTTGCCCAGGGGATCGCTGTCGGCGGTCTGGGCGAAGGCCACCCGGCTGCCGAAGGGGTCGGGGGTGACGTTGGAGATGTGCGTCCCCGCACCAGACTCACCGGTGATCGACACGCCCAAGAAGGGGGCATTCATGTCGAAACCGAAGAGTTCGTCTGTCTCGGTGAGATCGCCGGCCATGTGAGAGGTGAAGAACATCATGGTGCCCTGCACTCCAGAGCCTTCAACGAAGCCCATGGTCGACAGGGTCTCTACTGGCGTCAGCGCCTCGCCGCCCGGCAGGTCGAGGTTGGGCAAGGAGCCCAGCACGCTCAGCTCGTCGCCGCTCACGTCGAACGACCCACCGTTGACCAGGTCGATGCCCAGGATGTTCATCACCTCAACGCCCGGCGCGAGGATCGTGTTGCCCTGGATGGGCTCGCCGTCACGCACGATGTAGAGGAACTGACGATTCGGCGACAAGAACTGGCCCGCCGGGATGAGTGTGCCGTGGGTATCGAGCCCCGACGCCGACTGGGCCGTGTTGGTCAAGTTGACCATGACGTCGGTGGAGATGGTGTAGAGGAACACGTCGTACAGGGGGATCTTCGTCGAGTTCACGAAGCCCATGGGGTCTGCGTAGGGGTTGAGCCCCATCAGGAAAACGATGCGATCTTCATCCACGAAGTGCAGGCCTGAGAGAACCCGATTACCGACGAAGTCCCCAGGGATCTTGAACTTCCCGGTGTCCGCTCTGAACACGCCATCGACAGTGGCAAAACCCGTGCCGTTGGTGGGCGCGATGTGCAGCCAGTCCCTGTTGTCGAATCCAGCCTCCTGGAAGGCCCAGGCCACGTAGGTGCCCCCTGGCGACATCGCCGCCTTGTTCCCTCGCCCTTGGCCTCCCGGATAAAAGAGCCGCATGGCTCCCTCGTCGGCGCCAGCACCTCCACCATGACCAGACAGGTTGCGAATCGACATGACCGGCTCACCCGTCGGGGAGTGCGTGATGTTGTCGATGTAGAACATGTCCTCATCGCGTTCTTCCGGACCGGCGGCCATGGCCACGGCCCGCCCGTCCGCAGACACGATGGGTGTGGGATCGAATCGCTTGACGTTCAGCCCCGTGCCCGTGGTACCGAAGTTGCCGTTGATATACGGCCGGGGGATGACCGGGGTCTGGGCGATGGCGCTGGGGTCTGCCAGGGGCACGTCAATGTAGTCGCGCACCCAGACCTCACGGCGGACCCAGCGGGACTCGAAGCCATTGAACGGGCCGGTCAGCGCACCCTGGGGCGAGAGGTTCGTGCCCTGGTCCGATTGAGCGAACTTGTGGGCCAGGCCCACGAAGGCCACCAGGTTCTGGGAGTCATCGCCCACGATGGCCACGGATGGCATGGAGATCAGCCGAGAGCGCACGTCCGTGTCCGTCGCGCTGGGGTCAGCCTGGACCTGGTAGTCGACCTGCCAGGTTTCCTGCCCGGAGACGGGCCAGAGTTCACCGTCAAGGCGAATGGCCCAGAGTTCATCAGGGTCGGAGCCGTCGACGAAACTCGGCGACACGGCGAAGTCGCCGCTGTTGACCTTGACCGCGGCGATCATGGAGCGGCCATCGGGAGCGATGGACACCATGGGGTTCCACTCCCTGTCCCCGGAGCTCGCATCAACCTCGGTGCCAGGAATCACGCGCCAGGTGTGGCTCGCCCGGTCGAGCAGGCAGAACCCTTGCACCTTGGTGGTCTGGTCTTCGTAAAGGTAGAGGTCGAGGTCCAGGGTCACCGCCGTGCCTTCTTCTGCAGGCTGATAACTGAACTGGGGAATGACCACGTGGACCAGCTCGGGGTTCCGCGCGTCGAGAGAGACTCGCGAGCGGCTCAGCGCACCGGAGGTGGTCACGATGCTGAACTCACCGACAACGAAGTCGCCAGGGGTGTGGGTGAAGCCGTTGTTCGGCTGATTACCCGAAGAACCCAGTCGACGACGCTTCACGTTCAAGAACGAGGTGGCCGTCTTGCCCCGGTAGGACACGACCTCTGCTTTGGGGGGTGCGCCGGACGAGAGCGCGGCAGCAGACCAAGGATGCTTGCCCTGGAAGGCCACCAGCAACGAGCCCCGATCGGGGAAGCCCGTGGTGTCCGCGACCTGGAAGGTGTTCTCTGTGGGGCTGGTGGTGATGCTTGCAGTGATGGTCGTCACCGGCTGGGACAACGGGTTGATCGGCGCATCGGGGCTGTTCGACAAGATCGGCAAGAAGCGCATGCCCACGGGCAGCCCCACCGCGTCTACATCACTCAGGGGAGCCACACCGCTGGCGAACGGCGCGAACGTGTTCAGCGTGTCCCCATCGATGTCCCTGTGCCCCACGCCTTCGATATCGAGAATGCCCAGAGCCGGCGCTGAACGCACGAAGCTGAATCGAACGTTGAACTCGGGCGGCGTGACATTGACTCGCACGCCGTTCGAGAGCTTGAGCGCCGGAAACGACGAGACGTCCTGGACGATGGCCTGCACATAGAAGTCGCCGCTGTAGAGCCCGTTGGGAATGCTCATGGGCTGGGTGCCAAAGCCCGAGCCGTCGAGCATGGCCGGGGTGGGCACCACGAACACGAACGGTGGCTGCACGAAGAGCGGCGGCGGCAGCAGGTTCGTGGGGAACGGCGTCTGAGCTGAGGAGACCAACAAACCCCAAGGCACATCGAAGTTGTTCTGGTTCTCGGCCAGGTACGCGAGATCGGCGCTGAAGAAAAGCCCGGATGATCCGCTGAAGACGCCGCTGCTGTCGTAGGGCCCCCCCGCCGGCGGCGCATCGTTGCCCAGCCCATCTCGCAGCGTGAGCTGGGGAGTGTCCCCAGGAGCCAGTTGGGCTGAACTGCTGGGCAGCACGATGCCGCTGATCAGCAACAGCAACAAGGAGAGACGAATCATGGGCATGTCTCAAAGGCCCGACCGAGCTGGCAAGCTGGCGGGCAGGAGAATCTCGGGGTGTCGTTCGGGACCGGGCCTGCGCAGCGACCTGCTCTGGACGGCCCATTCGGGGCTCAACTGACAGGCCCGGGCAGTATACCGGGTCAGCGGAGCGCACACATCGAGGCCCTGAAAGGCCCGCTGTGGGCCACCTGGGCCGGTCGCCTCGGCTGCGCCGGCCACCGAGGTCGGCCAGCAGGGTCGGCTGCCAGCAGCCCGCCCGCCTCAGGCCAGGGCCTGCCCCACCTCGGCCCGGACGGCCTGCAAGATCCGGTCGGCCACTCCTGGGCCGGTGAAGCCCAGTTTCGCCATCAGGCGATCCCGGGTGCCGTGCTCGATGAAGCGGTCAGGCACCCCGATGGAAAGCACGGACGGCAGCACACACTGATCAGCGATCAGCGCTTCGGTCACGGCGGTGCCAAAGCCCCCGGCCAGGGCGTGTTCTTCGAGGGTCACCAGCAGCCGGGTCCCGGCCACCACGCGCTCGATCGTCTCGACATCGACGGGCTTGGCGAAGCGTCCATTGACCACAGCGCACTGCAGACCCTGCTCAGCCAGGATCTCAGCGGCCTCTTCGGCCACCGTCACCATGGTGCCGTAGGCCACCAGGGCCACATCGGCACCCTCTCGCAGCACCACCGCCTTGCCCCGCTGAACCGGCTCGACAGGCCGCCGTGCCTTCGGGGCCCCTTCGCGGGGATAGCGCAGACCGACCACCCCAGGCATGCGCAGCGCCGCCTCCAGCATGACCACCAGCTCGTCGCCGTCTGCGGGAGCCATCAAGGTCGTGTTGGGCAAGGCCCGCAGGTAGGAGATGTCGAACAGGCCGTGATGGGTGGCCCCATCGTCGACCAGGCCAGCCCGGTCCATGGCCAGCACACAGGAAGCCTTCTGGATGGCCAGCTCTTGAAAGACCTGGTCATAGCCCCGCTGCAAGAAGGTCGAGTAGATGGCGATGATGGGCTGCATCCCGCCCTTGGCCATGCCACCCGCCAACCCGATGGCGTGTTGCTCGCAGATGCCCACATCGAAGAAGCGCCCGGGGAGCGACTTCAGACAGCGGCTCAACCCCGTGCCGTCGGGCATGGCTGCCGTGACGCCCACGATGGAATCGTCAGCCTGCGCCAAGCGCTCCACGGTGGCCGCGAACATCTCGGTGTAAGGCGGACGCTTGGCGGGTTGAGCATTTCTCGGCGGGTCAGCCTCGCCATCCTTGCTCAGCCCCGGGGACGGCTTCACCCCGTGCAATCGCTGGGGATCGTCGGCGGCGCGGCTGTCCCCCGCGCCCTTGTGGGTCAGCAGGTGCAGCAGGTTCAGGCCACCGCGCTCGGCGAGGTCGCGCACGGTGTGAATCAGCCGGGGGATGTCGTGGCCATCCATGGGGCCGAAGTAGTCGAACCCGAACTCTTCGAAGACGTGCCCGGGCTGGGCCACCGAGCGCACCACATGCAGCCACTCGTCGAGAGTGCGATCGACCTTCTCGCCAATGAAGGGGATGTGCTTGATCAGCTCATGCACTTCACGCTTGGCCCCCGTGTACAAAGGCCCCGTGCGTACCCTGGTGAAGTAGCGGGCCATGGAGCCCACCGTGGGGCTGATCGACATCTCGTTGTCGTTGAGCACGACGGTGAGATCGACCCCCAGATCGGCGGCGTTGTTCATGGCCTCGAAGATGGCACCAGCGCCATAGCTGGCATCGCCCACCACGGCCACGGTGCGCCGCCCGTTGCCCGCCAGCTTGTCCGCCACGGCCAGGCCCAGGGCGAGGGACACGCTGGTCCCTGCATGCCCGGTGTGAAACAGGTCTTGCTCAGACTCCGCAGGGTGGGGAAAGCCGCACAGCCCGTCGTCCTTGCGCATGGTGTGCAGCTGGCCCTTGCGCCCGGTGAGCATCTTGTGCGGGTAGCACTGATGGCCCACGTCAAAGACCAGCCGATCCTTGCTGAAGTCGAAGACGTAGTGCAGAGCCAGGGTCAGCTCGAGGACGCCCAGGCCCGACCCGAGGTGCCCGCCCGTGCGGCTGATGGTCTCGATCAACTCAGCCCGCATCTCCTCGGCGACGAGGGGCAGCTCGTCTTCGGACAGGCGGCGCAGGTCGGAGGGGTCGTTGATGTCCTGGAAGAGCGACATGATTCTGGCAAACCGGGGGATTGAGGGCCCCGGAGGATACCAGCCAGAGCCCATGAGCACAGCCTGCTTGGCTCAGTGGCCTCTGGAGAAAACAGCCTCTGCCAGCTGAGCGAAGCGCTCACCGGCCAGCCCTCCCGAGAAGCGCTGGCTGGCACTGTTCAGCAGCTCCCGGGCATCTCTTCTGGCCTGAGCCACTCCCACCACCCCTGGCCAGGTCATCTTGTTGTTGTCGGCGTCCGCCCCGGCATCCTTGCCCAGAGCCTCTTCGGTGCCCTCCAGGTCGAGCAGGTCGTCCACGATCTGAAACGCCAGGCCCAGGTCTTCGCCTGCGGCGCCCAGGCGTTCGGCGTCAGCGTCGCTGCCTCCGCCGGCCCAGCAGCCCAACCGCAGACAGGCACCCAGCAGCGCCGCGGTCTTGCCTCGATGAATGGTGCGCACCCGCTCGACATCGGCTGACAATCCCTCGGCTTGCAGGTCGAGAACCTGGCCCCCCACCATGCCACTCCAGCCCACGGCCTGACCGAAGTCGGCGACCATCTTGCCCAGGGGGGCATCGGCCGGGACGTGGCGACCCAGCACCTCGAAGGCCAGGGTCAGCAGGGCATCGCCGGCCAGCACCCCCATGGCCTCGCCGTAGACCACGTGCACGCAGGGCTTGCCTCGCCGCAGTCTGGCGTCGTCCATGCAGGGCAGATCGTCGTGGACGAGAGAGTACGCGTGGAGCAGTTCGACGGCCGCCGCGGCAGCAAGGGCTCTCTGCCGATCGCCGCCCACATCCTCGCAGGCCAGGAAGACCAGCGCCGGGCGCAGACGCTTGCCACCGCTGAAGACGATGTGCGCCATGGCCGCGCCCAGACCACCGAAGGCATCGCTCTCGGGCATCCAACGCCCCAAGGCCTCGTCGACCTCGGCTCCACAGGATTGGAGCCAGGTGCCCAGGTCTGTCATGGGAGACTCAGCCACCGTGGGAGCTGCCTTTCGCTGCAGGTGTCTTCAGCTCCCGCGCGAACGCGCCGTAGTCTGCGCCTTCGAGAGCCAGGCGGGTGCGGCCGTTCCAGAAGGGTCGGGTCGTGCCCCCCTCTTCGAGAAAGCCGTCCTTGAGCAGCAGGGTCGGACCCTCGGGGAGCAACTCGGCCCGGGCTGACGACCAGGTGCGAAACACGACCTTGCGCAGGTCGCGCTCCACGATGACCAGATCCACGAACTCTCCGTTCTCGAACCCGCCGAGAGAGTCCAGTGCGATCGACTGTCCGTTGAGCACGGCGGTGAGTGCGGCAGAAGCCTGGGCCACGGTGATCAACCCAGCGTCGAGCTCGAGGCCAGCGGCAGCCCAGGCCGGGATGCTCGCTGCAGGCATGGGCAGCCGTTCGACCTCCGCGCCCTCGGCGATGGGCCCCTTCTCGAGGACCAGCTCGACCACGCCCGTGCGCATCTGCAGGTGGGCCCGGTCGTAGGTCTCGGCCTTGAGCGCCAGGCCCTGCTCGTCGTGCCGAGCCAGCAGCACGTCATACATCACGCCGTCCGTCACCAGACCATGCTCCACGATGGAGACATCGAAGATGCCGCTGGCCAGCAGCGCCTGGGACACTCCATGTGCCGGGTTCGCGGCCAGGTTGCGGTCTTTCGTGGACGAGATGCTGACCGTCGGCTTCTCGTCCTCAGCCACGGTCTGGCTGGCCAGTTGCCCCAGGCCCCCGGTCAGGTCGGTCAGCCGGCGCTCACTGTCGATGAGCTGTTGCCGCAACTGCAGCGTCTCGCTCAGGTGCTGGTTGCGTTCGAGGCGAGCATTGCGCACCTGGGTCGAGAGGTCGTCGATCTCGGCCGCCAGATCTTCCCGGTCGAGATCATGGGTCTGACCAGGCAGGACGATCGTGGGTTTCTCGATCTGCTCGTACCAGAGCCATGCCCCTGCGGCGAGGCAGGCCACCATCAGGCAGAGCATCACGTTGCCGCGGCGCTGGCTCGCAGCCAGCTGAGCCGTCAATCGCTCCTGCCCCTCGGTGAGATCATCGAGGGCGGACTGCAGGCGTCGAGCGGCGTCCCCCACCACGAGACCGGCCGCCAAGCCCTCGCCTCGGGCCATGGCGCTGTCACCGCCCTCGTGAGGCACCGCAGGGTGGGGATCACCGTTCGCGTGGTCGTCTTGAGCGTTCATGGCCTCTCGCCGCGGCGGTACAGATCTGCTGGGGGGCCAGGGGTGCCACAGGGCCCGATCGTTCCGTTCGACGGCCTCATGGACTCGTACCTTCCCCGTCCTTCGCCACGCCCCCCCGATACATGCGCCTGATGGCGAAGTAGGTGGGCACCGCCGCCGCAGTGGCCAGCAGCAGGGAGCCCAGGATCATGGGCCACAGGATCTCGTTGCCCAGCACCAGCAATCCGTCTACCAGGGAATGCCGGTCGGGAATCCCGGAGATCACATCGCCGATCTTCAGCCCGACCTCTGAGAAGCCTGCGACCTGCTGGCCCAGCACCACCGCGCCGATCCAGTAGAAGGCGAAGTAGAAGGGGATCAGGGTGACCGGGTTGGTGATCCAGCACATGGCCATGGCGATGGGCATGTTCGCTCGCATGGGCACGGCCAGCAGCAACACGATCATGGTCTGGATACCCACGGTCGGCGTGAGCGCCACCCAGAGCCCCATGGCACCGCCGCGAGCCACCGACTCCGGGGAGCCCTGGGCCCTCCAGATCGGATCGATCACCCGTATCTTGATCTGGCCGATCCAACTCACCAATCGTTCTCGGCCCCATGCTGGGTGTACCAGTCAGCCCACTGATGAACGCTCTCGTGATCTTGTCGGGACAACACCTGTAGGGCTTCGCCGAACGGGCCCTCGACGTTGGCCAGGCGATCGCGAGCGGCCATGGTCTCTTTCTTGCGGCTGATCTCCTTCTGGGCCTCTTCGTCGTAGCGCAACCACGAGTCGAGGATCGCCTCGACCGCGCGGCGGCGGAGGGGCACAGGCTCTTCTGAGTACTGCGAGAGGGCGAAGGCTGCGGCTGCGGAGACCAGCGGGTTGGGCACGTCGAGTTCCTTGGCGAAGAACGACAGCTCGCCCGCGTCCTTCGCGTAGCCCAGTCCTTCGACGAGGGAGGCGCGCACCTCCCACCAGTCTGCGATGTGCTTCTGCTTGAGAGCGCTGTGGATCAAGCCCTGGCCCTCGGGCTTGTCGTAGATCAAGCCCACGCAGAGCAGATAGGCCTCGACCAGCTCTTCGCGCGTGTCCGCGCCGTCGAGGTCGGGCTTCTTGGGCTTGAGCTTGAACACCGAGGTGACGCTCTTGCCGATCTTCTTGACCGTCTTCTTGCCCACCTTGAGATAGACGGCCTCCAGGTCGCGCAGGCCCTCTTCGATGAGGCCGGGACGATACTCCTTCACACCCCGCTTGATCTGGGCCATGGCCAGATCGGCCAGCTCTTCCGGGCCATCGCCAGCCACGAGACCAGGAGCAAGGGCAGGATCAAATCCAGGAGCGAGGGCCGAGACCCTGCCCGAAGGCATGCTGGGGTCCATGGGGCGGGCGACGCCCGGTCCCACAGCGGCGGGTAGGAGCGCCAGCAAGCTCACCATCGAGAGGGCCACCAGCCCCTTCGTGACGGCACCAACGAAGCCCATGCCGGGAGAAGCGGAACTCACGCCGTCGTTGCCGAGATTCATGGTGTCCGCTCCGGATCAGAGCCGGACATGGTATCGCGACAGCGCTCAGAAGACGACCGACGACACAGCGACCCCGCATTCGTCCGCGACCCGCTGGGCCAAAGCCGCCGCGAGGGCGGTCCCGAAGGGCCGTTGGCGGGACAGCTGCCGCCCCGCCAGGACATCGACCGCCAGCAGGCCCTTGCCCGCGCCGGTCAGGAAGCATTCGTCGACCTCTCCCAGCTGAGCCTCTGTGACCTCGTCCTCCGAAGTGGGCAGACCCAGGGCCTGGGCCAGCTCCAGAACCACCGAGCGGGTCACCCCGGGGAGCACTCCCGCTTCCACCGGCGGCGTGACCAGCTGCCCGCCCAGCACCACGAAGACCGTGCTCACCGTGGCCTCCGTGAGCAGTCCCTGGGCGTCAATCATCAGGTCGTCGACCCGGCCCTGCTGCTCGGCCCGCTCCCGCAAGAGGTAATGCACGAGATAGCTGGTGGACTTCACCCCCGCCAGGGGCGAGCGGGCGTCCAAGGCGAAGGGCAGCAGACCCACCTCTACGGGGCGTCCTACGGGCCGGGTCGGCACGTCTCTCAGCTGGACCAGCACCCGGGGCTGTCCGTTGGAAAGATCGACGGTGGCGGCCGCCCCGGCCGTCACGGTGATGCGACAGAGCGCCGAGGGCCGATTTGCCCGCTGGGACAGGGCCTGAACGTCGCCGGGCAAGCTCTGCACAGCGGCAGGAACCTCGAGCCCCACGGAAGCCAACGACCTCCCCAAGCGGGCCAGGTGCCTCTCCAGCAAGAACGGCCGCCCGCCATAGAGGCGCACCGTCTCGAACGCACCCAGGCCATAGAGCAACGTGCGGTCGAAAGCGCTGACCATGACCTGCTCGGCAGGCAGGACCTCGCCGTCACAAACGGCCCACTCATTCGACGTCACGACGGTTCATCTCCAAAGGGCAAGGGCAGCTGCAACACATCGAACCAGCCGCGGGCCTTGTGCAGGGTCTCGTCATACTCGGCCACCGGATCGGAGGCCAGGGTGATGCCTCCACCCACATTGATGACCAGTCGTTCATCGCAGAGGGTGGCGATGCGAATGGCCACCGAGAGGTCGAAGTCGCCGTTGGCGTCGAACCATCCCAGGGCGCCGGTGTAGGCGTGGCGGCGCACGGGCTCGAGTTCTTCGACGACCTCAAGGGCCGACAGCTTGGGCGTGCCCGTGACCGACGCGGGAGGCCAGGCCGCCTCGACCAGCTCGGCTGCGCTCGCCCCGGCCGGCACCCGCGCCCGCACCGTGGCCACCCGATGAAACACCGTGGACCAGACCTCGGTCTCGAAGGGCAGGGTCACCGACACCGATCCGATCTCGGCCGACCGTCCCAGATCGTTGCGCACCAGATCGACGATCATGGCCAGCTCGGCGTTCTCCTTGGTCGAACTCTCCAGGGCCTCTCGCAGCTGACGATCCGTCGCCTCGTCGCTGCCCCGCGGCCGGGTGCCCTTGATCGGGCGGGACTCAAGGGTGCCACCCCTGCGGCGCAGGAACAGCTCGGGGGACGAAGAGATCAGGCTGCCCCGGGGCGTGCGCACCAACGCGGAGAAGGGTGCCGGGCTGCGCTCGCGCAGGGCCTGGTGCAGGGCGCTGGCGTCGCCGGCATAGGGCAGCTCGAAGCGTTGAGAGAGATTCACCTGGTAGATGTCCCCCGCCAGGATGTGCTCCCGCGCAGCCTCGACGGCGGCCAGGTAGTCGGACCGAACGAAGCTGCTCCGAGGGCGGCCCTGCCCGGCTTCAGGCTCGGGGAGGCGCCGGGCCTGGGCCGCCAGCGCTGCGATCTGAGCGGCGAACTCTGCGCCCTCCTGCTCGCTGCCACGGCCCACGATCAGCCGCCGCCCGCTGCTCACTTCTTCTGCCAGGACAAACCGGAACAGGCCAGCCAGGAGGTCGGGCCAGGAGCTATCCCGGGGCCGCCAAGCGGGCAGCCGTTCCAGCTCTCTACCCAGGTCATAGGAGAGCACCGCCACCGCTCCCCCCTGAAACGGCGGCAGGGCCTGTCCTCCGTCGGTGGCAAGAGGGTCGCCCTGTTCTGGTGCCAGCTCCCGTCGATCCGGCCAGTGTCGATCCAGGGCTGCTTCGAGCTGGCCCAGGGCTCGCTGATCTGCCAGGGGCTGGAGCTGATCACCCCCATCGAGCAGCAGGGTCTCCATGGGGTCGACCACGAAGAGGTGCCAGCCAGAGAGGGGCCGGCGTTCGGGTCCGCTGTCCAAGAGCATGGGCCATCGGGCAGGGTCGGCCGCCGCCGCCAGCTGCTGCAGCGGTGGTCCCGGAGGCAGTGACATGACGAAGGGACGATCCATGGTCCCATCGTAAAGCTTGAGTCGGCTCGATCGACGAGCCACTGTGGAGAGATGAAGCTGTTGGACGAATACCTGGCCGAGTTGGAGTTCGCCCGCCAGGTCTCTCCACACACCCTGCGCGCCTACCGTTCGGACATAGGGGCCCTGCTGACCTTCGCCTCCAAGCAGGGCTTCCACGACCCGCGCGAGCTGGACACCCTGCTGCTGCGCGAGTGGTTGGCCAGCCTGCCCTCCCCGGCCCGGGCCACCCTGGCCCGCAAACAGGCCAGCCTGCGAGGCTTCTTCGGCTGGATGGCTCGCACCGGCCGCACCGAGGGTTCGGCGGCCGTGGCGTTGCGCTCTCCTCGCCGGGCCCATGCTCTGCCCCACACCCTCGAAGAATCGGCCATCGCCGCGCTGCTCGCCGTCCCCGCGGGAGACACACCCGCCGACCTGCGGGACCGGGCGCTGCTCGAGCTGCTCTATTCGTCGGGCATGCGCGTCTCAGAATGTTCTGGCCTGGATCTGGCCGACCTCGACCTCACCCACGGCACGGCCCGGGTGCTGGGCAAGGGCAACAAGCAGCGCATGACCATGGTGGGACGCCCCGCCCGCGATGCCATCGAGCACTGGATGGTCGAGCGCAGCCGCCAGCTCTCCAGGCGGCGCCGAGCGGTCTCGACCACCACCGTGTTTCTGAACTTCCGGGACGGAGGCTCGCTCTCTTCCCGGGCCATGCACACCATCGTGACCCGGCGGGCCAGAGAGGCCGGCCTGCCCGGGGATGTCTCGCCCCACGCCTTGCGCCATTCGTTCGCCACCCACCTGCTCGACCGGGGCGCGGATCTGCGCGTGGTGCAAGAGCTGCTGGGACACGAGAGTCTGTCCACCACGCAGATCTACACCCACGTGTCGATCCGGCGGCTGAGAGACGTGTACGCCACGGCCCATCCCCGAGCCTGAGCGGCACCGCTGCCCTGCACTGAAACGAGGCGGCGCGCAAGGGGCGAAACATCGCCGAGCCTCGGTCTGGCGCTCTGCTCCCCAGGCTCCTATCGTCCGGGCGCCATGGCACCTCCACGTCGCACTCTTCATCGAGGACACCTCGTCGCCCTGCGCTTGGCGGAGCGAGTGCAGCGGCTGTTGGGAGGTGAAGGCCCGGTGCTGATCTTGCTGGGTACCTTGGCGGGCATCGTCTCCGGCTTCGCCGCGGTGCTCTTCGTGTGGTGCGTCGAGGCCATCAACAATCTGGTCTGGGGCTGGTCTCTCGACGGCGGCCACCACGTGCCCAGCACGGCCTTGAGCCACGGCGGCAGCGCCCTGCCCGGTTGGTATCCCCTGCTGATCGTGCCCGCGGGGCTCATGCTGATCATCCTGATCGTGCGCCGCTTCGCCCCCACCGCCGCCGGCCACGGCGTGCCCGAGGTCATGGAGGCCGTGGCCATGCGTAGCGGCCTCATGCGCGGCCGGGTGGGCGTGGTCAAGCTCATCGCCTCGTCGATCAACATCGGCCTGGGCGGTTCGGTGGGCAAGGAGGGCCCCATCGTCCAGGTGGGCGCGGCCTTCGGCTCGGCACTGTCTCGGCTCTTCGGCGTGCGTGGCCGACACATGCGCACCCTGGTGGGTTGCGGCGCGGCGGCAGGCATCGCTGCGGTGTTCAACGCCCCCATCGGCGGGGTCATGTTCGCCCTTGAGATCATCATCGGCTCGTACAACCTGAGTTCGTTCTCCCCGGTGCTGATCGCCTCGGTGGCCGGGGCGGTGACGTCGCGCAGGTTCTTGGGCGCCGAGGCCGCGTTCGCCATCCCCGAAGAACTCAAGCAGGGCCTGACCATCACCACCACCTACGAGTTCGGGGCCTACGTGCTGCTGGGTCTCGTGTTCGGCGTGGCGGCTGTGGGCTTCAATCGCCTGCTGATCTTCATCGAGGATCGCTCGCACGCCTGGCGCGCCCCTGCCCTGTTCAAGGGGCTCGTGGCGGGCCTGGCCGTGGGCGCTCTGGGCATGGGCTTGCCCCAGCTCCTGGGAGAAGGGCACCACAGCATGAGCTCGGTGCTCACCGACGCCAGCGAGCACTGGCCCTGGCTGCTGCTCGCCGGGCTGGCATTGCTCAAGACCGTGGCCACGGGAGTGACCCTGGCTGGCGGGGGCTCAGGCGGCGTCTTCGCCCCCTCGCTCTTCGTGGGCGCCATGCTCGGCGCCCTCTTTGGTCAGGGCATGAACCTGCTCTTTCCGGGGCAGGTGGGCGCCATGGGCGGCTACGCCCTCGCGGGCATGGCGGCCTTGCTTGCAGGCTCGGCCCATGCGCCCCTGACCGCCATCTTGTTGCTCTTCGAGATGAGCGACAACTACATGGTCATCCTGCCGCTCATGATCGCTTCGGTGATCTCGACCGTGGTCTCCCAGCGACTCATGGCCGACTCGATCTACACCATCGGCCTGTCCCGCCGGGGCATCGTCCTGCGCGACCAAGAAGACTCGGCCCTGCTGAGACGCCTGCGGGTGGCCGACGCCATGAAGCCCCCCGTCTCGGCCATCGCCGACACCACGACCTTCGACCGGGTCGTGCGCCAGGTGATGCAATCCGACCGGCTCGACTTCCCCGTCGTCGACGCCAACGATCAGCTCACCGGCGTGCTGTCCCTCGACGACCTGCGGGAATTCCTGAAAGAAGAGGGCCTCGACCATTTGATCCTGGCCCGAGACTGCGCCCGCCCGGTGATCACCCTACAACCGCACCACACGCTGCTCGCTGCCCTGGAGCTGCTCGACCAGCACACGGTGCACGACGTGCCCGTGGTCTCCGACGGCCGCTTGGTGGGCTCTCTACGACGAGGCGACGTCCTCAGCGCCTACCGCCGATCGCTCAAAGCCACCTCAGCCAGCGGCCTGGCTCCCCACCGCAGCTAGGACCCCACGCCCCCCCAGCTCACAACCCTCCACTCTCTCTCCCGTCCTCGGAGCGTTTCCAACGCGGTGTTTCAAAGCAGACACCAGCTCCCCAAAGCGCTGACGTTGCAGTTCTTGAACACCCCGAAGCGCACGATCTCCCGGCTCTCCACCATGGAGGGGAGCCCTGTTTTTGACCAGGGGGGGTCTGGAGCGAGTTCCCGAGGCAAAGCCTCGTTGTCTGAGCGCCACGGCCCCCCCTGGTCAAAAACAGGGCTCCCCGGCCCACGCCAGAGCAGGCGATCTGCCGCGAAGTCACTTGGCTTCGCGGCTGTCCAGGCTGCGCCCGATGAAGAACATCAGGCTGCCGATCATCAGGCCGCCAAACTGAAACAGCATGTCGCTGACCATGAACGAACGCACCATGACGAAGGTGACGAACAGAAAGCCAGCGAGTTGCAGCAGCCGTGGGAAGCTCATGGGGTCATGGTAGCAACTGTCCTCGTGACCCCACGGGCTGGCTGAAGGCAACTCAGCGCTGGGCCGCGGGGCTCAACAGTCGCGCCCGCTGGCTGCGATAACGCTTCCCCGCCGGACCGCTCTCGTCCACGAGGGCCAGGCCCCGGTCGATGGCGGCTGCCGCCTCGTCCATGGCACCCCGCTGCGCCAATGCCGCTCCCAGCAAGGCCCAGGCGTGAGCATGGCTGTGCATGGGACCAGCCGAGAGCACGCGCAGGTCTCGTTCTGCGGCCTGGGCGTTGCGCACCTCGGCCTGGCGGCTGCGCAGGCGCAGCTCAGCGTAGGCCAGGGAGGCCCGGGGGTGACCTGCTGCCGCCGACTCCAGGATCTCGGCGCACTGCCGGGCACCCTGGCTGTCGCCAAAACGCTCATGCAGCAGGGCCAACTCCAGCACCAGCTGTTCGTCCAGGACGTTGTGAGCCAGGCCCTCGACCAGCTGCTCCCGGGCCTCTTGATCACGACCGAGGTCGAGCAGCATCTTGGCCAGGGCCCGTTGCGCGCGGCCCAGGGCAGGCTCTGCCAGCACCGCAGAGCGGAGACTCTCCAGGCCCGCCTCCGGGTCGCCCAGAGCCTCCATGATCAGACCGTGGTTCAGGTGCACAAGGGCCATGTCCAGGCCGTCGCCTGAGAGCTGGCTGAGCGCGAGTTCAATGGCATCTCGGGCCTCATCCAGGCGCCCCAGGTCGAAGAAGGTCGAGGCCAGATTCGCGGCGATCCATGGGTCGTTCGGAGCGTTGGCCCGGGCCCGCAGGTATGACGCCAAGGCCTCTTCGGGACGGTCGAGATCCCGCAGGACGTGGCCCATGGAAACGTGCAGGGAGGTGTCCGCCTGGTCGCCGGTGAGATCCAGCGCCGTGCGATAGGCCAGGGCTGCGGCCTCAAGATCGCCCACCATGCCCAGCAGTCGACCGAGGCCCACGTGGGCTGAGGCCCGCTCCGGATCCGATGCCACCGCCGCCATGAGGGCTCGGTAGGACTCGCCGAACTCGCCCAGCTGAAGGTAGGCCAGGCCCAAGGCCGTCTGGCTGGCGGCGTCCTCCGGGTCGAGGCTCACGACCTGTTCCAACAGCTCCACGCCCCGCTCGCCGTCGCCAAGCTCGAAGCTGACCCTGGCCAGCAGGGAGAGCGCCGCCGTGTCGTTCGGCGACAGGCTCACTGCCTCCTCCAGAACGTCGGCCGCCCATGCGGGCTGGCCCAGATCGAGTCTGGCCACTCCTTCGAGAAACGCACCTGTGGCACTGTTCGGGGCCATGCTGCGATAGCGCAGCAGCGCGGGCAGGGCACGTGTAGGCTCTCCTGCTGCCAGGGCTTGGGCACCGGCGGCCAACCAGGAAGACGCCGACCGAGGTTCCACCACGGGCACGTCGCCCTCGTCTGCTGGGGGGAGCTGGGCGCAGGCCCCCAGACAGAGGGGCGCGACGAGTGACAAGGCTGCGAGGGCGAGCATGGTGGATCTCCTACGCCACAGCCGTCCAAGCCCAGGGAAAAGCCTGACACTTCGAGCTGCTGGCCCTTCATCGACAGACAGGGGCCGTCCGATGAAGACGGGGCGGCTGCCGCCCTGGCCGCGCGCCCCCTACAAGCCCCGTCGATCACCCCGTAGACTTGCCTCCGTGAATGCCCGCATCCTTTTCAGCCTTGTGGCGGTAACCCTGATTTCCGTCGCTGCCGTGGTCCTGCTGCTCCAGGACGACGCTCCCGGCGTGTCGCAGCCTGGGGGAGCTGTCGCCCTGGCCGAGACCGACCAAGGGCGCAGCACGACGCTCTCGCCGTCGGGAGAGTCGGCCGCTCGGCAGACCATGGACCTGGCCACAGAGCCCCTGGCCCCTGTCTTGGGCGAGACTTTGCAGGCCGACCACCTGGCGGCGGTTCTGGAGGGGCGGGTGCTCAGCCCCTCGGGCCAGGCCATGGCCGGGGCGACCCTCGAGGTCTTCACCCATGATGAGGGCGGCTTTCAGTACCAGCTGCAAACCACCGGCCTCCAGGTCACCTCTGATCAGAGCGGGCACTTCGCCCTGGTGGGTGTGCCCACGGGGCCCGTGCTGGTCGTCGAGGCCCGGGCGCCAAACGCGGCCTCCATACAGGTCGACGTCCCAGGCATGGAGCCTGGCGAGTCCCGGCAGATGGGCGACCTGGTCCTCTCCACCGGCACCCTGCTCGTGGGCCAGGTCCGCAACGAAGACGGCCAACCCTTGCCCAACGCGCTGATCGAGGTCTTCGATACGGGCACCCGCGGCGGCGGCCCCAACAGCAGCCGCCCCGTGGCCACAGCGCTCTGCGACGGGGCCGGTGAGTATCAGGTGAACTTCCTGTCCCAACGCCAGTACAGCATTCATGCCAGCCTGGAGGGCTACACGCCCATGACCAGTGTGCTGGCCTTCGTGCTGGGCGGCGCCGGGCCAGAGTGGCGCCAGAACTTCACCCTCTGGACCGCCGATCAGGTCATGGCTGGCCGCATCATCACCGCCGCCGGGCTCGGCCTGCCAGACGTAGAGATGCGTCTGGTCAAGCGCCAGCAGGGCGGACTGAACACCTACTTCACCGTGGTCACCCAGACCGACGAGCGGGGTGAGTTTCTCTTCGACCAGGTGCCGGACGGCCTGTTCGACGTCACCCTCAGCGCAACAGATTGGTACATCGATCGCACGCTCCGGCTCGAGTCGGCCCGCACCGACCACGAGATCATCATGCACCCCAGCCTCACCGTGCACGGGCAGCTGTCCGCGGTGGCCGAGTTGCCCGAGCAGTTCACCGTGACCGTGAAGCCCGACGGTCGCACGGGAGCGCGACTGCTCAAGGGCGGCGCGTCCACACGCACCTATCGCAACACCGATCCCCCGGGCAGCTTCGTCTTTGCTGGGCTTCGTCCAGGGGCCTACAGCTTCCTGGTCAAGGCTCCCGGCTTTGCCATGGCCAGGAGCCAGGACGTGATCATGGGTTCGGCCCAGTTCTCAGCCCAGGTGGTCATCCCCCTCTTTCAAGGCGCCACCCTCGAGGGACACGTCGCCTTCGCCCAGGGCGGCCACTCAGAGTTCAGCGGCGGACGCATCGAGCTTCGAGGCGGAGAATGGGACCCCGGCCTGGCCATCGAGACGGCCTTCCCCACCCCGCCGATTCACGGACTGGTCAGGGCCATCGACAGCGACGCCCATTTCGCCATGAGCAACATTCCCGAGGGCGACTACGTGGTCACCGTGCGCGTCGAGGGCGCGCCGCCCCTGCACCTGCGGGACATCTCCCTGATCGAGGGACAGTCCCTCGACCTGGGCTTGCTCGAGATCCGTCGGGGTGGTCGGGTCAGCGGCCTGATCATGGGCATGGACGGGCGCCCTGTCTCGGGAGCCCTGGTACGCCTCTCCGGAGAGGGCTACCACGCCGAGGTCTTCAGCCGAGCGGACGGCACATTCTTGGCCAGCCGCCTGCCCGCCGGGGCCTACGACATCGAGGTCTCCCCCGCGGGCATCTTCGAGGCCCTGCGCCAACATGCCACGGCCCGAGTGGTCGTCGACGCAGACGCAGAGTCCGTGGTCGAGCTGACCCTCGGCGAGAGAATGCTGAAGAAGCGTCAGTAGCCTGCGGGCCCCGCGAGTTCCGCACCCAGCACCAGATCGTCCCTGCCCAGCGTGATGTCGTGTCGCAGGGCCTTCCCGTCGGGGGCAAACAGGGTCACCCGGTAGGAACCTGGGCCCAGGGACAGGGGCTCTCCAGGACGCAACTCCCACAGTCGTCCACCGTCGTCGAGGGTGGCCTCTTTCCAGGGTCCGTCAGGGGACAAGATCACCGACGCTGGCGCGGGCTGGTGGGCTGGGCCCAACCAGAGCAGCAAGGCCAGGCCGGCGGTGGCCAGGGTGGCCACCCAGGTATAGGTGCCCATGGCACCACGCAGACTTCGAGCGCCGAGGGCCATGGTCAGCGCACCGGCAGACGCACCTGGGCGTGGGTGCGCGCGCCGCAGCGAGCCACCTCGACCAGTTCGAGTCCTGACAGATCGTCTATCAGCTCAGCACCAGCCCCTCGAGAGCTACGAGCCTCGACGAACAGCTGATCTCCATCTCGGGTCACGGCCAGGCGACCCTCGACATCGAGACCGAGCTCGTCAGCCAGGCGACGAGCCGCTCGACTCAGAGCCAGGTCGACCGCATCAATGGCTACGGTCAACTCTCCCACCGAGGCCGCAGCGTAGTGGTAGCCATCGTGACGGGAGACCTGCTCGGCCCACGAAGGCGGACAGCCGGCACACCCACTCAGGGACAAGGTCAAGGCCAAGAGCGCGGCGACCGAGGAGGCTTGGCAGCACATCAGTCCTGGTCGGGCTCGGGGAGCAGCAGGGTCACCAGTTCGGGCACGAACTGCAGCGTGCGTTCGCGCAAGCAGCGACGCACCTCACCGGTGCTGCCCAGTGAGAAGACCTCCTTGGCCACGCTCTCGGCCTCGGCCACGGTCATGGCGGCGAACAGCTTGCGCACAACGGGCAGGTTGTAGGGCGAGATGCTGAACGACCGCAGACCGATGCCCAGCAACATGAGCGCCGACATGGGATCGCCAGCCATCTCACCGCACACGCTGACAGGGGTGCCGGTCTCATCGCCAGCACGGATGACCGAGCGCACCAGGCGCAGCACTCCCGGGTGCAGGGGCTGGTAGAGGTCGGCGACCCGGGCGTTGTTGCGGTCAACTGCCAGCGCATACTGGGACAGGTCGTTGGTACCGATCGAGAAGAAGTCGGCGTGCTCGGCCATGGTCCGCGCCGCCAAGGCAGCGGCGGGCACTTCGATCATGGCGCCCACGGCCATGCCCTCATCGAAAGGCACACCCTTCTCGCGCAGCTCGCCCTGGATTTCACGGACGATCTCTCGTGCCCGGATCAGCTCTTCGACCATGGTGATCATGGGGAACAGCAGGCGCATGGGGCCGTGTGCAGAGGCGCGGATCAAGGCCCTCACCTGGGCGTAGAACATATCTGGCCACTGCAGCGAGAGGCGCATGCCCCGCCAGCCCAGCACGGGGTTGGGCTCGACCGGCATGGCCAGATAGCTCAGGGGCTTGTCGCCGCCCACATCGATGGTGCGAAAGGTGACCTCACGGCCGTCGAGACGGTTGAGCGCGCGCACGTAGTACTCGTACTGCTGCTCCTCGCTGGGAAAACTCTTGCGCTCCATGAACAGGAACTCTGTGCGAAAGAGTCCGACACCGCGCAGGCCATCGATGAGTTCGTCCGGCAGGCCGGCGAAGTTCTCGACGTTGATCATCAGCTCGATGGCCACGTCGTCTGCAGTGCGGGCCAGGCCCCGACTGCTGGCCAACATCTCGGCGCGCAGGTCGCGGAACTCCTCGCTCTGCTTCGTGGCCCGCTCGATGTCCTCTGGGCTGGGGTCAAGGTTCACCTCGCCCCGAGAACCGTCGACGATCCAGGAGCCGCCCCGAGCGGGGAGCGAGGTCACGTCCACGTCGGTCACGGCGGGAATGCCCAGACCGCGAGCCAGGATCGCGGCGTGAGAGGCGCCACCGCCGGACGCGGTCACGATGGCGGCCAGGCGGTCCCGGTCGAGGTGGGCGGTGTCGGAGGGCAGCAGCTCGCGTGTCACCAGGATCACCCGCTGGCCCTCGGCTTCTGCCAGGGCCTTGGCCGCCCCCCGGGGCTTGCCCGCCAGGAGGCGCAGCAGCTGCTGACCCACATCGCGCAGGTCGGCGGCAGGATCCCGCCCACCTTCAGCAACGACCCCTACCAGGCGTGAGCTCCAGGCCGCCACGGCATCAGAGACCGCCACCTCGGTGTTGACCAGCTGCTCCTGGATGCGCGTGCGGATCTCCTTGCGAAAGGCAGGGTCGTCGAGCAGCAGGGCCTGCACGGAGAAGATCCGGGCGTCTCGCCGCCCCACCTCCTCGCCGATGGAGGCCTCGACCTGGGCCAGGTGCTTCTTGGCCTCACGGATCGCCGTGGCCAGCCGGCGCTGCTCGGCCTTCACCTGATCAGCGGTGATGGACAGCACGGGGATGTCGACGTCGCCCTCGTCGTGAAACAGGGCCACGCCCACCGCCATGCCCGGCGCCACGGGCACACCCTTCACCACCAGGGGACCGCTGCCCCCGGTGGCCCAGCGAGCGAGATTACTGATGGGGTTCACGGGGCCAGCTTGGAGGCGATCAGGTCAGGCAAGGCATCTGCCGAGACCCGTTCCTGTTCCATGGTGTCCCGGTCTCGGAGGGTCACCGTGCCTTCGTCTCGGGTCTCGCCGTCGATGGTGATGCACCAGGGCGTGCCCACCTCATCCTGGCGACGGTAGCGACGACCGATGGCTCCCGACTGATCGTAGAAGGTCGAGAGGCCCCGGGCCCGCAATGTGTCTTCGATGCCCTTGGCCAGGTCGGGCATGCCGTCTTTCTTGACCAGGGGAAACACGCCCACCTTGATCGGCGCCAGGCGCGGGTGCAGGTGCAGCACAGTGCGGGTGTCCCCGTCGATCTCTTGCTCTTCGTAGGCATCCACCAGGAAGACCAGCACGGCCCGGTCGACTCCTGCTGCGGGCTCGACCACCCAGGGCACGAAACGCTCGCGAGTCTGGCCATCGAAGTACTCGAGGGTGCGACCGCTGCACTCGGTGTGACGCTTGAGGTCGAAGTCGGAGCGGCAGGCCACGCCTTCGAGCTCCTTCCAGCCGATGGGCAGCTTGTATTCGATGTCGGCGGTGGCCGTGGCGTAGTGCGCCAGCTCTTCGCCGGCGTGGTCGCGGTAGCGCAGGTTGCCGCCGTCGACCCCCAGGTTCACGTACCACTGCATGCGCTCCTCGCGCCAGTACGCGTACCACTTCTCCCACTCGTCTGGCGGGACGAAGAACTCCATCTCCATCTGCTCGAACTCGCGGGTCCGGAAGATGAAGTTGCCCGGGGTGATCTCGTTGCGGAACGACTTGCCGACCTGGGCGATGCCAAAGGGTGGCTTGAGCCGGCTCGTGGTCATCACGTTCAAGAAGTTGGTGAAGATGCCCTGGGCAGTTTCGGGGCGCAGGTAGGCCACGGAACCCGCGTCCTCCACCGGTCCGATGGTGGTCTTGAACATCAGGTTGAACGCTCGGGGCTCGGTGAACTCGGCCCGGCACTCGTCGTTGATGGGCGCGTTGTGCCGCACCGGGCAGGTGGCGCCGTCGAGGTCGTCGGAGCGAAAGCGCGCCTTGCACTTGCGGCAGTCGACCAGCGGGTCAGAGAACGTGTCCACGTGTCCCGAGGCGCGCCACACGTCAGGGTGCTGCAGGACGGCAGAGTCGAGTCCCACCACGTCGCGGCGGGTCTGCACCATGGAGCGCCACCAGGCGTCCTTCACGTTGCGTTTCAACTCCGCGCCCAGGGGGCCGTAGTCCCAGCAGGAGCCCAACCCTCCGTAGATTTCGCTGGCAGGGAACACGAAGCCCCGACGCTTGGAGAGATTCACGATCTGTTCGATGGATGTCGCGGCCACGTCGGCCTCCGGCAGGGGCGAACGGCGCATTGTCACGGTGAGACCGTCAACGATCAAGCCGCGGCCGCCGGACTCCTCCAGCCCTCTGCAGGGCCGTCCTTGACCCTCCAGGGGCCGAAAGCCAAGCTGATCCCGGAAAAGCGTGGAACCGCCGGGCTCTCGATGACTCTGTGCGGGGATCCAGACCTCAGTGTTCACAAGCTCCGGGAGAACCCAAAGGTGACCAACACCACACGCAACCTCGTCATTGCCGCCATCGCGCTGCTGCTGCTGCCTGGCTGCGGCATCCTCAACCAGCAAGACGCCTCGCATGCCACTCAGGTCGAGTTGTCCTCCAACAACTTCACCGTGCGCAACACGAACGTCGAAGGTGTCGACTCAGGTTGGGGCCTGCTGTTCAGCTTCGCCGGGCTCACTTTCACCCGGGCATCGGTCAACGAGGCCATGGACGATCTGATGGACCAGGTCGACGCCGAAGGCCGCTCCGTGGCCCTCGTCAACGTCACCCGCACCCACTCCGTGACCAACTGGATCCTCTTCCACGTGGTCCAGCAGCGGATTCGGGCGGACGTGGTCGAGTTCACCAAGTAGGCCCAGCACCCCGCGACCGAGCCAGCAATGGCAAACGAGGCCGTCCCGATGCCCAGCGCGTCGGGGCGGCCTCGTTGCGTTTTGGGGCCCTGAGGCACTTCTGCTAGAGTCGGCTGGCAATGACCACCTTCATGGATGTTGCCCACAAGGTTCACGACGGCGAGCGGCTCGATGCGGCCGACGCCCTGGTGCTGCTGCGCCACCCGAACATCGCCGCCGTAGGGCAGCTGGCCGACGAGATGCGAGCTCGGCTCCATCCCCATGGCGAAGTGACCTACATCGTCGATCGCAACATCAACTACACCAACGTGTGCGTCACCTTGTGCAAGTTCTGCGCCTTCTATCGGCGGCCCGGTGATCCCGAGGGCTACGACCACCCGCTCGAGACCATTCTCGAGAAGATCCGCGAGACGAAGGCCCTGGGCGGCACACAGATCCTGCTGCAAGGCGGGCACCATCCCGACTACGACATCGAGCGCTACGAGGCGCTGTTCCGGGGCATCAAGACAGGCGAGCCGATCCACATTCATGGGCTCTCTCCTTCTGAGGTTCTGCACTGCGCCAAGGTGAGCAAGCTGCCTCTCGACGACGTGCTGGCGCGCATGGCCGCGGCAGGTCTCGATTCGATCCCCGGTGGCGGCGGCGAGATCCTGGTCGATCGGGTGCGCAAGATCATCTCGCCGCTCAAGACCAAGAGCGATGAGTGGCTGGGGGTCATGGGCGCCGCACACCGACAGGGCCTGCGCACCACCGCCACGATGATGTTCGGCCATGTCGAGACCCTCGAAGAACGGGTCGAACACATGAGCCGGGTGCGCGACCTGCAAGACGAGACTGCAGGGTTTACCGCCTACATCGCCTGGACCTTCCAGGCTCCCCACACCCAGATGGCCGACGTGCCCATGGTCGGCGGCTACGACTACCTGCGCACCGCCGCGGTGAGTCGCCTGTTCATCGACAACATCGAGAACTTCCAGGCGTCGTTCGTCACCCAGGGCCTCGACCTCGGCGCCGTGGGCCTGACCTACGGCATGAACGACCTGGGCTCGGTGATGATCGAAGAGAACGTGGTCTCCGCTGCGAACTGCGAGTGCCTGGTCGAGATCTCCGAGATGGAGAAGCACATCACTGCTGCGGGCTTCACTCCCAGGCGGCGCAACATGTTCTACGACCGGGTCGACGACAGGGGCCAGATCGTCGAGCGCCACCACGACCCCGCCTGGGCCGCGGCCAACCCGGCCGGCGACGTCCGCCCCAGCGCCATGGCCGAGCAACTGGCGGCCCTGGGCTGAACCCACACCCGATTCGAATCGGCTTCCCCGATCGCACCCTCATGACCCTCTCCAGCAGCGCCGCACCCCACACCCTGACCCAGCTCGCTCCTGAGCTGATCCCCCTGCGCGACAAGGTCTTGGCCGGCGAACGGCTGACCCTCGACGATGGCCGGTTGATGTTCGCCACCAAGGATATGAACGGCCTGGCCGCTCTGGCCAACCATGTGCGCGAAGAGCGTCACGGCAGCCGCACCACCTTCACCTTCAACCGGCACCTGAACTACACCAACAAGTGCCTCTACCGCTGCATGTTCTGCGCCTTCCGCCGGGACGGCACCGAACCGGACACCGTCGTCATGGACGAGGCGTTCGTGCGCCACAAGCTGCTCACCGAGTTCACCGACGAGATGACCGAGGTGCACGTGGTCGGCGGCATCAATCCCGACCTGCCCTTCGAGTACTACACCGGTCTGCTGCGCACCATTCGTGACACCCGCCCCCATCTGCACATCAAGGGCTTCACGATGATCGAGCTGAACCACATGGCCGAGATCGCAGAGCAGCCAGTGGAGTGGGTCGTCGAGCAGCTGAAAGACGCCGGTCTGGCCAGCTGCCCCGGTGGCGGGGCCGAGGTGCTCAGCCCCCGAGTGCACCGCAAGCTCTACAACGGCAAGCTCCCACCCCACGAATGGATCGCCACCACCAAGGTGGTCCATCGGGCTGGCCTGAAGACGAACGCCACCATGCTCTTCGGGCACATCGAGACCACGGACGAGCGGCTCGAACACATGGACACGATCCGCAAGGTCCAGGACGAGACCGGCGGCTTCATGCAGTTCATCCCCTTGGTGTTCCACCCTGAGAACACACCCCTCGAGCGGCTGGGCAAGACCACGGGCCTGGACGCCCTGCGCACCATCGCCGTCTCGCGGCTCATGCTCGACAACGTGCCCTACATCAAGGCCTACTGGGTCATGCTCGGGCTCAAGATCGCCCAGGTGGCTCAGTGGTACGGCGCGGACGACATTGACGGCACGGTAGTCGAGGAGCACATCACCCACGACGCCGGCGCCACCACGCCTCAGGGCATGACCACGGCCCAGATGGCGGGCCTGATTCGTGAAGCCGGTCGGGACCCGGTGCTGCGGGACACACTCTACGAACGTCTTCAGCCCATCGCCGACTGACAGGCGTCATCGGGCTTTGACGTCGCGACACGCCGCCAGGGGCGGTGCCATCGAAGCGCCTTCCCTGATCGACTGGACGTGACCTGGGCCCCCGGTCCACAATCACTCGTCGTCCGCGGGGAGCGGAGGCATCGGGTTGCGCCTTCCACGATCACAGGAGCCAGCACCATGGCCGCAATGTCCATCATGTTTACCGTTCAGGACATGCCCACGAGCCTCGCCTTCTACCGCGACACCCTCGGATTCGAAATGAAGGAGAGCTGGCCCGATGAGGCCCACCCCATGTGGTGCAACCTGCTCCTCGAAGGTCAGTCGGTCATGTTGGGCAGCTTGCCCGCAGAGGGAGACGACATGGAGTGCGCCGGCCACGGAGGCGAGCCAGACGCCGCAGAGAAATGGGCCCTGGGGCTCTACCGTGCCGCACGGAGCCACCCTCTGGGAGTGGGTTCGTTCGTCTACATCGAGGTCGCCGACGTGGACGCGTTTCATGCCGCTGTGTGCGCGCGCGGGGCCATGCCCCACTACGAACCCAAGACCCAGTTCTACGCCATTCGCGACTTCGCCATCGATGATCCGAACGGCTACCACCTGGTCTTCCACACCCCTGTGTCCATGACCTCGTGCCAGAGCTGCGGCATGCCTCTGACCGAAGCCGTCGAGGGGCAGATGTACTGCCAGCACTGCACGGACGACAGCGGTAAGCTGCACAGCTACGAGGCCATCTTCGAGGGCACGGTGACCGGCTACTTCATGGGCATGCGCTCGATGTCCCGCGAGGACGCCGAGGCCGCAGCCACGGAGCACCTGTCCAAGATGCCAGCCTGGGTCGCCCGTAGCTGAGTCGCCACGGCCCTGCTGACCACCAGCCTGCTTGCACGCCCCCCCACCCACCGCGCCCGGCAGTTGCCTGCCGGGCGCGATCGTTATCACGCCGCACCCCGCAAGACCCTCAGGAGTTGGTCATGTCTCCGCGCTGCTTCATCCCCCTGCTCGCCGTCCTGCTGAGTTGCTGTGCCACGCCCAGGCCGTCCACGTTTCGCAGCCCTACCGCGCGCCACCCCGGGACGATCTTCGCGGCCCTCGACCTGCCCAGCCCCAGCGCCACCCGCAACGGTGCCGGCGCGCCAGGCCCCGATTACTGGCAGCAGCGCGCCGACTACGACATCCAGGCCAGCTTCGATGCAGAGACCCGCACGGTCACGGGCACGGCCGCAGTCCACTACACCAACAACTCGCCAGATTCGCTCGACTACCTCTGGCTGCACCTCGAACAGAACGTCTTCCGGGAGGACAGCCTGGGCTCGCAGCTCGGCCGCAGGGGTGCCATCGCCATGAACCGCTCCGAGGGTGATGGCATCACCGTCCAACGAGTGAGCACCTCGGACGGGGAGCCCCTGAAGCTCACGGTCTACGACACCCTGGGCCGCATCGATCTGCCAACCCCCCTCGCCGCCCAGGGCGCCGCCCTCACCTTCGAGATCGACTGGAGCTTCGTGCTGCCAGAGAAGGTCTTCCGCCGCTTCGGCATCGAGAAGGTCGAGCAAGGCACCATCTATGAGGTGGCCCAGTGGTTCCCGGCCATGGCGGTGTACGACGACGTCCATGGCTGGAACACCTTGCCCTACCTGGGCACGGGCGAGTTCTACACCGACTTCGGTGACTACGAGCTGGCGCTGACCCTCCCCCGCTCCATGGTGGCCGTGGCCACGGGAGAACTGCAGAACCCGGGAGATGTCTACACCACGGCACAGCAGCAGCGCCTCGAGACCGCTCGCACCAGCGACGAGACCGTCGTGGTGGTCACCGCTGACGAGATCGGGACAGAGGACTATCGCCCCGCGGGCGACGGCCCGCTCACCTGGCGCTTCAGCTCGAAGAACGTACGCACCCTGGCTTGGGCTTGCTCCGACGCGTTCATTCTTGACGCCGCGGGGACCGAACACACGCTCGTCCAATCGGTCTATCCAGCAGAAGCCCTGCCCCTCTGGGCAGAGTCGACAGCCATGCTCCGCACGGCGATCCTGGGCTACAACGAGCGCTGGGCCACCTACCCCTGGCCCGTAGCAACGAACGTGAACGGCATCGAAGGCGGCATGGAGTATCCCATGATCATCTTCTGCAGCGAGCGCAAGGACGAGAGCGGCCTGTGGGGCGTGACCACCCACGAGATCGGCCACAACTGGTTCCCCATGATGGTGGCCACGGACGAGCGCCGCCACGCCTGGATGGACGAGGGCTTCAACTCGTTCATCAACTACTACTCCCGGGCCGATTGGTTCCCCGGCGAGGTCAACGAAGGCACGCACCCGTCGCGCCTCGCTGGCCAGATGGCCAGGTCTCCTCAGCTGCCTGTGGACACTCCCCCAGACCAGCTCCCCGGTCGCCTGTTCGGCTTCACCCAGTACGCCAAGCCCGCCGCGGGCCTCGTGCTGCTCCGTGAGACCATCATGGGCCCGGAGCGCTTCGACCACGCCTTCCGCACCTACATCCGCCGCTGGGCCTTTCACCACCCCCGCCCCGCAGACTTCTACCGCACCATGGAGGACGCGGCAGGCATGGACCTGGCCTGGTTCTGGCGCGGATGGTTCGAGGAGACAGCCACCTGGGACGCCGCCGTCGACTCGGTCGACGAGCCCAATGGCCGCTGGCCAGCTGCAGTGACCATCACTGCGTTGGGCGAGCTGGTCATGCCCCTCGATCTGGAGGTCGAGCTGAGCGACGGCTCGCGCATCCGCCGGCACATCCCGGTGCAGGCCTGGTTTCACTCACGGAGCGTGACCGAGCGCTTCGGGGACGGACAGCAGATCGTCTCGGTGACCCTTGACCCCGACGAAGACCTGCCCGATATCGACCGCAGCAACAACCGCTGGGCCCAGTAGCAGCACGTCGGCGAGCGCACTCTCTGCATCGACTGCAGGGTTTGCAGCCTGCGGGCAAGATGCCGTGAAGGGGAGTGCACCCCGGTGGATTCAGGGCGAGGCGTGGCCTACAAGGCAGGGCGAAGAGCCGCTCAGTGGGGGCGGCCGTGCCGAGCCAGACCCAGGTTGACGATGCGACTGATCAACTGCTCGTAACTGATCCCCGCATGGGCCGCCGAGTCTGCCAGCTCTTCGAACTGGGCGATCTCACAGTTCGGGTTGGCTTCCAAGAAGTAGAGCTTGCCTTCTGGCGACAGGCGATAGTCCACGCGGGCGTAACCGTCGAGCCCCAGGGTGCGATACACGCGCTTGGTCAGCCGCGGGATCTGTTCGGCCAAAGCCTCGGGCAGGTCCACCGCCGGCCCTGAGTTGATGCCTCGCTTCTCCTGGTAGTCGAGGTCCCGTTTGATCCGGGCGGTGGCGATGGCCGCGGCGCCCTTGGGCATGTTGCCGAAGCTCAGCTCCCACGCTGGCAACACCGTCAGCCGCTGGTTGCCGATCACGCTCACGTAGAGTTCTCGGCCTTCAATGAACTGCTCGGCGATGGCATCCGTGGCCACGCTCTCGTGGATGAATGTCACCCGCTCAGCCAGCTTCTCGTCCGAGTCCACCACGGAAGCCTGGCTGATGCCTTGGGACGACTCCTCGATGAGACTCTTCACGATCACCGGAAACTCAAGGCTGCGGGGTCGACGCACCTTGCGTCCCATGGGGAACACGGCGAACCTGGGCGTGGCGATGCGGTGATAAGACAAGATCTTCTTGCTCAGCGCCTTGCCCCGGGACAGCACCAGCCCCCGGGGATTGCAGCCCGTGTAGGGCACGTGCAGCAGCTCGAGGTAGGCCACCACGTGATGGTCAAGCTCTGAGCGCCCGGCGAAGGACTCCACCAGGTTGAAGACCAGGTCGGGCTTGAAGCCTCGGATCATCACCTGGATCGGCCGCAGCTCGTCTTCGACTCCCAACGACTCCACCTCGTGGCCCAGGCCCCGCAGGGTCGAGACCACGTCGTCGTCCGTCTTCCAGGCGTAGGCCTGGGAGTCGCTGGCGGCGTCAGCGTTGTCTGGTGGCATGAGCCAGGGATGAGAGAGATGCAGGATGCGCAGCTTCTTCATACGGCGATCCAATCTCGCTCGGCGTGCAGCGCGGCCATGGTGCGAGCCGCCAGCAGAACGGAGAAGTCAATGAGCAGGGACTGCTCGGACCCAGTGGCGCGCAGATCGAGCTCGCTGCAACGCAAGATCATCTCGGACAGGACCTGATCCAGAACCTGCTGATGCTCGCCAGTCCAGCGGGCCACGCGCCTGCGTATCGCCGCTCGCTTGCCGCGGATCAGGCTCGCCGCCGTGAGCGCCCGACCGTGCCCCTTCGCCGCGGAGAAGAGAGCGCGCAGATCATTGTCGTAGCGGGACGGAGCCCGGGGCTTGTAGCGCTCTTCGCGCTCTGCGTAATGTTCGCCCAAGGTCAGCTTCAGGCCGGAAAGACTGCGGACCTGGCGACGACTGCGCACCGGCGCCACGACATCGACCAGGGAGTCCATCAGGCGATCGACATACTCGAGCTTGTTCAGCGCGGGCCAGTCAGCGTAGGCCTTGCGCCAGTGGTGGCGCGGGCTCAGCCAGACCGCAAAGGTCTCGGCGAAGTCTTCGTCGGGGTGGCACTGGGCGTAGAACAACCGCAGGTGCTGGACGAACTTCCGGCTGCGGGGGTTGGGCCGATAGCTGTCCGGGTAGTCCTGGGCCGAAGAGCCGAAGTGTTCCCGCCATTGCTTGCGCCGATGGAGCCGAAAAGCCTGCTGGATGGCGTGACCGCACTCGTGCCGCAACAGCCGGCGAAACTCATCCCGGCGACCGCCCTCCACCTCGAGCATGAGCCGCCGCTCCAGCCTGACCAGCCGCGGGTCGGCCAGGTAGAAGGGGATGGCGATCCCCGGCACGCCGATGGGCGAGAACCAGTCGGTAGACAGCCAGGCGTGGGGCTTGAAGCGCAACCCTCGCCGGCCCAGCTGATCGTGGAGCCGGTGCAGCTCGTCTTCGATCCAGGAGCCCCTCAGCTCAAGACCCAGATCGGCGAAGCCCATGCCCAGGAGCTGGGCATCCTCGGCCTTCGACCAGGACGATCTGCGGCGGCGTCGACTCGGAGCGGGCATGTGCGTAGAATGCCGGGTTCGCCCAACTCAGACAAATACCGAACCACCACTCCCCCCATCCAACTTGAGACCACAGCCATGACGACCATCCCGATCACCGAACTCGAGGGCGATGGCATCGGCCCTGAGTTGCAGCGCTCGGTGCACGCCGTCGCTGATGCCCTGCCCCTCGACTTCGACTTTCATCCTGTCGACTGGTCCCTGGCCACCCGAGAGGCCAAGGGACTGGCCTGCATCGACGAGGCCGAGGAGTCCATGCGGGCCACCAAGGTCTCGCTCAAGTACCCCACCATCACCGGGCAGATCAGCCCCAACGCCCTGATCCGCCGCCGCTGCGGGTTCTCGGTGATCTACCGCCCGGCCATCTCGATCAAGGGCATCAACGGCAACTTCAAGGAGGACGTCAACCTGCACATCGTGCGGGTGGCGGTGGGCGGCACCTACGACGACCCGGGCCAGCTGATCGGCAAGGACGCCGCCGTCTCCTTGCGCATGGTCGAGCGGGAGCCCTGCGCTCTGGCCGCTCTCTTTGCCTTCGATCTGGCGCGCAAGAAGAAGCTGCGCGTGACCAGCTCGTCCAAGCACACCATTCAGCGGGTCACGGACGGCCTCTTCGAGGAGACAGTACGGTCTGTTCATGACAGCGGCTACGACGACGTGGCCTACAACCGCGAGCTCTTCGATGCCTTGCTGGGCAAGGTCATCCTCAGGCCTCAAGACTATGAGGTCGTGCTCGTGCTCAACGAGTACGGAGACTTCTTGTCAGACCTGGCATCTGGCCTGGTGGGCTCCCTGGGCACGGGCAGCAGCGGCAACTTCGCCTACGACAACGACCGCAACATCTCCATCGCCATGTTCGACCCTGCCGGTGGCACGGCGCCGGACATCGCCGGACAGAACATCGCCAACCCCACGGCCATGCTGCTGGCCTTCGGCATGATGCTCGACCACATCGATCGCTACGATCTGGGCCACGCCCTGCGGCTCTCGTTGCTCGGCGCCATCGAGGACGGCGAATGCACCAGAGATCTGGGAGGCAGCCACTCGACCTCGAGCTTCACCGACGTGGTCATCGGGCGGCTGGCCCAGCACCTGCCCCTGGCGGCCGAGACCAGCGCTTCAGGCGCCTGCTGAGAACATCTGCCCCTCGGCGACCAGGGCCAGCTCGTCCATGTCCTGCTGCATGCAGGTGCGCATGGCGCCCATCATCAGCTTGCCCAAGGGCGAGAGCATCTTGGCCATGAACGTGGTCGGGTTCACCTCGAGCTCGAGCACCACATCGGTGAACTCGCCCCGGGGCACGAAGCGAAACGTGCTGGCGATGTTGGATCCGCAGGAGTCACAGACCACGGTGTAGTGCTGGTTGTGCTTGAACTCAGAGACCGCGAGCTCTTCTGTGGCCTCGCGGTTCATCATCATGCGCGTCTCCTGCCAGCGGGTGCCCGCTCTCATGGGGCCGCTGTCCATGCGCTCGACGCGCACGATGCCACTGATGTTGTCAGCGGCCCGATCGAGGTCGCTGAAAGCAGCGAAGGTCGCCTCGAGGGGCGCCGCCACGTGCTTGGTCAGAGTCATTGAATCCATGGCAGCCTCTCCCGACTGGGGCCAAGGGAACGCTGGCCATCCTAGCAGCCTCGCCGAATTGCGTGCGGCCGTCCGGTCCGGCTCACACTCCCGTTGATCCCTTTGTCGCTCCCTGAGCCACGAATCGGAGGCGGCCCGAGCCTCTCACCTGAGGGCCTCCCCCCTCCTGCGGCAGGTTTGGCATGCCGACACAGCCTTCAAATGGGATCCAACCGATGCTCAAAACAGCCGCGTTGCTCATGACCCTGGCGCTCTTGAGCCCTGCCCTGCTGGCCCACGGCGGGCAATACAAAGGCCCCGGCTCGGGTGCCGACGGGAGCTCTGGGTCCACAGGCGGGTCCTCCGCTGGCAGGCCCGGGGCGACCGCGACCGGTGGTGGCGGTGGCGCAGGCAGCGGTGGGGTCAGTCTCTCTTCAGCCGCCGGCGCGACCCGAGGCAGCAGGGGCTCCTCAGGGCGCACCTCCTCCTCCGGTGCAGGCGCGTCTTCTGGCCAGCTCGCCTATGACGGCTGGGAGTTCTGGTGGGAGGCCAACCGAGATCAGCTCGTGCTGCTCAAGTCCCGTCTGGGGCAAGGCGCCCATGTGGAGGGTTCGCCGGGGCAGCTCACCTCCCGGGGGAACAAGCTGCGCACGACCCAGGGGGCCCGCCCGTCTCGGCCTTGGGTCGAGGACACGATCATCCCTGCCCTGCTGCAGCTCTCCACCACCTCGGACGACCGGAACATTCTCGACTCGGCCCTCATCGCCATGGGTCGCTCTGCTGCCGCCGATCAACACGACGTTGTGCGCGAGGCAGCCACTCGGCTTCTGGCCCACCGCGAGCTGTCGGTCCAGGCGGCGGCCGCGCTGGGCCTGGGCATCCTTGATGACCAGCCCTCCGAGGTCCTGCTGACACAGTTGCTGCGGGACAGCTCGGCCGGTCAGCAAGCGGTCGGCGGCGGCAACGTGCCCTGGTTGATCCGCGCCTTCTCGGCCATTGGCCTCGGGCTCATCGGCAGCGATGGCGCCGTGGACGCGCTCATCGCAGCGGCCAACATTCTCCCGGATAGCGAACGTGATGTGAAGGCCTGCTCCTTCGCCGCGCTGGGGTTGCTCGACCACAGCTCGCCCCGACGGGACGATGTGATCGACGCCCTGCTGCTCATGGTCACCGACGACAGCCTCGACAGCGTGCTGCGTAGCTACGTACCCACGACCCTGGGCAAGCTCGGCTCGCCCCGAGCCGTCCCCGCTCTGCTTGATCTGCTGCGGGGCGGCCAGACCCCCGACGCCGTGCGCCAGTCAGCCGCTATCGGTCTGGCCTCCCTGGCCACCATGAGAGACACGGGCGTGGTCCACGAGCTGCGCCAGCAGGTGCTGCACGGACGGGATCAGCTCACGCGACACTTCTCCCTGCTCACCCTGGCCAGACTCGGCGCCCAGGACACGGACGCCGCAGCCCACGCAGACGACCACGAAGACCTGCTACGACTTGTCGAACGTGAGCTGTCCGGCCGTAGCCAGCACAGGGCTCACCGCTCCTGGGCAGCCATCGGCGCGGCCCTCTACGCCCGAGCGCAGCCCGCAGCCGCACCAAGACTACTCAGCACTCTGAGAGAGGGGTTCGCCGACGAGAACGATCCCTCTTTCAAGGGCGCCTTCGCCATTGCCCTGGCCCTGAGCGACGACCAGATCTCTGCCCCCATGATCCACGAGAGCATGGCGCATTCTCATCAAGACGACTTCAGGGGCTACGCCAGCGAAGCCCTGGGCATGATGCGACACGTGGAGGCGGCGCCCTCCCTGCGCGAGCTGGTCGAAGACGAGAGCCTGCCCGAGAGTTTCCGGCTGAAGGCCGCCATGGGCCTGGGCCTGATGGGCGACGGCGACGCGGTGCCCCTGCTCGTAGAGAGCCTGGTGGCCACCCGTTCGTTGGGTGGACTCTCGGCACTGGCGCAAGCCCTGGGCTTGATCGGCGATCAGGCCGCCGGTGTGCCGCTGCTGGAGATGGCCAGTGATGACAAGCGTCGCGAGCTGTCCCGAGCCTTCGCCACGGTTGCCCTGGGTCTGCTGGGTGAACGAGAAGCCCTGCCCTTCAACGCGGCGCTGAGGGCGGACAACAACTACCTGCACCAGACACCCGCCGTGGCCGAGGTCCTGCGCATCCTCTGAGTGCACTGGGTCCATGGCCCGGACGCTCGTGGACTCAGTCGTCCAGGGCGGCGATCCACAGGTTGCGGTAGCGCACGGCGTGGCCATGATCCTGGAGCATCAGCGGGCCCGTAGCGACTTCGTCATCGCTGAGCCCGCCAGGGGTGGGACCGGGCAAGGCCACGTCATCGTGCACCAGCAGTCCGTTGTGCCAGACACTGACCCGCGCGTCGGTCAACTTCTGCCCCTCCGCGTCGAGAGTCGGCGCCGTGAAGCGGATGTCGAAGGACTGCCAGCGCCCCGGCTCACGCATGGCATCGGCGGCCGGTGGCGCGACGCCATACAGGGCTGCGCAGGAGTTCTGCACCAAGGGCTGACCGAAGGTCTCGTAGATCTGCACCTCGTAGCGCCCCTGGATATACACGCCGCTATTGCCCTGTTCCGGCACGGCGAACTCCACGTGCAGCAGCATGTCGCCGAACGCTTCACGGCTGACCAGGTCCCCTGCGCCGGGCAAGGCGACGAACTCACCGTTCGTCTCCTCCCAGGCGAAGTCGCCCCCGCCTCGGTGGGTCCATGCGGCGGGCGAGGACAGATCGGCCAGCAGCTGCGACGCTGGGGGCGCCAACGCCTGGTGGTCGGGTCCTGCCACGGCCCACGCCATGCCGCCGAGCACGTGTTGCATGAACGTGGGGTCACTCCAGAGCTCGGGTCGGTGACCCAGGGCTGTGTAGAAGACGCGCCCCCTGCCGTAGGGCTTGCACCACGCCGAGGCGTAGTCATCGTCGCCCCGGCGTCCGTCGCTCAGGTCGAGGCCTACGTCTGTCAAGCTCAACAACACAGCAGCGGGATGGCGGGAGAAGCTTCTGAACTGATAGATCTCGTCGGTCAACGTCCACCCCTCGCCGAGATGACGGGTCGCCGGATGCTCCCCATCTTCTACTCGCAGGGTCACCGCCTGATGCCAGGGATGTCCGTCGAACGTGCCCCCCACCATGTCGAGATAGGCCGGCTCTTCGTAGAGCGTGTCACTGGCGCAGTGGATGCCCACGAACGCACCGCCCGCTGCCACCCAGGACAGCAGCTCCTCAACCATGCCGGTCGCCAGGGGCAGCTCACCCGTGGTGTAGAAGACCACCAAGTCGAGCTGGGCCAGGGCCTCGCTGGTGAGCACCGAGCAGTCTTGAGTCACCGTGAGTTCGAAGTGTCCCTCGGCGGCGTCCCACAAGGCTTGCTCGGCCACGGACAGCTGATCGGGAGCAGGGCGGGTGACCACGCCGTGCTGGTAGCCCGCGGAGTGGGTCAGAAACAGAGCCCGGGGCAGGCTCTCGGTGCCGTGAACTCCTACGGCGCACAAGACCAGTGCCAGGGCCACAGCGGGGCAACGACAGCAGAGAGGCATGGGCGTTCTTCTCAAGGGATCGGCGCGGCCCACCGGCCGCACGGGGTCAGGAAGCGATTTTCACAGCCAACCGCCTGGCTCACAAGGGCACCGCCCCGCCAGAGGCCAGACTCCGATCTACGGCCTCGAGCATGCGGGCGGAGGCCACGGCATCGGCCATGGTCACCTCCAGGGCGGCCACCTCTCCCGACAGCACAGCCAGCAGGTGCCGAAGCTGGCCGTCATAGCCGGTCCCACCCACCCAGGCAGGCAGCTCGTGCGGGCCCGGACCAGCCAGCTGCAGCGGCGGCTCGCGCTGGGACGACCAGCTCGCGCCGCCTCGTTCAAACTCGGCCTCGTAGCCCATGAAGAAACCCTCGGTGGGATCTCGAGCCCAGCTCGCCTCGGCGACCACGACCTCGGGGCCGCCGCCTTCGATGAATCCATACTCGATGGTGAGCTGGCCGCTTTGTTCTCGCGCAGACACCCATTGGGGGTCCCCCGCCAGGCGTCGAATCCAGTCGGCGTCGTGGACGTGAAGGTCATGCACCACACCGCCGCAGCGTGTCGCGTCGTCGTAGAAACCGTCACCCCAGTCGGGTCGGCTGGACAGGCGTTGAACGTGCAGCGCTTTGAGTGCGCCCAGGCTGCGGTCATCGACCCGAGCGATCAGCCAGTCCCAACCGGGCCAGAAGCGGATGCACTGGGCGGGCATGCACAGCGTGCCAGCAGAAGCCGCGGCCTGTTGCAGGCGTTGCACGGCGGCGACCTCAAGAGCCACCGGCTTCTCCACCAACACGTGCTTGGCTGCGGCCAGCGCTGCCAGGGCCAGGGGCACATGAGACTCGGTGGGTGTGGTGATGCTGACCACGTCCACGGCGGGGTCGGCGAACAGCTCTGCGGCGTCCGCGTACAGAGCGACGGCGCCGCGGTCGAACTGCAACGGCTCCTGGCCTGCCGGGCCCACGGCCGACTGGCCAGCGCGGCGAGCCGGGTTCCGATCGCACACTGCCACCAGCCGATTGGGATGACCGTCCAGGGCCGCCTGGCGCCAGGCGTTGATGTGGGTGGCGCCCATGAAGCCCAGACCGATCACGCCGATGCCTGGCCCGTCCTCAGTCACGGCGCCCTCGCTTTCATGGCAGCGACCAGGGCGGTCACCCGACTGGCCGCGAGAGCCACATCGCCCACCCGGTCGTGCCCCGCCTCCCGCTCGATGAGGCAGTCGATCAGCAGCTGATGCCGGGCCAGCACCGCGAACAACTCCTCCCAGTGCACACGCCCCGTGCCTACCACCACTTCGGTCCCCCAGTCACCGACGCACGCCGCGGGGAGGGCATCTTTCACATGGAGCTGGCGCACCCGCGGGGCCAAGAGGTCCAGGGCCTGGCAGGGGTCGCCCTGGCCGTAGAGGATCATGTTCGCCGGATCGAAGTTCACACCCACCGCTGGCCGCGCCAGATCGTCAAGCACTTCGGTCAGCGTCTCTGCGGTTTCCTGGCCGGTCTCGAAAGCGACGTCCACCCCTTGATCGCCGAACGCGTCGATCACCGTGCGCAGACGATCGATCATCACTGCGCGCAGAGGATCACCCCGCCCTTCGGGGAGGAAACCTGCGTGAAAACTGACCAGCTTCAGGCCCAGGCGGCGAGCTCTGGCGGCGTCCTCTACAGCCAGGGCAGCGTTGGCTGACCAATGTGCGTCGGATCGCACACCGCCGCTCGCTCGGATGGACTCAAGGCTTGAGTAGTCCTCGCCGTGGGTGGCGAACATGCCCGAGCAGACCACGACGCCTGCACGTGCCAGAGCCTCAAGGGTCGCCGTCTCGTCCCAGCCCGAGCGCAGCAAGCCAGCGCGGTGAAAGGCCTTCAACGGGAGTTGCACAGCCCCCAGATTGAGCTGCTCGCAAGCGCAGATCAGATCTTCAACCGTGCGCGGTTGCAGCGACCAGGCACACACGCCCAGGCGGGGAACGATCGGGGTCGGAGCGATGTCCAGGGACCTCACTTCAGGGTGATCAGGAGCAGCCCGTCCGTGCGCTCGATGTCGGCGCCCGTGAAGCGACCGCTGAAGCCGGGGGCCGTGACGACGGTTTCGGATCCACTGTCTTCGACCGCGGGCGCATCGAGCAACCCGGTGACCACAAGCTCGGTCACACCGCCGAACAGGGGATGGCTACCAGCTCCCGCTGTCAGGGCCGAGCGATCGTCGATGGCGATCTCGCAGTCGCCACGCTTGAGCAACAGCCAGCGAGTGTGCAGCACATCCCGTCCGCCGAGGCTGCGCACGTTGAGCGGGTCGAAGCCCTGGGGCGACAAGGGTCCGCCGCCAGTGATGCGCACCACGATCGCAGCGCCCTCCTGGCTGAGGTAGGCGGCCCGCTCGTCCTTGCGGGCGCTCGTCACCGCCGCTGCGTCCTCGCTGGCTCGCGCTGCGACCGCGGCCTGTTCTGCGGCTGGCTGCACCGCGGGTGACACGGCCCGGTCAGCCAGCGCCCAACGCAGCGCCTCATCCAGAAAGACGATCTCGCCCCGGTTGAGACGCTGCCGCCAGCCCTCCGAGCAGCGGTCCAGGAGATGAGCCATGGTGGCCCCGGTGACGTAGGCCCGCTGGCGCACGACCTCCGCGGGCCAGCCCTCGACGGGAGCAGCGCCCGGTTGCCGATCCGGGAGACAGCGGTCCTGGACATAGCGCGCCAGCCCCTCCTTCAGCTCCAGCCCCCGTTCGTAACCCACCACGCCGTCACTGAGCAGATCATTGCGCTGACGACGCAGCTCGAGGGCCAGGGCAGCCTGTGGCAGACCGTCGTCGCTCTGCAGCGCCCGCCGCCAGGCCAGGGACTCTGCTCGCCGCAACGCCAGCGCCTCTGCATGGTCTGCCGGGTGCAGAAACAGCTGGGACTCATCCACGATCCAGCCCGGAAACTGATCTCCCTGGTAGACGTGAAACGCCTCATGGACCGCCACGGCCAGGGCGGCCAGGGGGTCGTCACCGTCCAGACGGTCGAACAGCAAGGTGGCCGTCGCGGCCCCGCCCAGCTCCACCGAGCTGTTGGCGTTGACCAGGGGATGCCGTCCGTCCATGACCTGCACGCCGGGAGCGCCCTCAACAGCTGCAAACTCGGAGGGAGGGCCAGGATGATCGACAAGGTATGTAGACGCTCCGTCGAACACGGCCAGGGGATAGGCCAGAGGGTCGAAGCCCGGCCAGAGGTCGGGGCCCGCCAGCTCACCCCGAGACGCGATCAGCCGCATCGCGGCGTCCCCCGCCGCCACCTCGTCGTCGGCTGGAGACCGCCAGGCCACCGTGCAGAGGAGGAGCGCAGCCAGCACCCCTCCATGGCCCGTGGCCAGCTGGCCCAGCCGCCGACGCACCGATCCGGGCAGACAACAAACAGGTGATGAACTCATGGCAAACGCGACCTCCGTCGCCGCAGCATACGAAGAGCGAGCCCCCGGGCGCCGATCTCACTACAATGACCGCCCCCCTCCGGAGAATGATCGTGCAGATCAGCAGCGACAGCTTCGCCCCCGGCGGCGTCATCCCCGCCACCTTCGCGTTTGCGCAGGCCGACCCCGAGACCCATGCCCGCCTGGCAGGCAACCGCAGCCCCCAGCTGTCCTGGAGCGAGCTGCCCCCGGGCACCCGATCCCTGGCCCTGATCTGCGTCGACCCCGACGCGCCCACCGTGGGAGACGACGTCAACAAAGAGGGCCGCACGGTGTCCGCAGACCTGACCCGGGGCGACTTTCATCACTGGGTCATGGTCGACATCCCGGCCTCCTGCACGTCGCTGGCCGCAGGTTGCTGTGCAGACGGCGTCACCCCCGGCGGCAAGGACCAACCTCCCGGGCCCGACGGCGCGCGCCAGGGGCAGAACGACTACACGTCGTGGTTCGCCGGCGACGAGGACATGGGCGGCACCTACCTGGGCTACGACGGCCCCGCGCCCCCATGGAACGACGAGCGCGTCCACCACTACCACTTTCAGCTGTTCGCCCTCGACATCGAGCGGCTCGACCTGGGGCAGACCTTCACCGTCCCCGATGCTCGGCGGGCCATGGAGGGGCACGTGCTGCAGAGCGCTGAGCTGGTGGGCACCTACACTCAGAACCCCGCGCTCATGGGCTGAGCCCTCGCAACCCACCCGTTGAGTCCCGCACGGTGCGCGGTCAGTCGCAGCGGCCAGTCGCAGCGGTCAGTCGCAGCGGTCAGTCGCAGCGGTCAGTCTTCTGCGACGTGCAAGGTCAGCGGGATGTCGATGGCTCCCAGCATGCGCACCTCGTCTTCCAGGTCGCTGCGGGTCAGGGGCCGCTTGGCCAACCAGTCACCGGGCAGGGTCAGCAGCAGCCCCTCGCCATTGACGGTGAGCGACAGGGGCACCGCGGGATGCTTCGAGCGGCCCCGGTTGACCAGCAGCGCCAGCCGCAGCAGCACGGTGAGCCGCCGCGCCATCAGCCGCCGCTTGGAGCGGGCCACCTCTGCAAACGGCTCATCGCTGAACTTGCGCCGCTGGTGACCCACGATGGCGGCGAGCATGGCCTGGTCGTCTCTCGAGAAGCCAGGCATGTCGGCGTGGGCAAGAATGTAGGCGCCATGGCGGTGGTGATGGCGGTAGGACATGTGCAGACCCACCTCGTGAAGGCGCGCGGCCCAACCCAGAAAGCGAGCGTGTCGCCCGCCCTTGAGCTGCCAGTCGCTGGCCACCAGCTCGAGCAGGGCCAGCGCCGAGGCCTCGACCCGCTGCGCCTGACCACCGTCGACATCGTAGCGCTCCTGAAAGCCGCGGATCGTGCGCTCGCGCACATCTTCGTGACGGATCCGACCCAGGAGATCGTAGAGCACGCCCTCGCGCAATGTGCCCTGGGTGACCTCCATGCTCTCGATACCCAGGCTGTCGAACACCGCGCAAAGAATGGACACGCCCCCCGCAATGATCGCCCGGCGTTCATTGCGCAGCCCGGGCAGGTCGAGCTTGTCGGCATGCCCCGCCTTGACCAGCGCATCGCTCAGGCGCTGCAGACCCGGCCGGTCGATGCCCTCTTCGCACCAGCCCGTGGCCTCCAGGATCGAAGCGCAAGAACGGATGGTGCCCGAGCTGCCCACGGCGTCGTCCCAGCCGATGCCGCGGAACATGGCCCGCAGGGTCTGCAGTTCTCGGGACGCGGCCAGATGTCCCTTGCGCATGCGCGACTCGCTGATCTTGCCGTCGGCGAAGAAACGCTGGGTCCAGCGCACGCAGCCCATGTACAAGCTGTGGGCCTCGACGGGCTCGAAGCGCTCGCCCAGGATGCACTCGGTGCTGCCGCCGCCGATATCGACCACGAGGCGACGGCCTTCATCGTCAGACAGGGTGTGGGCGATGCCCAGATAGATCAGCCGGGCCTCTTCTTGACCGCTGATCACCTCGATGCGGTGGCCCAGGACCTTGTCGGCCCGGCGCAAGAAGTCGCGGGCGTTCGTGGCCACCCGCAGGGCGTTGGTACCCACCGCCCGCACCTTCAGGCCCGTGGTGCTACTCAGTCGCTGACCGAAGCGATCGAGGCACTCGAGGCCCCTGGCCATGGAGGCCTCGTCGAGGCAGCCCTGATCGTCGAGACCGGCGGCCAGGCGCACCTGCTCGCGGATGCGGTCCACGACCACAGGCTCGCCCCCCACCAGATTGACCAGCAGCATGCGGAACGAGTTGGAGCCCAGATCGATGGCCGCCAGGCCCTCGGGCGCGCCGTCTCTCATGACCGTCTCCGGATCTCTCAGCTGCCTTTCAGACCTGTGGTCCTGCCCTGTCGGGCCGGGTGTGGTACGACATCCTATAGATGAGCAGCGATTGGAACAGCCCGGCGAGCGCGACAGCAGGTGAAGTCCACCTGATCGATGCCCTGCCGTACGTGTTCAGGGCCTACTTCTCCATGCCCACCACGCTCACCGACGGCGCGGGCAAGCCCTGCGGCGCCACCCGGGGCTTTCTCGATTTTCTGGTGCGCTACCTCGTTGCCGAGCGACCCGAGTCCATCGCCGTGGCCTTTGACGAGAGCCTGACCACTTCGTTTCGCAACGAGATCTACCCCGAGTACAAGGCTCAACGCGAACCGCCCCCGGCAGAGCTGCTGAACCAACTCGAGGGCTGCCGGCGAGGCGCCGAGGCCCTGGGGCTGCGCTGCTTGTCCGACCCGCGCTACGAGGCCGACGACCTGGTGGCGACCCTGTGCGAGCGCTCACGAGCGGCTGGCCAGCGGGTGGTGGTGGTCACCATCGACAAGGACCTCTCGCAGCTGGTCGACGAGCATGTCCAGCTCTACGACTACGCCCGGGGCAAGCGCTACGACCCGGCGGGGGTGAAAGAGCGTTTTGGCGTGCGCCCCGACCAGATCGCCGACTACCTGGGCCTGGCGGGCGATGCGGTGGACAACATCCCCGGGGTCAAGGGCGTGGGGCCCAAGACAGCCGCTGCCCTGTTGCAGCATTTTGAGTCCATGGACCAGATCTACGCCTGCCTCGACGAGGTCGCCGACGTCGAGGTGCGGGGGGCCAAGAGCCTGGGAGCGAAGCTGCAACCCTGCAGGGAGATGGCCTTTCTGTCCCGCACCCTGGCCACCGTGGCCCGTGACGCGCCGATCGCGCTGACCCTGGCTGATCTCTCCTGGCGCGGGGCAGACAGGGAGCGTCTCCAGCCCCTGCTGGAGCATCTGGGCATCCCGCGCATGGCTGGCCGCATCCAGCGCTGGGTTTGAGCCAGACTCGGCGACGTCCAAGAGCTACACTCGCCACCTCGCTAGGGGTGTCCGGGCGAAGTGTTCCGGGCTGAGACAAACCCTTCGAACCTGATCAGTCCACGTCAGGGGCGGCCACGGCCGTTCCCGACCAGCTGCGTAGGGAAGCGTCGTCGTCCATCGGCCGCTCCCCCACCAGCCTGGGTCGCAACACCGGAGAGAGAGGCATGACCACGACGCAACCACCCCAGCCACCCGTCGGCAGCAACCCGTCCGAACCCGCTGCGGGCACGAGTCCCGGCAGCTTCGCCAACCCGCCCCGGGTCGGCTCGCCCTGGACGTTCTCCTCGCCTGACACTCCAGGCATGCCCCAGCCCTCCGAGAGAGATGCCTGGGATTTCATGCCCGCCGACTGGACCTGCGTCGATCCGTCCCAGGCCAAGAGCGCCGCGGGATGGGAAGCGCCGGCAGGCTTCGTGGCCGTGACCCAGCTCGAGCATGCTCGCCTCGGCGTGGTCACGGACGCCATGCACTTCGTGGCCGAGCGAGAGGCCCACCTGACCCCCGAGCAGATCCGAGACGAACTCGCTGCCGGTCGGTTGGTGATCCCCGCGAACATCCGCCACCTTGAGGGGGCGCTCGAGCCCATGGCCATCGGCCGGGCCACCCTGACCAAGATCAACGCCAACATGGGCGCGTCGCCGATCAGCTCCGGCGTCGAAGACGAAGTGGACAAGCTGCGCTGGGCCGATCGTTGGGGCGCGGACACGGTCATGGATCTGTCCACCGGGGGCGACCTCGACGCCACCCGCATGGCCCTGTTGGGCGAGTCCTCCGTGCCCATCGGCACCGTGCCCATCTACTCGATGATCATCGACAAGAAGATCGAAGACCTCGACAAGGCCATGGTGCTCGACACCCTCGAGTCCCAGGCCGAGCAAGGCGTCGACTTCTTCACCATTCATGGTGGGCTGCTGAAAGAGCACCTGCCCCACGTGGCCTCGCGACTCATCGGCATCGTCTCCCGGGGCGGCTCCCTGCTGGCCAAATGGATGATCCACCACGACAAGCAGAACCTGATGAACACCTTGTGGGAGGACATCTGCGCCATCTGCCGCCGTTACGATGTGACCTTCTCCATCGGCGACGGTCTGCGGCCTGGCGGCCTAGCCGACGCCAGCGACGCCGCACAGCTGGGCGAACTGGCCGAGCTGGGGCGACTCACGGAGCGGGCCTGGCGTCAGGGCGTGCAGGTCATGGTCGAAGGACCGGGCCACATGCCCCTCGACCAGATCGAATACAACATGAAGCTGCAGCGGCAGCTCTGCCACGGCGCGCCGTTCTACGTGCTGGGCCCTCTGGTCACGGACATCTTCCCGGGCTACGACCACATCACCTCGTGCATCGGCGCCACCAACGCTGCGTACCACGGCGCGTCCATGCTCTGCTACGTCACACCCAAGGAGCACCTGGGGCTGCCCAAGCAAGAGGACGTCAAGCAGGGCTGCATCGCCTACAAGATCGCCGCCCACGCCGCGGACATCGCCCTGGGCATCCCCGGCGCCCGCGATCGTGACGACGAGCTGACCCGGGCTCGGGCGGCGCTCAACTGGGAGCGGCACTTCGAGCTGTCCTATGACCCGGACACGGCCCGCGCCTATCACGACGAAGACCTCGACGTGGACACGGACTTCTGCGCCATGTGCGGCCACGACTGGTGCGCGGTGCGCATCAGCAAGGAGATCGTGCAGTTCGCCAGCGGAAAGAGCGAGGCCTTCGCCACGGACGGCGCCAAGGTCACCGCCGCGCTCAATGACGAGCAGCAACGCATCCTGCAACAGCGGGGCGTGCTCACCCAGGAGGAGCTGCAGCGCCTGGCCAGCAAGACGGCCCGGGCCATGGTCAGCAGCGACGGCAAGGCCGGTTGCCACAGCGACGTGGCCGATGCACAGGCGGCTCACGCCCTGCAGGACGAATCCCAGGTCTGATCCGACGCCCTGCTGGCGGTCGGGGCAGCTTGGCGCCCCTCAACGACAACGCGCCGGCCCGTGAGTCAACTCACGGACCGGCGCGCTCTCGTGTCACGACATGCAGCCGCGACAAGGTGCGACGTCAGCTCAGCTGCCGATGCCCAGCATCATGCCGCCGGTCATGGACCAGCCCGCCACAGCTCCACCGTCCTGAACCAGCCACTGCCCGAAGACAGGCAGGCCCAGCAGGTTCTGATCATTCGGGATGGGCAAGAGCACCTGAGCGGCGCCCGTGCCGCTGGTGGTCTGCATGAGCTGCGAGAAGGCGCCGGTCACGTCCACCAGGATGGCCCCGCCCTTGAAGGGCAGGTTGGCCTGGGCCAGGGCGATGATCAGAAAGGCCGGGGCTGAAGGAGCGGCGAAGCGCACCCGCAGACCGAAGGTGGTCTCACCGATCGACGGCGTGCCACCCACAGTGCTGATCACCGGCACCGTGCCGCCCGTCCCGGCGAGCCCCACACCATAGGCCGTGGCCACGCCCGGAACGAAACCGTCGCTGACCGCTGCCACGGCAGCGAAGGCGTTGATGCGGCCATCACCGGTACCGGTGTCGAAACCAGCCGGCCCCACGTCGTCTGCGGTGGAGCGCATGACCGCGCGCACATCGACGTTGCTCAAGGCAGGATTGGCCGAGAACATCAAGGCGGCGAGACCAGCCACGTGAGGTGCAGCGAACGACGTGCCGCTCTGGGTGATGGTGCCCCCACCCAGGTTCGTCATCAGGATGTTCTCACCGGGCGCGGCGACCTCGACCTCGGGGCCGGGGTTGCTGAAGCCGCTCTTGTTGTCGAAGTGGTTGGTGCTGGCCACGGCCATGACGCCAGGCAGATTCGCCGGGTAGCTCACCGACGAGCCGCTGTTGCCGGAGGCGCAGTCGATGAACACGCCCAGGCCGTCGGCGTAGGTCACCGCAGCGTTGATGGCCGAGGTGGTGCCCACGGAGAGGCTCATGGTGATCACCCGTGCGCCGTTGTCCGCAGCGTAGATGATGGCGTCATCGAGGATGGCGCCGTTGGGGAACGAGCTGCCCACGTTGCAGGGCATGATCGAGCAACCCACGCCGTCCGCGGCGCCGCCGGCCAGGCCCACAATGTTGGTGCCGTTGTTGCCCACCGCACCCACCACGCCAGCCACAGCCGTACCGTGATAGAACGAACCGTTGGGATCGTTGTCATTGCCGTCGAAGTCCCAGCCCATGATGTCATCGATGAAGCCGTTGCCATCGCTGTCCGTGCCGTCGAGGGTCTCGCCGGTGTTGTCCCAGATGTTGGCGTTCAGATCGGGGTGGGTGTGGTCGGTGCCGCTGTCCAGCACGGCCACGATGACCGACGGGTCACCATCTTCGATGTCCCACGCTTCGGGGGCGTCGACGTCAGCGTCCGTGGTGCCGCCGGTCTGACCCACGTTGTGCAGGTGCCAGAGGCTCCCGTATTGGGGATCGTTCGGGGTGACATCGTAAAAGCCGATGGTGTTCACCTCGGCGAAGCGCACGGCGCCAGTCTCGCGAAGGGCTGCCACCGCATCCAGCGGGTCGGCGCCCTGGGGGAGCTGCAGATCGACGGTGCCCAAACGGTTGCTGCGAATGACGGTGAGGCCTGCAGCGGCGCCGTCCAGGCCGTTCAGAAAGCCTTCAAGACCACCGATGGGTGCGACGAACTGGGCCGAAATCACCGACGCATCCACGCGGAAAGATTGGCCGTTCTCGACGCTGAGCCAGCCGTCAGCGTCTCGAACAAAGGTCTGAGAGGTCTGGGCTGAAAGAAGGGGGGACGCGGCCAGCAGACCGGTCAGAAGCCAGGGGAGAGTGCGCAACGGATGTCTCCGGGGTGTCGAATCAGAGGAGAGACACAGGATCAGCGGCCTCTCCGCTGTCCTGTCATCTTCGGGGTTCGTATCAGGGTAACCCCATTTTTCGGCTGGCTGACTGCTCGATCTACAGACTCGCTTGCCCCGTCGGCCACCCAGGTCAGTCCAGCCTGGGCCTGCGCCCCCCTCTGCACAAGCAAGGGCCCCCTGCCCAACGCTTCTGGCCAGGGGGCCCGTTTGGGTCCAAATAACGGATTCGCAGCGGATCAGCGGCCCTGCTGCCCCTGCGCCTCCTTGCCCAGGTAGATGACCGTAGACCCACCCCCGCCCAGGGCATCGGCGTTGTAGATGAACTGGGCATCGAGGGCCTTGGCGATGCGCTCGTTGGCCTCCCAGAGGTGGCTCCGGCTATAGGTGTCGAGGCCACTCTGCTGCAGGGTGCTCGACAGACGCTCGCCGATGCCCCGCAGCTCGCGCAGGGCCAGGTTGGCCACCGGAGTGGTGTCGCTGCCAGCCCCGAAACTCAGATCGACCAGGCGCTGCAGGTGCTCCTGCTGCAGGTTGCGGCGCAGGCTCGAGATCATGGGCTCGCGCACGGAGTAGCTGCCCGAGGCACCCTCGTTCACTTCGCGCCAGATCTCGCCCGAGACCGTGTCCATCAACTCGGGCAGGGTGAAGGCGTCCTGATCAGCGGGCACCAGCAGCTCGTTGTCGTAGACCCTGCGCAGGGTCGTGGGGTTGAGCAGCATGGACAGTACCGACGCCTGGACGCCTGCCACCCGGTCGTGGATCGGGTAGGTGGCGTCGCCGTACAGCGCGGTCCAGTTGCTGCCATCCGACCACTTCTCCACGGTGAGGTGCTGGAGCAGCTCTGGGGTCAGACCGTAGGCCGCATCGGGGAAGGCGCTGGACACGATGAAGTCGAGCGCCTTCCGTTGCTTGTCCGCGCCCACGGCAACGATGGGTGTGCGACCGTCCGGGTCACCCTTGTGGTCCTTGTGCAGAAACGCCCCACCCAGCCAGTTGGCCATCATGCTCATGGCCGACATCTGGCTGTTCAAGGTGATGCTGTAGCCGCGACGGGCCTTGCCCCAGCTGTCACCGTCAGCGACGTAGTCACTCAACACCCGCTCCCGCTGGTGCAGGGCCACCCGCATCTGACTGGCGGCGAACTCGAGGGGATCGGCGCTGAAGTCATAGCGTCGAGCCAAGGGGTCAGGACCACTGGAATCGAAGTCGGTGGAGTAGGCATGCCCGGGCTCCGCAGACCTCATGGCGACCTTCTCGGGATCGCCAAAGCCATAGCCATACTCGATGGCCCACATGTCATAGGGCCCCACGTCGATCATGGCCCAGTCTCCCTGCACCTCTCCATCGCCCATGTTGTAGTTCACTGGGATGTAGTCCATCACCGAACCGGCAAAGGCCTTCTTGCCCTTCAGCTCAGCGCTGTTCATTTCGGCCATTGTGTAGAGGCTTGAGGCCTTGAAGTTGTGCCGCAGGCCCAGGGTGTGACCCACTTCGTGAGCGACCAGATCAGCCAGCATGGGCCCGACGAAACTCTCGGGGATGCCATCGATCAGAGAGGGCGCTGCCTTTTCAGCGGCGTCCTTGCAGGCCTGACACTTCTCGTCATCGGTGCAGTCCTCGCAGGCCTCGCCGGGAGACTCGTCGTCGTGGTCACCGAGCAGGGCGTTGTCGATGGCGAAGGTCAGTCCCACCACGGACATCTCCCGGGCCTTGCCGTCCGCAGCCATGCACAGCGCGGCGCTGGTGCCGAAGCGCTCGGCCAGACCCAGCAGATCGCTCCCGCTGGTCAGGATGGCACCAGAGAGATTGGCGCCGGAGAGGCCGCTGGCCAGGGTCCGAGCCCGCTGCTCGGCCAGGCCGGTCATGACCTGATCTTGAGCCAGGGGCGAAGCCAGGCGCACTCGCGGGTCCCAGCTGGGATGGTCGGCGAACCAACGCAGGGTCTCATCAGAGAAGCCACCCATGGCGGCCTGGGGCAGGTAATCGTTCTGCAGGTACCAGAAGTGGCGGATCCAGCCATCGGTGAGCACCACGTCTGCGTCCAGGATCTGCCCGGTCAGCGGATGGGCGCGGCTGGGGCCGATGGCCGTGCCGATGTCGTTGCTCAACCAGCGAATGAAGTTGTAGCGCACGTCCTCAGGGTCTTTGTCCATGTGAGCGCCGGTGGTCTTGTCCTGGTACTGAACCACCACCGCATCCGACAAGCCCACCTCTTCGAAGGCCTTGTTCCACATCTCCACGCCCTTCTTGACCCAGCGGCGATAGCGGATCGGCACGGTGTGCTCGATGGTGTAGACCAGGGGCTGCTTGGGCGGACTCAGCTTGAGCGAGGGGTCGGCCTTCTCCAGGCGCCAGCGATTGATGTAGCGGGTCGAGACCTCGTCGTCCCGGAACTTGCCCAGATCGCGATAGGTGGTCATGAAGTAGCCCACGCGATCGTCCGCCAGGCGTGGCTTGTAGCCGTTGCTCTCGGGGATCTTGCTGATCGAGTAGTGGAACGTCTGCATGCGGCCACTGCCGGACGGAGCGCTGAAGGCCAGCTCAACGTTCTCGGGGAAGGCCTTGGCCGAGGCGATCGTTGCCAGCCGAGAGTTGAGGCCGCCGGCGCTGTAGCCGTACAGGTCCTTGGCCTTGCCCACCAGCAGGTCGTCCATGTCGATCACCGGCTGACCACCAGGGCCCATGCAGACGATGGGCACGTCCAGCACCACCCGGTCCACGTAGTGATTCTTCATGGAGTCTTTCGAGGCCTGGTCGCCCGTGGAGCGCATGCTGAGGTCGGGCTGCATCAGGGCCATGCGCTTGTCGAAGCGCTTCCAGTAGACGTAGAGATCGCCGGCCTGCAGGCCAGCAAACATCTCGCCCGTGGGCACCGTCATGGCGATGTAGTGCTTCTGGCTGGCGTAACCCGAGGGCAGCTCCGCCAACATCTGACCGTCTTTCTTGCGCGTCCAGATGCCGTAGAGACTCTTGGCTCCGTCGGTGGTGGAGACCACCTGGGCGAAGCCCTCAGAGACGTCCTTCCAGGCTGGAAAGTCGTCTTTTTTCTTGGACTCTGTGGCCGCGCCTGAGCTCTGGGCGGCAGCCATCATGGCGGCAAGGTCGGGGCCCTCGGCCGTGACTTGGGCCGACAGGTTCGCGGACGGAACCAGCGTGAGGAGTCCCAGGCCCAGAAGGGCCTTGGCGAGATGCTGATGCATGGTGAAGTCTCCAGTTGCAGGTCACCAGCGCACTCAAGAGCCGCCGTCACGAGACGGTCAGACGGGAGCAACGGGCTGGCATGGGTTCGTTCGAGGAGGATCGCTGAGCCACCGCAAGCGCGAAGGCTCGGCAAACCAATGGCTCGCGGCTGATTCTATGGCCGCCCCCCACTGTGCTCCAAGGCATGGGATCGGGCGTTGTGGTGGCGCGTGACGGCCAAAACAGCCTGTCGCAAACGATTGGCAACACCTGGGCGCAATCCGACAACGCCTTGGCCGGACGTCCCGCCGCCAGAACTCAGGGCACGCTGGCCCAAAACGGGCTTCAGTGCCAAAGCGGCAGGGGGCGATCCAGATCCACATGTACGGAGACCCCGGCAGTTCCCTACTCAGCCGGCCCGGTGACCCTGGGCCGCTCAAGGTCTCGCGAGTCCCACTCGCGCGAGCTCTGATGGTGGTGGTCCTCGTGTGCCTTGCCAGCCCGGGTGCTGCAGCGCAGGACGACCTCGGCGCTGGCGTCGACGACCTCACCAGCCTGAGCCTCGAAGACCTGATGGGCATCACGGTCGAGGTCACCTCGGCCTCCAAGAAGGCCCAGGATCCCTTCAAGACTCCGGCGGCGGTGTACGTCCTGTCGTCGGAGGACATCCGTCGCTCGGGCATCAACACCCTCCCCGGGCTGCTCCGTCTGGTGCCAGGCATGCACGCGGTGCAGGCAGACAGCAGCACCTGGGACATCTCCACCCGCGGCTTCAACAGCGGCCTCTCCAACAAGCTGCTGGTGTTGATCGATGGGCGGACAGTCTACGCCCCCCTCTTCGGAGGCGTGTTCTGGGACGTCCAGGACACGATGATCGAAGACATCGAGCGCATCGAGGTGATCAGGGGCCCGGGCGCCACCATCTGGGGCGCCAATGCGGTCAATGGCGTGATCAACATCATCACCAAGCGCGCCGAGGACACCCAGGGCAGCCTGCTCGTGGGCTACGGCGGCAAGGAGCTGGAGCACATCGTCGGCGCCCGCCACGGCGGCACATTTGGCGAGGGCGGCTACTGGCGCGCCTACATCCGCGGCAAGGAGAACGACGCCAGCCGCGACCTGTTCTTCGGCCACAACGTGGGCGACTCCTGGTACCAGCGCCGCGGCGGCTTCAGGGCCGACTGGGACACCAACGTCACCGACCAGGTCACCGTGCAAGGCGACGTGTACGCGGGCAAGCTGCGCTACCTCACCTTCGCGACCGACCCGGCCAACGGC
>CAZIAK010000008.1:110910-129301 GCA_964537035.1 uncultured Phycisphaerales bacterium | reverse complement strand
GTGCCATCACCACCGATGAAGTGGTCGATGATGATCTGGTCTGCGCAACGGGAGAGCCGCTCGAAGAAGGCGGTCGGTTCAGCGAGGGGCAGCAGGGGCGCCAGGCAGATGACCACGTGGAGCCCTGCGTCGTGAAGCTGCGTGGCTGCCGCCAGCCGGGCGTCCACCGTGGCGATGGGCGGGGGCAAGCCGGGCAGCTCATCTCGGTCGCTCTCCACCGAGAGCTGCACCCGCAGACGGCACAGCTTGTGCAACGCAGACAAGACGTCGATGTGCTCGGCCACTGCCGGGCTGTGGGTCTGGACGATGAGCCCGTCCGGCGGGTCGACGACCATGGCAGCCAGCACCGCCGCGGTGATGCCCAGGCGAGGCTCCTGGGGCACGAACGGATCGGTCGCGCTGGACAGAAAGACCACGAAGCCGTCCCGCGATGTCCTCGCCCAGCGCCGCTCTCGTCGGTGCTCTGCCGTGTAGGCCGCGGCCGCGTTGACCCGCGCTTCGAGAAACGACCCCCACGGTCGCCCGCGAGTGAGCCAGCGGTTGTGGCGCACGTAGCACGAGGTGCCGCAGAGGCTGTTGCCGTGGGTGCAACCCTGGTACGGCTGGAGCGAGTGGGAGCACACCGTGCGCAGGAAGCCGGAGCTGCGCGTGAGCACCCGCCCGATGGTGGTCTCTTCGACCTTCACTGCGCTGGGGGCACAGGTTCGCGGCTTGGGCCCACCTGCTCGGGGCCAGCTTCCCTCGCGGCTCGTCGCGCTGTGCTGCAAGCCTGGTCCAGCAGCTCGAGCGGATGAACGACCTGCAAGTGAGAGTCCCGGGCAGAGACGCCCGCGGCCAGGTGCAGCAGACACCCCGGGTTGGCGGCCGTGGCCACTGCGGCACCGCTGGCCTCCAGGCGCTCCAGCTTCTCGGCCAGCAGCGCGTCGGCGGTCCGTGGTCGGAGCAGGTTGTAGATGCCCGCCGACCCGCAACAGCGATCAGCCTCCGCCAGGGGGACGAGCTCGACGCCGGGCAGCTTGCTCAGCAATCGCCGAGGCGCCGCGCGCACGCCCCGGGCATGGGCGAGATGGCAAGCGTCGTGATAGGCCACGGCGCAGGACGACGCCTGAGCAGAAGCGCTCGTGTCTTCTGGCAGCGGCAGTCCCCGTGCATCGAGAAGCTCAAGGGCATCGCGCACCAGGGCGGCGAAGCTCGCGGCCCGCTCTGCCCACTCGGGGTCGTCCGCCAGCAGCTCACCGTACTCGGCCAACGTCGAGCCGCATCCCGCTGCGTTGACCACGACGGCGTCGAAGGCTCCCGCACGTTCGAAGGCGGCGATGTTCTTTCGGGCCAGGCGGCGAGCGCCGTCAAGATCGCCAGCGTGGGCGTGCAGCGCGCCACAACAGCGCTGCCCCGAGGGGACATCCACAGCACAGCCCGCTCGTGACAGCAGCCGCGCCGTCGCCCCGTTGACTCGCCCGAACAGCACCCGCCCCACGCAACCTTCGAGCAGGCCCACACGAGGGGCGGGCTGGTCTTGCGATCGGTGGGCGGGCGGCGTGGACCTGGGCACGTCGGTGGGCGTCCAGTCGGCGCTGCGCAAGAGCCGCGCGGCGCTGGCCATGCGCCCTGAACCCTTGGCCAGGCTGGCGATGAAAGGCGTCCTGTGCACAGCGCGCGCCACAGCGGCCCCGCGGTCGTGCATCCACGGGGGCAGGGCCACGGCGAAGAGGGCCAGTCGTTCGAGCAGCCGCTCCACGAATGGACGCTGGGCGCTGCCTCGATGTTCGCTCCGGGTCTGCTGCAGCTGCGCGCCGAACGGGACCCCCGAGGGGCAGGCGCTCTCGCAGGCCCGGCAGAGCAGGCAGCTGTCCAGGTGGGCCAGCACGGTGGCGGTCGCCGCGATGCGCCCGCTCTTCAGGCCGTCCATGAGCACCAGCCGTCCCCGGGGTGCGTCTGCCTCCGTGCCCAAGACCCGGTAGGTCGGACAGGCGGGCAGGCAGAAGCCGCAATGGACGCATTGGGCCAGATCGTGGGACATCAGCGGGCCTCACTCATCAAAGGCCTCCCACGAAGCGACCGGCGACCAAGGTGCGATCAGGGTCGAGGGCAGCCTTCACCTGGGTCATGAGCACGAAGTCGGCAGGGGGCGGGCCCCAGACCGTGTTCGCGTCCTTGCGCAGGGCGTCCGGCGCGGCGAGCAGGACGGCCGAGCCCGTGCGCCGCAGCTGCTTCAGCAACATCGTGGTCGCGGCGTACATGGCAGCGTGGTCCGAGTGCGCCAGACTGGCAAAGACCTGTCCCAGTTGCGGCCTGACGTCGAGGCGCACGATCAGGCCGTCGTCTCGTGGAGCGAGCAGCCGCTCAAGGGTCGAGGGCAGCTCGGCGGGGCGACCCCACCAGCGCAGCAACGCGTCGCCGCCGTTGGCCCCATGAGCCACGGGGTCATCGAGGCGCGTGCGCAGGGTCAGGTCCTCTGCGTCTTCGAGCAGCTCTTGTCCCAAGCAGCCAGCTCTTGCCAGGAGCGATTGGCTTGCCTGGACGAGGCCGTCGATTCGTTCGCGATGTCCGTCGAAGCCGAAGGCGAGTTGTGGTGTGCAGGCGCCGAGGAGAAGATCGACAAACACGGGCTCCCAGGGCTCGCCCATGAGTCTTGTCGCGGCTTCCAAGGCGTCGTTCGGGGTGGCAAAGCCCGCCACCAAGCTCACGCTGCGTGGTGCCGCAGGTTGCAGCTTGAAGGAGACCTCGGTGAGCACGCCCAAGGTGCCCATGGAGCCCACCATGAGCCGGGGCACATCGTAGCCCGCCACGTTCTTCACCACTCGCCCTCGGGCCCGGGCCAGGCTGCCGTCCGTGTAGGCGATGGCGGCGCCGATGACCACGTCGCGCACGGTGCCGTAGCCTGCTGCCAGGGCTCCGTCGGCCGCGCTGGCCACGAGTCCGCCCACCGTGCCCTGGCGTCGATAGGTTTGCGTCGCGAGCAGCTGATCATTCGCAGCCAACAACTCGGTCAGGGTGGCCAGGGGCATGCCAGCGCCCACGGTGATGGTCAGGTCGCCGGGCTCGTAGTGCACCACGTCGTCGAGAGCGGCGGTGCTCAGCGTGCAGTGGGGCCGGGCCACGAGGGCGCCGAGGGACGAGCGGCTGCCATGCCCGGACACCATCACCCGCTCACCTCGGGCCGTGAGGTCAGCCAGGGCAGCCGCCAGCTGCTCGCCGCTCGTGGGACAGTGGTCGGCTGGCACCGCGAGCTGAGTCACGTGGACACCTGCCTGTTCGCGGGGGACAGCTCGATGCAGCGAGCACCCGTGGGCAGGATCTTGTGCGGGTTGCACAGCCGGTCCGGGTCGGCCGCCTTGCGCAGCCGATCCATGAGGGACAGATCGACGGGTGAGAACATGAGCGCCATCCACTCACGCTTCTCGATGCCCACGCCGTGTTCGCCGGTGAGCGAGCCGCCCAGGGCCACGCAGTGACGCAAGATCTCTGCTCCCGCGGCGAGCACCCGTTGCCTGGTCTCGTCGTCGTCCTCGTCGAAGAGAATGCAGGGGTGCAGGTTGCCGTCGCCTGCGTGAAACACGTTGGCCACGCGCAGGCCGTAGCGCTCTCCCACGTCGCGCACGTGAGCCAACATCTCCGTGAGCCGAGTGCGGGGGATCACTCCATCTTGGGTGTAGTAGTGTCGGGCGATCCGGCCCAGAGCGCCGAAGGCCTGCTTGCGAGCGCGCCAGATGTCCGCCCGTTCTCGTGCGTCGTGGGCTGTGCTCAGGGAGAGGGCGCCGGTGCGTGCGGTCAGCTCGGTGATGGCGGACACCTCGGCGTCCATGCCCGCGGCTGGCCCGTCGGTCTCGATCAAGAGCAGGGCGCCAGCACCCTCGGGGAACGTGAACCCGAAGGCCTGGGACAGGGCGTCCACCACCTCTGCGTCGAGCAGCTCGAGCGCAGCCGGCACGATGCCCGCGGCGATCAGCGCGGACACGGACGCGCTGGCTTCTTCGACAGTGGTGTAGGCCGCCAGCATGGTCACCACCGTCTCGGGCAAGGGGATCAAGCCCACCTCGACCTGGGTGACGATGCCCGTGGTGCCTTCGCTGCCGATGAGCAAGGCCAGCAGGTCGTAGCCGGGACGATCGGGGCCGCCCACGTCGACCAGCTCGCCGCCAGGGCGCACCAGCTGCAGCCCGCGCACGTGGTTGACCGTCACCCCGTGTTTGAGCGTGTGCGGGCCGCCGGAGTTGTGGGCCACGTTGCCGCCGATGGAACACACCGCCTGGCTCGAAGGGTCGGGCGCGTAGTAGAGCCCGAACTCGGCGGCGGCGGCGCTCACGGCCAGGTTGGTGACCCCCGGCTGCACCACGGCCCGGCGGGAGAGGGGATCGACCGAGAGCACCCGGTTCATGCGATTGCAGGCCACCACCACTGCGCCGTCGAGGGCCATGCCAGCGCCGGAGAGGCCGGTGCCCGCGCCTCGGGCCACGTAGGCTACGCCATGCTCATGGCAAGCTGTGACGATCAGGGCGACCTCTTCGGCGCTGCTGGGAAAAACCACTGCCGAGGGCACCGCGCCGTGCATGGGGGAGCCGTCGTGCTCGTACACGATCAGCTCTTCGGGCTCGGACAAGATCACCTCGCGCCCCAAGCGGGCAGCCAGGGACGCGAGCAGCTTCTGGCGGGCAGTGGCCGGGTCGTGATCCATGGCCGCTCACTGTCCCGAGGGACAGGGCGGTGGTCAAGAGAGGGAGACGCGCTACCATCGTCAGCGCCATGTCGAACATCGTCCACACCGCCTGCAACCGGGACTGCCCGGACGCCTGCGCCCTGCTCGTCACCGTTGAAGACGGCCGGGCCGTGCGTCTGGCCGGCGACCCGGACGACCCGGTGACCAAGGGCTTCCTCTGCGAGCGCACCAGCCGTTTCCTGACCCGGCAGTACGATCCGCGGCGCATCACCTCACCGCTGCTGCGGCACAAGGGCGAGCTGGTCGAGGTGAGCTGGGACGAGGCCCTCGATGTGGCCGCCGAGAAGCTGCTCGAGATTCGCGAGCGCCTGGGCCCGGCGGCGATCATGCACTACCGCTCGGGGGGCTCCCTCGGTCTGCTCAAGGCCATGCCTGATCTGCTCTTCGAACGCTTCGGACCGGTGACCATCAAGCGCGGCGACATCTGCTCCGGCGCGGGCGAGTTCGCCCAAGAGCTCGACTTCGGCCAGGCCGAGAGTCACGACCTGCTCGATCTGCTCCACGCCAAGGTGATCGTGTTGTGGGGCAAAGATCCGCACACCACGGGAGTGCACCTGCTGCCGGTGCTGCGTCAGGCTGCGAAGGCCGGTGCGGTCATCGTGGGCGTCGATCCGTTGCGCACCCGAGCCGCCGAGCTGTGCGAGCTGTTCATCCAGCCGCGGCCGGGAGGCGATGCTGCCCTGGCGCTCTGCGTGGCGGCGGTGTTGTTCGAGCGGGGCTGGGCCGACCCGTCCCTCGGCGAGTGGGCCGACGGCGCCGAGGGCTTCGCCGCGCTCGCCGCCTCGCGCACACCACAACAGTGGGCCGATCTGGCGGGGGTGCCCTTCGACCAGGCCATGTCCCTGGCCGAGATCTACGGCCGCGCCGACCCCGCCGCGCTGTTGGTGGGCTGGGGGCTGGGCCGGCGGCGCAATGGTGCTGCGACCGTGCGAGTGCTCGACGCCCTCGGCGCAGCGGCGGGCCACATCGGCGTGGCGGGCGGAGGAGTGTCCTACTACTTCGGGCGACGGACGCCCTTCGACACGGGCTTCGTGCGTGGTCTCGAAGCGGCGCCCAGAACCCTGTCCGAGGCGCGTCTCGGTGCGGAGCTGCTGGCGGCCAACGACCCGGCGGTGGCGGCGCTCTGGGTGACGGCGGGCAACCCGGTGTCCATGCTCCCTGATGCCCACGCCGTGCGCCGGGGCATCGCAGCGACCGAGTTTTCCGTGGTGGTCGACACCCATCCCACGGACACCACCGACGTGGCCGATCTGGTGTTGCCCACGTTGACCTTGCTGGAGGACAGCGACGTGCTGGGCTCCTACGGGCACCACTGGCTGCGCTCGTCTCGCCAAGCCGTGGCGCCGCCTCCGGGGCCTCGTCACGAGCTGGAGATCGTGCAGGGGCTGGCGGCGCGCCTGGGCCTGGCCGACGTGCTGGCGGGCACCGTCGACGATTGGAAGGCGAGGCTGACCCAGACGTTGTCCGGCGACGGCGCCACCATCGCGGCCATGGAGGCCGGGCCCGTGCGCAACCCCTTCGTCGAGACCGTGCTCTACGCCGACAAGCGTTTCCCCACGGCCAGCGGCAAGGCCAGCCTGATCACCACTGAGCCTGAGCTCCCGGCTCAGGGCCAAGAGGGGTTTCCGCTGATCTTGATGGCCTGCTCGACACCGAAGGGTCAGTCGTCCCAGTGGTCGGTCGAGATTCCTGAGGGTCCACCGTCGGCGCGAGTGCACCCCGATGTGGCGGCACCGTTCGCGGGGCAAGAGGTTGAGTTGGTCAGTCACCTGGGCGCCCTGGCCGTGCGTCTCGTCCCCGACGATGCCGTCCGTCCCGACATGGTGGTCATGGCCAAGGGCGGCATGTTGCGGGACGGCCGCTGCGCCAACGCCCTGATCTCAGCGGTCGAGACCGACCTTGGCGGCGGGGCGGCGTATCACGACGAGCCCGTGGCCCTGCGGGTGATCGGTGGCGAGGCCTGAGGCCGCAGCCCTGCTCCGGATGGCTGGCGCGGCTTGAGCCTGTGCCTCTGCGCCCGGTCCGCTGATGGCGATCGGGTCCATGACCTGGCGTACGCTCAGCCGATGATGTTCAGCGCGGCGGGTCAAAGGCAGGCGCGTAGACCACCACGGTCTCGTCGCCCTCGCCGAAACGCCTGGTCTCGCTGATCAGCCCCTGCTCAAGCCACTCGGGCTGCAGCGCGGTGAGCTTGTCCAGATCGAAGGCCAGCCAGGGCACGTCGTAGACGCGACAGTTGGCGGCCATGTCTTCGGTGCGCACGGGCAACTCGACGATCAGGGGCGTGCGCCGGGCGTAGTAGCTGTCCCGCTGGCGGTGGGTGCCGAAGAGCTGGTCGGGCTCGCTGTGTTCTTCGATCCACGACAAGGCAGCCAGGCGTGGCAGGTGGTTGTGGTGGTAGTCGCGAGCTGCCACCTCGATGGGTTCGAGCAGGGCCAGCACCACCAGCACCCGCCACACCATGCCCTTGCCCCACAGTGCCACCAGGCCCGCCCCCGCCACGGGCAGCAGCAGGGCGATGGGGATCATCATGTGCCGGGTGGAGAGAAACCCGCTGAGCCTGAGCTGCTGGGTGGTCACCGCCAGCCAGGCGGCCACGGTGAACAAGGTGAGGGCGCAGAGTCCTGGGCGCCTGCGCCCGAGGGCGATGAGGCCGGGGACAATCAGCAGCAGGTACTCAAGCCGCAGGGCGCGTACGAACTTGGTCAGGCTGGTGTTGATGGCGGTCACACCATCGAAGCCGGTGGGGGCCAACGCCAGCACCGTGACCGCAGGTGCTACGTCGTTCGGCCAGAGGCTGCCTTGGTCTGGAGCGGGCTCGATGGTCGAAAGGGTCGGCGTCGCCGGGGGACTCACCCGGTAGACACGGGGCCAGGCCAGGGGGCTGTCGCCGTGGTCCGGTGTGCGGCCGACCTGCGTGGCCAGCCCGGCCTGGTGTGCCGAGGGCTTGTTGGAGAGCCCCCAGCGGCCGCTCACTTCGTGCAGTCCGATGACGTAGGGCGCGACCACGAGCAGGGCGGCGGCGACGGCGGTGGCGGTGAGCGTGGCGCGGCGGCGAAAGCCGGGCGCTTCGTGGATCAGCCCGGCCAGACACCACAGGCCCAGGGGCAACAACAAGAACAGTGCTTCGAGCCTGACCAGGTAGGCCAGCCCCATGACCAGGCCTGCGCAGAGGGGCAGCAGTCTTGAAGGCCTGCCCTGGGTCTCGCGCTGGGCTCCGGCTACCAGGGCCCACGTCGCCGAGAGGAACAGGGCGGCGAAGAGGCCGTCGGCCTGGACGTCGGAGGTGTAGGCCACGCAGCGCACGTTGAGCGCGGCCACCAGCGCTGCGGCGGGGGCGGCGGCCGGCGTCTCGGGGAGGGCGCAGCGTGCCAGTCCCCAGGCGGCGACCACCAGCAGCAGCCCCGAGGCCACGGACACGGCCAGGGCGGCGTGCAACGGGTCGTCGATGACGTTCAGCACCAGGGCCGTGGCCCCGGCGAAACCCGGCGCATAGTGGTGGGAGAGCGCCCCCTCCCAGTCGCCGTTGAACAGGGCCTGAGCCTGCCACAAGAAGTGGGGCCCATCGTTCATCATCATCTCGGCGCGAGACCAGGCGAGCGCGCGCATGGCCAGGGCCACGCCGAGAATGGCGGACAGGGCGAACATCAGCGCAGTGTCCCGGCCGTCTGTGGGTGAAGCAAGAGCGGTGCCAGGACGGTCTCGCTCAGCGCAGGCTGGGTGCCTTGGGCGAGAGACCCTGGCGTCGCCGCTTGGCCAGCAGCTTGGCCGCTGAGTTGTGGCCGAACGACTTGCCGAACAGGTTCCAGAGGCGCTTCTTCCAGCGCAGCACCCGGTTCAGCTGGAGGGCTGCGGCGCGGAGCTTGTCGATGGTGGCCTTGTCCATGCCCGTGCCGATCTGGCCCGCGCCGTCGACGACTTCTTCCCAGCTGCCGCCGGTGAGTTCACCGCGCTCGATGGCCTCGGTGTGGTTGCGGGTCAGCGGGTAGGTGATGTTCACGTTGGGGACCACGGCGATGCCCAGGCTGTGATAGAAGCGAGCGGACTCCATGGCCGTGTCGTAGGTCTCGCCGGGCAGCCCGAAGATGAAGTTGGGGCTGATGGGCAGGCCGATCGAGTCGCCGAAGGCTCGGTACTCGAGGAACTCGTCGAGGGTGAGCTTGCTGATCTCGCCCTGCATCTCGTCGGAGCCGGTCTCGAGCCCGGTGTAGATCTCCGCGCAGCCCGCATCTTTCATGAGCTGGAGCAGCTCTTTCTTCATGCCGTTGAGGCGGGTCTGGCAACGCCACTCGATCTTGTCAGCCAGGCCCCGGGCGATGATCCCCTCGCAGATGGCCGTGGTGTGCCGCCGGTCGAGGGTGAAGATCTGGTCCTGGAACATGATCCGGCGCACGCCGTACTTCTCGACCACCTCTTGGATCTCGTCGAGCACGCTCTCGGGGTCGCGCTTGCTCTGTCGGTCGCCGAACATCTGCTTGTAGCAGTAGCCGCAGGGCATGGGGCAGCCCCGGGACGTCTCGAGCATGGCGAAGGGCATGTCAGGTGCCGCCGCATCGCGATAGCGATCCATGGGCAGCAAGTGCCAGGCAGGCGACGGAAACTCGGCGTAGGGGAGGGGGTTGGGCTCGTCAGGGTTGTGCCGGTGGCTGCCGTCGGCGTTGCGAGCGCTGACCGAGGCCACGGCCGCCGGGTCTCTGCCCTCGCCGATGGCATCGAGCACGGCGAACGACACGGGCTCGCTCTCGCCCCGCAGGATGAGGTCGACCTGGGGCAGCTGTCTCAGCAGCTCGTCGGGGAAGATCGAGCCGTGGGGGCCCTCCAACAAGACGTGGCGCGGCTTGAATCCGTCGCTGAACAGGGCCTCAAACGAGTCGCTGATATAGGACAGATCTGGGATGGGCAGCTCCCAGGCATCCGTGCGCTCGGTGCTGTAATAAAGGATGTCCGGGTCAAATGAACGCACCCGCTCGGCCAACTCTGCGTTGGACCAGTCCATGACGTGAGCGTCGAGAAACTGGATCTCCCAGGGCCCTTCGGCGTGGTTCTGCTGCTCAAGCCACGCGGCCACGATGGCCGTGGAGATGGGCTGCCAGCGGCGGGTCTTGCGGTACGCGTAGTTGCGCTGGAAGACCGGAATGAAGGGATTGACGATGCTGATTTTCATGGGCTTGTGGCGAAGCATAGCTCAACCACCACGGCGAGTGTGTGCGGAGTGTGGTGGGCGCGGTGTCAAAAAGGGGGCGCCCCTCCCCTGGTCGACGGATCTGGGCTGGCGCCTTAGACTCGACGACGCTGTCCTCTGTCTTGTCTCCCTTGCTGCCCCAGATATGCAAACCTCGGGCGCCGCTGGCAGCCGATGACTCCCTCGACGGCTGCCCCCGAAGGCATCTCTCCCCCTCTGGTATCTCATCGATGAAACCGTGTCGTGTATCGCTCGTGGCAGCTGCGTTCTGCCTTTTCGCTGTGGCCACCCAAGGCCAGGTCCAACCGGTGCAGGCTCAAAGCGGCCGGGTGGTCGTCCATTTCTTGGAGGGCGTCCTCGACGAGCTCGACCTGTCCCTGGCCGAGCTGGACCTCACCGCCGACGTGGGCACCACCGAAGACGAGGCCATGGAGGGCCTGCTGTACGGCTTCTCCATCGCACCGGGCTCAGATCTGCTGGTGCTCAAGGACACCGTCCTCGACGAGTTTCAGCCGTACGGAGTGTTGGGCGGCGGCCTGGCGATTGACGGCGGCTTCTACCTGCAATCGGACACCACGGGCAAGGGCGTCGACTACACGGGCTTTCGCCTGCACGCCGAAGAGGTGCGCAACGACGGCCCGGGCGGCGACGTCGATCCTGACTACTTCTTTCTCTCCTCCGCGGACGACCCGGACGGCCGGGACTTTCTGCTCTGCTACGTGAAGGTGCTCTTCTCGCCGGACGAGGGCTACGTCGTGGGTCCCGGCGATCACCCCGAGCCCGACAAGCTGCGCATCAAGGCCTGGGACCTGGTCATCACCCCGCACCTGGCCGACAAGCTGGGTCGCCCTGACCTCATCGGCAAGACCCTCGGCTACGGCAAGCTCGACTCTGACGTGGCTGACTACTTCGGCGAGTGGGACCATCCCCAGGGTCAGAACATGTTCACGCCCAACAAGGGTGACGGGGCTGGCGACAGCGCCGCCGCCGGTGGCACCGTGCTCGACGTCAAGCTGGGCATCCTGAATTCCATCGCTTCTGTGGGCCACACGGGGACCTTCCCCAACGGGCGCGTGGGCATGTCCATGGCCACCACGTCGTGCAACGTAGGCGATGTGAACGTGACCTGGCTCGCAGCCATGAACGAGGATCACCCCGGCATCGCCATGCAGGTCTACCGCGAGCTGGACAACCGCTTCGAGCAGGTGGCCGTGTCCTGGATCAAGCACGGATTCTTCGCTCTCTCGAACAGCCAGTGCACCACTTGCCAGAACCCCAGCCCCGGCACGTTCTTGGGTGTGGGCTGCAGCGACACCTACGGTCTGAGCAACAACGGCGACCGCTTCTGGCTCGGCCCCCGGGATGAGTGGGACCCGAACCTGGGCACCTGGACCTGTGAGGGCTCGTTCTTCGACGGTACGCCCGTGGACTGTGTGCGCAGCGAGAACGGCACGGGCAACGGCCCCGTGGACCACCGCCTGGAGGGCTTCGATGCAGACTTCGGGCTGCCCGGCGCCACCTACTACTACGAAGCCATGTACATGGTGAACGCCGATCAGGCGCGCCATAACAACATCGGCTCTCGCGAGTGCACCATGTCGTGGAACGGCAACACCTGGATCTTCAGCACGCCGTCCGTTGCTTCGGGCAACCCGCTCCTCGAGGGTCCCGCCGTGGCGCGTTACGGAGACCTGAGCACCACCAAGCAGTTGGATGGCGGCAATGGCGAAGTGGTGCTGTCCGTCGACGTGCAAGACCTGGGCGACGGCACCTGGCGCTACGAGTACGCCCTCTTCAACTGGACACTCGATCGCAAGGTGCGTCAGTTCTCTCTGCCCACCAATGGCGTGGTGGGCAGCTTCTACTTCCATGACATCGACGACGAGGCGGGCAACGACTGGGTCGTGACCACCACCGACAACAACGTCACCTGGACGTACAACGACGCGGTCTTCCCCGGTCACAAGGTGGCGGGCGCACTCGAGTTCGGCACCCTGTACAACTTCGGCTTCACCTCGAACCGGCCGCCTGCAACGCGCACGGCGGCTCTGGGAATTCACGAGTCTGGCCCCGGCGGTGACCTGCTGGGTGTGGAGACCCTGGGCCCGTCCGTGCTGGCCTTGTCTGCCGATGATCTGGCTCCGAGCGAAGGCCAGACGGCCACGCTCGAGATGAGCGGCGGTGCAGTCTCCGGGATGATCGCCGTGATCGGCGTGAGCGGTCTGCCTGTGACACCACTGCTGATCACGCCAGCGCCCGTGCCCTTCGTGGGTGGCGAGCTGTCCGTGCCCGTGGTCGTCCCCGTGGGTGCGAGCGGGCTGACCCTCGATCTGGTCGGCGCCGAGATCGACACCACGGTGGTGGCCCTCTCCAACGTCTCGACGTTGGCCATCGAGTGAGTTGATCCACCGCCTCCGGATCGCCCCCGCAGTCTGGGCGGTCCGGAGGCGAGTGGGGTTGTTATGGTGCGCCGGTGAGCCCCACCGAAGCACCTGCCACCGGGCTTGCCCCTGCCGCGACAGCACGGCGCAACTTCGCCGTGCTCTGGGCCAGCAACTTCATCACCGCCATCGGGATGATGGGCTTCATCCCCCTGATCCCGCTGTTCTTGGTCGATCTGGGGGTGCCCGAGGGGCCGGGGCAGCGCATCTGGTCCGGGGTGCTCACCGCCGCGGCGCCCCTGCTGGCCGCGTTCATGGGCCCGTTCTGGGGCTCGCTGGGCGACCGCATCGGGCGCAAGCCCATGATCCTGCGGGCCAATCTGGCCATCGTGGTCTTCGTGGGTGCCATGGCCTTCGTCACCACGCCCTGGCAGCTGCTGGCCTTGCGCCTGGGCCAGGGCGTCTTCAGCGGCTATGTGGCCCCGGCCATGACCCTGGTCTCGGTGGCCACGCCCGTCGACCGGCAGGCCCGGGTGGTGGCCTGGCTGCAGACGGCCATCCTCTGCGGGGCGAGCCTGGGCCCCCTGCTGGGGGGCTGGATCTCGGACGGCCAGGGGATGCGCACCGTCTTCCTGGTCAGCGCGGGACTGAGCGCCGGGGCGTCGCTCCTGGTGGCCCTGGCCGTGCGCGAAGAGCGGCCGGAAGGCGGAGCCATGACCGTGCTCACCGGGCCGATCCGCCTGATCAGGGATGTGCTGGCAGACCTCCGTGGGCTGCTGGCCAGCAAGGCCTTGGCCCAGGTGCTGATCGGCGTCTTCGCGGTGCGCTTCGGCTCGTCCATGGTGGAGCCGATCCTGGCCCTCTATGTGATGAAACTACAAGGCGCCGCAGTGGGCGGGGTGGGCCTGACCACCGGGTTGATCTTCGCCGGCCACGCCCTGGCCACCCTGATCGTTACACCCCTCTGGGGCCGGCTGGGTGATCGCCTGGGCTATCGGCGCACGTTCACGATCTGCGCTGGCGGGGGCGCGCTGTGCTTTCTGGGGCAGGCGTTCGTCACGTCGATCACAGCGCTCTTCGTGCTGCGTTTTCTCTCAGGCGCCATGCTTGCCGGGGTGGTCCCCGCAGCCTTCGCCGCCGCCTCCCGCCACAGCAGCGAGAGTCGTCGGGGCGGCGCCTACGGCTTCACCTTCTCGTCCGTGATCCTGGCCAGGGCCCTGGGGCTGATGGCCGGTGGTTGGCTCGCCGCCTGGAGCGGTCTGGCGCCGCTGTTCCTGATCGCCGCGGCCTTCATGGTCTTGGCGCTGCTGATGGCCAGGTCGCGTCTGGGGCCGGCTGATGAGGTCGCTACCCCGTAGCCCGGCCTGTGGAGGCTCGTCTGCTGCGGCCACGGCGCGGCGAAGCCGTCGTAGAGGCGGGGGCGAGTCGGTTGGCGGCGGCTGCACCGCCCAGCTGGCACAGATCTTCCCTGGCCTTGCCGATGGTTCTGGCCCTGCGCTCGTCCTACTCTTGGAGGCGCACCAGGACACGTCTGCAGGCGGGCCCGCCATGACCGAGTTACCCATTCCTGACGATGTGGCCGTGTGGCTCGTGCCCCTGCTGGGCTTGCTGCTTGCGGGCGGTCTCGGTCTGGCCATGGGCTGGACCTGGGCCACCGTGCGGGCGGGCCGTCGCGCCACGGTCGAGCAAGACGAGGTCACCGGCCTGCGCGTCGAGCTGGCTCATGCCCAGGCCCAGCTGGCAGCGCAGGCCGAGTCCACTGCTCAGGCGGCGACCACGTTCGGGGCCCTGGCTGACGAGGCACTGCGACGCAGCTCGGAGCAGTTTCTGACCCTGGCCGAGTTGAAGCTGCAGTCGAGTACGACGGAACACAGCGCCGAGCTCGACCAACGGCAGAAGGCCATCGCCGAGATGGTGCGCCCTCTGGGCGAGCAGCTGGGCAGGCTCGACCGCGCAGCTCGCGAGCTGGAGTCGAAGCGCGAGCGGGCGTATGCCGAGCTGGAAGGCCAGTTCAAGGATCTGGCCCTGGCCACTCGCCGGCTCGATGACCAGAGCAACGCCCTGGCCACCGCGCTCACGGGCAGCTCCCAGGCTCGTGGGCGGTGGGGCGAGTTGTCGTTGCGGCGCATCGTCGAGCTGGCGGGGATGAGCGAACACTGCGACTTCGTCGAGCAACCCACGGGCAGCGATGGCAGCCGCCCGGACATGGTCGTGCTGCTGCCCGGCGGTGGCTGCATCCCCATTGATTCGAAGGTGCCCCTGGTCGACTACATCGCCTCGTGCGACGTGACCGACGGCCGGGAGCGCCGCCGCCACCTGGCCGCACACACGGGCAGCCTCCGCCGCTTCATCCGCGAGCTGGCCCGAAAGAATTATGCGGCAGGCCTCGATGGACCGGTCGACTTCACGGTGCTGTTCTTGCCGGGCGAGCCCATTCTGGCGGCAGCCTGCGAGTTGCGCCCGGAGTTGCAGCAAGAGGCCCTCGAGCAGCGCATCCTGATCGCCACCCCGGTGACCTTGGTGGCGTTGTTGCGCACGGTGGGCACCTACTGGCGCCAGGATCAAGTGGCCGAGAGCGCGCAGCAAGTCTGGGACGCGGCGCGCACGTTGCACGATCGGGCTCAGCACTTCTCCGAGCATCTCGCCGGAGTGGGCAAGGCCCTGGGCCGTGCGGTGGGGGACTACAACGCCGCCGTGGGCAGCTACGCCCAGCGTCTGCTCCCCGCAGGCCGGGCATTGGAGAAGCTGACGTCGGGCCCGGGTGGCAACGGGTCACTCGATGGGCCCCCGTCGGTGGACGAAGCGGTGCGGGAGTTCTCGCCCCCCAGCTGATGGCCACGCCACACCCGTCGTGCGAGCCCGGCTTGGCGGCCGAGGGGTTGCCAAGCCGCCGAGCCCGGCTCAGCGGACGAGCATCACCTCGTCGAGGGGTTTGCGCAGCAGGGCCGCCGCGGGCACGGTGCAGTCGTCGGCGGGGTAGCCCACGGGGATCAGCAAGAAGGGCCGCTCATTCGACGGTCGATCGAGCACCTGGGACAAGAAGTTCATCGGGCTCGGCGTGTGGGTGAGCGTGACCAGACCTGCCTGATGGGCGGCGGCCAGCAGCAAGCCCGAGGCCAGCCCTACCGACTCGGTGGGGTAATAGACCTGGCCGCCATCGTCTGCGGCGATGAGTTTGAAGACCACGATCAGCCAGGGCGCGACCTCCAAGAAGGGCTTGTCCTGGTCGGTGCCCAGGGGGCTGAGGTCGGCCAGCCACTCCTCGTTGGCCCGGTGCGCGTAGAAGCTGCGCTCTTCTTGCTCGGCAGCCTCGCGGATGCGCCGCTTGAGGTCGGGGTCTTGGATGCAGACGAACCGCCAGGGCTGCTTGTTCGCACCGCTCGGGGCCGTGGCAGCAGAGCGGACGATCCACTCGATGGTCTCTCGACTCACCGGACGATCAGAGAACTCTCGCACCGTGCGCCGTCGGCGCAGCACTTCGTAGAACTCTCGAGCAGCGTCGGCAGGGGGGGCCCCGGGGTCAAAACGATCGGCAAGGGGCACGAACCTGGGTTCACTCATGTCAGCTGTCATTGTCGGTCTCGATGACGAACTCCGAGACGAACTGCTCGTCCACGGCTTGGTTCAGGACGCGCCGCAGGGCAGCGAGTGCCCGGGCGATGCCCGGCTGTCCTTTCACGGGATGGCCACCTTTGACTTCGTCGGTGGTGATGGCCTGGCTCGAGCCGCTGGCCAGGTTGTCCACCTGCAGGGTGGCCAGGCTGTAATAGAAGTGGCCCACCGGAGTCTTGCTCGAGTAGCGGGTGGAGCTGCGACCATGCATGACGTATTCGAAACGGTCGGCATGGAGTTCGGCGATCACACCGGCCAGGTCTGTGTCTTCTGCTGCAGCCAGGCGTTGTCCGGCGGGGCTCGTGGGGTCCATGACCAGGACATCGAAGCCGAACGATGAGAGGTGGTCCCCCAGCTCTTCGCCCATGAGCTGGTCGTCGAGGGGGGCGCCCTCGAAGGTGTCGGTGAGCAGCAGCAGCACCGACGTCTGGCCGGTGGTGGGCAGGTGATAGGTGAAGCTCTCGGAGGGAATCCGCGAGCGTTCGATGCTGGGAGCCAGCCGGCCAAAGTCGGGCTGGACGAAGATCTCATTGGCGGCCTGTCCCGTGGGCACGAGATCGCTGACCTTGCATGAGATCAGGCCCTGGTCATCGGTGGTGGAGGCAGAGTGAGCCAGTGCGGGCCCGGGCTCTTGAGAGGCCACGAAGCGAGCGGGAAAACGGGCCAGAGGATGGCTCTGACCTTGTGCATCGACCACGCTCATCCGCGCGATGAGCGGCTGGGCCAGTGCGCCCCGCACGGCGCTGCGCTGTCCGTCGCCTGCGACCTTGTCGATCTGGATCGCTCCGCTGAGCGCGGCCAGGCGCCGGGAGGTCTCGTCGAGCAGGGCCGTGGCGCGTCCGAAGTTCGCCCCTGCCTGGGACTGCAAGCGGGAGTGCTTGGCCACGACCTGAGCCTTGGTGGCCTCAAGCATGCGCGCGCTGAGGACCGCGTAGGCTTGCAGGGCTCGGTACAGGGCTTGAGCGGGTTGGGTCGTGGCGAAGTCGGGTGGAGTGTCCAGAAACTCGTCGGCTTCGGCGAGGGCCTGCTCGATCTTGGGAAACAGGGTCGAGCAGAGCAGCTCTCGAGAGACCACGACGAGCACCACCGTTTCGCCGTTCTGCTCGTCGACCCACGAGTCGACCACCTCGTAGCCGGGCAGCTCGCCCGCTGAGTCGACGCGGATCGTCTGGTTGAGCTCCTCGGCCCAGGTGACGTCGTCGTTCTCGCGACGCTGGTTTGTCTCGACGATCACCGTGGAGCGAATGGCACTCAGGATCGTCTGGGTCAGGTCCGTCAGGGCCTTCTGGACGGCCACCTCTCGTGAGGCTCCCCCCGTGCCCGGGGCATAGCCTACGCCGGCCATGTGCTCTGAGCGGCGCACGCCCGAGTGGTCGTAGGGCGTGATGACCCAGTCAGGCCCTCCCGCTGAACGGTCTGATGAGCTGCCCGGGGAGGCACCCGCCCCAGGGGAGGTGCAGGCCGGGGCGACGACGAGCACGACGAGCAGCAGCAGGGTCGAGGGTGTCATGGACCATCCCTATGAAGAGGCGTGAAGACTGTGGCTGGCTTCCACAGGCTGCTAGGGGAAGCCCGTCTGATTCAGCTCGCAGAAGAACCGGTTGGGGTGGCATTTGAACGAATTCGTGGTGGCTTCAGTCAACGCCTTCACCAATCCAGTCTGGCAGGCCGGGCCCGCGCAGATCATGATGACGGGCAGGATCGCCCCGATCCAGCCGCCACGACCAGGGGAGCGGCCCGCCCACAGCTTCTTCTTGGAGTTCACATGTCTCTCCGGTGCTCAGAGGCCGTTCCTGCGACGCTTCTTGCCCTCGTGTTGGTGGCTTGTGCCTCGACGGCTCCTCCCGTGGACCCGGCCGCCGCCCCGGCCTGGGTGGGCCACTTCGGGGTCTTCGAGGGTGCGGACGGCCGCACGGTCGAGGCGGTGGGCAGCTCGGCCACCGCCGCTGACCCTGGAAGCCGACGGGCCACCTCCCTCAGCCATGGCCGGGCTCAACTGGCTCTGACCGTGGACGCCCTCACAGCCATGCTGGCGGGTGAGTTCGTGGCCGGCCTGCGGGACGGTTTCGCCGATGAACTGGTGGAGTCAGGGCGTTTCGTGGAGTCCGTCTCTCGTCAGGTCACCGACGAGGTCATGCGTGTCTCGCCCAGCGAGCCCGAGAGCCAGCCCCTGCGCTGGACCGACCCCATCACCAAGATGATGTACGTACTGATGAGCCTGCCCCTGGACACCGTGGCCAAGAGCTACCACGAGCAGATGAATCGTGCCTTTCAGCGGGAGTCGACCCTGGGCTCTCTCAGCGCCGGCGCGGACGCCTTCTCAGAGCTTCTGGATCAACAGCTCGAGCAGCTCAGAGAGCAGCCTGTAGCCGAGATCTCCGCCAGGTTCTCGGCGCGGTGACCCCGGCTCACGCCTGGGCCCTCCGTGACCCTGGGCCCAGACCCGGCCCAGACCCGGCCCAGACCCGGCCCAGACCCGGCCCAGACCCGGCCCAGACC
>CAZIAK010000008.1:104878-110810 GCA_964537035.1 uncultured Phycisphaerales bacterium | reverse complement strand
CGGCCCAGACCCGGCCCAGACCCGGCCCAGACCCGGCCCAGACCCGGCCCAGACCCGGCCCAGACCAGCCAGGGTTCGGCCAGGGTTCGGCATGGCTTGGGCTGGGGCGCTGAACTGAGAGAGGTGTCAGACGTGGGAGAGGGTCGGCCCCGCAGGTCTTGCCGCCCAGACCAGTCCTGACGTGCCCAGCTGCATCTCGGGCCCCCGTTGGACTCCTGCCACCCCCGGCCAGTCGAGGGGGCGCGGTCGCAGGTTGTCCAGGGAGGTTGGGGCCAGCCCCGTCCCACACGGGGCGTTGAGCGAGGTGCTGCATCTCTCGACGTGAAGTCGGGCGATGGGTCGTTGCTGGGGTCATCGTCTGGATGTCTTCGGGGCATGTACCCGGAGGCTGAACGGTGGCGAGCCACGGCGGCCGACCTCTCGTCCCACGAAAGAGCTGACGGCGGCAGCTACAGGAAGTTTCTCGGCAGGAGGAGTTTTTCTGCCTTTTCTCCAGGAGCCAATCACCCGACTGTTTGGTCTTGAGCTGCGGGGCGCTCGGTCCTACAGTCCTCGGGACGTTGCGTATCTGTGACTCGCGAGAGACGAACCATGGGCAGGAAATCACCGCTGTTGGCTGTGGCCGTCGTGCTGCTGACCTCCGGCGCTCTGGTGCTCTTCGGGGGGGCCGTGGCGCCGCCCCAGGCAGAGCCGGTGGCCGAGGCCGAGGGCCTCACCTTCGACGATTGGCCTGCCGATGCCGCGGCGAGCCGTGGGCGGCTGGTCTACGAGCAGTACTGCGTGGGCTGTCACGGCGAAGCGGGGCAGGGCGATGGCCCGGCCTCACGGTGGCTCAGCCCCCTGCCCCGCGACTTCCAGAAGGGCAACTTCAAGTTCCGCTCCACGCCCTCCGGAGAGCTGCCCACAGAAGAAGACCTGCTCCACGTGGTGGCCTGCGGGTTGCAGGGATCGGCCATGCCAGCGTTCCCGCTCCTGTCTGAACTGCATCGCCGGGACGTGGTCCAGTACGTGCTCTATCTGACCCGCTTCGGCCTGCTCAAGAACGAGGTGGCCTACCTGATGGAGGACGACGGCCTGACCTTGGAAGAGGTCATGGCGGAGGAGTTCGACGAGCTCGAAGAAGAGGTCTTGTTCGATGCCTTCGAGGAGGTCTGGTCGGTGGACGTGTCTCAGCGCCCTGAGACCGACGAGGACACCATCGCCCACGGCGCCCAGCTCTACAAAGCGCAGTGCGTGGCCTGCCATGGCGAGACCGGCATCGGCGACGGCCCGTCGTCGTTCACCTTGCGCGACTGGAAGGACGACGTGGTGCGGCCTCGCGACTTCACCACTGGCGTCTTCCGCGCAGGCAGCACCCCCGAGGACATCTTCTTGCGCATGCGCACCGGCCTCAACGGGACGCCCATGCCTGCGGTGTATGGCAGCGATGAGGACCTCTGGGCGATCGTCGACTTCATCCTCAGCCTGCAGGACGAGGAGACGCGAGTCGCCCCGCATCCGGTGAGCTGTGCCGCCCACGACAACGATTCAGCGTCTCGCTGACCTGCACGAACCGACGAGCCGAGAACCATGACCTCGACAACCCTTCCAATCGGCGACGCAGCAGACGAGCCCCCGGCTCAGATCATCGCTGACGCGAGCGCTGACCATCTGGTGTGCAAGGGCCTGGTGAAGTGGCACTTCACCTTCGCCAGCCTGTTCATGCTTGTGTCCATGACTGCGGGCTTCGTTGTCTCGCTGCAGTTCGTGGGCGCCTATCCCTTTGAGAACGTGCACTGGCTGAGCTTCGGCCGGTTGCGCCTCGTGCACACCAACGCCATCGCCTTCGGCTTCCTGGTGAATGCCTTCGTCGGCGGGATGTACTATGCCGTGCCGAGACTCACCGGCCGCCGGGTGGCGAGCCATCGTCTGGGCTGGGTGATCCTGGTGGTCTGGCAGTTCTTGATCCTGGCCACCGCCGTGGGCCAGCTGCTGGGCTATGCCCAGGCGGTCGAGTGGGGCGAGACGCCCACGGGCTTCCGCCCTGGCACGTGGGACCTGAACTACATCCCGGTCGACTTCCTGGTGGAGTTCGGCGCGGTGCTGGTGGCGATCCAGTTCTTGACGCCCATCGCCAAGTCGATGTTCAAGCGCATGTACGTGTCGCTGTGGTACTTCTCGGCGGGCATCGTCTGGTTGATCCTGACCTATGTCATGGGCAACACGCTCCCCGAGTGGACCCTCTCGGGCAGCTCGGGCGGCGCCACGGTGGGGCTGTACATCCACGACCTGGTGGGGCTGTTCGTCACGCCCATGGGTTGGGGACTGATGTACTTCTTCGTGCCCATCATCCTGCGCAAGCCCATCTGGAGCCATGCCCTGTCGGTGATCGGCTTCTGGGCCCTGGCCTTCTTCTACCCGCTCAACGGCGTGCACCACTTCTTGCTCTCGTCGATCCCCATGTCGGTGCAGTACGGCGCCATCATCTCGACCATGGCGGTCGAGATCGTGGTCACGACGGTGGTGGTGAACTTCTTCGCCACCATGTGGGGACGAGGCCTGGCCCTGCGCACGAACCTGCCCATCCGCTGGTTCTACACGGGCATGGTCTGCTACTTCATCACCTGCCTGCAGTGCTTCTTCCATGTCACGCTCGCTGTGCAGAAGATCATCCACTTCACCGACTGGGTGCCCGGTCACGCGCACATGGTGATGATGGGTGTCTTCGCCTTCTGGGTGCTGGGCATGATGACCTGGCTGTGGCCACGCCTCGTGGGCAACGACTGGTACAACCGGCGGCTCAACCACTGGCACTACTGGCTGACCATGATCGGTCTGGTGGTCATGTTCGTGGACCTGCTCGCCGCGGGCGTCATGCACGGCTACATGTTCATGGCCCTGGCGCCCTGGTCTGACATCCTCAACGCGCTCAAGCCCTTCTGGGATGTGCGCACCTTCGCCGGCGGCATGATCCTCCTCGGACAGATCCTGTTCGTCTACAACATGTGGCAGACAGCCAGAACGCCCAAGCCTTACGACTATCGCGTCGACCTGGTCGATCCGGAGGCCAACTGAGATGGATCGCTTCACGAATGTCATCCTCTTCGCCGGGCTGGGTTGCTTCGGTTTCTCGTTCTTGATGTCGGGGGTCTACCCGTACCTGATCACCGATGGACTGGTCCCCGAAACGAGCATCGTCGAGCTGGCGAAAGACGTCTCGGTCGAGTTCAAGGAGCTGAAGGCTTCCTACCCGGTGGCCTTCGGGCAGTCCTATCCCACTGCTGGTGCAGCCTTGACGCTTGAAGAGCTCGCCGGCCTCGCCGAAGACGACCCTCGTCGCGCCGCATCCGAGAGCGCCTGGCAGGACGCCTACGCCGTGGCCTTGCGCGACGGTCGGGACGCCTACATCGCCGAGGTCTGTTTTCACTGTCACACCCAGTACGTGCGGCCGGTGGCCAATGAGTCGTTGCGCTTCGGCCCGGTCCTGGCTCCGGCCAACGACAACAACGCGCTGCAGCGTCCCATGCTCTGGGGCACGCGCCGCGTGGGGCCCGACCTGACCCACGAGGGACGGCTGCGCAGCAACGACTGGCACGTGGCCCACTTCTTCAACCCTCCAGACACGTCGCCCGGCTCGGTCATGCCCAGGTTCCCCTGGTTCTTCAGGGACGGCTGGCAGGTGCGGCGCAGCATCGATCCCGGCAAGGCTGACCGTGGGGGCATTGACGAGGGGCGCAGCTACCCCACGCCTGGCGTCTTCGAGACCAAGGCCGAGGCTGAGGCCGAGATGGCCCGCTTGAAAGAGACCCTGCCCTCGGCCCTGAGTGGCGAGAAGGAGCGCCTCTTCGTGGAGGCCGCCAAGGGTCCCAACGGCACGGCGCTCTCGATCATCGCCTACCTGCAGTGGATGGGCACCTGGGTGCCGCCGGTTCGGGAGCCGACCCCGTGACCGATCCCAGCGCAACCAGCGGTCAGCAGGGCGGTGCCCACGCGCCCATGCCCCGCAGTCACAAGGGCTGGATGATCTTCTTCCTGGTCATCGTCGCCTTCGCTGGCGTGGCCTTCTTCTTCAAGCTGTACGAGTTCTTCTACGACCTCTCCAGCCAAGAGGGTTTTCGCTTCGCAGGCGCCCACCTGGGCACCTACCTGCTCGTGGCGGCGGGCTTCTTCTTGCTGCTGCTCTATGGCTTCCTGAAGGGTCACTACACAAACATCGAGCAGCCCAAGTACGATCTCCTCGACAAGGAACAGAGCTATGACCGAGCAGAATTCCGCAGCTGAGGGCGACGACCAGGCGGTCTACTCCTTCTCCTACGACCACGGTCGCATGCCCTTCTTCATGAAGGTCCTCTGGCTGCTGTTCTTGGCCTTCTCGGCCTGGTACATGGTGGAGTTCCTCCTTGAGGCCGTTGGTGACGAACTGGGCGGCTGAGGCAGACCGCTCGCCCCAGCGTTGTGCCCACTGCGATCTGCCCGTCCAGCTGAGCGCCGACTCGCAGGCGGGGCCAGAGACCGCGCCGATCTTCTGCTGCCTGGGTTGCCGCATGGCCTCCACGGTGGCCGGTGGCCGAGATGGCGCGCGTCAGTTCTTGGAAGCCCGTCTGCTGCTGGCCTCGTTCCTGGCCATGGGCGTGATGACCTTCAGTCTCGTTCTGTACGGCGAGACCTTGCACCAGGCCTCCGGCGACGAGGTGGGGTTGGCGGCGATCCGCAACGTGGGCCGCATGGTCCTGGCCCTCTTCGCCTTGCCCGTGCTGGCCCTGCTGGGGCTGCCCCTGGTCTCCGGCGCCTGGGCTGATCTGCGCCGCGGCGTGGTGCGCATGGACGGCCTGATCGTCCTGGCCACCTTCGCCGCCTACGGCCTGTCTCTTCACGCCACCTGGGCCGAAGAAGGGGAGGTCTACTACGAGACCGCCACCATGGTGCTGGTGCTGGTCACCTTTGGCCGTCGTCTCGAGGCCCACGCGCGCACCCACGGTCGAGACGCCGCGGAGTTGCTGGCCGAGTGCCTGCCCACCACGGCCCATCGCCTCGACAGCGCGGGCGCAGCCGTTGACGCCGCCCCGGACACGCTGAGCCCGGGCGACGTCCTGCATGTGCTGCCCGGCGAGGCCGTCCCCGCAGACGTGGTGGTCGCCCGGGGCCAGGGCCAGGCCGATTGCTCCCATCTCACCGGCGAGTCAGAGCCTGTGGTCGTTGAGCAGGGCACAGAGCTGCCCGCCGGCGCGTTGAACGGCCACGGCCTGCTGGTGGCCCGGGTGTTGCGTACCGGCGCCCACACCGCCCTGGGCCGCATTCATCGCCTGCTCGACGCGCCGATCCAGGCCACGTCCATGATGCGCCAGGTCGATCGCTGGGCCGGCTGGCTCACGGGCCTGGCCATCAGCTTGGCCATCGTGGGTGGGCTGCGCTCCGGCATGGCTGGCGGCGTGGGCCCGGGGCTGCGCACCGCCCTGTCCGTGCTGCTGGTGGCCTGCCCCTGCGCCCTGGGACTGGCCACGCCCCTGGCCTACCGAGCCCTGCGCGCCGCCCTGGCCCGCCACGGCCTGCTGATCAACGATGTGGCCCAGCTCGAGACCGTGGGCGCGGTGTCCCACGTGGTCTTCGACAAGACCGGCACGCTCACCGAGCCTGCCCGTGGATTCGAGGTGCTCTTCGAGCAGGACGACGGTGCCAATGGCCTGGCGAGGCTGGTGGCCCACTCGGGACACGCCCTGTCCGTCGCCGCGGGAGACCCACCAGGAGCGCCTCCCCGAGACGTGGTCGTCGAGCCCGGCGCGGGTGTTCGAGGACTGGTCGACGATCGCCCCTGCCAGGCGGGCCGCCCGGATTGGCTGAGAGCTGAGTGGCCAGCCGAGGCTCGAGCTGCACTGCTGCGGCAGACTGGCGGGCCTGACCCAGCTGGCGACGGCCCAGCTGCCGATGGCCCAGCTGGCGATGGCTCAGCTGGCGA
>CAZIAK010000008.1:66956-104778 GCA_964537035.1 uncultured Phycisphaerales bacterium | reverse complement strand
CAGCTGGCGATGGCTCAGCTGGCGACGAGCGAGCTGCAGGTGGCCCAGCTGGCCGTGACTTCCGTACCGAGAGCGTGCCGGCGCCGCCGGGACAGAGCGTGGTGGCCTTTGCCCGGGAGGGACGGGTGCAGGCCGTGGTGGCCGTGCAGCAGCGGCTGCGTCCAGGGGCGCGCGCGGTGGTGACGGCCCTCGGCGACCGTGGCCTCGCCCTGGAGATCTTGTCGGGCGACCGGGAGCAAGCCGTCCAGGAGATGGCCGCGACCTTGGGCCTCGCCGGTCGGCCGGGTCTGTCGCCCACGGACAAGCTGGCCCGCATCGCCGAGCTGCAGGACACGGGCGCCCGGGTGCTGGTCGTTGGCGACGGCATCAACGACGCACCGGCCCTGCGCGCCGCGGACGTGGCCGTGGCCATGGGCTGCGGCACGGCGAGCGCCCGGGCTCAGGCTGGCATCGAAGTGGTCAGCGACGATCTGCAGCTGCTGCCGCGCCTGTTCGATGCGGCGCAGCTGCTGCGCCGCACCGTGCGGGGCAACGTGCTCTGGTCCCTGGCCTACAATGGCGTGGCCCTGGCCCTGGCGACCACGGGCCGACTCCATCCCCTGGTGGCGGTCGTGGCCATGATCGTCTCCAGTCTTGTGGTCTCGTTGCGCAGCTATCGCCTGCTCGATTGGGCGCCCAGCGAAGTGCCCGCGCCCAGCGAAGTGCCGCCGCCCAGCGCTGCGCCTGCGTTCGGCGACGGGCGCGCTTCCGTCCCCGGTGGCCGCGGGGCCCTGCCAGCGCTGCCCCGAACCGAGCACTGATCCGTGATCCCCGAGATGTCCATCGCCTTCGTCTTCGGACTGGCCAACGCGGCCCACTGCGCGGGCATGTGCGGCGCCTTCGCCCTGCAGGCGGCCGGGGGCCCGGGCCGTATCACCGCCTACCTGAGCGGCAAGACCTTTAGCTACGCCTTCTTGGGCGCCATGGGTGGGGGCCTGGGCCTGGGCCTCTCGACGACCCTGGTCCATCCCTTGGGCTGGTTGGTGGGTGCCCTGCTGGTGATCAGCGGCCTGCGCATCGGCTTCGGACGCCGGGGCCTGGTGGGTTCAGGTGGCCTGGCCAGCCGCTGGTTGTCTCCGTTGCTGGCGGGGCTCTTGCAGGGCACTCGGGGACAGGACAAGCCGGTGCAGCCCTTCGCGCTGGGGGCACTCACGGCCCTGCTGCCCTGCGGGGTGGTGTACCTGGCGGCGCTCCAGGCTGTGGCCACGGGCAGTGCGCTCGACGGGGCCGCTGTCATGGTGGCCTTCGGCCTGGGTACAGTGCCCGTCCTGCTCGCCGTGGCCCTGGCCGGACGGCGAGTGATCCCTCGACTGAGCGAATCCCAGACTCGCTGGGTGGGGGCGTCGGTCGTCGTGATTGCCGGTCTGATCACCCTGGCCAGAGTGGCCTTTGGTAGCCATACGGAGTGTCTCGCGTGCTCGTCCTGAAAGACAAAGACCGTCTGCGCATCTTGTCGGCGGTGGCCACTCGTGGCGCGCCGTTTCAGGTCATGCGAGTGCTGGTGATCACCTTGTCCCAGATGATCTTGTTGGCGGTTCCGTTGACCGGGCTCGTGCGTGTGGATCTGTGGGCGGGTCATCATCTGCTCATGTTCGAACCGGTCGATCTGATCACCGGGCTCAAGGGCTTCGTGGTGGCGGTGGCGGTGCTCTGGGGCGTCACCTTCTTGTCGAACGTGATCGTGGGACGTTTCTTCTGCGGCTGGGGTTGTCCCGTGGGCTACGTCAGCCGTCTGGGAGAAGACGTCGATCTGGGCAAGCGCAAGCGACTGCGCTGGGTGTTGCACAACCTGTCCGGCGCGGCCTTCGTGGCCACCTTCGTCGGCGCGATCATGCTCTGGTGGGTCGACCCCATGGTGATGATCGAGGGAAGCCTCACCGCCAAGAGCGTCACGGCCAGTGTGTTCGTCGCCCTCTGGACCGGCGGCTTCCTGCACGCCTTCATCTGGCGCTTCGGCTTCTGCCGGGTGGCCTGCCCGATCGGTCTGTACTATCGCTTCGTCACCAGCTCTACGCCCATCGGCATCGTCTTCAGCAACAAACCCAGCCCCTGCATCGAGTGCGGCGCCTGCGAGAAGATCTGCCCGGTCGACATTGACCCCAAGAACCTGGGCGCGACGATTCACATCCCCGGAACGTCCGAGGGTGACTCGGGCGAAGAGCGCTACGGTGACGCCGAGTGCATTCGCTGCGGCGACTGCGTCGAGGCCTGCCGGATGATCTTCAAGGCCCACCCTGACGAGACGCCGCCGCTGCGCTTCGGCAAGACGTCGCAGAGCGAGTGCATGGCCATGGCTGAAGACGGGTCAGGGTCGGGTCTACGGTGAGTCGGATCGGCGCCGCTCAAGCGTGGTCGCTGAGCCTGGTCGCCCTGTGCCTCGCGGCCTGCGGTTCACCGCGCGCAGCGTCACCCAGCGACGTCTTTGATCGGGCGGCGGACCTCACCGCGCAGGAGTTCTTCGACCCCGAGTTGAACGGCGTCGACTGGGCTGCTGCCCGAGCGCGCCACGGTCTGGCACTGAAGGCCGAGGCCACGAACAGCGAGTTGTCTACGTCGATCAACGGCTTGCTCGCAGAGCTCGACACGTCCCACACCCACTACTATCACGCCGACGAAGCGGCGTTTCATTTTCTGGTCAATCTGTTCGGCCTGGCGAGCGACTTCCCCGGGCTGTACCCGGACGGGCAGGTGAGCTACGTGGGGGCGGGTTGGTTCGTGGAGCGAATCGGTGGGCAGTCTTTCGTGTCCGGGGTTCTGGGAGGAGGTCCGGCCGAGGAGGCTGGCGTGCTGACCGGTGATCTGCTGCTCGACGTGAACGGAGCGCCCTGGACTGACCTGTCGGTCTTCGAAGGGCGAGCGGGACAGCCGCTCTCGTTGCGTGTGCAGCGCGGTTCAGCCACCGCCGACGTGGTCACGCTGCATCTGGTGCCCCGACGGCTACAACCGTTGAAGCTGTTCGCAGAGGCGGTCTCCCACAGCTTCGTGATCGAAGAACGCCGCGGCTTGTCCGTGGCCGTGGCCCGCATGTGGTCCTACGCCGGCGAGGAGCTGCACGAGCTGCTCGTGGACGCGCTCACCACCGGGCCCTTGAAGGATGCCCACGCCCTTGTGCTCGACCTCCGCGGTGGTTGGGGCGGAGCCAGCCCGGCGTACCTCGACCTGTTTCATGCCGCGGTGCCTGCCCTGACCATGACGCCTCGTGACGGCGACGCAGTGCTCCTCGACGATCGCTGGCGACGTCCGGTGGTGCTGCTCATCGACGAGGGCACGCGCAGCGGCAAGGAGCTGCTGGCCCACGGTTTCCAGGAGCACGGCCTGGGTCCGCTGGTGGGCAAACGCACCGCAGGGGCGGTGGTGGGAGGGCGTCCGTTCGCCGTGTCTCCGCGGGGCCTGCTCTACCTCGCCGTGGTCGATGTGACCGTCGATGGGCTGAGGCTCGAAGGCGTGGGGGTCGAGCCCGACGTGGTCGTGGACCGCCAGCTGCCCTTCTCCGCCGGGGCCGATCCCCAACTGGAGCGGGCCCTGGACCTGGCCGCGGCACTGCTCAGCTGGAGCCCGTCCCCTGCAGGCTGGTAGGGTACCCCCGCTGATCGCGCCGATCGGCCGCCGCACAGCCGCGCCTGACGGGAGTCACCATGGTCGACCAGAGCAGCCCCTCCGCCGAGCCGGGCAGCATCCCGCAGAACGACGACAAGGGCGGCACCGTCGCCGGTCTGATCATGGGACTGCTCGTCTCCAGCGTGCTCTCTGCGGCGCTGGTGTACTCGGCGGCCAAGGCGGGCATCACCCCCGGCGTGAGCCCCCTGGTGGTGCTCTTCGGCTGGGTGGCCTTCGGCGCCGCCATGGGCCCGCGTTTGAAGCGCTTTCTGGCCATCGGGCAGGTCACCGGCTCTGCGGGCGCGGCGGTCACCGCAGGCGTGGTCTTCACCGCGCCCATCGTGCAGATCCTGTATCGCGAGCTGGGACTGGATGTGCCGGGGGTCGATGTGCCCGTGCTGATCACCGCCAGCCTGTCTGGCGCGTTGCTCGGGTTCGGCTTCGTGGGGTTGGCCACCAAGCGTTTCCTCACCGACCCGCGCCTGCCGGCTCCCGAGGCGGTGGCCTGCGAGCGGCTGATCGAGACCGCGGTGGAGAACCCTGAGCAGCGGCCGCGGCTGAGCACTTCCCTCGTGCCTTCGTTGATCACTGGCCTGGGGGTGAACACCCTGCTGCAGCTGCACTGGCTGCGAGAGATGGTGGGGGAGATCGCGTTCAAGATGCCCTTCCTCACCGGGCCCGCGCCCACGAATGCTGACGGTACCCTCGCCGACAACGCCGCCGCCGTGCCGGTGAATGTCGAGCTGCCCCTGCCCATCTCGCCGCTGTACATCGGTATCGGCGCCTTGCTGACTCTGCCCACAGCCCTGCTGATCTTCGCCGGTGGCATGGTCAACTCGGTGACCACCGGCTACTCGGCGGCCCACGCCATGCCCGGCACGACGTTCCGCTGGGTAGGCGGGGCGGCCATGACCGTGGCCGTGATCTACAGCCTGTTGAGCTATGTGCTCGAAGGTCGGCGCAAGGCTCGCGAAGGCGGCTACGCCGAGAGCGAGGGCGACTACGACGAGGCCCTGCTCGAGATCCCCCCGAAGTCACGGCTGCTGCTGCTGTCGTCCCTTGGCGTGGGCTCTGTCCTGCTGCTGGTGATGATGGGGATGGTGGGCGCGGACGCCACGGCCCTGGTGGTCATCGGCGTGGTGGCCCTGGTGCTGGTCTCCCTGCTCTCTGGCCTGGGCGGACTGCTCTCGTTGCAGGTGGGCAGCTCGGCATCGCCCGTGAGCGGCACGGTCTTCGTGGCCATGCTCGTGCTCAGCCTCACCGCCCTGGCCATCGGCCTCACGGGCATCTCAGGCGTGGTGCTGCTGGTGCCCATCGTGGTGGCGGCTTGCGTGGCCATCTGCGCCGCCAACGACTCGAGCCAGGACTACAAGACCATGCAACTCAACGGCATGGCGGTGAGAGACGGCTTCACCGGGCAGCTGCTGGGTCTGCTGGCCGGCGCGATCGTGGTGCCCCTGACCCTGTGGCTGGCCCACGAGGCCAACATCGAGGGCGGCGGCGTGGGACTGGGCGACGAGGCCCTTCCCGCACCCCAGGCGAGCTTCTTCGCCACCGTGCTGCAGTCGCTGTTCCTGGAGGGAGAGACGCCGTGGGGACCGGTCAAGGTCGGCGCGGTGCTGGGCCTGGTCGCCGTGGCCCTGGAGCGCTTCGGCAAGTCGCGGGGCCTGATCCTCAGCTCGTTGGCCTTTGCCGTGGGCATCTACCTGCCGTCGTACATCGGCACGGGCATCCTCATCGGCGCCCTGGCTCGCTACGTGGCCACGTTCAAGGTCTCGTCGTCTACCCACGGCGGCATCCTCACCGCGGCCGGGCTGATCACCGGAGATGCCTTCGCCTCGCTGATCCTGGGCATCCTGATCATCGCTGGCGCGCCGACGGACAGCTGGGCTCCGGTGGGGGGCGAGGAGAACGGCCTCTCGAATCTGGTGGGCATCGGCTTCATGGCGGTGCTGGTGTTGGTGGTGCTGCTCAACTACCGCAAGACCCGCCGGGCCAGCTGACCGGCCGTCGAAGATCTACGCACCTCTCCCATCTTGTCAGCGGCACCTGTGGGCGCTTGAATAGGCCACTCCTCCATGCCCTGACGATCGAACCGGAGTCCCACCGATGAAGACCCTCGTGCTGCTGCGCCACGGCCAGAGCGAATGGAACAAGACCAACCGCTTCACCGGCTGGTACGACGTGGGCCTGTCAGAGCAGGGTGTGGGCGAGGCCCGGGCGGCGGGTCAGCTGCTGGCCGCCGAGGGCTACGAGTTCGACGTGGTCTACACGTCGGTGCTGGCCCGGGCGATCAAGACCATGTGGCTGGCCCTCGAAGAGATGGACCAGATGTGGCTGCCGGTGATTCGTGACTGGCGCCTCAACGAGCGTCACTACGGCGCGCTGCAAGGGCTGAACAAGGCCGAGACCGCAGAGCAGCACGGCGACGAGCAGGTGCTCATCTGGCGCCGCAGCTACGGGACGCCGCCGCCGGCCTTGACCCAGGACGACGAGCGCTGGCCGGGCAACGATCGTCGCTATGCCAACCTCTCGCCAGATCAGATCCCCCTGAGCGAATGTCTGAAAGACACGGTGGACCGCTTTCTCCCCGCCTGGCACGAGGCCATCGCCCCGGCCTTGCAGCGCGACGAGAAGGTGCTCATCGTCGCCCACGGCAACAGCCTGCGGGCCCTGGTCAAGCACCTCGACGGCATCAGCGACGAGGACATCATGGGGCTGAACATCCCCACGGGCATCCCCCTGCTGTACGAGCTGAACGATGACCTCTCGCCCATCGCCAGCCGCTATCTCGGTGACCCCGAGGCGGCCCGCAAGGCGGCAGAGGCCGTGGCGAACCAGGCCAAGGGCTGACGGGGCGAATCCGCGCCTGGGCTGCTGCTACGGGCCGTCGTACTCGTAGGGCACGTAGGCCGGGTCCCAGACGAGGGCCGAGAGGCGCGTCTCGATGGCGGCTTCGTCGAGGAACGGGGCCGCGCCCACAGCGACCAGGGTGTGGGCCACGGCAGAGGCGACCTGTCGGGAGATCTGGCGCAGCTCACCGATGGGGGGGAACAGGGCTGCGCCGGGACGGGTGTCGAGGCCTGCGGCAGCGGCGAGCGCTTCGGCCGCCGCGAGGAAGGCTGCGTCCGGGATCTCGCGCGCTTGCACGGCGATGGCGCCCAGGCCGAGGCCGGGGAAGATCAGCACGTTGTTGGCCTGGCCGATCTCGTAGAGCTGACCGTTGTACTGCACCGGCGGGTGGGGGGAGCCTGTGGCGACGAGCGCAGCGCCTGCGGTCCAGCGCAGCAGATCTGCTGGGAGGGCCTCGGCGTGGCTGGTGGGGTTGGAGAGGGGCAGGATCACCGGGCGGGGACAGCCCTCGTGCATGGAACGCACCAGCTCTTCGGTGAAGGCGCCAGCCTGTCCGGAGGCGCCCACGAGCGACATGGGCCTGAACTCCCGCACCACGTCGGCCAGGTCGAAGGTTCCGTTGGGCTTGGCCGCCCATCCTGCAGTCAGGGAAGCTGTGGCGGCGAGCAGGCGCTTGTGTCCGGAGAGGCCGGGGCGATCGTCGAGGATGAGGCCCCTTGAGTCGAGGCAAAGGACCTGGCTGCGAGCCTGGGCCTCGGACGAGCCAGCCGCCACCAGTGCCGCGCGCACCGCGAGGGCGCATCCGCCTCCTGAGGCTCCTGCGCCGAGAAAGACGACCCGCTCGTCCTTCAGCGAGCGACCCGCCTGGCGCAGGGCCCTGGTCAGGCCAGCCACCACCACGGCGCCGGTCCCCTGGATGTCGTCGTTGAAGGAGGGCAGGCTGCCGCGGAAGCGGTGGAGCACCTTGAAGGCGTTCTCGTTGGCGAAATCCTCCCACTGCATGACGGCCTTCGGGAAGACCTTTGTCACCGCTGCCACCAATTCATCGAGCAACGAGATGTACGCCTCGCCGGTCAGTCGCTCTTGGCGCAGGCCCAGGTAGAGCGGGTCGTTCAGCAGCTCGGCGTTGTTCGTGCCCACGTCGAGATCGATGGCCAGACACGAGCTGGGGTGGATGCCCGCGCCGGCCGTATAGAGGGTGAGCTTGCCCACCGGGATGCGCATGCCGCCCACGCCGAGATCGCCCAACCCGAGGATGGCCTCGTTGTCGGTGAGCACGATGATGCGGCAGTCTCTCACGGCCGCACGACGCAGGACGGTTTCGATGCGCCCACGGTGAACGGCGGACACGTAGAGCCCGTGAGGCCGGCGGTAGAGGTGGCTGTAGGCCGCGCAGACGGCTCCCACGGTGGGTGTGTAGACGATGGGCGCCATCTCTTCGATGTGATCGACCAGCAGCCGATAGAAGAGCGTCTCGTTGCGGTTCTGGAGGTCTTCGAGAGAGCGGTAGCGCTGCAGATCATCCTCGGCGAGATGGAAGTTCTCGTAGGCTCGCTGCAGTTGGTCCTTGAGCGTCGAGAGACCTGGCGGCATGAGTCCGCTGAGGGCGAAGGCCTCCCGCTCTGCGATGGAGAAGCCGGTGCCCTTGTTCAGAGCCGGGTCGCTCAGCAGATCAGCTCCCCGCAGGGAGACCTGCAGGCTGTCGCCCGGATCAGGGACGCCTTGGGCATGCGCGTCTTGAGGCATGGTGCTCATCCTGCTGAGACTCGGTAGAGGGGCGGGCGATGCACCAAATTCACTCAACAGGTGTCGCTGCTCAAGAACCAGTTCTCAGGTTCAGGCAGAAACTCCGGGAGCCGTCGCAGTCTGTGCGCAAAGTGCCCAGCGACGAGCACAGGCTGCCAGGCTGGCGGGGCCGGATGGAAACGAACAGGGCCCCCGGATCCGGTGAAGGATCCGGGGGCCCTGAGAAGCGGGGTGAGTGAGCCCGCTGTTGGCCGCTCAGAACATCAACGTGCTCTTGACCGGTGACACCGCATAGATGGCCGGGTTGAAGTGGGCCATCTGGGTGTACACGCTGAAGAGTCCCATGCCACCGAGGCTGGGGTCGATGGGCACCACCAAGCTGCCCACGCCCGCTGCGTTGGAGGGCAGCACGAAGATCGGGAAGACCGTGTTGAGCACGGGGAAGCCCTTGAACACGATCGTCCCTGGATCGAAGTCGAACAGGAAGTAGTTCACGTCGCCGGGGGCCGCGGCAAACGTCCACGTCGCCGAGGTGTCGACGAACGTGTTGATCGTGGTGGGCGCCTGGAGCACGGGCGGGTTGGCCGCTGCGTAGGTCAGGCTCAGGGGACTGCTGGTGCCACCCGGGTTGGTGGCCAGCACGTTCACCGCGCCCAAGGCCGTGGCGGTCGGCGCGTTGAAGATCAGCGTGGTGTCCGTCTGAGGGATGACATCCGTACCGGAGACCACCACGCCGTTCACCGTCATCGTCGTGACCTTGAGCAGGCTGGTGCCGGTGACGGTGACCTGCTCACCCAAGGCGGTGATCGACGAGGGGTTGAACGAGGTGAGCGTCGGCGGTGGCGGCGGGACGGCGTCATCGAGACAGTTGGAGTTGTTCTTCTTGTTGTTGATCGAGTTCTTGGCGCTGTTGCCGAAGCTGGTGATGGCGCCACAGCCACCGATTGCCGAGCACATGATCTTGCAGTCGCCTTGGCCGTCGCAGTGGTTGGATGACCAGTTGTGACCCAGCTCGTGGGCCGTGAGCGCGGTGCGGGCCGTGATGTTGCTGGTGAACCGGGACTCGGACAGGCCGTAGGCAGAACCCAGGTTGCAGATCACGCTGAGGAAGGCGATGCCGATCACGCCGCCCTGGATGTTCTTGCCGGTGAAGAGGTGGGCCACGTCGCGCTGGATGCCCTGCTGGTTTGCGTTCCAGTGGTTGGTGAACTGATTCAGCAGGGTGCTCGGGTTGTTGCTGCCGTAGGGGTCGGGCTCGGCGGTGCGCACGATGATCGTGGTGATCGTGTAGAGGATGCTCACGTCCGGCTGGTAGATGTTCTGCACCCGGTCGATGATGTTCTCGATGTCGTTCTCGGTGTTGGTCACCGAGGAGCCGTTCTTGTTGTAGAACTCGACGTCCGCGTCACAGGCGATCTCGGCGACCTTGTCGTCAGCGAGGCCAGCGTAGCCGTTGCCTGAGGGCGGCGGGGTGGTGGTCCCCGAGACGGCGATGCCACCGCCGCAGGTCTGTCCCCGGTCGATGTTGTTGGCGGCGCTGTAGACCACGTAGTCGCGGCTGCTGTAGAGCGACGACACGGCGTTGGCGGGCTGTACACCCCAGAGCGGCTGATCATCGTTCAGGTAGATCAGCGCCTCGAGCTGGCCATCGATGATCGACGCAGAGACCCGGCTCCCGGGAATCTCGGCGATGGACCCACGCCAGATCTTGCTCTCGCCCACGTCGACCTCGACGTACGAGCCATCAGCGATCTGCTTGAGCACCTGAAAATGGTCCTCAGAGCGGATGGACCAGCGGTACAAGGCCAAGGTGTGGAGGTCGCCGTCGAGGGACAGCTGCAGCGACAGGTTGCCATCGACGGTCTCGGGCAGATCGAGGGTCTGGATGGTGAAGTCGCCCACGTCGAGAGCTTCGATGAAGGCCTCCCGATCGGAGAGCTGGGAGGCAGAGATCACGTCGAACTGGGCGGCGGCAGGCATGGCGAGCGCTGCCGCAACCGAGAGCACCGTGAGAGTGCGCATGGCGGTGAACATGAGGAGGAAGCTCCTGGGTGTTGTGGGAGAGAACAGGGGAGAGAGAACGGCCTAGAAGACCAACGTCGAGCTGACCGTCGTGGAGTGATAGAGGGACGGATCGAAGAAGACCATCTGGGTGTAGAGGTTGTAGAGCGAGCCGATGCTCATGCTCGGATCGAGGGGGATCGTCAAGACTCCCGCGCCCGCAGCGTTCACGGGCACGGCGAGGATGGGCAGCAAGGTCTGCAGCACGGTGAAGCCCTGAAAGCCAAAGGTCGCCGGGTCGAGATCGAACAGGAAATAGGCCACACCGCTGGGCGAGGCGGCGAAGGTCCAGGTGGCCTCGGGCTGGTTGTACGGCGTGATCAGAACGGGCGCGGTGAACGTGGGCGGGCTGGCCTGGTTCACGGTGTAGCTGAAGCTGGCGCTGCTGCCTCCCGACCCGGAGACCTGCACGGACACAGGGCCCAAGGCCGTGGGCGCGGGCGCGGCGAAGGTGATGGTGGCGTCGTTGTCGATGGAGTAGTCAAAGTTCGACAGCAACAACGCTGTGCCGCCCACCACGACCGTGTCCGACTCGAAGAAGTCGTCACCGGTGAGGGTGATCAGCTCTCCTCCCTGGGGGCCTACAGCGGACGGTGAGAGGGTCAGCAGCGTGGGCGCCGGGGCGGGGGTGCTGGCGCTGAGGCAGCCCACCGAGTTCTTCCAGTTGGTGATCGAGGCCACCGAGTTGGGGCCGAACGAGGTGATGTCGCCGGTGCATCCACCCAGCCCCGAGCACATGATGCGGCACTGGCTGCTGGCATCGCAGTGGTTCGCCGACCAGTTGTGCCCCAGCTCATGGGCGGTGAGCGCGGCACGGTTGGTGATGGCCTGGGTGTAGCGGGACTGGGACAGCCCGTAGCCCAGGCTGCCGTTGCAGATCACGCTGAGCCAGGCGATGCCGATGACCGAGTTGTCGATGTCCCGCCCGGTGAAGAGGTGAGCCACGTCTCGCTGCACACCGGTCTGATTGGCGTTCCATTCGTTGCGAAACTGGTTCAACAACGTGCTGGGATCGCTGCTGGTGTATGGGTCGGGCTGGGCCGTGCGCACGATCACCGTGCCTAGCGAGTAGGTGATGCCCACGCTGGCTTCGTAGACCGCCTCGACCACGTTGATCACGGCTTCGATGTCGAGCTCGGTGGCCGTGACCGAGCCGCCGTTCTTGTTGAAGAACTCGACGTCCGCGTCGCAGGCGATCTCGCAGAGGGCGAAACCCGTGCCACCGGCGTAGGCTCCTGAGCTGCTGCCGCCTGGGGAGCCGCTCGCCGCGCCGGCGACTCCGCTGAGCGCTCCGCCGCAGCTGTAGCCCCTGTCCAGTCCGTCAGACTCCGTGTAGACGACGTGGTCCGTCGCTGCGAAGCCGCTGGCCAGGGCCTGGACGGGCTGCACGCCCCAGCGGGGGAGATCTTGGGCCAGGCTGATCACCGCGGTCAGTTGCCCGTCGACCAAGGTGGCGGCGACGTGGGAGGTGGGCACGTGCTCCACCACGCCGCGCCAGGTCTGGGTCGGTGCGGGAGTGACCGCCACCAGTTCGCCGCTGCCGTCGTCCATGAGCAGCTCGAAGTGCTCGCCGCGCACAGAGTGGGGTCGCAGCACGAGCACGGAGGGCTGCCCGTCGAGCAGCAGACCGACCCTGAGCAAGGTGCCCGGCTCGGTGGGGAGGCTCACGCTCTGCACGGAGAAGTCGCCCACGTCGAGGGCGTCAGCCAGCTGCAGCCTCTGGGCATCGGTGGGGGACGTGGTGCTCCCGACGCTGGTCGGTGGTGTGGCCTGGGCGGCAGAGGGTCCTACGAGGACGCAGACGGTCAGAGCCGTCGCGACCCATCGATGGGTGCGGGAGAGCAACAGAGAACTCCGCGGTTCGAGACGAGGAGGTGCGGGCGCCGCGGTGGATTCGGGGTCCGGCGGCGTAGGGGGAGGGCAGAGAGTCTAACGCCAAAACTCTGATTCAGGGCAGACAACGACCACACAAGAGGTGCTCAGCGTGCCCGGACCGGCTGGCCAGAGTTGCCCTGAGAGCAAGATGGCAGCCGCTCAGCCGCCTCTGTGCGCCCTACTCAACCCCGCAGGCGGAGGCCTTCAGGTAGCTGCGGTTCATCTCGGCGATGAAGTCCACCGGGATCTCCTTGGGGCAGACCGCGGAGCACTCGAAGTAGTTGCGGCAGTTGCCGAAACCCAGGCCGTCCATGGCGTTGACCATCTTGACCACCCGCTGGGAGGACTCGGGCACACCCTGGGGCAGGTTGGCCAGATGACCCACCTTGGCGGAGACGAAGAGCATGGCCGAGGCGTTCGGGCAGGCGGCCACGCAGGCGCCGCAGCCGATGCAGGCCGCCGCGTCCATGGCCTTGTCGGCCGAGACCTTGCCGATGGGCACGGCGTTGGCGTCTGGCGCGCCGCCGGCGTTCACAGCGATGAAGCCGCTGGTCTGGATCACCGTGTCGAGGGCGCTGCGGTCGACGGTCAGATCTTTGATGACGCCGAAGGCCTTGGCCCTGAACGGCTCGATGTCGATGGTGTCGCCGTCCTTGAAGGCGCGCATGTGCAGCTGGCAGGTGGTGGTGCCCTTCCAGGGGCCGTGGGCCTGGCCGTTGATGACCAGGGAGCACATGCCGCAGATGCCCTCGCGGCAGTCGTGATCAAAGGCCACGGGGTCCTTGCCCTCGCTTTGCAGGCGCTCGTTGAGCACGTCGAGCAGCTCGAGAAACGACATGTCCGGGCTGGCGTCGTCGACGGCATGGGCTTCCATGCGTCCGGCGTCTGCGGGACTTTTCTGGCGCCAGATGTTCAGGGTCAGCTTCATGGTGACGTGCCCTACTTGTAGCTGCGGGTGGCGAGGTGGACGTTGTCGAACTCGAGCGCTTCGCGGTGTTCGGCCGGTGCGTTGCCCTCACCGGTCCACTCCCAGACGGAGGCGTGGCAGTAGTCTTCGTCGTTGCGCACGGCCTCGCCCTCCTCGCTCTGGTGTTCGACTCTGAAGTGACCGCCGCACGACTCGTCGCGGGTCAGGGCGTCGCGGGCCAGGACCTCTGCGAACTCAAGGAAGTCGGCGACCCGGCCAGCCTGCTCGAGCGCGTTGTTCATCTCGCTCTTGCCGCCCACGACCTTCACGTCGCGCCAGAACTCCTCGCGGATCTCGGGGATGCGCCGCAGGGCCTCCTCGCAGCTCTCCTTGCTGCGGGCCATGCCCACGTTCTCCCACATGACCCTGCCCAGCTCGCGGTGGAACGAGTCGGGAGTGCGCTTGCCACTGGCGGACATGAGCTTCTTGATGCGCTCGTTGATCTCGCCCTCGACCCGGGCGAACTCGGGGTGATCGGTGGAGACCGCCTCGGGCTTGTGGGTCGCGAAGTAGTGACCAATGGTGTAGGGCAGCACGAAGTAGCCGTCGGCCAGGCCCTGCATCAAGGCGCTGGCGCCGAGCCGGTTGCTGCCGTGGTCGCTGAAGTTGGCCTCACCGATCACGTGCAGACCGGGCAGGGTGCTCATCAGGTTGTAGTCGACCCACAGCCCGCCCATGGAGTAGTGGGGCGCGGGGTAGATGCGCATGGGTACGGAGTAGGGGTCTTCGTCCGTGATGCGCTGGTACATGTCGAACAGGTTGCCGTAGCGCTCGGCGATGGCCGGCTGGCCCAGCCGGTTGATGGCGTCCCTGAAGTCGAGGTACACGCCGTAGCCACCGGGGCCGACCCCCTTGCCCGCGTCGCAGGCCTCTTTGGCGCTGCGAGAGCTGATGTCGCGAGGAGCCAGGTTGCCGAAGCTCGGGTACTTGCGCTCGAGATAGTAGTCCCGCTCGTTCTCGGGGATCTCGTGGGGCGCGCGCTTGTCGCCCTCGGCGTTAGGTGTCCAGACGCGCCCGTCGTTGCGCAGCGACTCGCTCATCAAGGTGAGCTTGCTCTGGTGGTCGCCAGCCACGGGGATGCACGTGGGATGGATCTGGGTGTAGCAGGGGTTGGCGAAACCGGCGCCCCGCTTGTGCGCCCGCCAGGCCGCGGTGACGTTGCAGCCCTTGGCGTTGGTCGAGAGGTAGAAGACGTTGCTGTAGCCGCCGGTGCCCAGGACCACCGCGTGGCCCGCCCAGCGCTCGATCTTCCCGCTGACCAGGTCGCGGGTGATGATGCCCCGGGCGACGCCGTCGATGGTGACCACATCAAGCATCTCGGAGCGGGTGTGCATGGTCACCGCGCCCAGACCGATCTGCCGGCTCAGCGACGCGTAGCAACCGAGCAGCAGCTGCTGCCCTGTCTGCCCCCGGGCGTAGAACGTGCGGCTGACCTGTGCGCCACCAAACGAGCGGTTGGACAGCTGCCCGCCGTACTCGCGAGCAAAGGGCACGCCCGTGGCCACGCACTGATCGATGATGTTGTTGCTGACCTCGGCCAGCCGGTGCACGTTGGCTTCGCGGGAGCGGAAGTCTCCCCCCTTGACCGTGTCGTAGAACAGCCGATAGATGCTGTCCCCGTCGTTCTGGTAGTTCTTGGCGGCGTTGATGCCGCCCTGGGCGGCGATCGAGTGGGCGCGTCGCGGGCTGTCCTGAAAGCAGAAGCAGTGCACGTCGTAGCCCAGCTCGGCCAGGGTGGCCGCTGCTGAACCGCCGGCCAGGCCGCTGCCCACCATGAGCACGGTGAACTTGCGCTTGTTGGCCGGGTTCACCAGCTTCATGTCGAAGCGGTGGTTGGTCCACTTGTCAGCGATGGGACCGTCGGGGATGTTGGCGTCGAGTTGCATCGGTCAGACTCCCGACTGGCTGCTCACCAGACCGGTGAGCACAGCGATGGGGATGAAGGCGTTGCCCAGGGCGAGAGCCCAGGCCAGGGAACGGCCGAGCTTCTGCAGCAAGGGAGCGTAGGCGGCGTTGGTCAGCCCGAGAGACTGAAACACGCTGGCGATGCCATGGTGCAGGTGCAGCCCCAGGGCGATCATGGCCAGGATGTAGAGCCCGGCCACGAGTGGGTCGCTGAAGCCGGCGATGACCATGCCGTAGACGTCCGGGTTGCCTGCGGCGTCCAGGGTGTTGTGGGCCAGCTCCCGATGCTCAGGGTGCACCACGCCCACGGTGAAGTGGGCCAGGTGGTAGGCCACGAAGAGCAGGATGGTCAGGCCCGTGAGCACCATCAGGCGGGTGGCCGGGTTGGCATCGACCTTGCCCACGGGATGGGCGTAAGCCACCGGTCGGGCGGCCTTGTTCTCGGCAGCCAGCTTGAGCGTGAGCCCGACGTGGACCACGAGGACGAAGAGCAGCCCGCCTCGGGCGACCCAGAGCAGGCCACCCAGATTCTGTAGCCCGGCCGCATAGGCGTTGAGCGCCTCGGGACCCAGGAAGATCTGCAGGTTGCCGAGCAGATGGCCCACCACGAAGCCCAGCAGGGCCAGCCCGGTGAGGGCGACGAGCGCCTTGCGCCCGATGGACGAACCGAGGAAACGTACCAGCCAGTTCATTCTGTGCTCTCCGCACTCGGCGCGAGGGGGTGTCGCCGGTGGGTGATCGGCCCATGAGCCTGCCGCGAGCCGTCGTCGCGGGCACGGGTTCGTGGCGCCATCTCCTACGTCAAAGCAGGAGATTGTACCGATGGGGCCCGGCGCTTCCCAGAGCGTCGAAGGGCAGAGCGGTGGGGATTCCATCCCGGCCCTTTTCTGAGCGATGATCTCTCTCGTCATGCCCCGCCTCTTCGTCGCCATTGACCTGCCTGAGCCGCTCAAGGATCGCCTCGCTGGCCTCTGCCAGGGCGTGCACGGCGCTCGCTGGGTGACCGACGGTCAGTTCCACATCACCCTGAGTTTTCTGGGGCAGGTCGAGGGGCCCGCGGCGCGGCAAGTGCAAGAGGGCCTGGCCGGGGTGCGCTGCGACCCGTTCACCCTGCGCCTCTCGGGCATCGGACACTTCCCACCCCGGGGCCAGCCCAAGGTGCTCTGGACGGGGGTGCAGCCCGACGATGAGCTGCGGCTGCTCCAGGGCCGGGTCAATTCCCGGCTCAAGCGCCTCGGGCTGCCGGGCGAGAGTCGCCGCTACGCACCCCACGTGACCCTGGCCCGTCTCTCCCGCCCGGCCATGGCGCCCCTGCTGCAATACATGGGTGACCACGCCAGCTTCGAGAGCGAGCCCTTCGCCGTCACGGACTTCCAGCTGTTCTCCAGCGTGCTCGGCCGCTCAGGAGCCGTGCACCGGGTGGAGGCGAGCTACCCGCTGATGGGGCGCTGAGGGGCGCGCGGCAGCTCAAGCGCGGGCTGCCAAGGGCAGCGGGGGGGGCTGCACTTGGTGCCAGCAGCCTGCGCGGCACATGACCCGGACGCTGCTGCACCACGAGCTCGCGAGTCCTGCGGGCTAGCCCCGAGCTGGCCTTGCCACCGGCACCCGATACACCGGCGCGTGCTGCCTCTGCCCACGGCGCTCCGAGGTGACGATGAGCGCGTCGCCGTGGCGGTCGAAGCACAGCGCCTCGGCCTGGGGCATGAACGGCAACGTGACCAACGTGGGCGTCCTGGAGAACGTGTCGAACCAGGGCTCGCCCGCGGCGTGTGCGAAGGCGAAGGCGTGGTGATAGGTCAGCACCACCGCCAGGCTGCCGTCGTCGCTGATGTCCATGGCGGTGGGCCTGGCTTCGATGCCGGAGCGTTCCACCACGAAGTCGGTGATGCTGTCGATCACTCCGAGTGAAGTCGCCATCAGCCCAGTGGCTGATGCGCTGGGCAGGGGCAACGAGTAGAGCTGCGCCGCGTCGTGCCCGCTCTTGCCCTTTGTCAGCAGCAGGATCTGCGCTGTCTCCACATCGATGGCCAGCGCTTCACAGTTGACGTTCTCTTCGTGGTCGGGGTAGTTGAAGTGCACCGTCCACTCGGGTGCGATCTCTGTGGGATACAGGCCCGTCTGCGGATCTCGCCGAGGCTCCGCGAGGCAGATCAGGTCGTAGTCGGGCCGGGGCAGCCTGTTGCCGCCTATATCGGCGATCAGCAGGAACGAGCGGCCGTCGACCTGGTAGGCGACCATCTCCTCCCAGTCGGTGTTCGTGGTGTCGGTCACCTCGATCTTGGCGATGTGCTGGCCCGCCTCGGTCATGGCGAACAGCCGGGGAAAGTCATCGTCGTGGGCCCAGTACAGATCGTCTTCGCTGGCGGACGGTTCCATGCCACTGAGCTCGTCGAGGTCGGGCGACTCGATGCGCCCGAGGGCCTGGGCTTCGCCAAAGACGGCGGTGACCTCGCCGGCTTCATGGGCGGTGGCGCAGGTCGTGGTGGCGCAGGTCGTGGTGGCGCAGGCCGTGGTGGCGCAGGCCGTGGTGGGGCAGGCCGTGGTGGAGCAGGTCGTGGTGGCGCAAGCTAGGGGCTGACACGGCGGGGTCGCGCAAGCTGGGGGCGCGCTGAGCGAGGCTGCGAGCGCTGCGACGACGAAGGCGAGACGGTGGGGGCTCATCATGGTCTCCGGGGGCTGAGATCGCGACAGGGTGCGCCGCCCCTCGCTCAGTCGTCCTTGCCCCGGGGGACCAATCCCAGCAGCACCCCGGCCCCCAGCACACCCACGGCGATCCAGGGGAAGTACGCGTAGGCCAGACCCTCGGCACCGGGCATGGGGCCGCTCAAAGGTCCGGCGCCGTCTTCGCTGCCCGAGAGGTCGATGAAGCCCTGGGCCAGGGCAGCGCCGGTGAGGCCCAGGATCAGCACGATGGCCGCCAGCGAGCGCACCTTGGTCTTGGGCATGACCGTGAGCCACAGGGCCAGCAGCAGCCCCAGGATCATCACCGCGCTGGGGCCGATCCAGGGCGCCTCTTCGATGATCAGCGGATCCCGCAGGGGCAGGCCGTTCTGCTCCTCCGGGAGGGTCACGATCCAGGTGTCCAGGTTGGCCAGCTCGCCCCGGATCTCGGCGGCGAAGGGCGCGTAGGGGTACTCGTCGAGGATCGGCCCGTAGGCGGCGGCGGTGGCGTCGTCCAGGCCGGCGGCGGCCACCAGCTTGGCGGCGTCGTAGAGCTGAAAGGCCTTGTCGTCCGTGTCGAAAGCGACCGTGCCCACCGAGGCGAGGACGGCGACGGAGACCAACATGAGCGGCAACTTCATGGACCTTCTCCAGGAGCCGGTACGTTCTGTGTGGTGAGGGCGAGTGGGGCCCGATGGTGGCAGATCGAGTCGAGCAATCCGAGCCCCCGGCAGAGGCTGGCTGAGCATGATCGCTGCTGGGCTCCCCGTTGGCTATGGTGGCCGGTTGAACCGCGCCCGAACGGGCGCCAAACCCCCTGCGAGAACCCCCATGACGGCCACCCGGGTGAAGGTGCCCCTGCTCGACCTCAAGGCTCAGTACGCCCCGATCCGCGACGATGTGCACGCGGCGGTGAACGAGGTCCTCGATTCCATGGCCTTTATCGGCGGCCCCTTCGTGCAGAAGTTCGAGGGCGAGCTGGCGGCCTACGTGGGCGCAGACCACGCCGTGGGCGTGTCCTCGGGCACCGACGCCCTGCTGGTGGCCATGATGGCCCTTGGCGTGGGCCCCGGCACCGAGGTGATCACCTCGCCCTACACCTTCTTCGCCACGGCTGGCTGCATCGATCGCCTGGGCGCCCAGTGCGTCTTCGTGGACATCGACCCGTTCACCTACAACATCGACGTGACCGAGATCGAGGCGGCGATCACCGAGAAGACCAAGGCGATCGTGCCCGTGCACCTGTTCGGCCAGACCGCCGACATGGCGCCGATCAGGGCGGTGGCTGCGAAGCACGATCTGCCCATCGTCGAAGATGCAGCCCAGGCCATCGGCGCGAAGGACAGCGACGGGGTCATGGCCGGAGCCCTGGGCACGGTGGGCTGCTTCTCGTTCTATCCCAGCAAGAACCTGGGTGCGGCGGGCGACGGCGGCATCATCACCACCAACGATGGCGAGTTGGCCCACAAGATGTCGATCATGCGCAACCACGGCATGGAGCCCGCGTATCACCACGACATCATGGGTGGCAACTTCAGGCTCGACGGCATCCAGGGCGCGGTGCTCTCGGTGAAGCTGCCGCACCTCGATGGCTGGGCCGCCGGACGTCGGGCCAACGCCGACCACTACCGGGAGCTGTTCGCCGCCAAGGGCCTCAGCGAGGTGGTGGCGCTGCCTGCGGTACGCGAGGGCGTGCACCACATCTACAACCAGTTCACGATTCGGGTGGCCTCTGACACCCGGGACGAGCTGCTCCAGCACATGCGCGACAACGACGTGGGCTGCGGTATCTACTACCCATCGGGTTGTCACACCCAGCCCTGCCTGGCCCACCTGGGCTACAAGGTCGGAGACTTCCCGAAGTCTGAGGCGGCCGCCCTGGAGACCATCGCGATCCCGGTCTTCCCTGAGCTCACCGACGAGCAGAAGGTCTGCGTGGTCGACGTGATCGGCGAGTTCTTCGGAGCGTGAGCCCCGCGCCCCTGGCCCAGTTGCCGCACCGGTCTGAGGCCAGGGGAGGCGTTGCGCCCCTTCGTGTGCACCCTTCGCGGACCCCGCCCTCGCGCACGATGTCCTCGCACGGGCCGCCGCCGCGCACGTCGCCGTCGCGCGCGTCGTCCTCGCTGATCGACGGAGCCTGACACGACGTGTGCGGCATTGCGGGCAAGCTCTGGCTCTCCCCTGATCGTCCTGGCGACCAGGACACGGTGTCGGCCATGGTGGCTGCCATCGCTCACCGAGGGCCGGACGGCCAAGGCCTGACCGTCGACGGCCCCGTGGCCCTGGGGCATCGGCGCCTCTCCATCGTCGACCTGAGCGATCGGGGCAGCCAGCCCATGGTCTCCACCGACGGACAGCTGCTGCTGGTGGCCAACGGTGAGATCTACAACCACGAAGCGCTGCGGGCCGAGCTGTCGGCGCGGGGGCATCGCTTCTCCTCCGGCTGTGATGTCGAGGTGATCCTGCCGCTCTACCGCGAGTTCTGGGAGCGAGAAGGCCCCGCATGCCTCGACCGGCTCGAGGGCATGTTCGCCTTCGCGCTCTGGGACAGCGCCGAGCAGCGGCTGGTGCTGGCTCGCGACCGGGTGGGCCAGAAGCCCCTGGTCTACGCCGCCACTGACGACTCGATCGTGTTCGCCAGCGAGCTCTCGGCCCTGGCCGCCGAGCCGACCCTCGATCGCACTCCTGACGACGGGGCCTTGGCAGACTTCTTGGCCTTTCGCTGTGTGCCTCATCCGGCCTGCGCGTGGACGGGAGCCTCGAAGCTGCCAGCGGGACACGCCCTTGTGGTGGAGCGGGGCACGAGCAAGCTGCACCGCTACTGGCGTCTGTCCCCCGGGTTGGACGAGTCGCCCTACCCCTCGCTCGACGACGCCGCCGACGAACTCCTGGGGCGTCTCGACCGGGCCGTCTCCCGGCGGCTCATGGCCGACGTGCCCGTGGGGGCCTTGCTCAGCGGGGGCGTCGACTCGGCGGCGGTGGTGGCGCTCATGTCCCGGCAGCTCGATCAGCCGGTGCAGACCTTCACCATCGGCTTCGACGACCCGGCCTACGACGAGCGGCTGGGGGCGCGGACGATCGCCAACATGGTGGGCAGCGAGCATCACGAGCGGCTGGTGGCCCCCGACGCCCTCTCGATTCTCGACTCGCTGACCCGGCACTACGGCGAGCCCTTCGCGGACAGCTCGGCCATCCCCACCTTTCTGGTGAGCGAGCTGGCCGCCGAGTCGGTGAAGGTGGTGCTCACAGGCGATGGGGGGGACGAGTCGTTCGCGGGCTACGACCGCTATCGGGCCCTGGCCTTGGCCGAGCAGCTGTCCGGGGGCGTTCTGGGACGGCCTCTGGTGGCGGCGATGCACGGAGCGGCCAGCCTGGTCGGGCTCTTCGGCGCGGGCGGTCACCGATCGTTGTCGACTCGGCTGAATCGCTTCGCTCAAGCCCTCGACGCGGCGCCCCGCCATCGCAATCACCTCTGGCGCCTGGCCAGCTCAACGGCCCGGCTGTCCGGCCTGATGACCCCCGAAGGCCGTGAGCGCCTGGGCACTCCGTCGCACTACGGCCCCCGGGGGGGCAGCTCGCTCTCGCTCAACCAGACCCTGGTGCTCGACGTGGAGAACTATCTCCCGGACGACATCCTGGTGAAGCTCGACATCGCTTCCATGGCCCATTCGCTCGAGGCTCGCAGCCCCTTTCTTGACCGGGACTTCATGGAGTACGCCGCGTCACTGCCGGGGCGGCTCAAGCTGGCTGAGGGCCGAGGCCAGCCCCCCGGCCAGCCACGGGGCAAGCTGGTTCTGCGCCACGCTCTGCGCAAGCTGCTGCCGTCTGACGTGCTGTGGGGCAAGAAGCGGGGCTTTGGCGTGCCCCTCGACGCCTGGTTTCGTGGGCCGCTGCTGGGTCACGCCAAAGAGGTGCTCTTGTCCCCCTCTGCCCGACAGCGGGGGCTGTTCGATGTCGACGGCGTGGGCCGCCTGATCGACGCCCATGCCCAGCGAGAGGTTGCAGCCCACGAGCTGCTGTTTACCCTGCTGGTTCTTGAACGCTGGTTCCTTGCCGAGGAGAACCGTTGACCGACATTCGTGACGACCTGCTGTGTTGGATGGACCTGGAGATGACCGGGCTCGATCCCCAGCGCAACGTGATCATCGAGATCGCCACCCTGCTCACCGACGCCCAGCTGAACATCGTCGAGGAGGGGCCGGAGATCATCATCAGGGCCAGCGACGCCGACCTGTCGAAGATGATCCCCATCGTGCAGAAGATGCACAGCAAGTCAGGGCTGACCGAGAAGGTGCGCCGCTCATCGATGTCGATCGCGGACGCCGAGCTCGAGACCCTGGGCTTCCTGAAGCAGCACTGCAGACAGGGCAAGATCCCCCTGTGCGGCAACTCGATCTGGTGCGACCGCATGTTCCTGAAGATCCAGATGCCCAAGCTCGACGGCTTTCTGCACTACCGCTGCATCGACGTGAGCTCGTTCAAGGAATGCGCCACCCGCTGGAACGTGGCCTCCATTTCAGGTGCGCCGCGCAAGGGTGATCAGCACAGGGCCATGGGCGACATCAAGGAGTCCATCGCCGAGCTGAAGCATTACAAGGAGCGCTGGTTGGCGCCGCCGAAGAGCGCCCCCGAGGGCCACGACGGCAGGGATGGCAAGGGCGCCGCCCAGGCCGAGGCGAGCAAGCCGGGGCAGCCGACGTGAGCAACCCGAAACGTCGCAACTACTGGCTGGTGAAGTCGGAGCCCAACGTCTACTCGATCCATGATCTGGAGCGGGACGGCAAGACCATGTGGGACGGCGTGCGCAACTACCAGGCCCGCAACCTCATGCGCGACGACATGGCGGACGGCGACCAGGTGCTCTTCTATCACAGCAACGCCAAGCCCATGTGCGTGGCGGGCCTGGCCGAAGTGGTGGGGGAGAGCTATCCCGACCCCACCGCCTTCGACAAGAACGACAGCCACTTCGACCCCAAGTCCGACCCGGCCAACCCGACCTGGGTGCTGGTCGATATCGGCCACGTCGAGACCTTCGCCGTGCCGGTCGATCGGCCGACCCTGGCTGCAGAGCCCGCCCTGGCCGACATGATGCTGCTGCGCAAGGGCAGCCGGCTCAGCGTGCAGCCGGTCACAGCCGCCGAGTTCAAGGCTGTGGTCAAGCTGGCCAGACGCGAGGCCAAGGCAGCGGCGGGTTGAAGGCGTGAGGGTGCTGAAGACTCTTGTCGCTGTAATCGTGGTGAACGGTGTCGCTTGGGCGGCTGACCCGCTGGTCCCCGGCTTCTCAGTCACGCTTCAGGGGACGGTGAGTGCTCCAGCGGCCATCGCCTTCGCACCCAACGGCGATCTCTCCGTGGGCAGCAGCGCGCCGAGCGGTGCCGTGCGCCGGTTGCAGCCCTCTGGGGTGGTCGAGAACTACGGTCTCATCATCGTAGACGCCGATGCGGTGTTCATTGACGCAGCGGGAGCGGTGGGCTCACAGCCCGGCGCAGTGTTGGTGGGGGCGGCGGGGCAGATTCCTGAAATTCAGCCCAACCGGACCACGGCGCCTCTGTGCGCAGCCAACCTCTCGAACGTGAACGACCTGCAGCTGTCGATGGCCGGCGAGCTGTTCGTCGCCGATCTCACGAACACCATCAAGCGCGGTGACTCCTGCCCGGCGCTCGATCTCGTGACCGCTGGTGCACCATCAGCCGCCTCGCCCTGGATCACGTCAACGGCTTGATCTACGCGCTGGGCGGTGGTGCCTCGGGGACGCTAGTCCGACCTATTCGCGGAGTTCGTCGCGAGAGCGTGGTTGCGCCTTCGTGGCAAGGCGGAGGGCGCGATGGCACCGGAGGCGGGGTGCCACCCCGTTGAGGATGGCATCGTGGACTCCAACGCAGTCCACGAAGGCGCAAACGCGTTCGCAGCAGGAGTCCGTGAATAGGTCGGACTAGTCCCGCTCGGCGCCAACGGGGTCGACCTGAGCAACGCCAACCCGATCGCCCTGGCTGGACTGTTCGTGGCCCTCTCGTCCGCGCCCGTGCCGTTCAAGGGCGGCACGCTCAAGCCCTTCCCTTTTCTGGCGCCAGCGTTTCTGAGCACTAGCCCGTCCGGGGAGATCTCTGTGCCCTTCGTGATGCCCGTGGGTGTCCCCCCGGGGACTGAACTCTGGGTGCAATGGGCGATTCAGGATGGGGCAGCGAGCCTCGGGGTGGCCTTGTCGAGCGCGCTCCTGGGTGTCACGCCATGAGCGGGCCGAACCCAGACACTGCTGCCAGAGGGCGGCGGTCCGCCTGAAAGATATCGTGGTCAGAGGGCTGCGGTCTGTCCTCGCCATCCCTGTGCAGGAGCAGTAGCATGGGGGCGCTTGTTGCCCGCCGGTGAGCTCTCCGGCGAGGTTCCCCCGACCTGACACACACCCGAGCCAGACGGCCGCGCGATGGCCCCCTGGCGCCTTCCACGGAGTTCGACCGATGGCCCTGATCCCCATGCGTGTGCTGCTCGACCATGCCGCCGAGAACAACTACGGCGTGGCCGCGTTCAACGTCAACAACATGGAGCAGATCCAGGCCATCATGACCGCGGCTGCAGAAACCGAGTCGCCGGTCATCGTGCAGGCCTCTCGGGGCGCCCGGTCCTACAGTGACGACAACTATCTGCGCCACCTGATGCTCGCTGCGGCCGAGCTGAACCCGACCCTGCCCGTGGCCATGCATCAAGACCACGGCAACTCGCCCGCCACCTGCATCAGCGCCATCGAGATGGGCTTCACCTCGGTGATGATGGACGGCTCCCTCGAAGAGGACGGCAAGAGCCCGGCGAGCTGGGACTACAACGTGCGGGTGACCAAGGAGGTCGTCGACTACGCCCACGCCAGAGGCGTCACGGTCGAAGCTGAACTCGGCTGTCTGGGCGGCATCGAAGACGGCCAGGGCGCGGGCCTGAGCGAAGAAGAGGCCCAAGACCACCTCACCGATCCTCAAGAGGCGGGCGACTTCGTCGAGCAGACGGGCTGCGATGCCTTGGCCGTCGCCATCGGCACCAGCCACGGCGCCTACAAGTTCAAGAAGAAGCCCACGGGCAAGGTGCTGCGCATGGACGTGATCCGCGAGATCCACGAGCGCATGCCCAACTGCCACATGGTCATGCACGGCAGCAGCTCGGTGCCGAAAGAGCTGGTCGACATCATCAACGCCTACGGCGGCGAGATGCCCGAGACCTACGGCGTGCCCGTCGAGGACATCCAGGAGGGCATCCAGCACGGCGTGCGCAAGATCAACGTGGACACGGACAACCGCCTGGCCATCACCGGCGCGATCCGCAAGGCCTTCATGGAGGGGCCCGCCGAGTTTGATCCCCGCTACTACCTGAAGCCCGCTCGGGCCGCCATGGCCGAGGTCTGCAAGGCGCGCATGATCTCCTTCGGTCAGGCTGGGCACGCGAGCGGCGTGGCCGCCAAGACCCTGGCTGACATGAAGGACTTCTATGCGGCACCCGCTGGGGTCTGAGCTACAGGTCGTGGCCTCTGCGAGAGACAGGGACGCCCTCGCCGGGAGGGCGATCTGACGGGCCTGCTGCTCGGGGCCTGGGTAATGGGAACACCACGCTGGCCAGGATGGCGTTAGATTGAGCGACGAGGGCGCGGCACCATCGGTCGGTGACCGCGCCTGTCTTCGATCTCGATCCGGAGCGTGGTCTCAATGTCCTACGGTCGCCTGTCTACTCTCGTTTTCGGTGCGGCGCTGTTTGCTGCCGCCCCGCTCTCCGCCCAGCTGACATCCGTCGAGTACGGGGGAGACACGAGCCGTCCCGCACCCCTGCGGCCCAAGCCTGCGTTCACCTTGGTCGACGAGGGGCACATCCCCCAGCTGATCGAGATCAAGTTCGCTCACGAGTCCGGGGTGCAGCTCACTGACGGGCTGTTCGAGCGAGGCGAGACGTTGCTCGACGACGTGAACGTCACCCTGGCCTCCCGCGGGGCTCAGGCTCGGCGCATGTTCATGCAGCCTGACGCCTGGCTCGATGGCTGGCGAGCGACCGGGGAGGAGCGTAGCGGCGTGGCGCTTCACGAGCTGAAACTGTTCTTCTTCATCGACGTGCCCGCCGGACAAGACGTGGGTCTGTTGTGCGATGCGTTGAACGCTCACGACATCGTTACCCTGGCCTGGCCTGCGCCCAGCGGCAGCGACCCCGTCCTGGCTCCCGGCCAGCTGGGCGGCCCAGAAGGAGGCACGCCGCAACTGGTCAGCGCGCAGACCTACCGCGTGAGCGCACCCGAAGGCGTGGACGCCGAGTACGGCAACAGCTTCAGCGGCGGCCGAGGCATCGGCGTGACCATCGCTGACTGCGAGACCGGGTGGACCGACGACCACGAGGACCTGGCGGCCAACATCCAGGGCGAGTTCGTGGGCTTCCAGAACCCGCCCTACCCATGGGATCACGGCACCGCCGTCATGGGCGAGATGCTCGGTGGCGCCAACAGCTTCGGCGTGCGGGGGCTCAGCTGGGAAGCCGCCGGCTTGATGTCGACCCACTCTCCCAGCGGCGGCCCGCAAAACATTCCTGGCTCGGTGGTCAACGGCGTGGCAGCGGTAGACCCGGGCGACGTGGTCGTGATCGAGATCCAGTGCTCGGGCGGCGTGCCCGGCCCCTATCCCTGCGAGTACGACCCGCCCATGTTCACCGCGGTGCAGACCGCGACGGCCAACGGCATCCATGTCTACGCGGCGGCGGGCAACGGCAACAACAACCTCGACCAGGCTGCCTACGGCGGTGCCTTCGACCTCAACCTGGTCGACTCCGGCGCGGTCATGGTGGGGGCCAGCAACGGCATCCTGTTGGCGGCGGCGAGCTTCAGCAACTACGGCACCCGGCTCAGCAGTAGCGGCTGGGGCTTCAACGTGGCCAGCACGGGCTACGGCGATCTCTACGACGGCGGCCCGGTGACCCAGGAGTACACCGACACCTTCAACGGCACCAGCAGCGCCACGCCCATCGTCACCGGCGCGGCGGTCGATCTGATCGCCATCTATCGCGAGGCCTTCGGGACGGACATCTCACCCCTGGCGCTGCGCAGCCTGCTCGACACCACCGGCACGCCGTACCAGGGCTCCAAGCAGATCGGCAACCGTCCCGACCTCAGGGCGGCCGTGCGAGCGTTGGGCATTCCCGAGGTGGAGATCGGCGGCAACCTGGTCCCCGGGGGCACCCTGTCCGTGACAGAGCACGGCGAGGCCGGCGACGCCTACGCCCTGGTGTGGTCCCTCGGCCTGGCACCATCGCCGATTCACCTGCCGCCCTACGGCTATCTCTACCTCGACCCGATCCTGGCCACCGTCCTCCCCGTCAACGGCCTCATCGGCCCCACAGGCACCACCACCGACAACTACGCCATTCCCAACAACCCCAACCTCTCCGGCCTGCCCACGTTCTTCCAGACCGTACAGGTCTTCAACACCAAGCCAGGCACAGGCTCCCTCAGCAACTACGCCCGCTGGGTCTTCCCCTGACAGCAGTCAGCAGGCAGCAAGCAGTTCGCCGTTGAGGTGCGCAGTTGCGGTGCGCAGTTCGCAGTTGGAACAACAATCGTTGCCAGAGCTGTGTCGTGGCAAGGCGTCGTGGTCTGCCCGAGCGGAGGCGTGGCGCTAGCCACGTTGAGCATCGGGCATGGCGGCGACAACGCCGCCACGGCGCAGCTCTGGCAACAGAGCCAGTCCCGCTAAAGCGCCTTGGAGAGTTCGGTGACGGCGCGGGCGTAGAGCATCCGCGCCGCATCCGGGCTGGCCACGCCCACGATGTCCGCCACGGTGGCCCAGTCTGAGCCCTCGAACTGGCGCACGATGATGACCTCGCGATACCGAGGGCGCAGGTCGCCCAGGGCTTCGAGCACTGCGTCGGCGTTCTCGTCTCGCACCAGGCCCTCAAGGGGTTGCGGCCCCGTCTCGACGGGTTCGTAGACGATCTCGCCGCTCTCTTGCGCATCACGGACGGCAGCCAGGGCCACCTCTCGCCGGCTGTCCCGCTTCTGAGCGTGGTGAAAGTCAGCGGCATCCCTGATCTGATGTTCGGTGATCTTCCCGAGCCAGTGGATCAGGCTGCGCTCGTTACGCATCTCGAACTTGTCGAAGGCCCCGACGGCGCCGATGAACGTGCGCTGGGCGATGTCCTCTGAGTCGAGGTGGCGGCGCAACTGGCGCCCCAGACGCATGCTGGCGATGCGCTTCACCCGGGGGTAATAGCGCCCAAACAGCTCATTGAGCGCCGCCTGGTCACCCTCTTGGGCCAGGCGGACCAGATCCATGGAGCGGGTGGCGGCCTCGTCTGAAGCGGCCCCATCGTCAGGGGTGTCATCGCCCCTGGGCTGTGTGGGCCGTACCTCCCGCTGATCCATGTCTCCTCCAGAGCCATCGCAGGCTGTTCAGTTCCGCAGAGGGCCGCGATCGTACCCCATCGTCGGGGGCCTGCTGGGCCATTCCTCTGCAGACAGTTCGTTCGCCTGGGGCAGCATCTCCGCTTGGAGGACAGCAACTGGCCCATCTCACGTGGCTCGGCTATACTCTCTCCCCGGCTTCACCGCGTGGGCAGCAGTGGGTGAGGCGACGGATTCGCAAGTGAACAGGCAGCATCCATGAGTACGGACGATGGGGACATCACGCCTGCTGAGGGCGACCCGGGGTCTCACGACGACGAGGGCCTGAGCCCGGTCGACGAGGCGGTCACGGCCTACAACTTCCGCGTGAGCGGCGGCGAAGACGTCGATCTGCCCAGCTTCCTGGCCCAGTACCCCGAAGAGCTGCGCGGCGAGATCGAGCAGCTCTGTCGTAGCGGACGGTCCATCCAGAAGGCCATGGAGGACAGCGGGGCCGACCTGGGCGAGGCCCTCTCTGGCCCGCCCGAGCGCATCGGCCCCTACACTCTCGGTCGTCTGCTCGGTCGAGGTGGCATGGCGGAGGTCTATCTGGCAACAGAAGACGGCACCGGACGCCAGGTGGCCTTGAAGGTGTTGCAGCTGGGGCCCGACGAGAGCGGTCGGGCTGAGGAGCGCTTTCGCCGCGAGGCCCTGACCGCAGGGCGCCTGGAGCATCCGGGCATCGCGGCCGTGCAGTCGATCCATGAGCACGAGGGCCTGCTGGCCATCGCCATGGAGTACATCCCGGGGCGCAGCCTGGCGCGCATCTTGCGCGAAGAAAGCGACCGACGTCATCGAGGTGCCGGGGCCGAGGCCGCTGGCGGGGCCGAGTCGCCCGACATCGACGCGGCGGGTGCTGCCGCCATGATCGCCTCGGTGGCCGAGGCGCTGCAGCACGCTCACAGCCAAGAGGTGATCCACCGGGACATCAAGCCCAGCAACATCATGATCGACGAGGACGGGCAGCCCCACGTGCTCGACTTCGGCCTGGCCAAAGACGTGCGCGAGCTGTCCATCAGCCGCCAGGGCGATCTGGCAGGAACCCCGGCCTACATGAGCCCCGAGCAGGCCATGGCCAAGCGGGTGCGGGTCGACCACCGCACGGACATCTTCTCCCTCGGGGTCGTGCTCTACGAGGCCCTGACCCTGCGCCGTCCTTTCGAGGGCGACTCGGTCGATCAGGTGCTGTACGAGATCAACTTCTCCAGCCCTGCACCGGTGATCGGCTTCAACACAGAGGTGCCCTCCGACCTGGAGACGATCTGCCTCAAGGCCCTGGAGAAGAACCCGGACGACCGTTACGGCAGCGCTGGCGCGTTCGCCCTCGACCTGCGCCGCTTCGTGGCTCACCGCTCCATCGAGGCCCGTCGCCCGACCTGGCTGACCTTGACCCAACGCAGACTGCAAGCCCACCGCTGGGCTGCGGCCTTGGTGCTGCTCACCGTGGTGCTGGTAGGGGCCGCCGTGCCCTTCGCCGGATGGTGGTCGCACCGCGAGCAGGTGGCCCAGACCATGGACCGAGCCGACGCGGTGATCGCCGACGAACTGGGTGATAGAGCGCCCGAAGAGCTCGTGGCCGAGCTGGAGTTCTTCCAGCTCATGGAGGCCGAGTTCACAGAGCTGCCGCTGGGACAGGCGGAGCGTTTGACCGCGGCGATCGAGCGCCTGCGCACCTTCGGCCGCGATGAATATGAGAGTGGCGTGGCGGAAGTCGAGGCAGCCTTTGGCGCCGCCGCTGGCCCCACGCCCTACGAGAGCATGCCCGCCTTCGCGGCCGGCGTGCGACGGTTGTTAACCGCTGCTCTGCTGGCGCCGGACAACGACGCCTTGCGGTTGTTGGCCTCTGAGGACGTCTGGCTGCCCCGCCTCACCGTGACCTCTGACCAGCCAGGCGACCGAGTGCTGCTGCAGCGCCTCGACCCGGTGCATCACGTGCGGCAGGGGGCGCCGGTCTCCCTGGGCAAGACTCCGGTGAGCGAGGTCTCGGTGAAACCGGGCTTGTATCGAGTGCTGGTCGTGAGAGACGGGTTCGGGTATGGCGAGTACACCCGGCGTCTCGAGGTGCCCCGCTCTCTGACCCGCTGTGATGTGGTGGTCCGGCCAACCGCAGTCGTGGGCCAGAACATGGTCACCATGCCCTCCGCCGAGTTCATCGTTGGCTCGGGCACAGAGGAACAAACCCCGATCTACTTCGAACGAAAGGTCACGCTCCCGGCGTTTCAGATCGACGAAACCGAAGTGACCAACGCACAGTATCGCGAGTTCGTCCTCGCCACTGGACACCGAGAGCCACCGATCTGGCCGACGCCCTACGAGGCTTGGATGGACGATCTGCCGGTGGTCACCGTCACCGTCCCGGACGCCAAGGCCTATGCCGAGTGGGCTGGGAAGCGGCTGCCCACAAATTGGGAGTGGGAACGGGCTGGCCGTGGCCTTGGGGGGAGCCTGTTCCCAGTCGACCCTGAGGTTCTACCCCTGACTGACTATGTGCTCGACCGCCCGCACGATTGGAGCGACTGGAAGGTGGACGAGTCGCCATTCGTGTTGTTTCGCAGCACCTACCGCAACGGGGTCCAGGCAGTGCGTAGCCTGCCCGAGGGGCGCACAGCCGAGGGGCTCTATCACATGTTGGGCAATGCCGCTGAATGGGTCGAGAACTCGTGTGCCGAGATGTCGCCTGATGGCAGCGTTGCAGTGCGCCACTCGCTGTGGCTGGCCAAGGGCTCGGGCTGGACCTACGCTGCCTCCGAGCTGACGTTTTCGGGCCTGGTTGTGATACCGGGGGGCGCGGACTTGCTGGATCCAGCCCTTGGCTTCCGGTGCGCGAGATCTGTCATCCCCTGACTGTTTCCTGGTTGCATAGTCCCCCTCGCATATTCACACTCCGTGTGATCGCGAGACCAACTGGGGGAATGACCCGATGACCGAAAAGACAGTCAAGGCCAAGCTGGCGGTGGGGTTTGAGGCCCGCCCGGGCTCGACCTACCTGAGCACCGGGTGGGGCGAGGCAGATCGGCTTGAGCTGAAGTTAGCCATCACCGATGAGGTGAATCAGCGTGTCAGCAGGACGTGGCAATCCACATGGGACGATCTCGATCTGACCGTTGATGGCGATGGCCACTTGGCTGAGAGCCTGGTGCGCAGCTTCATCTTGGGCAAGCTGGCAATCTTCAACGCCGACTCAGAGACAACGGTTCAGTTGTTTCTTTCCGGCGGCGATGAGGCCGCCTCCGCAGGCGTGCACTACGTCTACATCAATGGCGTGCGAGTCTGTATCCATAACTACCTGCTGACATGGCAGAGCAAGGGCAGCAGTGGTGCCCCACAACCTTGGACGTTCAATCGTTTTGTAGGCACCAATCGAGAGTTCTCAACCCAACTCTTCATCGAACTCTCCTGGCCAACGCCGACCTGACTGGCTTTGGCGCGACGGGCCCGGCGCTGTCCTGGTGATGCGCTAGTGAAGAGGCCGGGTGGTGCCTACAGGCGCGACCCTGCCTACTTGTTCCTTGAACCAGGATCGCCCCGTCGCAACGATGGGTGACTGGGAGTTGCGGCTCGTGCCGTGGATCCAGTGCGTACTGATACCGAGTTCAAGGAGCAGCAGAATGCTAAGAAGCAGGAAGCAGGAAGCAGGAAGCAGGAAAGTCTAGCAGGTCGGTAACGTTTTCCGGCCTCGCGTTAAGTCTCGCTCTGGGGAGTGCACTGCTCTCCGCTGGTTGTGCTCAGGCGTCACTTCGCGCCGAGTCCTCCGAGCTGCTGGACGACGCTGCGGCACCACAGGCTGCTACAGCAGTGCACGGGAACCTGGCCGTCGGCTTTGGTGTCCTCGCAGACGCAACGTACCTGGGGGAGAGCTGGGCCTTCGGGGACCGGCTGGAGCTGAAGTCGAGCATCACCGCCGACATTCAAGCCAAGGTGAACGCCGAGTGGCAAGAACGATGGACAGACGTCGAGTTGGCTGTATCCAAGGCTGGGCACCTGCCCGAGAACGAAGTCAGGGCAGTGATCCAGGCTGAACTGGATGCATTCAACAATGACAACAGCAATGCTGATATGTTGTTTCTCGCTGGCGGGAACGAGGCTGCTTCCGCGGGAGTGATCTACGTCATCGTGAATGGCGTTCGCGTCTGCATCCACACCTACCAGCTCACCTGGCAGACCCGAGGCAGCAGCGGCGCTCCCCAGCCCTGGACGTTCAACCGCTTCGCTGGCACCGACCGAGAGTTCTCTACCCAGCTGTTCATCCAGCTGTCGTGGCCCACGCCGGTGGGAGTTGACGAGCCCAGCCTCTGAGCTGACAGCCACGCTGCGTTCAGCCTGTGGCACGGTGCCGGGATGGGAGGCTTGTCTGCTACCATCCCGGCACCCTTTCGTGCCCCATTGAGTCTCAGCCGCAGGCGAGAGCGCCCTGACCATGTCGTCTACCGAGCGGGACGTCCGACTGCTGCACTTTCAGGCCGAACTGGTCGACAAGCTGCTCGGGGTGCGGCGCTCTGACAAGGCTCTGAAGACCGCCCTGCGCCGGGTCAGCGACCTCTTCGAGGCGGAGCGGGCCTGCATCGCCGTGGTGACTCCTGGCGGCGAGGCCGTCGACCCCCGCTACATGATCCCCCGGGGCGCGAGCTTTGCCGACGGGCTGTTCACGACCCTGGCCAACCGCCGTCGGCCCAAACTCGGTGACGACACCATGGTCGCGCGCATCGACCGCCGGGGACGGCTCTGGGGGCACATGGTCTTGCAGCGGGAGGGGCGGCCCTTCGCGCTCGCCGATCGCCGGGCCTTCTCCCGCGTGTCGTCGGTCTTGTCCCGCCAGGTGCAGCGCATCGACGGGCAGCGGTTGACCGAGGTGCGCGAGCGCATCGATCGCAAGATTCTCGAACAGCTCTCGCCCAAAGACCTGGCCTACCAGCTGCTCCACGGGCTGCGCTCGCTCACCCGCTACGATCATTCGGCGGCGGTGCTGACCTTTGATGGGGGCTGCAACGTGCTCCGTCTGGCGGCGGAGCAGATCGCCTGGCGCAAGGGCAAGAGCCGGCGGGTGGGCACGAGCCTGCAGCTCACCGACGAGGTGCTGACCCTGCTGGAGACCGGCGAGGTCTACGGCTTCGACCGGCCTTGCCCTGCCTCGGCTTCCGGCGGTTCTTCCCCTGGAGGTGGGGGTGCGAGCGGCGCGGCGCTGCGGGAGACAGCACCAGACAGCACCGAGGCCAGCGAACACCTCGGCGCCTGGTCCTGCTGGTCCGGGCGGCAGGGACACCTGCTGGCCGAGGGCATGAACGCAGCCCGGGTAGGGGCGCTCGACGAGCCCGAGCAACCAGCGCGCTCCCTGCTGGTGGCGCCTCTGGTGGCTCGCGATCGCCTGCTGGGCGTGCTCGAGATCGCCGCCTGCCACGAGGGCTCGCTCGGCGCCTACGAGGTCGAACAGGTCCGCCGCTTCTTGCCCCACGTCGCCGTGGCGGTGAGCAACCTGCAGCGCGCCGAGAACCTGGAGTTGGGCATGCTGGCCGCGGAGCGCAAGCACGTCATGGCCGACCTGGCCCGGGGCGTGTCCCACGACGTGAACAACGCCCTGGGCGCGATCCTGCCCATGGTGCAGCAAATGCAGGCGGACATCACCGCCGACCGGGCGGACGAGGCCACCCTGCTGGGCGATCTGCAGCAGGTCGAGGCCTCGGTGCAGGTCTGTCGACGCATCTTCGGGGGCATGCTCTCGTTCGCCAGAAGCTCGGCGCGCAGCCTGGGCACGGGCGACCTGAAGCAGGCCCTGTCCAGCGCCCTGGCCGTGCTCGACGAGTCGTTGCGACGGCAGCAGGTCGAGCTCGTGCTCGATCTGGCTCCCAGCCTGAGCACTGTCTCTGCCACTCGCGGCGATCTCGAACAGCTGCTGCTGAATCTGTCGGGCAATGCCCGGGACGCCATGCCCGCAGGAGGCACGCTGACCATCGCCGCCCGGCGCCAGGGCAACGATCTGGTGGTCTCGGTGTGCGACACGGGCCGGGGCATCGCTGAAACTGACCTCGAGCGGGTGTCCGAGCCCTTCTACACCACCAAGCGTCAGGGCAACGGGCTGGGGCTGCCCATCTGCCGCTCCATCGTCTGGGGCATGGGTGGGCAGATGTCCATCGAGAGTGTGCGCGACAAGGGCACCACGGTGACGCTGCACCTGCCCTGCAGCCGAGAGATCCACGCATGAGTCGGGCGCACATCCTGATCGTGGACGACGACGGGGCGTTGCTGCACAGCGCCCAGCGGGTCTTGGCCACGCACTACGAAGTGCTGGCCTTGCGCAGCGCCGAAGAGGCCCTCGAACAGGCGGCGGCGTTCGGCCCGGCCCTGGCCGTGCTCGACATCCGCATGGGCGAGATGGACGGCTTCGAGCTGTCGTCGCGGCTTCGCGCGCTGGTCCCGGGCATCGACGTGATCTTCATGACCGGCGTGGTGCACGAGCTCGACGCCCAGCTGATTCGTTCGATCCGCGAGAAGGCCTTCTACTTCATTCGCAAGCCCTTCGATCGGGACGTGCTGCTGACCCTGGTCGAGCGCTGCCTCGACGTGCGTCGCCTGGCCGCAGAGAACGCCGCCCACTTGCACCGGCTCCAGACCGAGATGGCCGCAGCCCGAGCCTTTCAGGTGGGACTGCAGCCTCCTGAGAGCGGGCGCCTGCAGCGGCTGACCATCGCCACCCGCATGCAGCCCTGCGAGGACATGAGCGGCGACTTCCTCGACTATGTCGACGCCGGTCGCGGGCGGGTCACGGTCATGCTCGCCGACGTGTCGGGGCACGGTGTGTCGGCGGCCATGATGGTGGGCATCGTCAAGGCGGCTTTTCGGGCGACGCGGGAGGATGGCTTCGAACCGCTAGAAGTGGCCCGGCGCATCCGCAACGCCATCAGGCCCTTCGACGAGGACCGCTTCGTCTCGCTCTTCTGCGCCCGCATCGCCCGGGACGATCGCATCCTCGAGTGGGTCAACGCCGGGCACCCCAAGGCCTATCTCTGGGATGACGAGCGCAACGTGAGCGAGCTGGGCCTCTCGGGCACGGTGATCTCGCCGGCCCTTCCCGACATGGACTGGGAGCAGCACCGGGCCCACATCGAACCGGGCAGCGGCCTGCTGCTCTTCACCGACGGCCTGACCGAAGCCAGGGCTGAGGGCGCGGGCGAGCTGTTCGGCCTGCAGCGCCTGCGGGACATCGTGGCCGGCGAGCCCCTCAGCGGCCACGAGCTGCTCGACGCGATCATGGCCGCGGTCGATGCCCATAGCGGCGGTCGACCCGCAGACGACGACCGCACCCTGCTCACCGTGAGCCTGGACTGACAGCGCGAGCGCCCCGGTCCCGCCAGGGTCACGGCTCCACGTCGACTCCGAGCACGGCGCCTTGTTCTGGGTCTACGGGGGCGCCGTCCAGGCTCTCCATCGAGCCAGTCCACAGCTGCCCCTCCAGGCGATGGGTGGGGCCGAGGCTGGGCACAAGGCAGGTGCCGGTCAAGGTGGTGGTCCCCTGGGGCAGATGGGACAGCTCGTCTGTGAGCCGGTGTTCGTGAAACACGCCATCGCCGGTGAGCATGAGCCACAGCTCGTCGGGGACGGTGCTGTCGTCGGGCTGCCGGCTCATGGTCAGCAGCCAGGTGACCTGGATCGTGTCGTCGGCAGCGCCCTGGGCGGCGGACAGCTCGACGTCGACGTGCCAGGGCTGGCTCAGTTCGGTCACGACGTCTGACTCGTGGTGATGGGCATGCCCGGGTTCGGCTTCGACGGGCTCTGCACCCAAAGACCAGCCGCCCGCGAAGCACAGGGCTGCGGCCACCGCGCCGAGCAGCCAGTGACGCCGCCAGGCAGCGCAGAGGGGCAGCAGCGCGGCCAGGCAGACGGTGATCGATGATTCGAGATGGAGGTCGGCGTGCACCGCCAAGGCCAGCCCGGCCAGGGTGCCCACGCCGCCCAGGGCGCTGGCCAGACCGAAGCTGGCCACGAGCCCGCGGCGCAACGACAGGGATGCCAGGGAAGGCAGCAGCAACATGGCGAAGGTCAGCAGCGACCCGGTGGTGCGCATCGAGACGGTGAGCACCGTGGCCAGCACGGCGAAGAGCAGCAAGAGCCAGCCCTGGGTGGCCAGCCCCAGGGCCTGGGCGGTCTCCCGGTCGAAGCCTACCAGCAGCAGCTGCTTGAAGAAGACGCCCAGCAGGGCCACCGCCGCGATCAGCGTGATGGCGGTGATCTGCACGGCGTCGCGGCCCGCATAGATCAGGTTGCCATGGAGAACGTGCTGCACTTCGTCGAGATCGGCGGGCGACTGGGAGACGAAGAGCAGGGCCAGGGCGGAGGCCACGCAGAAGAGGGCGCCCAGCTTGCCATCCGCGGCGAGCGACGACTGCTTGCCGTCGGCGCGGACCACCCCGGCCACGACCAACAGGGTCAAGGCCAGCCCCATGGGCAGGGGCGGGCTGTCGAGAACGAGGCCGAGCGCCACGCCCGCCGCGGCCACCTGGGCCAGGGTCACGCCGAGAAAGACCACCCGCAGCAAGACGACCCACATGCCCAGCCAGGGCAGGAGCACTCCCGCGATGAGCCCCGCTTCGACGGCCCCGGGGATGGCCTGCAGCGCGGTGCCGTCGAGCCAGTTGCTCACGGCGCGTCTCCCAGTGTGGTCCCGGGCACCACCACCCGATGTCCGGCCACCCTGCCCACGTGAACGGCGGCGTCGTGGTACTCGCTGAGCAGGGCGTCGTTGAAGATCTCGTCGACCGGGCCAGCCTGCACTCGACCCTCCTTGAACAGGGCCACCTGGGCCGCGTGGTTGGCCACCAGATCGAGGCTGTGGGTGGCGACCAGCACGGCCAGCTGGCGCTCGCTGGCCAGATCGGTGATGGTCTTCACCAGTCCCACAGCGCTGGTGAAGTCGAGGCCGCGCACGGGCTCGTCGAGCACCAGCAGCTCGGGCTCGTCGACGAGGGCCCGGGCCAAGAGGATGCGCTGCCGTTGTCCGCCGGAGAGGTCGCGGAAGCGCTTGGAGGCCAGGTCTGCCACGTCGAAGCGGGCCAGGGATCGCAAGGAGCGCTCCTTCCCCGCAGCGCCCCGTCGCCCGAACCAGCCCAGGCCCGGGGTGAGTCCCATGAGCACGACCTGCAGGGCGGTGACCGGATAGAGCACCTCGCTGTCGTCGACCTGGGGCACCCAGCCCACCTTGGGTCGCAGCCCGGCGGGGTGCACGATGCGACCGCTGCGGGGGCGCAACAGGCCCACGGCCAGGCGCAGAAAGGTCGTCTTGCCCGAGCCGTTGCTGCCCACCAGCGCCGTGACCGAACCTCGGGGGACCGAGAGACTCACGTCGCGCAGCACGTCTTCCCTGCGGTAGCGGTAGGAGATGTTCTCGGCGCGCACCAAGACACCCGAGCTGTCCGCGCTCGGGGGTGTGTGGTGCGCTGCTGGCTGGCTTGACTCGCGGCTCACCCGTTGTCGTTCCCGCTGTCGTGCTCATCGCTGCGGCCGTTGTTGGCCTGGCCGTTGGCCTGATCGTTGGCCTGGCCGTTGGCCGCGGGTTCGCCAGCCGACTGTGCCCGTGGCGCGTAGGCTGCGATCAGGGCGCCGATGTTGTAGGCAAAGTGCTCGACGATGCCGTCGACTCCCTCGGGATAGCCCGGGTGAGTGGACAGCACGAGCACCTGGGCTTCGCTGCGTTCGGCGAGGAAGTCTGCCGCATCGGGAAACTGGTACGGCTCACGAAT
>CAZIAK010000008.1:65055-66856 GCA_964537035.1 uncultured Phycisphaerales bacterium | reverse complement strand
CGCTGCGTTCGGCGAGGAAGTCTGCCGCATCGGGAAACTGGTACGGCTCACGAATCACCACGGCCACTCGCTCGTGCTGCATGGTGGCCAGCAGCTCGTCGAGGTGGTGAGCGGTGGGGGCGACCCGGGGCTTGGGCTCGATGGTGCCGATCTGCTTCAGTCCCAGGCGATCGAGCAGATAGACCCAGGAGGGGTGGTAGACGACGATCGGTCGGCCACGCAAGGCCTTCGCCTCCGTGAGCCAGCCTACCAGGGCCTTTGTCAGTCGCAGGTGGAACGCGCCGTGTCGCTCGGTGATCTCTGCTGCGTGGTCGGGCAGGGCGGCGATGAGCGCGTCGCGAACGGTGGCCGCCATGGCGCGCACGGCCAGGGGATCGGTCCAGACATGGGTGTTGCCGAACGCATGCACGTCGCCCTGCGCGCGGCTCAGCTTCCTGGGCACTTGTTTCAGGGTCACCTTGCTGGACAGGTCGATCGAAGCCGGATTGCCGGGCAGGAGCGCGTTGTTGCTCGAGCCGCGGAGCATGTTGGGCAGCCACAGCTCGGCGTCCAGCCCCGTGTGCAGCAGCAGGTCGGCGCCCCGGCAACGGGCCATCATCGACGGGGTGGCGGAGACCGAGTGGACGTCTTGCCCGGGACGGCAGAGCACCACGACGTCCACCAGATCGCCGCCGATCTCCCGAGCCAGCTCACCGTAGGTGGGGACGGTGGCGATGACCTTGAGCGGCGGGGCCGCGCCGGCCTCGCTCGGCGCGAGCGGCAACGCGGAGGCCGTCATGGCCACGAGCATGCAGGCCAGGGTGATGACGCTGGAGCGCAGGAGCCGCGGCCGCGCCTGGTCGTGCGGTACCCGCAACGTGAGGCCGGGGACGCTCACTGTCTTGTCAGCTGTGCGAGGTGTCATCGGTTGGTCCAGTAGGGGTGGGGCTTGTGGGCACCGAAGTTCCAGGAGAGCTGCAGCATGGCTCGGTGGGCCGTGCGGCGTAGACCTCCGAGGCGACCCCGCAGGCGTTGGCCCTGCAGGCGCACGCGGAAGAACTCGTCGGCGTACCAGCTCACGTAGGGCGAGATGGCGGAGATGTCGTCGTCGGCGCCCAGCACTTCGGCGCTGCCGACACGGAGTCCCCAATACGTGTTCACCCCGGTCTGCCGTTGGGCCGTGAACCAGTAGCCGTCGCTCCGTTGGTTCCCCGTGGGAAAACCTGGCGTCGCCGCCTGATTGAAGTCGACCGCCGTGCGCACTCCCTGGGCGGAGAGCAGCCAGCTGTCCTGGCCCGATTCGTCGTCGCGGCTGCGCCAGGTGAGGTCGACGGAGAGGGCCTCCGGGTCGATCTCGGTCATCACGTCGGTGACCACGGCCCGGCTGCCCACCCCGGTGATCCAGCTGGCTCCGAGCTCGATGTCACTGGTCTGGTCGAGTTCGATGAAGTGGCTGCCCCGAGCCACGAGGACGGGTGCGTCACTGTCGAGGGTGAGCCCGGCGCTGTCGGCCAGCCCACCGAGCAGGGCCTCCTCTCCGGTGAACAGATCACCATTCACCAGTGCGACCTCGGCGGTGGTGGCCGAGACCCGGCCTGCGGCGCTTTCGCTGCTGCCCAGGGGCAGGGTGAGCAGCAGGCCGTCGCCGATGAGTCCCTCGGCGCCCAGCTGTTGGGTGATCGCCAGGGGGCGGTCGGATTGGGGCAGGTCGTGGGTGTGCAGCCTGTTGTCGATGCCGAAGGGCAGCCGGAAGCGCCCCACGCGCACGCCCGCGGTCGAGTCGCTGCCGGTGAGGGCGCCGATGGAGACGTCGGTGTAGACC
>CAZIAK010000008.1:0-64955 GCA_964537035.1 uncultured Phycisphaerales bacterium | reverse complement strand
GCCCGCGGTCGAGTCGCTGCCGGTGAGGGCGCCGATGGAGACGTCGGTGTAGACCTCTTCGACTTTGCTCTCGAACTCGCCCGAGCCCAGGTCTTCAAAGGCAGTGACGAACGTCGCGTCGGCGAAGGGGGAGATGGGCAGGGCGAAGTTGACCTCGACCTCGCGCAGGGAGAAGCGATCGCCGCCCGTGCCGAAGATCTCGTCGGCGTCGCCACCCTCGGCGAGGGCCTCGACGAACACGCCGATGGCGGGGTTGGTGGCGCTGGGCGAGAAGGTTCGCCGTGGGGGCACGGGCTCGCTCGGTTCGTCGATGAGCAAGGCTTGCAGCTGGGCTTCGAGATCGTCGGCGATGTCGACGTCGTCTTGCTGGCCTTCGAGGCGAGTGACCCGTTGCTGCAGCTCGGCGATGGTGGCGAGCGCAGCTTCGAGCTGCTCGCGAAGATCATCGACGTCGGCCTCCTGGGCACTGAGCGAGGGTGCGGTCAGGCAGAGCAGAGCCGTGAGGCTGGCCGAGCGGAGCCACGGCGCAGGCAGAAGGGCGCGGCGGCGAGGAGAAAAACGATCAACAGAACGGGGGCGGCGAGAGACGGATCTCGTCACGGTTCGGTGGACTGACATGGGGGGTACATCCGGAGCGGTAGCGTGGCGGCACGGTATGGCTGGGGGCGAGGCGGTGAGGCATCGCCCACAGGGTGACGTCAGGCTGTGCGCGGGGGAGCGCGGGCGCCGATGCGGTGGGTGTTGAGGGGCGAGGGATGGCCAGCCGTGTCCCACACGGAGAGCAGTCGCACCGACGAGAGCGGCGAGAGACCCACGGGGGCCGGTCGGTCGAGCCAGCTGGGCAATTGGGCCGCAGCCAGAAAGGCACAGTCACCATGTTCGCTGGCCGCAGGCAGGTGATCGCAATCGCCCCGATGCCACTCGAGCTGACCGCTGTTGGCCATGATCTCGCCGTGGAGCAGCTCGTGAAACGGCCCGGTCGCGAACAGGCACAGCACGACCAGGGCGGTGCGCAGCAAGCGGTCGGTGAGGGCGAGACGGGCCATTCTCTCTACGATGCCTGATGAGCCCCGGTGCTTGTCAAGCGACAACGGCTGGCCTCCGTCCTGAAAAGGGCAGAGACCAGCCGTTGGCCGTCACTCGGTGTGGCTCAGTGGAGGCGTTCGATGCGCAGAACGCAGAAAAGGGGCTGGTTGCCGCTGGCGCCGAGCACGGTGTACTCGCCGGCGCGAATGGTTGTGCGGGTCTCGAAGGACAGGCCGTTGACCGAGTCGAACTCGCACACCGCGGTGAGGGTGGAGGTCTCGGCGTCGAACACCTCGGGGCGAATCTTGAGCCGGTTGCCCTCGTCCATGGCGATCTCGATGTCACGGGAGCGGGCCGACGAGCGCACCATGCCCATGGACTCGGTGTGGAACGAGCTGAAGGGCACCATCTGGGCGAGGTGCTGGTTCAGCTCGGCGGGCACGGCGCCTTGGTCGACCCCCGGGTCTTGCTGCCCGGTGATGACCATGGCGGTGAGCATCAACTGCTCTTCAGGCAGATCGACGCGGTTGAGCAGGGCGAGCATGCTGTCGATCTGCCGAGGGGTGTCGCGCAGGACCAGGGTGCCCTGCTCCTTGAGCAAGGTGATGTTCTGGTTCTCGGACACGAACTGGCCGTCGTGAAATTCTCGCACACTCCGATGGAACGGGGCCAGCGAGGAGTAGCCCGTCATCAGGCTCATGTGCTTGGGTCGCCATTCGGTGACGGTGAGCTCCTGTTCGGCAGGCTCCTCGTCAGCCTTCATCTCAGCATCGATCTGCCGACACCAGGCCAGGATGCGTTGGGCGCCGGCCTCGTCCTCGTAGATCAGCAGGGCATCGCCGAGGGTCTGGATGTTGCGCACCGGGGTGGCGAAGTGCCCGCCCTTCTCTTCGATGCTGATATTGCGCCCATGGATGTCATGCGCCAACTTGGCCAGCTCTCTCGGGTTCACGTTCTCTGGCGAGTAGAAGGTTGTGGTCATGGCGCTCGCGGACATCAAGGGCGTTGCCCCCAGGTCTCGCTGGCCTGACTCCTGGGTGCTCTGGCCGTGGCATGGTGTGGCCGAGACGATCCAGAGCGCGATGGCGACGAACGGGACAAGCAGGGGCTTGGGAAGCAACATGGCGGGCTCCTTCAGACTAGAGAGGGCGTGGTGAGCGGTCACTCACTCGCGAGGTGGTCGGTGATCAGCACCAGGCGCACGGGGCCTGAGCGAAAGACGATCTGGTCGTTGGTCACGGCGACGAGCTGAGGCTCGGGGCGAGCGTCGATGAGAGCGGAGGGGGCGGTGGCTGTAGCGTCCTGGGCGCCGGCTCCCGTGCTCGTGGATTGCGTTGCTGCGGTCAGGCCGGAGCCTGCGCGCCCCGAGGATGGCCGGGGACCGGAGAGCAGGGTCAGGGTGAGCCCCGCGAGTAACAGGGCGGCGGCGGCGCGGCGCGTCAGCAGGGGCCAGTCAGCACGGCGAGGCCAGCGCGGCAGTCGGCGGGTGGGGCGTTGCGGTGCAGCGGCTGGGACGGGTTGGGCTGCCCAGGCCGCTGCCATCCAGTCGACCACCGCCCGCGTCTCGTCGTCACAGTCGTCGAGATCAGGGGTGGCCTCGGGGATGGGTTGCTCCTGCCAGGCGGCAAGCAGCTCGGCCAGCGGGTCGCCGTCGCCTGACGTGCCGTCATGGAGCGTGGGGGCGTCGGGACGGGTCATCTGGCGGAGCCTCCCAAGGCGAGGCGATCACCGAGCAGCTGGCGCAGGCGGCGGCGGGCCAAGGTGAGCAGCGAACGCACCGTGCTCTCGCCCACTCCCAGGACCTCGGCGGCTTCTCGGGTGGGGCGCCCTTCGAGATCGCGCAGCACGAAGGCCTCTCGCTCTCGCGGACTGAGCTGTGTCAGCGCACGGTGCAACAACTCGCGGATCTCTCCTGCGTTGGCCTCGTCCTCAGGCCGGGCCGGCAGCCTGGTTGGCAGTTGCACCGGTGCCGCTTGTTCTGCGTTGCGCCGGGTCGCTCCCCGGCGCAGTACATCCCGGCAGTGGTTCAGCACGACGGTGTTGCGCCAGGCGGGATAAGGCCTGCCGGGGTCGTAACTGGCGAGTCTGTCGGCGAGTTTGAGCATGGCATCCTGAGCGGCGTCCTCAGCCTCGGTGCCGTCGGCCAGAAAGCCGAAGCAGAGGCGATACACGACCGGATGCTCGCTGCGGTACCAGCGGTCGAGGGACTCTGGCTCACCCCGCGCCACGGCGGCGAGCAGGTGCGGTCCCACGATGTCGTTGGTTGGGGGCGAACTCATGGTCTGCCCGGTGTACGCCCTGGGACCCCGCGGCGCTGAAAGGAAATCAGCGCAGGGTTCAGCTGCCGCGCAAGGCGCCTACACCGCCAAAGGGGCGGAGGCGGGGGCGCAGGGGCCCCGCAGCACACCCCGTCGGGTGGGCAGGGGCTCCACGGGGCGCGGCTGGCCCCGCGCAGGATCCATCCTCGCCGTGTTCTACAGCGCGGCCACCGGTGCTTGCAGGCGAGGCGGCCGGTCTCGATCAGGAACCGTGGGAAGGCTCACCATCGGGGGTCTTGCCGTTGGACTGGGCGTGGCTGCTGCCCGTCTGCAGCGGCTTGCTGGCCGCAGACTTGGCCAGATTAAAACCCGAGGCCCTCGCACCATGATCTGCGCCATGGCTGGGGACCTGGCAGCTCTCGTCCGTGCAATCCGAGTCGTGAGCGTGCTCGGAGGGGTGCGTGTCCACGTCGATCTCGGTGCAGTCCAGATCGGCCAGGGTCTCGAGCTCATCGTCGGGGGAGAACGGGCCTTCGATCGGGGCAGGTGTCTCGTTCGTCTTGCTGGCCTCGATCACCTCGGGCCGGTCCGTCGGTGTGCCGGGGGCGCCCCAGCGTGTGAGCCACTGGGAGAAGGCGTCGGGGGCCAGGGGTCTGGCGATGAAGTAGCCCTGGGCCACGTCACACCCGTGGCGATCGACCAGATCCCAGGCTTCTCGTGATGAGACGCCTTCGGCGATGACGGTCATGCCCAGGTTGTGCCCCAGGTCGGTGACCGTGTGCACGATGACGTCCGCGTCCCGGCGCACGCCGGCGTCGACGTCGGCTGCGTCCATGACGAACGACTTGTCGATCTTGATCTCGGTGAAGGGCGCGGAGACGAGCCGGCCCAATGACGAGTAGCCCGTGCCGAAGTCGTCGATGGCCAGGCCGAAGTGCTTCAGGCTCAGGTTCGTCAGCGTGTCCAGCACATCGATCTCTTCGGCCTCGGCCAGGGTCTGGCTCTCGGTGACCTCGAGGATGATGTTCTTCGTGGGCACGCCGGTGCGCTCGGCGGCTGCACAGACCTCGTCAGCGAAGTCCGGGTTGCGTAGCACCTGGGCCGAGATGTTGATGGCCATCTTGAACTGCCAGCCAGCGCTGGCCCAGCGGCTGTACTGTTCAAGGGCCTCTCCGATCACCCAGCGCGTGACGGGCACGATCAGGCCGTGCTCTTCAGCCAGTGGAATGATATGCGCAGGCTGCAGCCAGCCCAGGTCGGGATGCTCCCAGCGGAGCAGCGCCTCGGCGCCGTAGACCGTCGAGTCCGACAGGTTGACCAGGGGTTGATAGTGCAGTCGCAGCTGGTCCCCAGCCAGGGCGGCCTCGATGTCACGGGGCCGAATCTCGAGGGGATTGGGTGACAGGATGTCGAGCACCGAGCAGACGATGCGAGCCTTGTCGAGGGGCTTGGACAGCGGCGGAGCCATGATCAGGCCGCGCTTGGAACCGAGCTGCCGGGCGGCCCCCAGGGTGCGCGGCTTGCAGCTGCCGATGAGCACCACGGTGGACGAGCACCGCAGCTGTGACAGATGCTTGAGCATGTGCACGCCGTCACGGCGTCGGCCGTCCAGGTCCAGAACGATCAGGTCAGGCGCAGGACCTTCCAGGCAAGCCAGGATGTCCTCGTCTGTGCCAGCCACAGTGAGTTCATGCTCCCGCTGCTCGCTCATCTCACGGAACAGCTGAAGGATGACGGTGTCATCACTAGCGACGAGAACTTTCATGCCTTGCATCGATGATCTCCATGCCGCCGGATCTTGGGCGAGCACTAGAGATCTTCGGATCGATGACGGCACGGGCTGGAGGGGGATTGCAGAATCTGCCCTCTGTGGACGCTGACTGTAGCTGTCGCCGCTACAGTCAGGGCCGGGGCCGGGCGGGCCCATGGCCAGCAGCCCTCCAGGATGTGTCCCTGAAGGGCTGCTGGGCTCTCACTCAGGCGTAGAACTTGCCGAAGCGGTTGGCCAGGAAGTCGGGCAGACCCACCTCTTCTTGGCAGATGAAGCCCTTGGCGGGCAGCTTGCCGTTGACGTGCAGATCGAGCACGGCGCACAGGCCCGCGGCGGTGGTGATCTGGATCGCTCCCCAGCGACGATCGGCCAACTCGGCGTGGTAGACCTTCTTCACGTAGGTCTCCTGGCAGAAACGCCCGTCTTGCATCCCGGAGGCCGTGACCACGATGAGCACCACGTCTTCGGTGGTGTAGGGCAGGGCCTTCTCGAAGATCTTGACCATCAGATCGGGGTCTTCGCCCAGACGCAGGTCATCCATCAAGACCTTCAGGATCTCGCGATGGCCCGGGTAGCGGATCGACTTGTAGTCGAGGCGCTTGACCTTGCCCTCAAGGGTCTCGGCCAGGCTGCCCAGCCCACCCGACGTGTTGAACGCCTCGTACTCGAGCCCGTCGAGGGTGATCGTCTCGAGGTCTTCGAGAGGGGGCGTGGTGACCAGGTGGCCGCCGATGACGGCTTCGCAAGGGTGCCGGTACTCGTTGATCAGCCCCTCGGTGGACCAGGTCACGTTGTAGTTGAGTCGGTTGTGGGGGTGCAGGGGCAGCGCGCCCACCCGCAGCTTGAGCGCATCCAGGCTGTCGAAGCGCTTGGCCAGATCGGCGGCGGCGATCGAGATGAAGCCCGGCGCCAGCCCGCACTGGGGGATGAAAGCCAGGTCGTTGCCCTTGGACAGCTCGTGGACCACCTTGGTGGTGGCCACGTCTTCGGTGAGGTCGAGGTAGTGCGTGCCGGTGGCCACGGCCGCCTTGGCGATGCCCACGTTGCAATGGAACGGCGCGCAGCTCATGACGTAGTCGGCGTCGGTCAGCAGGGCTTCGATCTGGGCCTGGTCGTCGAGCTCGGCCACGGCGAAGCTGGCGTTGGCCAGAACGTTGCCGCTGGAATCGGTGGTGGCCCGGCGGGCGTTTTCTTCGGAACGATCAACGGCTGTGACGTGGTAGTCGCCGCAATCAGCGAGGAACCAGGTGACGAGTTGGCCGACTTTGCCGGCGCCGAGAACGACGATCTGTTTCTGGGAGGACATCGGGAGAAGACCGGAGGAACGGGGTGGGTAGCTGGTCGTCGGGAGCGATTCTGCGCCCGCAGTCGAGCCGCGGATCCTAGCAATTGTCCGCCTCGGCCGCCCCCCGGCTTCAGCCAGGGGGGCTCATCACCGAGAAGAGGAGCACTGGCCAGTCCGCCAGGAGCCAGGTGCCGTCCCGACCTGGCTCAGATAGACGCCGTCCTGGCACGAGCTGGGCGCCTCTCCAAACACCTCCCAGTGCGACACCGGCCAGGCAATGACTGACACCCCCGACATCAAGCAGCTGTCCGTGTTTCTGCCCAACCGAGTGGGCGCCCTGCTGGGCGTCAATCGGGCCCTGGAGACCCTGGGACTGACCATTCGGGCCATTTCGATCCTGGAGGCCGCCGATCACTCGGTGGTGCGCCTGATCGTCGATCGCCCCAGCCTGGCCACCGAGCTGCTGAAAGACCAGGGCTACTCGGTCCTGGAGACCGACCTGCTGGCCGTGGCCCTGCCCAAGCGAGATGGGGTGCGGCGGGTGCTCTCGGCCCTGCTCATGGCCGAGCTCAACGTGCATTACGTCTACTCGTTGCTGGCCCGGGGGACGGGGGAGCCGATCCTGGCCCTGCACGTCGAGGACCCCGTAGCCGCAGCGCGGGTGCTGCGGGAGCACGACATGGAGCTGCTGGGGCAGGACAGCCTGGAGTGAGGCTCTGTGCTCCAGAGCTCCGTCTCTGACGTCTTCCGGGCTGCCCTGTTTCTCGCCAAGGGGGCCGTGGCGCCCAGACAACTCGGCTTCGCCTCGTGAACTCGCTCCAGACCCCCCTTGGCGAGAAACAGGGCAGCCCTCGCCGGTGGAGAGACGGGGGGCTGGGGCCTTCGCTGTGGTTGTCTCTGGCAGGCCAGAGATCGATGGAGCGGGCTGGGTCGCCGGGCTGGTTTGAGTGTGTGGGCTGGCCTGGGTCGGCGGGCCACATTGAGTGTTGCGAGGCTGCTGACCTGGGGCGCGGGGCACTCTACGCACAGTCTGCTAGTCCGACCTATTCGCGGAGTTCGTCGCGAGAGCGTGGTTGCGCCTTCGTGGCAAGGCGGAGGGCGCGATGGCACCGGAGGCGGGGTGCCACCCCGTTGAGGATGGCATCGTGGACTCCAACGCAGTCCACGAAGGCGCAAACGCGTTCGCAGCAGGAGTCCGTGAATAGGTCGGACTAGCCAGGCTTGCGGGCGCGCAGGATCCAGCTGTCGAAGCGGCCCTTGAAGGGTGAGCCCAGGGCGTGGTCAGTCGCCGTGGCGAGCTTGTTGAAGGCCAGGGCCAGGGGCGTGCCGAAGCCCGAGAGCCGCTGAGCCGAGAGGGCCATGAGCTCGGGGATCGGGAAGGTCAGCTGGTAGTACCAGCGGCCATCGATGGTGTAGCCCCGATCGATCAGGTGCTGCTCGACCACGTCTCGGCGCAGACCGTTGAGCTCGCGGGCGGGCAGGATGGGCCGCTTGCGTCGCCGGGCGAAACCACCAGAGCAGGGGTTGAGGTCGCCGATGACCAGCAAGCCGCCGGGCTCGACCAGCTGGTCGAGGGTGCCCAGATAGACGTCGGCGTCCGGGGCGAAGCTGATCACCCCCGAGTTGAGCACCAGCTCGAAGGAGTGCTCGAAGGGCACCTCCTCGACGAAGCCCACCCGGGCGTCCAGGTCGACGCCGCACTCGACGGCGTTCTTGGAGGCGATCTCGACCATCGCCGGGCTGGGGTCAAAGGCCGACGCCATGGCACCGGCCAGGGCCGCCTCGATGCCCACCCAGCCCGCGCCGCAACCAGCATCGAGGGTGCGCAGGCCCTTCACGGGACCGGCGACGTCGGCGAGCAGCCGCCGCATCCAGCGGTAGTGGGCGTAGGACGGGGTGCCTGGCTGGCCGTTCCAGCCCTCGGCGTTGAGGTCGAACTTGGCTCGGGTGCTGTCCCGCCCCAGGGCCCGTTCGCGGTCGCGCACGTAGAGGAACACGGCGGCACCGCCGGGGAGCTGGCCGGGGATGGGTGTGGCGCCGGAAACGGCCTGGCGGGAGATCTGGCCCTGGCTATCGACGCGATAGACGGCCGAGACGTGCCAGGCTGGCCAGAGGCGGTCGCGGAGGGCGGCCAGGTCGAGGTCGGTGGCTGCCCCGGGGAACTGCAGCAAGACCTGGCCATCCGGGGCCGCTGCGGCGATCTCGCCAACCGGGGCGCCCAGGGTGTCGGGCCGCTCCAGCACAGGGATGTGCTCCAGCTCAAGGTCGCCCATGATGGGGCCGAGGTCGGCGGCTGAGGTGGACACGAGCGCTCCGATGTTCGTTGGTAGGCCAGAGGTGCGGTGGTAGGCCAAGGCGAAGGGTGCCCCGGACCCGGATCGTGGGAGTGTACCCCTCCAGCGTATGATCTGCCCAAGCGTGCCCCGCAGGAGCTGTCCTTGGAGTCTGGGATGAAACCGTCGACGAGGTCTGGCCTGCTCTGGGCATGCGTCCTGGCGTCGCTTGTCCTCTCATTGGCGCGGGCGGCGAACTGGGAGCACCGCCACGACGAGGGCACGACCTTCGATATCGCTTTCCACGAGATGGCAGTAGGTGAGTACATCGAGGATTGGCCCAGCCCGCCCGTGCCCATGTCTGAGCTGACGCTGCGCCTCGAGGGGCAGTCCGGCTACACGGCGCGGGACACGGTGGACGCATTGTCCGTGGACTTCCGCACGTTGAATCCGCCCCTCTACTATCTGGCCGCCCATCTCTGGGGGCGGCTTGTAGGCAGCGGGCAGCTGGTCTGGCGCCTGCCCGCTGTGTTCCTGACCGCGCTGGCGGTCCTCGGCCTGGCAGCGATCGCTCGACGAGTGGTTCTTGGTGAGGCAGCGGGGTTGTGGGCTGCCGCACTCTTCGCGCTCTCACCCTGGGTGATCAGCATCACCAACCTGGCACGCCCCTATCAGTTGCCCCTGGTCTTCAGCGTCTGGTCGACCCTGGCAGTGTTGGAGCTGATGTCCGAGAAGCGGCGGAGTCGCTGGTGGTTGCTGTTCGCAGGCTGCTCCCTGCTGGGCCTCTACACCGTCTACCACTATGTGTTCGTGCTGGCCTGGCAGGTTGGCCTGCTGGGGCTCTGGTCCTGGCGGCTCGGCGCAGGCCGGCGTCGTGCGGCCCTGCTCTCCCTGGGCCGCTGTGTGCTTGTGCTGGCCGTGGGGTTCCTGCCCTGGGTGCCGTACCTGTGGCGGCACGTTCGGGCGTCCACTCGGGGGATGAACTACTTCGAAGGCATGGTCGCTCCGCGCAACCTCGCCTCGAAGGCCCTGGCGACCCTGACCGACTTTGCCCTGGCGGATTCCATCGAGACGACGGGCGGGGAGGTCATGGTCTGGGCTGCCGCAGTGCTGGCTCTGCTGTCCTTGCCGCTCCTGATCTGGTCGTTCGCGGGTGCGCGGTGGCGAGAGACAGACGGTCGGGCGCGGCTGTTCTGGCTCTCCGCGCCGCTGATGCCACTGATGCTCGCCGCGACCGATCTCGTGCTGCACAGTCACACCGTTTTCATCACCAAGCTCTGCTTCGGCTTCATGATGCTGTGGATCCTCGCGGTCGTGCGGGCCTGGAGCTGTGTGACGGTGCGCCCCCTGAGAATCGCCGGGCTCTCTGCCTGGGTGCTCCTGCTGGGCTCGGCGTCGGTGCTGGGGACGTGGGGGCGCGGGGCCATGGAGAACGAGATCGAGGCGGCGGCCGCAGTGATCAGCCAGGATGATTCTGCGACGCACCTGGTGGTCTTCAGCACGGACATGCGGGGCTACGCGATCCCCTTTCTGTTGACCATGCGCGATGTGGGCATCGAGAAGGTGGCAGTGACGGCCGCGCGACAGGCAGACCTCAAACCACTGCTCAAGCAGCTTCAAGAGGACGGGGACTACCGCCGGGTCAGCCTGGTCAATCACTACCTGCCCGGGTCGAAGGGCAAGCTGATGTGGGACAACGGCCACATCCACCACGTGCTGCAGTGGGCGGGCTCACGGGGCTGGAACGCTGCCAGGGCCTCCCGGCAGTGGAACGCGGCAGAGGATTGGCAGCCACCCCAACCGACCGCTGGCGAGGGCCTTGGCCTGTGGGCGTTCGGGCCCCTTGCGGTGCGTTGCATTCATGGCCCGCGGTAGGGCGGAGCGCACTGACCGCGCGCTCTACCTTGCCGCGAAGTCCCAACGGCGCCCCCACGGCACAATCCAGAACAGGCCGGAGGTGCGGCTTTAGTGCCGTTGTTCCGGCCTGTGCTCAGGTTCCGGGGCTGGTGGCACTACTGTAAGCGTCCGGGGCGCCAGCGAAGCTGGCGCACCGGACGCTTACGAAACGAACTGGAGATACCGTGTTCATCTGGAGCCCCTTTGCCGCTCTGCTCCACAGAGGAGTCCGAGAGCTGAGGAAGTTTTGGATTGACGACTCCAAATAGGAAGCATGCCTCATTACCACCGATTCGGAGAAGACTGATGAAAGTAACATTGATTGCGCTTACGCTGCTGGGCACTCTGTTTCTGAGTGCCCCTGCCTTCGCAGATGCGTTCCAGTGCACAGTTGGGGAGGGAGTTGCAAATGAATGTACTATGACGGTAACTGGCCCTAATGGGGTGGCACGGACAGTTACGATCGGAGAGGGCCAGTATTACCGGCCCACCGCTGATGAAAGTGTCGAGACGACGGGCGGTACTTTGGTCTACATTCCGTAGTCCACTGGCCCCCCTCTTCCTTCCTTCGCAGCCCGGTCCGCGCGCTGGAAACGTGCGGGCCGGGCTCTAGCTCACCATGTCCCCTTTCCGCCTGGATACCCATGGTACGCCTAACCATCCTCTTGGGAGTGTTGTTCCTTGCTGCGGTCTTTGCAGCGGTGCTTCTTACCCGAGACGAACCAACGAGTTCGGGAGCTGCGGATCTAGCCGCTGACGGCCATTGGGCGGGACCCGCTGCCGATCCTCATGGCAGGATAGTCTTCGGAGAGCTGGCGACTCCAGAACCACTTCCCCTGACGCCAGTCGGTGATCGCAGCACCGATGTCGAGCATTCAGTCACCCAACCCGAACCCGTACAGCCTGTTCTTCCGGAGGCTCCCTTGCTTGTCGAGGCTGTCTATCAAGCGGGGGGGAACCCAGTCGTCGGCGCCTATGTGAAAGTTACGTCGCGGGACTCCCTCACCCGTAAGGTTCTCAGCGAAGAGGCAGGACGGACGGACAACGCCGGGCTCTGTAGAGTGACATCCTTGCTCGGCACGTTGGCCGTGGCGGTCTGGACGGATGCACACGAGTTCGGTCAGAGTACACTTCAACACAACGGGGGCGTTGAGTTAGAGCGAATTCGCATCGAAGTCGAGAGACTCGCCAGTGTCTCAGGTGTTGTGAGAGACCCCGACGGCCAGCCGATCGCCGGGGCGCGTGTTAGCAGCATCATATCCAACGCCATCGGTGGAACAGCTGTCACCAGCGACCAACTGGGTCGATTCGATTTTCATGACTGGCCGGTCAGTCCTCTCGCCGTCCTTTCCTTCGACGCTGGGGGCTACGGCCAAGAAGGCGTCACGCTCATCGTGGAGGACGACGCCCGTTGGTGCGTGGTCGGGATGTCTGATGAATTCAAGTGGCATGAAGGTACGGCAGCCTATCTCGAAGTCGAACTCACGCCCGCGATGAGCATTCGGGGGATCCTAGTCAACTCCGAAGGGAAGCCTGTCAGCAGTGGCCGCGCCCGAGCCTTCGGTGTCGCCGACTCGTCGTCCCGAATCTTGCTGAGTGACGAGTCTGAGAGCATTACAGACTCGGAGGGGGCTTTTGACCTGCCAGGCTTGCGGCTAGATGTAGCGCATCTTGTAATTTGCGATGCGCCTGGAGATGGTATTGCTGTCCGCTCCGCAGCCAGCACAAAGGGCAGCATCGACTTGGGCACTCTCTCGCTGAGCGGTTCCGGGCGAGTCACCGGCAGCTTCGTCGACAGGTGGGAGCGGCCGATTAGCGGAGCCCTTTTGGAACTCACTCTGCCCGACGTGGCGAGCCTGGTTCCCGGCGGGATTGACGACTCAATTAGTTATGGCAACCCGAGCAAGTTGGTCTCGAGCAGCCAGGTGTCCGCGAATGGAGACTTCGAGGTCGGGGGCCCAAGCGTGAGTGGCTTACAGTTGACCGTACGGCTGGGCTTTCAAACGCTCTGGAAGGAGCCTGTCGACCTTGGCGCAGGGGATGTCGATCTCGGAACGGTGCGCATTGAGACCGAGGTACTACCCATTACTGGGCAACTCGTCACTTCTGATGGCATGCCCGCACAACTCGACGTCATGAGTTCCAGTGGATCTCTCTGGGCCAGGGTTGAGAGCGACAGGAGCGGCACCTTCCGCTTTGTGACTTTGAACGGCGCGCCTCACAGCGTGACGCTCGTGCAGCGATTGGAAGATGGCCTCCCCGTCAATCGTTGGACCCGGGATATCAAACATTTTCCAGTCACGCTGCAAGCGAAGTAACCGGAGCCCTTCGAAGCTCGCCCTGTCTTCAAACTCGGCCCCGTGTCGGTGAGTGTCAAGAGAGTTGTCGCCTCGCAGTAGTTCATCCGGTCTTCGCCATGTTGGTGCTCAGCTTCTCCGGGTTGAGCACGACGGTCTCGATGGGGGCCCAGTTCCTGGTGTCCCTCGACCAGCGCTCGGGGTGGCGTTGGCGTGCGGCTTCGTAGACCTGGCGGCGCTTCGCCAGCAGCTCCTGATCTTGTCCAGGCTGCTAGCGTCGAGGCAAGACATGGCACGTAGGCGCCCCCTCAGCGGGTGTAGCCCAGGGCTTCGAGCTGGGCTCTGTCTTCGTCGGAGAGGTCGTCCCAGCCGACCTGGGTGATGCCCGGGCCGTACGAACGGAGGAACTCGGCGTCGAGGGCTGCTCGCAGATTCTGTAGCAGCTCGGGCTCGCTGCCGGCCAGGTCGATGAGCTCGCCGGGGTCGGCGTTCAGGTCATAGAGCAGCTCGGCGCCGGTCATGTCGTTGACGATGTACTTGTAGCCCTCGTAGACCACAGAGCGCTGGTCGAAGCGGGCTTCGGGCCGGTGGGTCTCGGAGACCACGGGGGGCCGCCGCGGTGAGGCGCTGCCATCGATGAGGGGCAGCAGGCTGGTGCCTCTGCGATTCACCGACGAGGGGATGTCGAGCAGGTCGAGCACGGTGGGGACGATGTCCAGGTGCCTCACGGGCGTCTCGATCACCTGTCCGGCGTCGAGGCGTCCCGGGGCCACAATGACCAGGGGCACCCGTAGCAACGCGTCGTAGAGCTGCTCGACATGCTGCATGTGGTCGTGCTGGCCCAGGCCCTCGCCGTGGTCCGAGGTGAACACGATCACCGAGTCATCCCACAGGCCAGCATCTCGCAACGCGTCGGCGGCCAGGGCGAGCTGGCTGTCCACGTAGGCGACCTCTTTGGCGTACCAGACCGGCCATTCGTCCGGCCGGAGATTCATGCGCACGGCCACCGAGGCTTCGACTGTGAGTGGCTCTTGTGTGAGATTGGTCAGGCGCAGGGTCTTGGGTAGGCCGGGGATGCCGGGGACTCCCGCAGGCCGCGGACGAAAGCCCTGCCCGTCGCCGTTGTCGAAGGCGATGGCGACCTCGCTGTTGTGCACCTGGATGCGGCCCCAACCGAGAGACGTGCGGTCGGTTGTGCCGGGGGCGGCCAGGTTGAAGTCGTTCGCGCCGGGCTGCAAGGTCATGCTGATCTTCGCCAGGCGCGAGTTGGTGGCCAGAGTGGCCGCGACGTCGTCGCCCTGTCTCAGCTCGATCGGAGGATAGGTCTCATTCGGCGGCGCGTAGGGCGTGTGCGGGTCTGAGTAGTGCAGGAACAGAAAGGTCGGCTGGGTGGCTGAAACCCTGGGGAGCCAGCTCAACAGCCTCTGGTTGACCTCGTCCGCCGATTGCCACCAGCCTGCCTGGAACCTCTCGGAGTAAACGTCGAAGCCCTGATTGAAGCCAAACGCGCTGCGCAGGACGCCCAGGCTGATAAAGCCTGCGGTGGCGTATCCAGCCTCTGACATGATCTCGGCCAGGGTCTGGTTCTCTGGGTCGAGCGACTGGGAGTTGACCAGGCAGCCGTGATCGGACGGCAGCCCTGCCGTGAACATGGAGGCGTGGCTGGGCCCGGTCATGGGCGCGTGGGAGTAGTTCCGCTCGAAGCGCACCCCTGATGCCGCCAGCTCATCCAGGAAGGGCGTGGCCACCGAGCCGCCATAGGAGCCCAGGTAGTCCGGCCGCAACGTGTCGATGACCACGAAGATCAGGTTGCGAGGGCCTTCGGACAACGGGGCCGCAGGTGGAGTGGCCGTGGCGGAGGCGCCGTCGTCTTGAGCGACGTGTCCCGGCGGCTCTTCTCCGCAGCCCACGGAGCAGAGCAGGGAGAAGGCCAGCAGGAGATGGCGAACGAGCGAGCGACCGTCGGGCGAAGAACTCAGGGCAGGAAGACTCCATCGCCGCCCACGAGCCCTGTGCCGTCAGCGGCAGAGACCTTGAGCAGGGTACGGGGCAGGTCCATGGGCACCGGACCGGTGAGGAGCGTCACTTGCTGGCTGTCAATCTGGGTGATGATGAAGAAGGGCAGCAGGGACGAGAACGGAATGATGATGCCGTTGATCGACGCCGAGAGGTTGTTCTTTACCTGAAACAACCCATTGAAGTCGGAGATGACCAGGGACAACAACCCGGTCGCGTCATCGAGATCGAACTCGACCTGGGGACGACTGGCGAGCAGGTTGAGCGTGTTGTTCACCGCGCACACCGCGTCGATGTCCGCGTTGGCGAAGCTGGGGAAGCCACAGTCCCAGATGATCTGGCCCTTGGTGTCCGTGTCCAGGCCCGCCTCGATGTCGCAGAGCTTCACGTAGCGGATGAAGTTCAGGTCGACGTCGCCGCTCACGACCGCGGGGTCGTTCAGCAGCTCGTCGAAGTCGAAGGCGTCACCTCCGCCAGCGACCACGTCGAGTGGGTTGACCGCGGGCGGGTTGGCCGCGAAAGGCATGACACCTCCGAAGCCGTCGTACCAGGTCATATCGGCACCCAGCTGTGTGCCGCCTTGTAGATACGGGCCGACGGGGCCAGCGAAGTCGTTCGGGAACCGAGCCCAATCGAAGCCGTTGGTCGAGACCTCCACGGAGACCAGCTCGATGTAGGTGTCACCGTTGCCCAGCACCGTCAGGAACGGATTCTCGTACACGATGAGATCGGTGCCGGCGCCGTTGACTGCAGGTGTGTCCAGGCCCAGAACTACTTCGCCACCGTTGCCGATGGAGTACACGTCGAGCGAGCCAGCGTTGTCGCCCAGGCCCGCCGGCGCCAGGAGCATATCCGTGGGCACACCGTAGTCCTGGTTGGGTGCGGAGGCCACGGAGACCACCTGGTCGGCGTAGGGAGTGTTGACCAGGACGGCGGCCAGTGAGAGAGCGGCGACCGCGCAGACGGCCACCAGAGAACGCAGAGATGTGCGTGAGACCTTCGAGACCATGAGAGAGGCCCTCGGTAGGTGCGACCCGGGGATGGATCCGGGTGTGGGGGGACACGGGAGAGGGGAGTCAGGATCAACACCCCCAGGTCGCAGTGGAAAGGTAACTACGAACCGAACACGAAATCAAGCGGGTTGGCGATGCCCACGGCGGACCCTTCGATCGTAAACCCTTGAATTACCAGGGGTTGTCCCACCAAGGCGGGGAGCGCCCTGAAGAGGAGATCGATGTCTGCAACGCCTGCGCCATCCACCGTGAACACGGGGGACAAGGCAGCGGGGGCGTTGAAGCCGAAGCCGAGGTCGCCGATGCCGAAGAGGGTGCTGCCGTTGGTGTCGAGAGAGATGCCGAACAAGGCGCCGGCGCCAGGAGCGCCGCCCACGGTGACGGTCACCAGGCTGTTGGGACCCACATCGCCGGTCACCGAAGTGGTGGCCAGGGGTGCGCTGCGGATCGTGCGATCTCCAGAGAAACTGAAGTCGCCCACGTAGAGCGTACCCATGCCTGCGGCACCGGCAGTGAAGCCGCCGGCCCCTTCGATGAGGGTCAGACCGCCAGCGAAAACGAAGCCGTCGAAGACGCACTCTTCGAGGCCATCGCTGACGCCGTCGTTGTTCAGATCTGGCAGCAGTCGTCCCACGCAGCCGCTGAAGTCGACGGTGTCGCTCATGCCCGAGAGATAGAAGCTGCCGTCAGCGACCTGCACCAGGCCGCCCGCGCCGGTGAGGCCACTGGCAAACTCGATCGCTTCGCCCATGTCGAGGGCGTCGTCATCGCCGTTGCCGTCGGTGAGGGTCAGCACGCGTCCCACGAAGGTGCTGGCGTCGAGGTCAGAGATGTAGAGCGAGCCGCCGCTGAAGACCATGTTGCCGGCGAAGCCCATGCTGTCGCCATACACGGCGACCGCGCCACCACTGCTGCGGGTGACCACTCCCAGGGTGGGGGACACACCGAAGGGCGTCGAGCCGCTCATGTAGAGGTCGTCGGTGCCAGGGGCGAAGGCCAGGTCGAAGGGCAGGGGAGCGGCGCCGTTGGACAGCACGGGAGGCTGGACCACGTAGGGGACCATCTCGCCGGCGTCGAGGGCATCGCCGTCGCCGTTGAGGTCGGCCAGGCTCCACAAGGAGGGCATGAAGAACGAGTCGCCCACGACGATCTCGCCGCTGACCTCGGACTGGGCCACACCCGCCAGCGAACCAAAGCCCGTGGCGAAGAGCAGGGTCGAGCCGTCGGGCTGCACGGCCAGCAGGCTGTCGGCGCCGAAGGAGCCCGTGGACTTGAGCACCGTGCCGTCGAGCAGGGTGCCGAAGACAGAGCCTGTGCCCGGAGCGGACTCGAGGTTGAAGCCGGAGGGCAGGTCGAACTGTCCCGCGCTGCCGGTGGGTGCGAAGAGGGCCAGACTGAGGCTGGCGATGAGCAGGGTACGCATGACAAGGAGACTCCAGGGTGAAGGGTGTGAACTGCGTCCCTGGATGGCTCTTTGCCGGTATCGACCGGGTCTGAAACGCAAACGGCCGCACCGATCTCGGCCCCGGACAGGTGTCCGGTGCCAGGTTCGAGTGCGGCCGCTCTCTCATCCCGAGGGTCGGGAGGAGAGTCCAACGTGGATGGCTGGGGCCCATATCCGGGGCTCTGGTCATCCGTTCGTCGGCAGGGTCTTCTGACTCGCGAAGGATGACCTCGAGGTGCGCCTTCCCGCCAGTTGGAGCCCCGCTGATGACCTGTGTGTGGTCATCGAGAGGGGCAGAACCGGCAGTGACTGAGGCGATCATCGCCTCGTGCACCTGTTGCCTTCGCTCACAGCGGCGGGACCGTGACGGAGTTACACCGTCTTCCCCTGGGGCCGAGAACGCAACGTGGTCTGATAAAGAACGACGGCTTCAGCGCAAGCCGAAACCGAGCCCATTGGGCCACGGCCGAGGCAGTCGGTCAAGCGTTGAGGGACGCCTTTCCCACCGGCTGGGCAGCGCCGCCGGTGGGCCAGAGAGACCTGCCCGGCGCTTCTCGTCGCCAGCGACTTCGAAGAAGGCTTCAAAGCGGGGCCTGTGAGTCCGATGATTGGGGCATGACCGCTTCCATCGTGAAAGATCTCTTCTTGGGTCGGCTCGATGCTGCCGCCCTGCAGCCCTATCCATTTCTCGATGCCGACGAGATCGAGCTGCTGGCCGTGGTCCGTGAGGCCCTGGCGCGCTTCGCGGCGGACAAGATCGACGCCGCCGCCATCGACGAGGCCCACGGGATTCCCGACGACGTCCTCGAAGGCCTGGCCGAACTGGGGCTGTTCGGCCTTCGTGTTCCAGAGAAGTACGACGGCCTTGACCTGAACGCCTCGCAATACGTGCGCGTCGGTGTCGACCTGGCCATGTACGACGGGGCCACGGCGATCTTGTCCGGTGGCCATTCGACCATCGGCATCAAGGCCCTGTTGCGCTTCGGCTCGGACGAGCAGCAGCAGCGCTACCTGCCGCGCCTGGCCAGCGGCGAGTTGAAGGCGGCCTTCGCGTTGTCCGAGGCGGGGGCGGGCAGCGACGCCCAGTCACTCAAGCTCACCGCCGCTGTGCGCGACGACGGCAGCTACGTCCTCAACGGCAACAAGCTGTGGATCACCAACGGTGGCTTCGCAGACCTGATCACGGTCTTCGCCCGCACACCGGACCACCCTCGCGAGGACGGCCGGCCGTCGATCTCGTGCTTCCTCGTCGAGCGCTCCATGGGCTTTGCTTCCGGGCCCGAAGAAGAGAAGCTCGGACTCCGTGGCAGCTCGACCGTGCCCCTGGTGTTCGACGACGTGGTGGTGCCCGCCGAGAACCTGGTGGGCGCGGCGGGAGACGGCTTTCGCATCGCTCTCGAAGTGCTCAACTCCGGTCGCACGGGCCTGTCGGGCAACTGCCTGGGCGCGGGGCGTTTTCTGCTCGGCGAGGCGACGCGCTATTGCGAGGAGCGGCGCCAGTTCGGCCAGCCCATCGCCGACTTCGAGTTGATCCAGGAGAAGCTCGGCCGTTGCGCCCACGACCTGCACGCCCTCGAGTGCATGATCTTTCTGACGACCGGCTTGATGGACAAGGCAGAGGCCGCAGGTGAGCACGCCGACGTCGTTCTCGAGTCGGCCCTGTGCAAGATCTTCGGCACCGAGACCCTGTGGATGGTGGTCAACGATGGGGTGCAGTGCGCCGGAGGCAATGGCTTCACCACCGACTATCCCTTCGAGCGCATGCTGAGGGACGCCCGGGTGAACATGATCTTCGAAGGCACGAACGAGATCCTGCGCCTGATGGTGGGCACTCAAGGGGCGGCGGGGGTGGCGAAGGCCTTGGCCACCGCGGTGCCGAGCCAGAGCGACTACGGTCGCCGGCTCTCCGGCGCCGAGGCCCCCGAACCCTTGGATGTGCCAGCGGGCCTACGCACCGAGGCCCTGGCGCTCTCCATGGGTGTGGCCGATCTTGCCCAGTGTGCCGCAGCAGCGGTGGAGGAGCACGGCAAGGCCCTGCGCCAACGACAGACGGTCGCCGCAGCGCTCACAGATCTGGCCACGGCGCTCTTCGCCCAGCTGGCCATCCTGAGCCGGGCCCAGACTGTTGTGGAGCGAGACGGCGAGGCGGCAGCTGCTGGCGAGCTGATCCTGGCCAGGGGAGCCTGCCGCCGACAGTCCCGTCGAGCTCGCGCAGCTGTCTCCGCAATACGGGACAATGACGATGCCCTCTTGTTCGAGACCGCAGCCGCCGTCCGCGAATGGGGTGGGCTGCCTGGAGAACGCCTGTGACTGATCAGCCCCCCGAACCCGCACCTGCAAACCACGCGGAGCGCCCCGGCGGTCTGCTCTCGCGCATCGCGCCCAACATCGTGATGTATCACGACAACCACAGCGTGCAGGCCGAGCAGTACCGTCAGTGCCGCACGAACCTCACCGCGTTGAACAAGGGCGGGGCACCCTGGGTGATCGCGGTGACCAGCAGCCGCAAGGGCGAAGGCAAGTCGGTGACCGTGGCCAACCTGGCCGTGTGCCTCGCAGAACTCCCGGGCACGCGGGTCTGCCTGCTCGACGCCGACACCCGCTCGCCTCAGGTCGCTGGCTATTTTGGCCTCAACCCCCGGGAGGGACTGACCGAGCATCTGCGGGATGGCGTGCCCTTTCAGGACATCGTCCATCCCACCATGATCGAGAGCCTCGACTGCATTCATGCCGGGGCCGAAGCTCACAACCCGGCCGAGCTGCTGGGCAAGGAGCGCTTCGTCGCACTGCTCAACGAGCTGCGCCGCCGATTCTCGTGGATCCTCATCGACACGCCGCCCGTGAACCCCTTCACCGATGCTGCGGTGGTGGCGGCGCAATCGAACGGCGCCCTGTTGGTGGTGCGGCTGCAGGAGACGCCGCGGGCCCTGGTCAACTCCACCATCGACACGCTGACCACGGCAGGGGGCAAGGTGATCGGCAGCTTCGTGACAGGCATGACGCCCGACCAGGCCAACGAGGATCAGGCCACGTACTACAAGACCGACGGCGCGAGCCCCGAAGAGACCAAGGCCTCGGTGGCCGAGGCCCGCAAGGCGCGCAAAGAAGAGCGAGCCCGCCTGAAGAAGGAGCGGGCCTTGCTGAAGAAGCGGGGCAAGGCTGCCCAGAGCAACGACGACGATCCCCACCCGGTGTGAGTGACGGCGGCTCGACCCAGCGCCAACGCCTGGCAGGCCAGCTGCGGCCTCCCGGGGACAAGTCGACAACCCACCGGGGGTTGCTGCTGGGAGCCCTCGCCCGGGGCACGACGGTCTTGCGAAGAGGGCTGGACTGCGCTGACACCCGGTCGACCGCAGCTCTTGTGCAGGCCTTGGGCGCTCAGGTCGCGTGGAGCGAGGCGCAGCTGACCGTGGTCGGTCACCCCGAGCCCCTGGTCCCTGCCCTGGTCCTCGATTGCGGCAACTCTGGCACCACGGCCCGCCTGGCCACCGGGTTGCTCGCGGGCCGGCAAGGCACCTGGACCCTTGACGGTGATGATTCACTGCGGGGCCGCCCCATGGGCCGGGTGCTGCAGCCGCTGCGTTCCCTGGGTGCAGACGTGCTGGGGGACAAGCTGCCGTTCACCCTGCGCGGAGCACCCCTGTCAGGCGGCGAGGTCTCGGTGGAAGTGCCCTCGGCTCAGGTCAAGTCGGCCTTGCTGTTGGCGGGGCTGAGTGGCGATGGGCCGCTCACAGTGGTGCAACATGTCCCCACCCGGGACCACACAGAGCGCATGCTGCCGGCCTTCGGCGCGAAACTCGACGTGCAGCCGGGGGCGGTCACCGTGCGCCCGTCCGCGCTGGAGGGGGCCACGGTCGATGTCCCCGCCGACCCGTCGGCGGCGGCCTTCATGATCGTGGGGGCTCTGCTGCTCCCCGGCAGTGAACTCGTGCTTCAGGACGTGGGGCTCTGGCCTCGGCGCACAGGGTTTCTGCGGGCCCTCGACCGCGCCGGCGCAGACATCGAAGTGTTGTCCCGAAGCGGTGGGCAGAGCGGCGCAGACCCTCGGGGAGACCTGGCAGTGCGGGCCACCAGGCTGAGAGCCTTCGACATCACCCCCGCGGACGTCCCCGACCTGGTGGACGAGGTGCCGGTGCTGGCCCTGGCCGCAGCGTTGGCCGAGGGCACCAGTCGCTTCGCCGGCCTGGCCGAGCTGCGGCTGAAAGAGTCCGATCGGGTGGCGGCCGTGGCAGAGCTGTTGGTTGCCCTCGGCGTGACCGTCGAGCTGAGCGCCGATGCACTCACCATCGAGGGCCGAGGCGAGCTGAGCGGTGTGGCGCGGTGCGACCATCACGACCACAGGCTGGCCATGACGGCCACGGTGGCCCGGCTGGTCAGCGGCCACGAGCTGCCTGGCGAGGTCCCCGCTGCGGCGATCTCCTGGCCCGGGTTTCTCGACGCGCTGCGGGACGGAGTCTGTGCTACAGGTCGCTGTCTCTGAGGTGGTCCGGTCGTCCCTGTTTCTCGCCAAGGGGGGCCGTGGCGCTCAGACAACGAGGCTTCGCCCCGTGAACTCGCTCCAGACCCCCCTTGGCGAGAAACAGGGACGACCTCGCCGGTGGAAGGACAGGCGACTGTGGCCTTCCTGAGGTTCGTTGCGGCGGCGCTGAAACCGCCGACTGCTCCTTCGAGAATCAGGTCATCTCATCGGGGTTTTTGTTCTGCGCCGCGTCGACCGGAGCACGTCAGAGACAGCGACCTGTAGCGCAGACTACTGCTCCAGGGCGACGAAGCCGGACGGGTCCAACACCCAGAAACCGCTGAAGCTGTCGAGGATGATCCGCTCGCCGTCCTGCCAGAACACGCCCCGACGAGCGCGGTGGGCCCCTGGGTTGAGCAGGCCTCCGCAGTTGTCCATGGCCGGGGCCGAGAGCAAGGCCGCCAGGTCGGCCACGGCGAAGCGAACCCAGGGCTCGTCGATGTCACCCAGCCAGGTCTCGGCGGCCTCCTCTTCGCTGAACAGCAGGGCATACGAGAGGCCATCTTCTTCGACGTTCACCAGACCCGGCTCTCCAGCCTGGGGGCCCAGTGACCAGAGCTGGCTGTCGTCGGGCCAGCCCAGCAGGGGCTCTTGATCGAGGGCTTCGGTCAGCCTTGCGTCGCAGGCGTCAGCGTTGTCGAGAAAGGCGATTTCTTCGGCGCCGTCGTAGGGCTCCCAGCCCTTCAGCGGATCGAGCAGCTCCATCTCGACGGTCTCGCCGCGCCCTCGCCCGATGCGCAAGAACTGCAAGTCTGAGGCTTCGTCGATGCAGAAGAACACGGGCTGCTGCTGGTTCCACATGACGCCCGCGTAGCCTTCTCTGGCCAGGTGGGTGAGAAACGATGCCAGGTGGGAGATGGCCACGACCGTGTCCTCGCCCGCCGCTTCTCTCGCGCTCTCTTCGCTGTCGAACACCGCGACCGCCACGCCCTGGGGCAGCACATCTTCGAGCGACCCTGAAAACCCTCGAGGACTGCGCAGGGTCCAGGCCTGGTCCGGGCCGTCCAGCGCTTCGTCGACGTAATGACGAATGAGCTCGGCGGCGTAGTCGGCTGTGTCCTCGTGCTCTTGTTTCTGCAGTTCGAGCTGGCCGCCGATGAGTCGCGCGATGGGAAACCACTCGCCCTGATCGCGCCAGGCCATGGGAACGGCCTCTTCGTCTTGGGGGAAGTGGCCGTTGTCCGGCGCGGCGAGCAAGGTGATGGCGCGGGTCTCGGCGTTGTAGCCGCCCTCGACGAAGAGGTAGTCGTCGCCTCCGTAGTGCATGACGGTGCCCGGCTGCTTCATGAACGCGCCTCGGTCATGGCCGCCACGAACCCTCGTTGGTGACGGCGTCTGGTGAACAGGAACACCACCAGATGAATGGGGATGCTGGCCAGGTCGGCCATGAGCTGACCGATGAGCAGCAGCTGCTCGGCCCGGGAGCCCGGGGGGAGGATTGGCAAATCAGAGGTCGGCGGCACAACGGAATCCGATGGGGCGGTCGTACAGGGGGTGGGCGAAGGTGGCGTGTCCTGGGGCGATCCAGCGGTAGCGGCTGGTGAGGCGATCTCGATCGTCGCGGAAACTGCCGCCCCGGATGATCACGTTCACTGGGCCGTCGGGCAGGGTCGAGATGTCGGATTCGTCCTCGAGGGTGGAGGTCCACTCCCACACGTTGCCAGCCATGTCGAAGCAGCCCGCGCCAGACGTGGCATGGGGAAAGCTCTCCACGGGCAGGGTGCCTGCGGAGGCACCGGCGCCATTGCACTGATTGCTGCGCCAGCCGTTGCCCCAGGGATAGGCCCAGCCTGCGGTGCCCGCCGCTGCGGCTTCCCACTCGTTCTCGGTGGGCAGGCGCTTGCCAGCCCAGGCGGCGTAGGCCGCGGCCTGATCGAAGCTCACGTAGATCACAGGATGGTTGGCCAGGCCCTCAGGAGGCTCGGACAGGCCCAGGCCGTTGAGGAACCAGTCTCGAGGGAGCAGCTCTCGCTGAACGCTCCGCTCCTGGGCATCGATGAAGGTCTTGTACTCGCGCTGGGTGACCTCGCGCCGGTCCATGGCGAACGACTTCAGGCTGACCTGCTGGATCGAACGCTTGTAGCCCGTCCCCGGCCCCAGCTCGTAGCTGCCCCCGGGGACCACCACCATGCCCGCCGGGGCGATCTCTCCCCGCGGGCCGTAACGCTCCGGCTGGCGCAGGCGGTCGAGGGCCAGGCCCGCCTCTTCGTAGCGCTGCTGCGCGGCGGCCCAGTCGCCGGCCTCGGCGAGGTCGACATGGAAGGCCCGGTTCCAGAAGAGGTGCCAGCTCTCGCCGGGGACGAAGATCTTGCCCAGGGCCCGTAACACCTCGGTGCTGCCCACGTCGTCCAGAGTGCCTCGGCTGCCCAGGTCGGTTGCGACCTGATCGGCGATCCACGAGGCCAGGCGTGGGTCGACGGTGCTCGACTGGGCCACCGGGTCAGCGAAGACATCGGACAGCACGCGGGCCCTGGCGTTGCGGTTGGGGCGTCGGCCTTGGGCAGCGAGGGCCACGAGGCGGGCGCGAGCGGCGGGCAGGCTGTCGCTCATGGCCACCACGAGGGCGTTGCGGTGGGTGGCGGCCTGGGCCGAGGTGGTCAGCAGGGCGTAGTCGTCTTCCAGGTCCAGGAGCAGAGATTCAAGACTGTCGTAGCGATCGTTCAGCTGCTCCCTCGCTGCGGCGACCGCGAGCTCGGCGGCGTCCCGCTCGGCCTGGGCCTTGGCTTCGATGGGGCTCAGCTGGGGCTCGTCCTGGCCAGCAGGGGGCACCTGCTGTTGGGCCAGGAGGTCGGCCTGGACGAGTTGCGCACAGGCCCCGAGGGCCACGACCCGGACAATGGGCAGGAACAGTGTGCGGCGGCGTGTCTTGCAGGTCATCATGGGGTGTGGCTCCAGACCGAGGCCTATTGTGACGCGCAGCATGACCGCCGAGCTACACCCCGTCCTGAGAGCCGGGCTCACCGGCCTGCCCGGAGTGGGTCCTCGCCGGGCTCAGAGCTACGCCGATGCGGGTCTGCACACCCGTCGCGATCTGCTCTACCACCTACCCGACCGCTTCAGAGCCCGCCCCGCCCCGGTGCTCGTGGCCGAGCTTGTCCACGGTGAGCGGGGCGCCGTCTCGGTCGAGGTCTTGCGAGCCTCGGTCCGCCGCCGGGGCCGGAACAGCACGGTCTCCCTGCTCACCAGGGACGAGGCCGGGGACGAGCTGCTGGTGCTGCTCTTCAACCGGGCCTACCTGGCCAAGAGCCTGAGCCGAGGCACCCGGATCTGGGCGGCGGGCAAGGTCGAGAGCGCCGATGAGGGCCGCCCCCGGCTGTTGGCCACCGATCATGAGCGCCTGCCAGATACCGACGGAGAGCCCCCGGCCCTGCCCTCATCCTTGGTGCCCGTCTACCGTCTGCCTGCCGGCGTACCCCCTCGAGTCCATCGCAAGGCCCTGCTGGCGATCCTGGCCGAGGGCGGCTTGGATGACTGGCGCGTGCCGGAGCCGGGCGAGCCGGGCTTGGCGGAGGCCTTGGCGGCGGTCCATGACCCCACGGACATCGAGTCTGCACGAGCCGCCCGGCAGCGCCTGGCCCGTGACGAGGCCTGGGCCTTGTCGTTGCAGGTGGCCCTGCGCAGACGGCATCTGGGCGTCGACCGGGGCACCGCCCTGACCCTCGACGGCGCGATCCACAAGCGGCTGCTGTCCCAGCTGCCCTACGAACCCACGGCGGCCCAGGCTCGGGTGCTGGCCGAGCTGCGCAAAGATCTGGGCTGCGACCGTCCCATGGGCCGCCTGCTGCAAGGGGATGTGGGTTCGGGCAAGACCATGATTGCCCTCTATGCCTTGCTGGCGGCGGTGGCCTGCGGTCGCCAGGGCGCGATCATGGCCCCCACAGAGGTGCTGGCCCTGCAGCACCTGGCCACCCTACGCGGCGTGCTGGCAAGGGCTTACGGCGAGGCGGCGCCCGGGGTGGCACTGATCACGGGCGGTGGCAAGGCAGCAGAGCGTCGCCGGGTGCGTGAGGGACTGGCGGACGGCAGCCTGGCCCTGGCGGTGGGCACCCACGGCCTGGCGGGGGCCAGCGTGACCTTCGCCGATCTGGCGGTCACCGTGGTCGACGAGCAGCACCGCTTCGGCGTGCGCCAGCGGGTGCGCTTTCGCACGAAAGGGGTCGAGTCCCATCTGCTGGTCATGACGGCCACGCCGATCCCTCGCACCCTGGCCCTCACGGCCTACGGCGAGCTCGACGTGAGCGTGATCGACGAGCTGCCCCCGGGGCGCAGCCCGCGCACCACGGCCTACGTGCCGTCGAGCAAGCAGCCCCGCATGTGGCGGCACCTGGCGGGGCTCGTGGCCGACGGGCAGCGAGGCTACGTGGTCTGCCCGTCCATCGCCGCCGGTGAGACCCCCGGCCACTCGGTGGAGGAGACGGTCGAGAAGGTGCGCGAGCATCTTGGCGAGGCTGGGCTGGGAGGCGCCGGTCGGCCACCCCTGCGGGTGGGAGCGGTCCACGGCAAGCTCCCGGCGACCGAGCGCGATGAGGTGCTCGACGGGTTTCGGACGGGAGATCTCGATGTGCTGGTGGCCACCGTGCTCATCGAGGTGGGGCTCGACGTCCCCGAGGCGACGTTCGTCGTTTTGCCCGATCCCAGCCGCTTCGGCCTGGCCACCCTGCACCAGATTCGGGGCCGGGTGGGCCGGGGCAGGCTGCCCGGGGCCTGCTATCTGCTCGGCCCGGTGAAGGGTCCCATTGCCCTCGATCGGCTGCGGGCGCTTTGCGACAGCGAGGACGGCTTTCTGCTGGCCGAGCAAGACCTGACCCTGCGAGGCCCGGGCGAGGTGCTGGGCACCCGGCAGAGCGGTATGCCCGGCTTCTTGGTGCTCGACCCGGTGGTCGACGTGGACCTGCTGGCCGCCACCCGAGCCCCGGCCCTGGCCGCCGCCGAGGGCCTGAACGACGAGCAGCTGGAGGCCCTGCGAGAGCGAGCCTTCCCGGCGACCCGGCTGAGGGGCGAGAACCTGCTGGCCGGGGGGTGAGGCATCCGGAATGGCCCCGGGTGGACTCCTGCGGGCTCGAAACCACCGAACTCTGTCTTTCGCTGACGGTGTAAAACGTCTGTGCTTGAATTGGACTATAGGTGAAAATGTCAGTATTCTGCCTTCATGCAGCCTCGCTACCTTGAAGCCCAGGTCCTGCGCGACCTCGATCGGAAGATGGTCCTGCTGTCTGGACCTCGTCAGGTAGGCAAGACGACGCTGTCCCTGAGGCTCCTGAACGGAGCTGACGGCTACCTGAACTGGGACGTCGGCGAACATCGCGAGCGCATCCTCAAGGGTCAGCTCCCTCCAGGAGACTTCTGGGTCTTCGACGAGATCCACAAGTACCGGGGTTGGCGCAACTGGCTGAAGGGAGTGTGGGACGGCCGACCCTCTGGCCAACGGGTGCTGGTGACCGGCTCTGCACGCCTGGAGATGTACCGCTTCTCGGGGGACTCGCTCCAGGGTCGGTATCACCTGCTGCGCCTCCACCCTCTGTCGGTGGCTGAACTCCAGCTGACCACCGCCGATGACTTTGAGCAGTTCATGGAGCTGGGGGGCTTTCCGGAGCCGTTCTTCTCAGGCAGTCAGATCGAAGCGCGGCGCTGGTCCCGCGAGTACCGAAATCTGCTGATCCACGAAGAGCTGACGAGCCTGGAGCGGGTCGATGATCTGGGCCGGCTTGAGCTGCTGATGCTGCGTCTGCCCGACCTTGTGGGGTCGCTGCTGTCTGTGAACGCCTTGCGGGAAGATCTGGCAGTGAGCCACAAGACGGCGGAGCGCTGGATCACGGTGCTGGAGCGTCTCCACGCCGTCTTTCGCATCTCCCCGTTTGGCGCCCCCAAGATCAGGGCCATCCGCAAGGCTCGAAAGCACTACCACGTGGACTGGACCCTGGTGGACGACCGTGCGGCCCGATTCGAGAACGTGGTGGCCTGCCACCTGCTCAAGTGGGTGCAGTTTCAGCAGGACACCCAGGGGCGGGACATCGAGCTGATGTTCTTCAGGGACACAGACGGGCGCGAGGTGGATTTCGTCGTGGTGGAGAAGGGCCAGCCGACTCTGCTGGTCGAGTGCAAACAAAGCGATCGGGCGGTGGACAAAGGCCTGGCCTACCTCAAGGCCAGATTCCCCGACGCGGAGGCCTGGCAGCTCTCTGCCAGAGGCGAGCGGGACTACCAGAACGAGGTCGGCATCCGGGTGGCACCGGCGCTGGTCTTCTTGCGCAGCCTGGTCTGAGGCGGCCTCGATTGCGTCGCTCAGAGCCAGACTCGAGGGGGCCGGTCGTCCAACATTCGCCATGGGTCTATCGGTATAGTGCTTGATTGGCCAAGACTCGCCGAGGAACGCCTCGGGGGGCGGCACACTCTGAGCACGTACCTAGACCTGCATTGGCCTGAAACCAGCCTGGTGGGCCAAGCGATCCCAGCGAGAAGACAAGAGGAGTCCCCGTGAGTGACATCCTGGAGCGCGGCGCGCGCATCAAGGAAGAGTCCCGCTTTCTGACCGACCTGATGGACGAGGTCGAGCGGGTGGTGGTGGGCCAGAGACACCTGGTCGAGCGGCTGATCATCGCCATGCTGGCGGACGGCCACGTGCTCCTGGAGGGCGTGCCCGGTCTGGCCAAGACCCTGCTGGTGCGCACCCTGTCCCAGGCCCTCGATCTCGACTTTCATCGCATCCAGTTCACCCCGGACCTGCTGCCCAGCGACGTCACCGGCACCGAGATCTACAACCCGGCGTCCGGCGAGTTCAGCGTGCGCCGGGGGCCCGTGTTCGCGAACATCCTGCTCGCGGACGAGATCAACCGCTCGCCGGCAAAGGTGCAGTCGGCCCTGCTCGAGGCCATGCAGGAGCGCACGGTCACCATCGGCGACCAGACCCACGTGCTGCCCCAGCCGTTCTTCGTCATGGCCACCCAGAACCCCCTCGAGCAGCAGGGCACCTACCCCTTGCCAGAGGCGCAGCTCGACCGCTTCCTGCTGAAGATCATGGTCGACTACCCCAGCAAGGACGACGAGCAGAAGATCGTCGACGCCATGGCCCGTCACCAGCCTCGCACCGACGTGCGCAAGGTGACCAGCCATGAGCAGCTGACGCGAGCCATGGCCCTGCTCGACGAGGTCTACATCGACGAGCTGGTGACCGCCTACATCGTCGACGTGGTGCGGGCCACCCGCGACCCGGCCTCGGTGGGACTCGACGACCTGGCGCCGCTGATCGACACGGGTGCCAGTCCTCGGGCATCGATCGCTCTTGGGCTCACCGGTCGGGCACACGCCTTCCTCGACGGTCGCGCCTACGTGAAGGGGCACGACATCAAGCAGGTGGCTCACGACGTTCTGCGTCATCGCATTCTGCTGAGCTACGAGGCCGAGGCCCGGGAGATCCCCGTCGAGGAGGTCATCACTCGCATCCTCGACACGATCAACGTGCCGTGACCAGCGAGGTCTCCGAGCCCACCACCGCCGAGATCCTGCGCTCTGTGCGCCGGGTCCAGCTGCGCACCCGCAAGGCGGTCACCGACATGGTGGCCGGCGGGTTCCGCTCCGTGTTTCGGGGTTCGGGCATGGAGTTCGAAGAGGTCCGTGAGTACGTGCCGGGCGACGACGTGCGGGCCATCGACTGGAACGTCACCGCTCGCCAGGGTCATCCGTACATCAAGAAGTTCGTCGAGGAGCGGGAGCAGACGGTCATCCTCGCTCACGACCTCTCGGCCAGTACGCGGCTGGGCAGCAGCGATCGCAATGTGCGCCAGGCGGCGGCGGAGTTGTCGGCGATCCTGGCCTTCAGCGCGATCCAGTCCGGTGACCGGGCGGGCTACCTGGGGTTCAGCGACAAGATCGAACTCGAGCTGCCGCCCCGGGGCGGAGCGCGGCAGGCCTTTCGCATCATTCGCGAGGCTCTCTATCGGGGCAGCGAAGACGCGGGCACATCCATCGCCATGGTCTGCGAGCACCTGAGCCGGGTGCTCAAGCGGCGGGCCTACGTGTTCTTGCTCTCTGACTTCCTCGACGACGGCTTCTCCCGTCCCCTGGGTGCATTGGCCCGGCGGCACGACGTGGTGGCCCTGCGCCTGGTCGACACGTTGCACCGCGAGCTGCCGGCGGTCGGTCTGGTGCGTTGGCGAGACCCAGAGACAGGGCAGGAGTTTCTGGTGGACAGCAGCTCCAGCGCCGTGCGTGAGAGCCTCGCTGCGCGCTTCGAGGAGCGCACCGAGAAGCTGAAAGACGAGTTGATGCGCCGGGGCGTTGACCTCGTGGACATCCCCTTGGGGGGCGCGGTGGTGGACCCGCTGGTGGCCTACCTGCACATGCGTGAGCGTCGCCGATGACTGCGCTCTTGGTGGTGATCGCCACGTTGTTGTGGGCCCCGCTGGTGGCGCCTGCGGTGCCCTCGGCGGCCTCGGCTGGTGTGGTCGAAGACGCCTCCGCCGTGGCGCCAGCTCAGCCGCCCCTTGAGCTGGTGTTGCCCGACGGGCCGGTCCCCATCGGCTGGTTTGAGCTGGTGGTGCGCGGCGAGTTCAGCGAAGACGCGGATCTGCGTCTCGACCCTGTGCCTGACGACGTGCTGGTGGGCAGCGCACAGGTCGTGCGTCGTCTGGGGCCGGACGAGCTGCGCCTGCCCGTGGCCAGCTGGCGCGCCGGCGAGCTCGTCTTCGAGGGGCTCAGCTTCATCGACGGCGACGTGGTCACGGCCCTCGACTCGGCCACTGTATTGGTGGCAGAGCAGAGTCCCAAGGGCACGGTGGCTCGTGTCTCTGAGCTGCTGCAACCGTTGGCCTTGCCCCTGCCACCTGCTGATCTGACGCTCTTCGCCGCCGCGCTGTCGGCCGCGCTGGTGCTGCTCTGGATCTGGGTCGTGCGCAGCTCGCGCATCGTCATCACGCCGATCTATGTGCCACCTGTGGATCACGTGGCGCTGCAAGCTCTCGACCGGCTGCGGCTCAAGCTGCCCCGTAGTTCTGAAGAGGTGCTGGTGTTCATCGTGGCCGTCTCGGACGTCTTGCGCACCTACATCGAGGGGCGCTTTTCCGTGCACGCTCCCGCGCGAACCACCGAAGAGTTCTTGCTGGAGGCGTCCGCCGCCGACGAGGGGCTGGCCGAACGGGCAGAGGGGCTGGAGAGCTTTCTCACCCAGTGCGACCTGGTCAAGTATGCCCGCCATCGCCCGGGCGCTGACCAGGCCAAGGCCATGCTCGACGGCGCGGGTCAGTTCGTGGAGGAGACCCGGTGATCTTCGGTGAGCCCTGGTTCCTGGCCCTCTTGCTGCCCGTGCTCGCCATGGGGTTGTGGTCTCGCTCCCGGCGTCGGGCCGTGGTCGATGGTGGCAGCGCACAGGTGCTCGGGGGATTGCCGCGGTCGTGGCGTGTGCGCACCGCCTGGCTCCCCGGTGGCGCCCTGCTCTTGGCTGCGGCGCTGATCGTGGTCGCCCTGGCCCGTCCCCAAGAAGGACGCGAAGAGACCCGGGTGCTCACCGAGGGCATCGACATCATGCTGGTCGTGGACATCAGCTCGTCCATGACCCGGGCCGGCATGGAGAAGGGCGTCCCCAACATCGACGTGGTGCGCTCGGTGGTGACCGACTTCGTCGGCGCGAGGACAGACGATCGCCTGGGCCTGGTGAGCTTCGCCCGTCTGCCGCGCACGGTCTGCCCGCTCACTCTCGACAACGGCGCCGTGTTGCAGCACCTGCGCGATCTCGACTGTGTGCAGAGCAACGGCCCGGACGACGGCACGGCCATCGGTGCCGCCCTGGGCCACGCCGCGCGCAAGCTGAGGGACAGCGACGCGGCGAGCAAGATCATCGTCTTGCTCACGGATGGCGAGGAGAACCAGTTCGTCATCCCCGTCGAAGACACCGCCGCCCTGTGCAAGGACCTCGACATCAAGGTCTACACCGTGGGCGCCGGGGTGGTGCTGGCCTCGGACGTCTTCGGCAATGTGCGCGAAGCTGACCTCGACACGACCCTGCTCGAATACGTGGCTGAGACCACGGGCGGGCAGTTCTTCCGGGCCCGCACGGCGCAGGTCCTCGAGCAGGTCTACGAGTTGATCGACGAGTTGGAGAAGACAGAGCGGGAAGATCTGCGCTACACCGACTACACCGACCTGTACCCCTTGTGGTTGGTGGCGGCGGCTCTGCTCCTGGCCCTTGAGCTGCTGCTGCACCGTGGCCCCTATCTGGAGTCGACCTCGTGAGCCTGTCTCGCCCCGATACGTTGCTCTGGCTGGTGGCGCTGCTGCCCCTGGCTGTGTACGTGGCGCTGGCCGTGTCCCGGGCGGGCAAGCGTCGAAGGGCGCTGCTGGGTTTGCAGGCCACGGCTTTGGGCGGCCCGTTCAGCCGTGGACGGCGCTGGCTTCGCGATGGGTTGTCGCTGCTGGCGCTGGGGTTGATCATCACCAGCCTCGCCGGCCCCCTGGTAGGCACCTCTCGCAGAGAGATCGAGGAGCGGGGCGTCGACGTCATGATCGTCCTGGACACGAGCCGCTCCATGCTCGCCGAAGACGTGAAGCCCTCGCGTCTTGAGCTGGCCAAGCGAGACGTGCGGGGACTGCTGCAGCAGATGCGCGGACACCGCATGGGTCTGGTGACCTTCGCTGGCGATGCCCGACGAGTGATCCCGCTGACCTCTGATGGCTCGTCGTTTCAGCTCTTTCTTGACGACGTGGACACCCACTCGAACTGGACCGGCGGTACGGCCATTGGCGAGGGGCTTGAGCTGGCCCTCGACGCGTTTGACCAGGAGCAGAACAGCCAGCCGGTGATCATCTTGCTCACCGATGGCGAAGACCACGACAGCGACCCGCCGCCGACCGAAGTGTCGTACCAGGCCTTGGCCCGGGGCATCCCCATTCATGTGGTGGCCTACGGTACGGACGAGGGCGGCAACATCCCCGTGCGCTCCAGCCGCGGCGCGACCACACTGCTGCGGGACAAAGAGAACAACCTGATCTTGAGCCGTCCCAACGCCAGGTTGTTGCAGGAGATCGCCAGCACGGCGTCGGGGGTCTACCTGTCCGTGGAGCGCACGCCGTTTCCGCTGGACGAGATCTTCGCCAAGCGCATCGCCGCCATGGAAGGTGTCACCAGGGCGAGCCGACTGAAAGAAGAGGGCATCGATCGTTACCAGTGGGGGCTGGTCCTGGCCCTGCTCTGCCTGGGTACGCGACAGATTCTCCGGGACGGGAGCGCGAGATGAAGAGCCTGTATCTGGCGGTGGGTTTCTTGGCAGGCAGCCTGTGTCTGACGGCGCCAGCGAGGGCTGATGTGGGTGAGGGCGTGCGTCTGCTGCGCCAGGCTCGGCAGTCCCTCGAACAAGGCGACGCCGAGGCCGCGTTGGTTCTGCTCGATCAGGCCTACGTCGAGCTGCCATTCTCCGCCGAAGAAGAGCTGGTCTATCACGAGCGGGCTGACGCCTACGCCGCAGAAGGGCGCTACGACGAAGCGCTGAACGAGTACGGCAAGGCGTTGCAGCGGCCGTCGGCTCATCGGGCGAGGTTCAACTCTGGCGTGTTGCAGTCGCGACAAGCCGAGGAGGCGCTGGAGGCGGCGGGTGTGCCCCTCGACCCCGCTGGCATCCCCGCCGACGCGGACCCTGCTCCACTCATCGAGGCCATCGAGCAGAACATGCCGCGGCTCGAGGAGGCCCGCCTGCAGTTCATGGAGGCCTTGCGTCTGTCCCCGGAAGCAGAGGCTCGCGAGTCGGTGGCCGCGCTCACCGCGCGGCTCGATGACCTGGCCGAGATGCTCGAAGAGCTGCGCCAGCGCGAGCAGGAAGACGAGCAGAACGACGAAGGCGACGAAGACCAGGACGACGAGAAGAAGGACCAGGATCAGCAGGACAAGGACGACAGTAGCGACGAGCAGGAGCCGTCGAAAGATGGCGACCAGGACGAGCAGAACCAGGACGACCCACAGCAAGACCCGGCCGATCAGGATCAGCCGGACGATCAGCAGCCTCCCGAGCCGCAAGAGCAGACCACGGCCCAGCCTCGTCCGGAGCTGAGCGCGGCCGAGGTGGCCGACCTGATGGAAGAACTCGAAGAACTCGAAGCCATGGCCATGGAGCTGGACCGCCAGCGTCGAGCGCAAGAGCAGGCCGACGTGGAGAAAGACTGGTGAGCGGCGGCGCAGACCTCAGGGCCCTGGTGAGCCACGGTGCGTTGGCAACGCTGCTTCGCCCGCTCACCGTTGTGCTGGTGGCGCTCCTTTCCAGCGCCGTCTCGGCGGCTCCGGGCATCAATGTGACCGTGCAGCCCACGCCCGCTGAGGTGGGCCTGCTGATGACCGTCACCGTCACCATTTCAGGCAACGAGAGCCTCGACTGCGATCTTCTCGAAGTCCCCGAGGTCAAGGGGGGGCGGCTACGGTTCGCTGGCGGACCCAGCACCCGCAGCTCGTTCAGTTCGATCAACGGACGGCGCAGCAACTCGGTCAGCACGGTATGGGAGTTCGAGCTGGTGCCCCAGGTTCAGGGGCAGCTGGCCATCCCGCCGTTTCGCTTCAGCTGTCGCGGCTCCGAGGTCGCCTCTCTGCCGCAGCTGGTCGACGTGGGCCCCAGCACCCTGCGGGACGACCTGGTCTCCATCGAGGTGACGCCGGCGACCCACGAACTCTGGCTCGGCCAGGTGGTCGACATCGGCGTGCGCTTCAGCGTGCTCGAGGCAGCCTACGACAGCGGTCTGCGCAACGGCCTGGAGATCACCCTGCCCTGGGTGACCGAGTCGCCTGCCCTGCACCTGCTGGACCCACCGTCTCCGAATTGCCGCCTCTTTCAGGCCACGATCCAGCCCGGGGGCGAGCAGATCCCCACGTGTGTCGACAGGGACTACAGCGGCGGTGAGAGCACCATCGTCCACACACAGACCGTGCCCATGTTGGCCATCGAGTCGGGGACGGTGGCCCTGGGCGACGCTCGCTTCGACTTTCGCCTGGTGCTGGAGCGGGAGCAGCGTCGCAGCAGCGGCTTCTCTCTGTTCGGTGGGCTCAGCACGGTTCCCAGCCGGGTGGTGGTGGCCACTGCTACCGAGCCAGGCCCGGTGATCACCGTGCGCGAGCCGCCACGTGAGGGCCGGCCAGCGAGCTACACAAACGCCGTGGGGCGCTTTCGCCTGGACGCCCGGGCGACTCCGCGCCAGCTCGTGGTGGGGGAGAGTTGCCAGCTGCAGCTGGGGCTGGTGGTGCCACCGGGGAGCGCCGGACACCTGGGCATGATCGAGTGGCCCGAGTTCGCCGCGCTCTCCGAGGACTTCCGCATCTTCGGCAAGGAAGATCGGCGCAATGGTCCCGTGCGTGAGCTGGTGCTGGATCTGGCGCCGAAGAACGATCGGGTGACGGCCATCCCTGAGCTGCAGTTCTCGTTCTTCGACCCGCAGACCGAGAGCTATGAGACGCTCACCGTGGGGCCCTTCGAGTTGGATGTCTCTCCCGGCGGCAGCGAAGGTCTGACCGAGCTGAACACCCCCGAAGAGCTGCTCAACGATCTGGAGACCATTCGGGAGCGCCTGCCCGCGCCGGCCCAGCCATGGCTCCCGGCCTGGATCTGGCCTGTGGGCGGGGCCTTGGCCCTGGCCTTTTCTGAGTGGCGCTCGGGGCGTGCCCGCTGGCGTGATGACAACCCGGCCCTGCTGGCTCGCCGAGGCGCCCGGCGGGTGCTTGACGCCGAACTGGGTACCGCAGGGGATGCCGCGGCCGCGGCCTCCGCTTTCGCCCGCTACCTCGCTGCTCATTTCGGGGGTCCGCCCGGCGGGCTCACCCTTGAAGAGGCCTTGCCGATGATCAGCGACGAGGAGCTTGCCCGTCGGTTGGCCCAGACCATGACGGGCTGGGAGGCTGCCTACCTCGGTGGGGCCGCCCTGCCCGTGGATCAGATCAAGAGCGAGGCGCAGGCGTTGGCCCAGAGCCTGGAGCGGCTGAAGTCATGACACGCTCCCCTCTCTGGGTCTCATGGCGCGCTTGTTGCCTGGCGATCTTGCTTGTCGCCGTCTGCGCAGGCAAGGCCTCCGCACAGGTTGGCACCGTTGAAGAGCAGGATGGGGACGAACCCCTGGTCATACTGGGCACTTCGGCGGCCGAGCCTGAGGGCAAGAGCGGCGATGGGGCGGCCGACGACACAGCCGAGCCCACAGCCCAGCAGCCCGGAGCGCCGACGGAGGCGCCCGTGATCTCCGACGCTCTCCAGCAACAGGGTTTCAGCGCGGCGGTGACCGCGTACCGCAAGGGAGCCTACGGCGAATCCCTCGATCTCTTCTCCTTGCTGGCTGCGGGAGACGCCGACCCGGCACGCCGAGCCCTGCTGCACACCAACGCGGGCACGGCAGCGGCACGATCAGGCGACCTGGGCCTGGCCATCTGGCACCTGGAGGCGGCCCTGCGCAGCGCTCCGAGAGACGCCACCGCCCGGCGCAACCTCGATCAGGTACGCGCCAGGCTGGGGCAAGCCAGCCTGGCGGCGAGCAGCTTCACCGAGAGCCTGCTGCGTCTGCCGTTGTGGCTGGCGAAGTCAGAGTCCGATCAACTGCTGGCCGGCCTCGCGGGTCTGGCCTTGGCGCTGCTTTGCTTGCGCCGTCGGGCACCGAAAGCTGCTCCCAGGGCGGCTCTGTTCGTCGCGCTGGTGGGTCTGCTGGCCTGGGTGGGATTCGACCGTGCCCGAGAGCGAGACCTCGACCGAGCCGTGGTGGTGGCTGATGCCCAGGTGCGGGCCGAGCCACGAGACGAGGGCAAGCTGCTGTTTCGCCTCGAGGTGGGCACGGTGGTGCGCTCTGAAGAGAACCGGGGCGACTGGCAGCTGGTCGAGACCGACGCAGGGGGACGGGGCTGGGCTCCCAGCCCGTCCATCAAGCTGGCGGGCTTCTGAGCGCCGGTCGCTCCGAGCAGCCCGGGCGTTGCGTCCCGTGCGCCGAGCGAGCACCTTCGGCGGCCAGCGGCTCAGAAGCGTCCGCTGCGCAGGCCGAGCAGAAACTCAGGGTTGCTGGCGGTCTTGTGCATGCGCTCGAGCAGCTGTTCGGCGGCGTCGATCGGGGTGAGGTCGGCCAGGGCCGTGCGCAGGTCCCGCACCAGATCGGCCTCTTGGGGGTCGAAGAGCAGGTCTTCCATGCGCGTGCCCGAGCGATGGACGTCGATGGCGGGGAAGATGCGCTGCTCGCTGATGGCCCGTGAGAGCACGATCTCCATGTTGCCCGTGCCCTTGAACTCCTCGAAGATGACCTCGTCCATGCGCGAGTTGGTCTCGATCAGCGCAGAGGCCAGGATGGTCAGTGAGCCGCCGTCTTCGATGTTGCGGGCGGCGCCGAACAGGCGCTTGGGCTTCTGTAGGGCCTTGGCTTCGAGTCCACCGGACAGGATGCGGCCGCTGGTGCGGGCGGCGGCGTTGAAGGCTCGCCCCAGCCGGGTGATCGAGTCGATGAGCAGCACCACGTCGTAGCCAGATTCGACCAGGCTGCGGGCGCGCTCGTCGACCCGCTCGGCCACGGCCACGTGACGCTCTGGCGGTTCATCAAAGGTGGACGCGATCACCTCGCCATCCACCGAACGGATCATGTCGGTGACCTCTTCGGGGCGCTCATCGACCAGGAAAACCAGCAGCTTCACCTTCGGGTAGTTGGTGGTGACGGCGTTGGCCAGGTCTTTCAGCAGCATCGTCTTGCCAGCCCGGGGTGGCGAGACGATCAGGCCCCGCTGCCCAAAGCCCAGGGGCGCCATGAGGTCGATGATGCGCGCCGAAAACTCCCGGGAGGTGGTCTCAAGCAGAATGCGCTTGTTGGGGAAGATCGGCTCCAGCTCGTCGAAGGGCTTCCAGTGGACCGCCTCTTCGGGGGGCTTTTCGTTGATGGACAAGATCTGGTCGATGGCGAAGTACTTGTCCTTGCGTCGCCCCCGGCGGAGCGTGCCCCGCACCGCCATGCCCGGGCGCAGGTGGTATTTCTCCACCATGGCGGGGGCGATGTAGAGGTCATCTGGCGAAGGCAAGAACGTGTTGCGGGACGAGCGCAAGAAGCCGTAACCCTCGGGCAGCAGCTCGATCTGGCCTTCGCCCACCACATCGATCTTGAGCTTGTCGGAGTTGCGCATCAGCGAAACCAGCAAGCGACTGCGATCGATGCCTTCGTGGACGGTGAGGCCGTAGCGCCGCAGCCGACTCACCAGCTCGGGGATGGGCAGGAGGGCCAGCTCAGCCAGGTCGCAGGGCTCGCCGTGGCCCTCTTGCCCGGGGAGCTTCGGGGCCTTCTTGACGTTGATGGGGCGATAGCCCTCGGAGAGCAGCTCATCGCTGTCTGCGTTGGCGTCGTCGGTCACGGGGTCTGAGGGGTTCAAGGTGGAGGACGTGTCGCCGGGGTCACCGGCAGTCTCGTCGAGGTCGGCGGAGTGGCGCGGAGCTCGGGGCATGGCGGCAGGGGGAGCGAAACGCTCGTGCAGAGGGGGAGGGGCTTTGGGCCAGCCGGATGTGAGTCCGGCGGCAGCGGGGCCGCTCAGGGCGCCCGATCGCCTGGTGTGTGGTGGCTGATGTTTGCGGCCCATGCGCGAAGCAGGGCCTGCACCTGCGCCCCAAGATCGTCGATCGTGCCGTTGTTTTCCAGTACGTGGTCGGCGGCGGCCCGTTTCTCTGTCAGCGCAGCCTGAAGCGCCTCCCGGCGAGCGCGCTCTCCGGGTGCCCAGTCGCGAGTGGCGGCCCGACGGTCCCGCTGGGCTGCCTCCGAGGCAATGAAGACCCACTTGTCCACACGCTCGGCCAAGGGCGATTCGAGCAGCAGGGGGATGTCCAGGGCCACATTTCGGCTACCGGCCGCTTCCAGCTGCGCGACCAGCCGCTGGCGTACCGCCGGGTGCACGATGGCGTTCAGCGCCTCTGTTTCGGAGGGGCTGGAGAAGGCCCTGTCGGCCAGCAGGGCCCTGTCCAGGGAGCCCTCGCTGTCAAAGAGGTCTGCGCCGAAACGGCTGGCCAGGGCCTGGGTCACGGCGGGCTCGCAGACCACCTGCCGGGCCACCTCGTCGGCGTCCAGGACCAGCCAGCCCGCCTCGGCCAGCAGATTCGCCACGGTAGATTTGCCGCTGGCCACACCGCCCAGCAATCCAATGATTTGGCCCATGATGCCGCTGAGGATAGCGCTCCCCGGGCTCTCTGGGGAGCCGCTTTGTGACTCGTTCCCTCGGGCTCGTTGCCGCCCCCGGACTCGGTACCTATAATCCGCGCCTTCCCAGAACGTGGGTCTATCCCATGTCTGGTCGCCCTCCCCGAACGGATGCGGACATCGTGAGCGAAACCTCCTGCAAGCATCGCACTCAAGCCGGTGCGGTCAACGCCATGTGGCTTGTGTCGATCATGATCCTCTGGCTGGGGACCCTGGCCTTGCTCTACGTCACCGACGCGGATATCGCCAATATTCAGGCCGACGCCGACAAGGATCGGGCTGCTCTCGTCGCCATGGAGGCTCTGCGGGACGAGCAGTACGAGATGCACAAGGCCCTCTCTGATGTGGTCGGCTACAGCGATCCGGCCAACCTGGCATCGCGCACGAACGCCGCCGCCCTGGCGGTGGACATCGATGCGGCCAAGGTCAGCGTGGGTGCGGCCCTGGGCGACGTGGACAGCCAGGTGACCGTCGATCAGACGCTCAAGGCCCTGCTGTCAGCGCTTCAGGCGTCGCGGACGGCCGAGCAGGCTGCCCGGTCGGCGGTGTCCTCTGCTGAAGCGGCCCGCGACGCGGCGACCCAGCTCACCCGGGACAACGAGAGCGCCTTCAACGATCAGATTGCCCAGTTGCGGAGCGATCTGGCTGACGAGCAGCAGCGCGGGATCACCCAGGCCAACAACTACGACCGGCGCATCCAAGATCTGACCGATCAGCAGCAGGCCGCTGATGATTCGGCTCGGTCACTGCAGACGACCCTCGACGTGGCCCAGGCCGATGCGGCTCGAGAGCAGGCTGACGCCGCTGCGCTGCTGGGTGCCATCGCGGCACATCGGGCGCCCATCGCGCCGGAGGCCGCCGACGGTTCTGTCCAGGCCGTGAGTGGTGACGGTGCCCTGGTCTGGCTCGACATCAGCTCGCAAGACGGTCTGGCAGTGGGCACGCGCTTCGAAGTGCTGCGGCCTGGCCCCAACGGAGCCCTGGTCTCGAAGGGCGAGGTCGAAGTGCGCTCCGTCGATGGCAACGGTTCGACGGCAGGCTTGCTGGGCAAGGCGGTCCTCCTCGACCCGGTGCTGCCGGGCGACGTGGTGCGCAGCCCGGTGTTCTCTGCTCGTCGTGTGCTCCATTACCACCTGCTGGGTGAGTTCCCCATCAGCCTGAGCAAGGAGTTCATCCAGGCTCGTCTGGCTGAGCATGGCGGCGTGGTCGATGGCAGCATCAGCGAGACCACCGACGTGCTGGTCCTGGGACAGAAGAACCTGTCCGAGGGTGAGTTTGCTGTCGAGCTCGAAGACACGGACGAGTACCGCAAGGCGGACAAGTGGGGCATGCGCATCGTGCGTCTGGCCGACCTGGCCAGCTTCCTGGGCAGCTGAGTTCCTCAGGCCCCGGTTGGCCTGGTGGGTCCGGAGCGGGCTTGCTGCTGCGGCAGCGAGCTGACTCCCTCCGACTCGGGTGTGATCACAGCCCTGCAACGACCCGCGACGCCGCTTGGTGCCGCGGGTCGTCGTGTCTCTGGTCAGCGCTACAGATCGCCTTTCTGGGGTGCTCCGGCCGTCCCTGTTTCTCACCAAGGGGGGCCGTGGCGCTCAGACAACGAGGCTTTGCCTCGTGAACTCGCTCCAGCCCCCCCTTGGCGAGAAACAGGGACGACCTCGTCCGTGGAGAGAGGCGACTGTGGCCTTCCGGGGGCAGAGCGTGCTCTGGCTTCGAGATGGGGGTGAGATGCAGAGTAGATCTGGAGGGCGGTGATGCACGTTGAGGTGGCTCTGATCCAGGACCTTGTGCCTGCGAAGCTCGGCGCTGAGGTGAGCGCCGTGGTCATCGACGTGGTTCGAGCCACGACCACGGTGGTCTCTGCCCTTGCTGCTGGCTGCGAAGGGGTGACTCCTGTGGGTGACGTGGAGGAGGCTCGGGGTCTGGCTGCAGCCACGGGGGCTCTACTCGCGGGTGAGCGGGGGGGGCTGCCTCCCGAGGGTTTCGATCTGGGCAACTCTCCGGGGGACTTCACGGAGCAACGCTGCGCCGGCCGCCCCGTGGTGCTGACCACCACCAACGGCACCCAGGCCGTGCGCCGCTGCCTGGGGGGGCGGGCGGTGTGGGCCGCAGCTTTCGTGAACGCCGAGGCCACCGCACGGGCGCTGGTGGACAGTGGCGCCGACGAGGTGCTGCTGGTCTGCGCCGGCAGTGGCGGTGAGATGGCCGCGGACGACGTGGCGGCGGCGGGCTGCATCGCTGGCAGCCTGGCCCTGCTCGGGGCGGCGTCCCCCGGTGATGGAGCCAGGGTCGCCGCGGCCCTGTTCGACGCCTGGAAGCACGACCTCAAGGGCCTGCTGGGCCGCAGCCTCTCCGGACGCAAGCTGCTGGAGGTGGGCCTGGGTGGCGATCTCGATCACTGCGCCCGGGTGGATGCCCAGCCCCTGGCCGTCAGACTCGACCGGGCGGGGGCGTTTCGGCCCGTCTGAGCCGGGATGCCCCCCGCAGGCCGTGGCGTGGGCGGGTCGCCGCGGGGCGGGAGAGTCGTGGCGAGAGAACAGGGGGCGTGGGGAGCGGCGGGGGTGGGCGCTGGCATTGCCCTCCGGGTCGCGATTCGTGAGTATGCCGCTCTGTGACGGATGGCCTTGCGGGTCAGGCGCTGAGACTCACCCTCGGCCCGGCTGGCGCGACCTCCGGGCGCAGCACTGACCGACCACTTCACGGCGTCCCATGAAGACCAACGACGACTCCCGCATGCCCCTGCGCCGGCACCTTGAGGAGCTGCGGGGCTGCGTGCTGCGCAGCGGTCTGGTGCTGGTGGCCCTGTTCGCCGTGGGCATGTTCATGGATGATTTCTTCGCCACGATCATGGTCAAGCCCTGGACCATGGCGCGAGAGTCCATGGTGGCCGATGGCCTGGGAGATCCGGGACGTCTCGGCTTCATCAAGCCCACCGAGGCGTTCCTGTTCTCCATGAAGGTGGCCATGGCCTTCGCCGTGCTGGTGGGTGGCCCGTATCTCTTGTACGAGGTCTGGCGCTTCGTCGGCGTCGGTCTTCATGCGCACGAGCGCAAGGCGGTCTTCAAGGCCTTTCCCGCGGCCATCGGCCTCTTCGGGGCCGGTCTGTCCTTCGGCTACTGGATGGTCTTGCCCCTGGCCCTGCCGATCCTGCTGACCTGGATCCCCGCAGAGCTCGCCCACGCCCAGGTGACGCTGCAGGAGTACTTGAGCCTGCTGCTGACCCTGACCCTGTTGCTGGGCGTGGTCTTCGAGCTGCCGATCCTGATGTGGTTGATCGTGCGCTCCGGCCTGGTCGACGTGGCGACCCTGGCTTCGTCGCGCAGGATCGCCATCCTGTGCATGTTGATCTTCGCGGCGATCATGACGCCGCCCGATCCCATCACCCAGATGCTCGTCGCCGGTCCCATGGTGATCTTGTACGAGCTCGGTCTGATCCTCGCCCGGCGCGCTCAAGCCGCCCGGGACAAAGCCATCCTCTAGCAGGCCCATCGTCCTGCCTGGTACCCAACGGAGTTCTGTCTCGTGAGTCTCGCCTGCGGCATCGTCGGCCTTCCCAACGTCGGCAAGTCGACGCTCTTCAACGCCATCACCGCGGCAGGTGCCGAGGCGGCCAACTATCCGTTCTGCACGATCGAGCCCAACGTGGGCATGGTCCCTGTACCTGATGCCCGGCTCACGACGATCCAGAAGATCATCGAGACCGAGAAGGTCATCCCCGCCACCCTTGAGCTGGTGGACATCGCCGGGCTGGTGGCCGGCGCGAGCCGCGGCGAGGGCCTGGGCAACAAGTTCTTGGGCAACATTCGCGAGACTCAGGCGATCATCCATGTGGTGCGCTGCTTCGAAGACCCTGACGTGGTGCACGTGGCCGGCAAGATCGACCCGGTGGGTGACGCCGGCGTGATCGAGATGGAGCTGTGCATGGCCGACCTCGACACCGTCGAGAAGGCCCTGAACAAGACGGCCAAGAAGGCCCGCAGCCAGGACAAGGCCGCCAAGGAAGAGCTGGCGGTGTTCGAGCGGGCCCAGGCCTGGCTCGAAGGAGGCCAGCTCATGCGCGCCACGAGCTGGAACGAACGTGAACTCGAGGCCCTGCACCGTCTGTTTCTGCTGACCATGAAGCCGATCCTGTACGTGGCCAACGTCAGCGAAGACGACGTGGACGGCAAGGACCCGGCGGTGGTCGCCTTGCAAGAGCACGCCGCTTCCCACGGCGCCGGCGTGATCGTGCTCAGCGCCCAGATCGAGAACGAGCTGGCCGAGATGGACACCGGCGATCGGGCCGAGTTTCTCGAAGATCTGGGCCTCCCCGCAGCGGGCCTCGAACGCCTGGCCGTGGCCGCCTTCGACCTGCTGGGTCTGCAGACGTTCTTCACCGCGGGCCCCAAGGAGATCAGGGCCTGGACCATCCGCAAGGGTGATGTGGCTCCGGTGGCGGCGGGTGTGATCCACACCGACTTCCAGAAGCAGTTCATCCGCGCCGAGGTGTACCAGGTGGACGACCTCGCCGAGCTGGGCAGCGAGGCGGCCATTCGTGCCGCCGGGCGCCTGCGCAGCGAGGGCAAGGAGTACGTCATGGCGGACGGCGACGTGGCCCATTTTCTCGTGGGACGCTGACCGTGGTGGGTGGGGCGCAGCCACCGGCCGACGCTCAGCCGGCCGAAGGGGGGGGGGCGAGCCCTGGTGCGGCTCGCAACGTGGTGCTGCTCTCCATTGGCGACGAGCTGCTGGCTGGCGACATCGTCGACACCAATGCCCAGTGGCTGGCGACCCTCTGTGCCGAGCGCGGCCATCGCGTGGTGGCGCAAGCGACCACGGGTGATCGCATCGACGAGATCGCACGGGTGCTGCACAGGGCTCGCGACGACGGCGATCTGATCCTCATCACCGGTGGACTGGGCCCCACGGCCGACGACCTGACCCGCGATGGGGTGGCGTCCGCGTTCGGTCTGGCGCTCGAAGAACGTCCCGAGCTGATCGATGAGCAGGTCGCTCGGCTCAAGGGCCGGGTGCTGACTCCTGGTGCGCGACGGCAGGCCGAGATGCCCGTGGGTGCGCGGGTGCTGAGCAACCCACGAGGCACCGCACCTGGCTTCATGGTGCAGGTCGAACAGCAGTCCGTTGCGGTGATGCCCGGCGTGCCGTCCGAGATGAAAGCCATGGCCGTGGCGTTGTTCGACGATGTCATCGGTCAGGGCGAGCTGCAGCCCCCGCGACGATTGCAGGCCGCCGGCCTCTCGGAGAGCGAAGCCGGCCATCGCCTGGGCGACCTGATGGACCCGTCCCGCGCTGGCTGCAGGGTGGGCATCACGGTCTCACTGGGGAGCATGTCGATCACCGTGCGGGGTGAGCACGCCGCTGCCATGGACGCTGCCGCCGACGAGGCCGCCAGCCGTCTGGGCGATGCGGTCTACAGCCGCCGCAAGGAGAGCCTGGCCGAGCGCTGCGTGTCGCTGCTCACGGAACAAGGCCGCACCGTCAGCTGCGCCGAGTCTTGCACCGGTGGGCTGCTGGCAGGGGCGCTCACCGACGTTCCCGGAAGCTCGGTCGTGTTTCGACAGGGCGCCGTGACCTACGCCAACGAGGTCAAGGAGGCGCTGCTGGGTGTCCCCGCAGAGCTGCTGGCCCAGTGGGGCGCGGTGAGCGAGCCCGTGGCCCTGGCCATGGCGGAAGGGCAGCTGCGAGCTTCTGGTGCCGATGTCGCCTTGGCCGTGACCGGCATCGCAGGACCCGGGGGCGGCACGGTGGAGAAGCCAGTGGGCACGGTCTACTTCGCGCTCGCAGACAGCGCGGGGAGTGTGGCTCGCATGATCTCGTGGCCCGGCTCGCGCGAGGGCATCCGCGGCCGCTCGGTGAACATGGCCCTCGACCTGTTGCGGCGGCGGTTGACCGGGCTGCATTGAGCGGCCGGGCAGCTCCCGTTCTTCACCAGGCATGGCCGGGCCGACGCAGGTGAGAAACCCCCGCTAGCGAGGTGTACGGGGAGGCGTTGCTTGCCGGGCCATGAGCGCTCCCGCCGCCAGCCCGAAGATCAGCCCGGCTCCCAAGCCCAATGTGTGGGCCAGGGAGCTGACCATGGGCGTCTGGTGATCGAAGAGCACCTGCATGACGACGAGCATGAGCAGCACGTTGAACTGGCTGGCCACGAGCTTCGACTTGCCTTGCGCTCGTCCCACCAGGGCCACGCCCAGCAGGGCTCCCAGCAGTCCCATCACGCCGCCCGAGGCTCCTACCACGACCTGGGGTTGATCGAGAGTCGCACCGGCGAAGAAGGGAAACAGGCCGATGGAGGCCAGGGTCGCCGCCAGGTAACAGCTGACCATGCGCGCCGTGCCCACCGATCGTTCGAGCCATCGCCCGAGCAGCAGGAGCGCGCCCATGTTCATGGCCAGGTGCAGGCCACCGAAGTGCAGGAAGCCCGCGCTGATGCGCCGCCACCACTCGCCCGGGGTGAGTTCGACGGGGACGATCAGGGCTCCCAGTGCGATCAGGTTGTCGACGTCGTTGGCGCCCCCCTGCATCTCGACCACGAAGACGGCGCCGAGCAGAGCGCAGAGGAGCCACGTCGCGGGTGTGCCCCGGTTGGTGCCTGAGCTCAGGGAGGCGAACTGCTGCTCGTGCTGGGTGCGCTCGGCCAGGGAGTCGACCCAGGCCTGCTGTTCGCCTGACAGGTCTTCGGGGCTGATCGGTGCAAGGGGCTGGTGTAGACGTTTGTCGATCTCGGCGAGCAGGCTGTCCTGAGCCATGACGCGGGATGCGCGCAGATGTTTCGCAGCTTTTTCCTCTTGGCCGGCGACCTGCGCGGCAGTGCCCCGCCAGTATTCGGTCGAGGCTGCCCGCACGGATCCCAAGGGCCCGCTGAACATGGCCTCGAGGATGTCGCTGCGGCCGAGAAAGGCACCCAGCTGGGCGATCATCCAGCCCTGGGTCAGGATGCTCTTGCGCAGGGTCTCTGTCTCTCCATGGGCACGAAAGAGCTCGACCATCTCGCCGTGCCGACCCGTCTCGCCCAGGGCCCTGAGCGCGCAGGTCACCACAGGCGGATGCTTGAGCAAGCGCTCTTTGTCGCCCCGGGACTCCAGCCAGGTCAGCACCTCGGGCCAGGCCTGGTGCGACTTCGCCTGCATCACCGTGGCCGTCCAGGCCAGGGGCGTGTCGGCCCGGCGCATCTCTGCCAGGTCGTCAGCCACCTCGTCGCTGCGTCCCTGATCGATACGGGCCAAGACGCGCAGGACCCGGGGTTGATCTTGCAGTCCGTCGAAGGGATGCAGCACGGACAGCACCCTGGCCATGACTCTCGCCCGATTCCACTGCCTGTGCATGACGGCCAGGGTCATGGACCGTGACAGGAGAATCGGGCAGAGAATGAGCAGCGCCCAGAGGGGGCCGACGATGAGCCCCGCTCGCCCAGGGACGAGCCACCAGAGCAAGCCCACAAGCGCCAGCAGTCCCCCCGAGACAGAGAGCCAGCCCAGGGGGCGCGTGGGGCCTGAGAGGCCCATGCGCAGCACCAGCAAGCCGCAGCTCGCGCCGACTGTCCAGGTGAGGATGGTGTTGAGATCCACGGACAGCTTTCTGGGGAGGGTCGGTGGGTGAGCGATCGTCGAGGGGAAGGGGCTGGTCGGGCGCGCCTGAAGGCGAGTCTACGGAAAGCCGGTAACACTCGCTTGCCCTTGCTGATTCATGGGTTTGACAGGAGTTTCCATGCGTGGCCTGAGCTGCGCGCCCATCTGGAAGAACGAGCCATGAATCCCGCTAGCCGACTGTTCGCCTCAACGCCCCACCTCTCGCGCAGGTGTCTGCTGGCCCCAGCCGCCTTGCTCTGTGCCCTGTGGGGAACGAGCCTTGCAGCCAGCGCACAGAGCAGCGCCTCGACCTGGGTGCCGTTCGACAACTTCACTCCTGGCACGCCTGCCACGATCCAGCTGGATCCAGGCAAGTCGAACGTGAACCACACCGAGTACACGGTCACGATTCATGGTTTCTGGCGCGAAGACGTGGTCGGCGACGATGGCAACACCTACCAGCGCCTTGACTTTCCCGGACTGGAGACCATGCACACACCTGGCGAGCCCGAGCTGCCAGAGGCCCGGGTGCTGCTGGCCATGGCCACCGATGCGAGCACGGTTGACTTCGATGGACAGAACGTCTTGTCCCAGGTCTTCTTCTCCAACATCCGGCCCTACCCGGCGCCGCTTCCCGGGGAGGACGAAGAGATCGATCCCACGGGCGATCCGGGGCCCGGTGACCCCGACGGCAGCGCCGAGGTCTTCACCGTCAACAGCGCCATCTACAACGGCACGGCCCTCTGGCCTGCCCAGGCGGGAGCCGACGCGACGGTCAACCCACAGATCGGTCCCATCGCTGCAGCCTCGGTCGCCGGCAACCCGGTGGTGTGGGACCCGAGCTCGCTGCGCCTGATCGTTGCCAAGCAGTCCCGTTACGCCTTCGATCCCGCAGGCCTGACTCCGGTGCCGCTGAACATCACCAAGGTACAGGACAAGCTCTTCGACTCGCTCTACATCAACTGGCCGGTGGCCGTTCAGGCCTATCCCTTCGAGCCCTTCTTCTATCATTCTCGCTACCTGATCGTGGCCCAGCCCTTCTGGTGGGACACCCTCGAGCCCTTCGTGAAGATGAAGAAATCCCAGGGCTATCAGGTCACCGTGGACACAGCCCTGCCGGACGTCTCTTCGATTCGCCAGGTCATCGCCGACTGGTACGCCCTGGGCGACCCGGGCATGGACCACTTCTGCCTCTTGGTGGGCGACACCCTGACCATCCCTCTTGGCAATGTGACGGCGGGCGGGGACAGCGTCGATACAGACGATGTCTACGGCGCCATCGGCACGATCAACAGCAGCAAGGAGGTCCACGTGGGTCGGGTGTCCATCGACAATGAACCTGACCTGGCCGCCCAGCTGCAGAAGATCATCGACTACCAGATCAACCCGGTCCCCGGTGGTGGATATCACACGGCGCTTCTGGTCGCTCACGAGCAGAACTACCCGGACAAGTACTCCGCTTCGCACACGAAAGTGCTGACGCAGTCGTACAGCAACCCACCCACGTTCTTGGCCACATACGGCGGCACGGGGGGCACCAACCAACAGATCACCAACGCTGTCACCGCCGGTCAGCTCGGCGACGGGCTGGGCCTGGTGGCCTACCGGGGCCACGGGTCGACCTCGGCCTGGACCGGCTGGAACCTCGCAGACGAGAACTGGCACTCGAACGACGTGATCGCGTTGAACAACCCGGTGCACCCGATCGTCTGGGCCATCACCTGCACCAACGGCAACATCGACTGGGGCTGGGGCACGTCCAGTGACTCCATCGCCGAGGTGTGGATGGAAGTCCCCGAGGGAGCCAGCGCCAGCTACGCGGCCACGCGCACCACGTCGACCACGCCGAACCACCACCTCAACGAGAAGCTGTTCAAGGTGGTGTACGACCAGGGCATCACCACACACGGCATGGCCATCGCGGCGGCGGAGGCGTCGGTCTGGGCGAACTGGCCCGGGCACAAGAACCCCTGGGCCTATCTGCTCTTGGGCGACCCTTCCATGACCATTCGTACGGAGCAGGCGAGTCAGCTGGTGCTGATCAACATGCCCCAGACGACCAGCATGGATGACGCGGGCAACGAGACCTTTGTGCAGGCATTGAGCCAGACAGGTGGGCCCCTGACAGACGGTTTGTTGTCGTACTACAAGCCGTCATTCCTTCTGGGCGAAGACGATGAGATGAGCGGCGCGATCTGGATGGACAGCTCTTCCAGCGCCACCCTGCCCTTCTCGTTCATGACCCCGGGCACGTTGTCGGTGGTCATCCGTGACCTGGCCGGCAACGCCGCCTCCGTGGACATCCCGGTAACCATGGGCTCTGCCTGGACAGACCTGGGCAACGCCTTGGGCAGCACCAACGGCACGCCTGCCATGGCCGGTGTGGGCACTCTGCAGCCCAGCTCCCCGGTGTCGCTGCTGGTCACCGGGGCGGCGCCTCTGGCCACGGCGTGGCTTTGCTTCGGCGCCACCCAGCTCAACGCGCCGTTCAAGGGCGGCGTGCTGGTACCAGACATCAACCCGCCGGGTCTCATCCTGCCCGTGCCCACCGATGGCAACGGCAACCTGAACCTGGCCAGCACCTGGCCCGGCGGCATCCCCTCGGGGACTGACCTGGTCATGCAAGCCTGGTTCGCCGACGCGTCGGGGCCGGTGGGCTTCGTCGCCACAAACGGCATCGTGGGGCGCACTCCGTAACACCAACGACCATCGGGGATGAGGGCGGTGTCGGCAGGGGGGCCGGCGCTGCCCTCTTTGCGTTTCAGTGCTCCATCGGCTCGATTGCGAGGGTCAGCATGGCCCAGCCGTCGAGCTCGAAGTGCTCGACGACTACCGTGACCATGCCGTCTTCAGCCACGATCAGTGCGGGTAGGGGCTCGCTAGTCTCATCCTGGGCGGTGGCCTGCACGCTGGGGCAGCAAAGCGTGAAGCCCGCAAGGAGCGCGGCCAGGTCAACCGTCGTCCTGCGTTTGCTCCAGCAGGCAACAGTGAAACGCCGAACTCACTCCGCCAGAACCATGGCTTCGGCGTGCGCTACGAGGTCGCGGGCCGCATTCAGCCCGTCCTCGTGTTCGATGTTGTCCGAGCCTTCTGCCAACAGGCCGCGAAAGAGCGCCTCTGCGCTGGCTGCCACTTCGAGGGCCAGCTCGGCGCGATCCTGGGTCAGCAACCAGGCCGCGTAGCTGCACTCGCTGAAGGCCAGGCCGGCGCGCATGATTGGCAACTCGTCGAAGTACTGCACCAGCACCTGTCCGCGCAGACGGGACTCTTGCCAGGAACGATCGGCTGCGCTCAGCTGGCTGTTGGCCACCAGCGCCTCAGCTCGCCGACTGCACAGTCGAGCCAGGGTGGCTTGGGGGTTGGCGGCCTCGGGGAAGTCGCGGGTGAGTGATTCGAGCGCAGAGTAGGTACGTTCGAACATGGCCAGCGAGCGGGGCGGATCGAAGGCGAGGACTTCAGCCAAGTGACTCATGACATCGCACATCTCTTCGCGCAGGTCTGGCCGTCCCGGGAACGCCACCAAGCTCTGCTCGTAGACACGCAAGGCCTGTTCGTAGCCGTCTACCGCAGCGTCGACCCGGCCAGCGTTCTCAGCCGTGTTGCCCAGACCTGCCAGGGCTCGGGCCAGCACGGTGAGGTGCCGTCGGCCCTCAGGGAAACGCTCGACCAGGCCCCGGGCAAGCTCTGCAGACTCGGTGTACGCCTGCAACGCTTCATCGTCCCGCTCCGCCGTGGTGCACATGGCACCCAGATTGGTGAGCGTGATCACCAGCTGGCCGGTGCGCGAACCGTCGGGGTCGACCTCCAGGGTCAGCCCTCGCCGTTGCGTCTCGGCGGCTTCCCGGGAGAGGGCCACGGCGTCTTCGATCTGCTGCTGCGCATAGTGCTGCACGGACAGCTTGCGCAGGCCCAGGGCCAGATCGTTGAGCAGTGATCCGTTGCTGGGGTCTTCGAGGACCAGCTCTCGCAGAATGTCGACGGAGCGCTGGTGGTTGGCCACGGCGGCCGCCACATCGCCCGACTCATACTGCTGCTCGCCTGCCAGTTGCAGCGTCTGCGCGATGTGCTGACGGAGCTCGGGCTCGGCGTGACCCTCGTTGAGCAGCTGCTCGTAGAAGCTGATCGCCGAGGCCAGCAAAGATTGACGCACCGGCGTCATCTGGGGCACCGCCGCCAGGGACGTCTCGCTCACCTGGGTGAGCATGGAGTCCACGGCATCGAGGGCCAGGGCGAAGTGGCGTTCGACCTCTTCGCCGCGCGCGAGGAGCAGCGCATTGCTCCGAGCCAACTCGTCTCGTTGGGTCTCGATGCGCGCGTTGCGGCGGTTCAGCTCCTCGGTCTGCTCGGTGAGCCTGTCCGCCTGTTCACTGAGTGTCTCGTTCTTCTCGCCAATGAGCTTGGCGTCCGCGGCGATGGTGTCGTTCTTGGCTGCAAGTTCGGTGTTGGACTTGTGCTGCTGCCAGGCGAACAGCGAGGGCCCGCCCACCAACAACAATCCGCCCAGCAGAACGGCCACGGCGGCCGTGGGATGGCGCTGGATCCAACGACGAGTGGCTCTCCAAGGACCTGCACGGCGGGCTGCGATGGGGCGGTGAGCCAGCACGGCCTCCAGGTCTGCGGCGAGCTCGTCAGCGCTGCCGTAGCGCCGTGGGGCGTCGGGCTCCATCGCCGTGAGGCAGACCGTCTCCGCCTCCCAGGACAGCTCTGGGGCGATCTCTCGCGGTGGGCGATGTCGTCCCGACTGAATGTCCGCGAGCAGCGCCGGGTCACTCGGAGCGCGAAAGGGAGGCTCAAGAGTCAGCAGCTCGAACAGCGTCACGCCCAGCCCGTACACGTCGCACCGCGCATCGAGGCTGTCCGTCTCGCCCCGGGTCTGCTCGGGGGCCATGTAGGGCAGGGACCCGAGCCGCGCGCCTGTGGTCGTGATCTCGGACGCGTCGCCGCTGGTGGCCAGACCGAAGTCGACGAGCAGGGCCCGGCTGGCGCCCCCGCCCCCCGCCGTGAGCATGATGTTGCTGGGCTTGAGGTCGCGGTGGAGTACTCCGCGCTGGTGAGCGTGCTCGAGGGTCTCTGCCACACGAGCCACGATGCGCAGGCAGGTCTGCTCCCAGCTGCCCGTATAGAGCCAGCCACCGTCGCTCTTTGGTGACGGCTTGCTGTCGCCGCCCTGAGCTGCATCGATGCGCGCCGCTCTGGCCATGACCACGGCTTCGAGGTCAGCGCCGCGCAGGGTGGCCCTGTCACGGCCCGCGAGATCGGTCAGTGCATCGGCCAAGGAGCAACCCCGCACCAGCTCCATGGCGAACCAAGGCAGCCCCGCCTCTTCGCCCACGGAGTAGACGGGCACCACACCGGGATGAGCCAGCCTGGCCACGATGTCCACCTCGCGCTGAAAACGTTGGCGCGCGCCATCGAACCACAGCTGCTCGGGACGGATCAGCTTGAGCGCCACGGTCCGTTGCAGCTCCTCGTCGAAGGCGAGGTGGACCACGCCCATGCCACCGCCGCCCAACTTCTGCAGCACCCGAAAGCGGCCCACGCGTGAAGGGTTCTCAGCGGAGGACTCGTCGCCCAGAACGCCCATCTCTGCCAGCAGCGACAGGCGCCGGCGCAGCGTCTCTCGCAGCTCGGGGGCGTCGGCGCAGGCGGCGTCGAGGGCTGACTCCGGTCCGTCGCCAGCGGCCAGTCGATCGATGGCCTGGGCCAGCCGGGTCTCGAGTGCGTCAGCGCCAGAAGAATCGTTGGTGGATGGGGGGCCGGGTCCGTCGTTCATGGTGTCTCGTCTAGCAGGGCGGCGAGCCTGGCCAGGGCGCGGTGCAGAGCGACGCGGGAGGCGCCCTCTGACCTGCCCAGCGCTTCAGCCAGGGCGGCTCCGTTCAGCCCCGCCAGCCGACTGAGGGTGATGATCTCCCGGTCGGCCTCGGCGAGCCTGTCGAAGGCCTCCTCCATGCGTTGCAGTTGCTCACGACCCATGGCCTTCTGGCTCGGTGAACTGAAGCGTCGGTAGCACAGGGCCAGAGACGCCGCGCTGCCGTCATCTCGCCCAGCCTGCAGGGGACGTTCGCGGTGCACATCCCGACGTTGGGTCGTCCAGTAGTCGTGGCGGTTGAGGATGCGCCGCAGGGCCGTGGTGTAGAGCCAGTGCTTGAAGCCAGCTTCGCCGCCGAACTGAAAGCGGTCGGCATGTTGCAGCACCTCAAGGCAGACCGACTGGACCAGATCAGAGACGGACTCTCGAGCACGCACCAACGGGCCTGCCCGGAGCCGTACAAACGCGCGCAGTCCGGGGAGGTGTCGCTCCAACAGGCGGTCGACAGCGAGCTGATCACCGGACTGCGCAGCCTGCAGCCACTGCGCGCTCTGTTGCCGTTCGCCTGCCTCGCCCACGGCGGTGTCCCTCTGCAGCCATCTGGGTCCTGGTAGAGCGGCCCAGCCTAGCATGGAGGGGGGAGGGGAGGTGGAGGGGAGCGCCCTCTGAGAGTGCTGTCCTGGGGGCAGACGATCGGGCACTCAGAAGCCCACCACGGTGTAGCCCAGACCGTCCGTCATGGAGATGTTCGCGGGTGCGGCACTGTCGGCGTACCAGGCTTGCTGGTAGATGGTCTGCCCGATCAGCAGTGGGTCGTTGGGCAGGGTTGCGGGGAAGGTGACCGAGCCAGCACCGGCGACTCCCGCAGGCCCGCTGGCCTGGTGGTTGATGGCGAAGAGGATCTGCACCAGCAACGAGCCGCCCTTGGCTGGCAGCGCAGCAGGAGCCAGGCCCACGAACAGGATGCCCGGGGTGCCGCCCAAGAGCTTGTCGATGGTCAGGGTGACGCTCCCGCCCAACTCGGCGCAGCCCGCGAAGGAGATCTCGGGGACGAAGCCATCGCTGCCCGCCAGGCCGGAGCCGTAGTTCTGAGCGGTACCCACGCAGGTGGTGTAGGTGCGCACGGTTCCCGGCTTGGCCTCGGCGAACTCCTGCTCTCGGCCCACGATCAGGTCGGCAATGCCATCGCCGTTCAGATCGCCTGCGCCGTCGAGGGAGTGCCCGAGATGCTCACCAAAGACGCTGTCGTTGACGATGAAGACGATCAAGCCCGTGGCGCTCGAGTGCACCGTGAAGCTGCCCCCGAACGAGGCGCTCGCCGGATCGTGACTCCAGCCAATGGCCAGGTCGGGCAGGCCGTCGCCGTCCATGTCGCCCACGGCCGAGATGTCTTCGGCCCAGCGATCGGTGGAGGGGCCGAAGATGACCAGCAGGGTCTGACCTACGTCCTTGCCCGAGTCGATGCGCACGATGGGGACTCCTGGAGCGGCGGCCACCTGGTCGTCATGCCCGTCGCCGTTGATGTCACCGATGTTGCAGACCCGCGAGCCCAGGTGGGCGCCAGCCAGGCCCACGTCGAAGTGCAGCTGGGCGCCGTTGGCCCCCGAGATGATCTCCGTGGCGCCCTGGGTGCCGTTGTGGTTCGGTGCGCCGATGATGTAGTCGTCGATCCCGTCATTGTTCGCGTCGCCGGCGCTGCTCACGGACTTGCCGTACAGCGAGCCTGCCTGGCCGAGCTCGGTGCGCAGGGTCGTGCCGTCGGCTCCCGAGAGGACCAGGGCGTAGTCGGCCAGGGAGCCCGCGACGATGTCGTCGATGCCGTCGCCGCTGATGTCGCCCATGGAGGCCACATCCCAACCGAAGTGGTCGTTGGGATTGTCGATGCCGAACGAGGTCCACAGCAGCTGGCCGTCGCTGCCCGAGAGGGCCTGGACGATGCCGCTGTCCGGTGTGAACGACTCGTCAAACTTGGGCGTTCCCACGATCACATCGGGCACACCGTCGCCGTTCAGGTCACCGCCCAGATCCACCGACCAGCCGAAGTCGGACAGGGCCTGAATGCCGAAGGCCGTCCACAGGGTGGTGCCCGTGTCGCCTGCGATCGCGCGGACGGCGCCAGCCTTGATCACCACCGGCGCCGTGTTGTCCTCCGGGATGCCCACGACGAAGTCGTCCAGGCCATCGCCGTTCAGGTCACGGCCGCCGGCCACATCTGTGCCGTAGCCGTCATCCGGGCCATCGCCGGTGAGGGTGTAGAGCTGGGTCTGGCCTGCCAGTGTCGGGGCGAACAGGGCAAAGGCAGCCAGGCAGGCGAGGATTCGGAACGTGTGCATGATGAGTCACCGGGGCGGAGGAGTGGTGGTTCGCCGCCCGGGTAGGGGGCGGCCCCTCTTCACATCAGCAGGCACACCGCAGCGTTACTGAAAAGAACGTGGCACCTGGCGTGGATTCGCCCGCGGACCGGTCCTAGCGTGTCGTGGTGCCCGACAGCCCGTTGCTGGCTGACAGGCCTTGGGGGGCGGTCAGGTCGTTGATCCAGTGCTGGAACCAGATCGTCACGCCGCCGGGGATCCCGCCGGGCCAGACTCCGCTGAGTACGAGACCGCCGCCGGGGTCTACTGGCAGGCCAGGGATGACCAGGTCAGGGGTGGGCACGAGCACGCCACCCTTGAACGAGGCGCCGAGGCTGGTGAGGCCGATGACCAGGGCTGTTGCGCTGCTGGGCAGCGCGTTGGAGAGGGTCAGCGTGACCACGCTAGTGGGGGCGAGCACGCCGTCACCCTCGAGCACGGGGAGGCCGTTGCTGCCCGCCAGGCCATCGCCCAGGAAGGGCCAGGCGGGGGAGGCCAGCGTGTTCGCATACCAGGCCACGTTGTCTCCAAAGTCGGCCGCGGAGATCACGTCGGCGTCGCCGTCGCCATCGAGATCCGCTGCGAAGACCTGGTTGGCGCCGTTGGCGGCTGTGGTGATGAGGTTCTCCGGGCCAAAGCCACCAAGCCCGTATGTGTTCTCGTACCAGGCGATCGTGTCGTCTCCGTAGGAGCTGGAGAGAACGTCGACGTCGCCATCGCCGTCCAGGTCGACTGCATGAATATGGCTGGCAGAGACGACTTCTGTTGTGACGACCTGTCCGGGGCCGAAACTGCCGAGTCCGTCGGTGTTCTCGTGCCACGCGATCTGTGCCTGGCCCGTTCCAGAAGCCAGGGCGTCCAGATCGCCGTCTCCATCGAGGTCTGCCGCGTCGACCGAGTTGGCGAAGCTGGTGCTCGTCGAGACGAACTGCTTCGAGCCGAAGAGCCCTTGTCCGTTGGTGTTCTCGAACCAGGCCACCGTGCTGTCGTTGCTTGAAGCCGTCAGCACGTCGAAGTCTCCGTCCCCATCCAGATCGGCGCCGCGGACAGCCCGGGGGAAAGCTGCCTCTGTGGTGATGCCGTGCTGTACGGAGAAACTTCCCAGCCCGTCACGATTCTCGAACCAGGCCACGGTATCAACGAACGACGAAGCGTAGAGGGCGTCTGCGTCTCCGTCGCCATCGAGATCGACGGCGTCGATCGACCGGAAGTCGCCTGCTGTTGTGATGAGCCGCTGGGTGAAGGCCCCGGCTCCGCTGGTGTTCTCATACCAGGCGAGCTTGAGCTCCGACGCGAAGAGGATGTCCAAGTCTCCGTCGCCGTCGACGTCTGCCGCATCGAGGGACTCTGGGAGATCTCCTGCCGCTGTGACGGGGCGGGGTGCGCCGAAGGTCCCCAGCCCGTCCATGTTGGGGTACCACTCGATCCGGCCGATGGTGGCGCCGCCCTTGAACTCCATGCCAGAGGCGGCGAACACGTCGATGTCCCCGTCGCCATCGAGATCAGCTGCGTGCGTGGTCTCGGTGCCATCAGCCGCCGCCGTGATGACCTGGGCCGGGCCGAAGGGCCCTTGTTGCACGGTGATCGCCTCCGCCAAGACGAGCGTGTCACTCTGCTGCCCGACGAAGACGGTGAGAGACACGGTGAAGCTCGTCGTGTCGGCGACGTTGTAGAGGTGTGTCGGGTCAGGGCCTTGGGAGGTGCTCCCGTCGCCGAAGTCCCAGAGCCACGCAGTCCCCGGCGTGCCTGTAGAGGCGTCGAAGAACGAGACCAGCAAGGGGCTGACACCTTGAGCAGGCGACACGTCGAAGTCGACCACCAAGGGCGCGGGCTGCACCGTGATCAGGTCGAGTTGGGTCACCGAAGCGTTCTGCTGGCCAACGAAAGCGGTGAGCGTCACGTCGTGGCTGCCAGGAGCTGTGTAGATGTGGACGGGATTCTGTTGGGTCGAGCTGCTCCCGTCACCAAAGTTCCAGGACCAGGCTGTGGGAGTCGTGCCCGTGGTGGTATCCGTGAAGGAGACGGTCACCGGGTTCATGCCCATGGTGGGCGTGGCTGCGAAATCAGGCGCGAGGGGGCTGGGCTCGACAGTGATCAGATCGCTCTTGGTGATCGAGTTGAGCTGCTGCCCGACAGAGGTCTGGAGCTGCACTGAGTGGGTGCCTGGCGCAGTGTAGACGTGGGTGGGGTTCTGCTGGGTCGAGGTCGCTCCATCGCCGAAGTTCCAGAGCCATGAGGTGATCGTGGCTCCCGTGGACGTGTCGTTGAAACTCACCGCGAGTGGGTTCACTCCCTGAGTGGGACGGGCGGTGAAGTCCACGACGATGGGCGCCGACATGACCGTGATGAAGTCTTGTTGAAGCAAGGAACCGGTCTGGCCCGGAAGGGACACGGCGAGACTCACGTCGTAAGACCCGGGGGCCATGTAGGTGTGGTCGGGGTGTTGCAGGTTGGAAGTGGTCCCGTCGCCGAAGTCCCAGACCCAGGCCGTGCCTGTCGCGCCGGTGGAGTCATCGCTGAAGGAGACCTGCAACGGGTTGACGCCCTGCAGCGGCGTCGCGCTGAAGTCGACCACCAGGGCTGGTGCGGTCACCGTGACGAAGTCGACCTTGGTCTCGCTGTCGAACTGGCCGACGCCTCCCGAAACCGAGAGCGAGACCGTGTAGCTTCCGGGACTCAGGTATGAGTGGTTGGGGTTCTTCTTGGTCGAAGTTCCTCCGTCGCCAAAGTCCCAGGCCCAGAGCAGTGGAGTGCCTCCGGTCGTTGTATCGCTGAAGGCCACGGTCAACACCACAGGACCTGTGCTGGGAGTGGCCGTGAAATCGGCGACCAGCTGTGCGGCCAGTTCTGGCCCTTGTGCGGGCGTCAGCAGTAGGGCCGTGATGCTGAGGATCAGGCCCGAGCTCGTCACGGTGTGGTGCCCTGCAGGCCGTTCGACGCCGCCCAGTTCAACGGGCCGCCGGGATCGCTGACCCAATGCTGCAGCACCATGATCAGCCCCGAGGGCAGGCCAGGGGGCCAGGCGAAGTCGAACTGATGCTGGCCGCTGCCGTCGACGGGCAGGCCCAGCAGCCCGACCAGAATGAAGTCTGGCGCGGGTACGAGCACGCCGCCCTTGAAGGGGACGTGCACCGCGCTGAGGCCGAGGATGATGTTCGTGGTCGCGCCGGGCAGGGCGTTGCTGAGTTGCAGGCTGGTGATGTCGCCACCGGTCAGGAGCCCGGAGCCCAAGAGCAGTGGGGCCATGCCGCCGGTGCCGGCGAGAGCGTCTCCCAGGTTGGTCCATGGCTGGAAGCCTGAGACGAGCACCAGGCGTCCGGAGCTCGTGCCGTTGTCGTCGTCGAGTGCGGCGCCCACAGCCACGTCGCCGTGACCGTCCCCGTTGGCGTCTCCCCGCAGCCCGAGGACCGAGCGGCCGAAGATGTCATTGCTGTTGTTGCCCACCAACTCGTGAATCACGGTCCCGTCCACCCCGGAGACGACCAGGGCCCGGCCCGCGTTGCCGAAGGGCGCGCCCACGATCACGTCGCCCTTGCCGTCGCCATCGATGTCGTCGGTGCCGTCCAGGTCCCAGCCCAGGTTCTCGTTGTCCAGGTCTCCCTCTACGGTGAACAGCAACGACCAGTCCGCGCTCGAGTGCACGTAGAGGCGTCCCCCTGCGTCGGCCAACGTATCGTCGCCGTAGGCGCCCAGGCCGATGTCCGTGAGGCCGTCACCGGTGACATCGCCCACCGCCGAGACCGACCAGCCGAGCCAGTCGAAGCTGGCCTGACCTTCGAACATGTGCCTCTGCGAACCATCGATGCCGGCGAAGACATAGGCCCTTCCGCGCAGGGTCCCCGCAGGTCCGTCGAGGTAGGCGCCCACCAGGACTTCTGCCTGCCCGTCACCGTCGAGATCGCCCAGGCTGTCCACAGAAATGCCGAAGCCGGAGCCAGGGTTGGGGCCCACGAGGGTACGGATCACAGCGAGCGTGGCGCCCGAGAAGATGCGCACATAGCCGTTGCCGTTGCTGCCCGCGTCCTGGGGCGCGCCCACGAGAAAGTCCGGGATCGTGTCGCCGTCCACGTCGCCCGCGGGGCCCACCGAGCTGCCGAACTCGTCGATGGTTGCATCGCCGGGAAAGACCATGAGCAGCCCGCCGGTGGCTCCGTCGTAGAGTCGCGCTTCGCCGGAGTTGCTGCCCACTCCATCTGCGAACGGCGCGCCCACGAGAAACTCAGCTCGGCCGTCGCCGTCGATGTCGCCCACGGTAGCCACCGCCTGTCCGAGCTGGTCGCTGGTGGCGCCTCCGTGCACGCTGTGAATGACCAGGCCCGTGGCGCCGGAGATCACGTGGGCGCTCCCCGAGCTGGTGCCATTCACGTCGGCGCGGGGAGCCCCCACGATCATGTCGGGCACGAGGTCGCCGTCGACCAGGCCTGCGTGGGCCGCTGCCCATCCCAGGCGATCGCCCGACCCGCCATTCACATCGAAGATCTCCATAGCCGTCTGGCCGAACAGGCAAGGGCTGCAGACGGCGAGCAAGCTGCTGATGACGAGGCGACGCATGGCAGGTCTCTCCCGGAGGTCCCTACGACCATACCGCCGTCTGGGAAACTCGGGGCATCGACTGATCGATCACACTGACCTGCAGGTTCTCGCTCGGGATGTGCGGGCTGATTTCATGACCCGCCGGTCCGGAAGACGAGGTCGCCCGGTGCTCAGCTGAGAGCAGACTAGTCGGCTTGAGCTGCAGCGATCGCTGCCAGGGTCATGATCGCGGTGGAGTAGACACGTCCACCGAGAAGGCCCCACGGATCGTGGGACGGCCCCCAGGAACCCAGCTCGTCTTGGGCCTCCAGGCCGTGGGCCTGTGCAGCCTGCTGCAGGGCATCAAGCCAGCGCCACCACCGCTCACCACCAGCCCAGGCCAGGGCTCGGGTGCCGTGGTACCAGTAGTAGTAGTCGACGGCCCCGTTCTCGGGGGGCTCCGTGGCGAACCATGGTGGAGAGTCGCTGAGAAACGCGATGGCGTTGTCTTGCAGCTCGGGGTTTCTATCGGTCCGGCCGGTGGGGTCGCCCAAGGCCCGTGACAGAACGGCCACCGCAGTCATGGCTTCGGTGTCTGCACTCGGCCAGCGAGTGTCCAACCCTTCGAGGCGAGAGGACAGCGCTCCGCGCTCGTAGTATCCGGTCCTGCCGTCCGCGTCGGTCATGGAGTCGATGTACCTCAGCCCGTCCGCGATGGCCTTGTGTTCGGTGGGCAGTCCTCCGCTCTCAAGCGCGACGAAGGCTTGAATGGCCCAACCGGTGACCGACACGTCGCTCGGGAAGGCCAGCATGTCCTTGCTCTTGCGATGGACGTAGCGCCACCCTGCACCTGGCGTCTGCAATCTCTTGGCGAAGCGCACTGCAGAAGCGATGGCCGGTTTCAGCCGCGGGTCGTCGTCGTCTGGGAACAACTCTGCGAGCGCGAGCAGAGCCACGAAGTGGTCGTAGGTCTGGGCGTTGGCTTCCATGCCGGCCAGTGAGCCCAGCAGCCTCTGGTTGTCGAGCAGGTAGTCACGCCCACGGCTGATCGTCTCGGCCCAGCGCGCCGATGGGGACGACTTGTTGGCGCGCACGAAGGCCAGCAGGGCCAGGCCGCTGACCCCTACGTCGTGCACAACGTGCCCTCGGCCCGAGCAGGAGGTACCCGGGTTGAGCAAGCCGCAGAGATCGTCGAAGCCGTTGGCCGACCAGCCTCCACTGGGCCCTTGGTGGGCCGCGAGCCAGATCAGGCCCAACTCGGCCCGGACGCCCATGGCAGCGGCCTGCATTTCGGCCAAGCCTGTCAGGTCCTTCTTCTTCTGGGATTGGGCGCGCAGGGACCGCTCGGGGTATTTGCGCTTGATGATGCGCTGGCGTTCCTTGTGGATGTCCCGAACCAGCTTCTCGAGCGTCTTGGTGCCGTCGGATGCTGCGTCGGGGAGGGAGGCCTTCAGTTTCGCACGGAAGGCGGCAAACAGCTTCTGGGCCCGAGCGATCTCTTCTGCTGAGGGTTGGTCTTCTTCGGCAGCGGGAGGGGGAGGCGGGGGAGGGAGCTGCTGCTGCAGGGCCCGTACAGCGGAGAATGGCGTGGCGGCGAGGAAACCGGCCATGGCCAAACTGGCCAGATGTCGCCGTGTCCGCTGGTGTGTGCTGCTGTTTCCCTCGGCCACGTGCCGTATCTCCCATTGCTGGTCTGCGGGCAGCATAGGCTATTTGCGAGCGGGGGTTCGGCTGACTGCATGCGACTGCGTTGGCGACACACCCCTGGCTCAGCTGTGACACGATCGCCTGAGAGGGGCGTGGGTTCGCGCCGCCAGTCGCAGAGGTCGCCCCATCGGCCAGCGGCAGAGCACTCAGTCCTGCGTGGTCGCTCGCAGACCGTTGCTGGCGGCGAAGCCCACGGGCCCGACCGGGTCGGCGACCCAGTGCTGCAAGAACATGTTGAGGCCGCCCGGAACACCCATGGGCCAGACGAAGGGCAGGGACGAGGCGCCGCTGCCGTCCACGGGCAGGCCGAAGACGATCAGGTCGATGTCGGGCACGAGAACGCCGCCCTTGAAGGGGGCGTCGATGCGGGTCAGTCCGATCACTAGATTGGTGCTGCTGCCGGGCAGCGCGCCGGTGAGATCGACCTGGTTTGCAGAGCCGCCGGTGAGGGGGCCGGTGCCCGTCAGCATGGGCGTCACGCCACCTGTGCCGGCCAGTCCCAGGCCCAGGTCAGCCCACACGTCGGCTCCGATATCGCCCACCACGATGGTGACCGGGTCTGCGCTGTTGCCCACGTCGTCGATCGCGGACCAGGTCAGGCTCACGCCTTCGGTCATCGCCGTTGTGGCCACGACAACCCGGGACATGGCGCCGCCCATGAAGAAGGCGTCGCCGTTGCCGGTGGCCTCAGAGGCGCCGCCGACGAAGGTCTCCCAGGTGTAGCTCACGGAGGCGTTGGTGAGGCCGTCATCCACCCAATCGTCTTGGACCATGACGCGAAAGACCTGACCGCCCGCCGTCACGGCGAGGGGCGCTTCGACCTGCAGCATTCGGGGAGCGAGGGTGTCGATGGGGCCGTTGTTTTCGTAGATCTTGTTGATCTGCACGCCGGACTCGCCCTGGGCGGTGACCACGTCGTGCCGTCCGTCGCCGTCGAAGTCGGAGAAGGTCATGTCGAGGGTGCTGTCGCTGATCTGCTGGAAGATGTTGACCCGGCTGAAGACGCCCGTGGCGCCCTGCTGGTAGACCTTTTCGCGGTTGGCGCTGAGCGAGCCCACGAACACGTCCATGTCGCCGTCCATGTCGTAGTCCATGGAGCACATCTCGTTGTCGTCGTTGCCGTTGGCTCCCGAGAAGGTGGTCTCCGGTGGGGGCACGCCGAGGCCGCGGTTCTGGCCCCAGCCTTCGACGCTGCCGCCGGCGATGGATTGCACCGCGGCGTCCCAGTCGCCGTCACCGTCGAGGTCTGACCAGTCCACCTCGTAGCTCTGTGAGGTGCAGAGCACGTCGAGGGTGCTGTCCACGGTGAAGTGACCGGTGCCGTCGTTGAGCCAGAGGCTTGAGCGCTTGCCCGCAGAGCCGAAGCCGCTGAAGGCGATGTCCAGGTCGAAGTCGCCGTCGTAGTCGAAGGCGATCATGTCCTGGCAGTTGTAGATCTCGACCGGCGCGTGGGTAGCGGTGATGTCGGTGTAGTGTCCCGTGCCGTCATTCTCGAAGAGGAATGACTGGGCAGCTTGTCCGGAGAAGGTGAGGCAGCCGTCGTTCATGACCAGGTCGCGGTCGCCGTCGTTGTCGAGGTCGGCGGCCACCACCGACCAGGACGACATGGTGGTCATGGGCATGCGCGGACCGCTCTCGTCGGCGAACACTCCGCTGCCGTCGTTGATCAGGATGCGCGCCCGCTGGGTCGTGTTGGGAAACGCGCCGGCGGGGGCGTAGATCAGGTCGAGGTCGCCGTCGTTGTCCGCGTCATCGGCGATGACCATCTGGGCGTTGAAGTTGGCCACGTTGAGCTGGCCAGAGGCGTCGCTGAAGTTGCCCGCCCCGTCGTTCAGGTACAGCCGCTGGGGCAGGGCGCCCCCCGGGCCGTAGTCGAGCCCGTTGGCGAAGGCGATGTCCGGGTCACCGTCGCCGTCGTAGTCGCCCACCGCCACGCCGTTGGTCCAGGTCGCGGGGGAGGATAGGGCGGCGGCGTCCCGGGTGAACTGCTGGGCGGCAGCCGGTCCGGAGACAGCGCAGAGAAACGAGAGTGAGGCGACGAGGGTGTTCAGGCGCGGCATGATGTAAATCCGAGGTGATGGCGCAACGGCAGATGTCCATGAAGATCACGAACCCTCTGCCTCTTGTGGGGAGGGAGTGTATCACTGGCTGAGAGATGGAGGTTGTGAGATGGCTCAGCGGATCAAGACGCGAAGAGCGCAACTCGTGTGCGCTGAATGTGATCGAATGGGCCCATGACAACGATCTCCCCATGGACCGACCCCGCCTGGCAACGTCAAGCCACGGCGCGCATCGACGAGGCACTCGCCAGGGTCGGGCGCCCGCGCACAGGGACATTGAGAGTCGAGAGATCGTCCGGGCGCTCCTGGGTCACGAACGCCCCAACCGAGGAGGGCGAGGTGTGGATCAAGCACGGCTACGGGCTGCCCCCCGGTGAGGAGCGGGTGCTCCATGCCCTCTCTGAGCGCTGGGCCCACAGGCTGCCAGCGGTCGTGGCGAGTTGGCCCGGTGCCGTGATCACGGAGGCGTTCGAGGGTCGTGAGTTGAGCCCGTCTGACCCTCTCGACCATTGGCTCTCTGCGGCCGCAGCCATCGCTGAGATCGCGGCAGGCGAGCGAGCGCATGTGGGGGACTGGCTCGCGCTGGGTGTGCGCGATCGGCGCCCGCCGGTGTGGAAAGCCACGGTGGAGTCATTGATGGAGAGCCCCGTGGTGCGCGCCATGGAGCCCGTTGTTCTTCGCCAATGCCAGGAGCTGGTGCCGGGGTGGATCTCCCGCTTCATCGATGGGTTCGCCGGTCCCGCCACGCTCGTGCCCCAGGATTCTGGCTGCTGCAACATCCACGTCAGCGATCGCGGCCCGCTCCTGTTCGACTGGGCCGACGTCGTGATTGGCCACCCTGTGTTCAGCTGCGATCGTCTGTTGGATCAGGCGCCCGGCCCGTTCCATGCTCCGATCATCGACGCCTTTCTCGGACCGCTGGATCTGTCCCGGGACGAGTTCTTGGCCATGCGTCGCTCCAACGTCCTCCACGAGGTGCTGCGGTACCACGACGAGCTCGGGTTCTTGCCGCCGGACGATCCCGCGCACAAGTGGTTGGCGGACTCAGTGCGGTCTCAGCTGCGGGTGTTGGTCGAGCATGAGCTGGCGCAAGACTGACGTCCGTCTCACCCGAGAGGCATGTCCGGAATGGCCTCGGATGACGACGGTGGCTGCGTTGCAGCTGCTAGGGTAGGGCGAGCCTCGAAACCTCCACCCGCCTCACGCCCCTCGGAGTCGCCATGTCGCTGATCGCCAGCTCTGCCATGATCCGTCACCTGCTCCCGGTGCTGCTGCTCGCCGCGACGGCTCCCCAAGCCTCAGGTCAGGACGCAGCGGATGTCCTCGAGGGTCTCTTCGCAGCGGTGGACGGCGACGACCGACCGGGCTGTGCGGTGATGGTCACTTACGGCGGGATCCCGCTCTACGAGCAGGGCTTCGGACCGGGCATCGGCACGTTCGTGGGACGTCAGCTGATCTCTCACTCGGGGATGTTGAGGCCCGGCCCCGGTCGTCTGCGCGCAGAGAGGACGCCGAATCGATAACATCAGTCGCTTCATGCCATGAGCCCCTCGCCGAGACTGCCATGTCGACCCTGATCATGAGCACCCATGTGGCAGCGCCGCTGGAGCAGACGTTTGAGGTCTACTCCGATCTCGCGAAGCTCGTGGAGCGCATCCCGAGCATCACCGCGCTGGAGATTCTGAGCGACGGGCCCTTCGGCGAGGGCACCCGTTGGCGCGAGACCCGGCTGATGTTCAAGAAGGAGGCGGTGGAGGAGATGTGGGTCACCGGCTTCAAGCCGCCGCAGAGCTACACCGTCGAGGCCAACTCTCACGGCATGCGCTACGAGACGCTGTACGAGTTCACTCCCGAGGGGGACGGAACCAAGGTCACCTGGACGTTCAAGGGCACGCCGCTGACGCTGGGAGCCAAGCTCACCGCGCCGATCTTCGGGCTCTTGTTCACCGGCGTGATGCGAAAGTGCATGCAGGGCGACCTCGACGCGCTGCGAGATGTTTGC
>CAZIAK010000007.1:127540-143050 GCA_964537035.1 uncultured Phycisphaerales bacterium | reverse complement strand
CGGACTTCGGACCTGCGGGGTGCTCAGCCGCGAGCTTGCGCTGTCTTGCGCACCCGGGGCGTGCGGGCCTCTCTGCGCAAGAGCCAAGCATCAAGCTGGGCCAGCCCTGCAGCGCTGAGGGAACACCAGAACCCGGCCAGCAAGGTGGTCTCGGCCAGCTGCCCGAGCTTGATGCTGACGATGATCAGCCCCAGGCCGAAGACGTCGAGCATGGCCCAGCCGTCCATGAAGAGCGCTCTGCGGATGACCTTGTGACCGTGGGCCGAGCGGCTCCAGCGCAGGTACAGCAGCATCAGTGAACGAATGATCGATGTGACGATCACCAGCAGTCCCAGGGCGAGGGCCAAGAAGACCTCTTGTTCGTGGAGCATGCGCCAGGCGGTCGCGGGCAGGGCCACCTCGTTGGAGAAGAACAGGCTCTTGCGCACCTCGACCAGGGGCAGGGCCAGGGCCGCTCCCAACGCAACCGCCGCTGCGGTGCTCACCAGGCGAGACCACCAGCGCCCCAGCCTGGGTGACTCGCGCAGAGGCAGGGGCACGCCGTTGGTGACCAGACGCCCCACGAGCATGGTGCTCACCAGCGAGAGCAAGATGGCCGTGCCGAAGACCTCGATACCCGGCTGCGACGTGCCCTTGGCCAGCTGCAATCCGCCGATGAACTCGAGCCGGATGGCGCCCACGAACACGCCGATGATGAACACGTCGAGCATGGACCACTTGCCCAGCAGCTCGATCCAGAGCACGGCGGCGTGACTCACAGGCTTCTTGCGGTGGAGCAGCCAGAACCAGGTCAGGGCCAGGAGCTTGCCCACGGGGAAGATCATCGAGAAGACGAAGACGATGGCGGCCAGGATGGGGTTGCCGTCGATCCAGAGCATCTCGATGCCGCCGTAGATCGAGTAGATCTCGATCTCCGAGAGCATCTTCTCGAACTCCACCGTGGGCAGGGAGTACGAGGTGACCAGGGTGGCTGCGCTGGCCAGAACCAGCACGGCTGAGACCGCCGCCAGAAGGCCACGGGAGGCCGGTGGAAGACTGCTGTCTGCCTGGGTCATGGGGTGTGCGTCGCGCCGTGGTTCATCGCCGCGTCAGCTCGGAGCGCTGCATGCGGATCAGCACGCAGGTCGAGCCCGTGGGCTGGCTGTGCCTGCCCTCGTCGTCGCAGTGGTGCCACTCGACGATCTCGAAGCCCTCGATGATGCCCTCGACCCGCGCGTTGATCGAGCGGCTCCACTCCTGGATGAAGCGCGACCCTTCGAGCTTCTGCACCAGCAGCGACTCTGACTCGATGGCGATGCCGGCTTGCGCGGCCAGCTCGTTCACGGCTCGGGCCAGGGCCAGGTCTTTGCCGTCCTGGGGCAAGTAGGTCGGGCCGCACTGGCCAACCCCTGTGGCCCAGGTGGAATCAGACGGTGGGTTGAGCGTCCAATCGGGAGGGCAGGGCGGGCCACCCAGCCCCAGGGCCTGGCAGCCGCACATCAAGGCCGCGGGCAGGGCCAGCGACAGGGTCAGGAGAGTCACGAACAGGGGCGATCGTCCCATGGTGTCGTCCGTTGGTCTCGAGAGGGCGCTGGCAGCGGCGGGCCCAGACACGCCTGAAGGCCGAACCCAGGTCTCCTCGCGAGAGAAGCCCATGGGGCCCGGCCTTCAGGTGCTGCGCTCGGCAGCCTGTGCTCGGCGCGCGGCACATGACGCACTGGCTGCCAGGGGGCCGCGCGAGAGGTCAATCTTGGGGGAAGGCCTCTGGCACACCTGCCATGCGTGCGTCTTGAGCGGCGAAGGCGTCGTCCATGTTGGCCAGGGCCTGGGTCTGCTGCTCACGCATCTTGGTGGCATAGTTGTCGCGCATGCCCTTCTTGGCGGCGTTGATGATCTCTGTCTGCTTGAGGTCGAGGCGCATCAGGACACAGAACGAATCGTCGGCGTCAGCGTAGAAGGCATCGACCTGGTAGCTGCCGGCAAGGAACGCCTCGGACAGGTTGCGGGTCACGTTCTCGAAGTTCTCGGTGTCGCTGAACGTGTCGGGCTCGTAGTAGTCACCGGCGCGCTGGGCGTAGGTGGTGATCATGCCCTGCATGTGCGAGCCGAGGATGCGGGTGATCTCACTACGGGCGTTCTGCCGGGCGATGTCCCGGGTCGTGCCCACGCTGGGCCCTTGGCGGGCGATGCCCATGGCGTAGATCACGTGGGACCCTTCTTCTTTGAAGACGCCGCCCTCTTCGAAGAACCAGGACGGGTAGTCGCCGCGGGAGTCGCCACCCTTTTCGGCCGCGGTGGAGGTGCAGCCCACGAGGAACATGGGCGCCAGGACGGCCACGCTCAGGGCCGAAAACAGTCGGGAAGTCTTCATGAGGTTGCTCCTCTGAGTGATGTGTAGCGAGTGGTCCTGCAGCCGTGCCCGTTGCGTTGTGTCGCGGCAAACAGAAAATGTAGGGATTGGTTCTGAGAGGTTCAACGGGCACGTTCGATGCAACTCTTGGCGTCTCAGTGCCACTTGTTGGTTCGGGGGCGTCTGCTGCCTTCGTTGCCGAAGCGCGTTCCCTGAGAAGAGGCAAGCGTCGCCGATGCAAACGCCAGGAATCAGATTCTCTGGGATTGTGCCTCGGCCAGCCGAGCGGCCGGTCGACCTGCCGCCCCAGCGAGGGGGCTGGCGAGCAGGGCGGGGCTAGCGGTTGTCCCCGTCGAGGATGCGGCCCAGCCCGCCCAGGAGGGAGCCTTCGCCCGTGCTCTTGCCTCCGGCCCGGGGAGCGGCGGCCAGGATGCGATCGGCCAGGCGGCTGAAGGGCAAGGATTGCAGCCAGATGTGGCCCGGGCCTCGCAGGCGAGCCAAGAAGAGCCCTTCGCCGCCGAAGAGCATGGAGCCCACCCCCTTGATGCGCTCGATGTCGTAGTCGACCGAGTCTTGAAAGCCCACGATGCAGCCCGTGTCCACCAGCAGCTCCTGGCCCGGGGCGAGCTGGCGCTGAATCACCGTGCCCCCGGCGTGGATGAAGGCCAGGCCGTCGCCGTCGAGCTGTTGCAGAATGAAGCCCTCACCGCCGAAGAGCCCCACGCCGAAGCGCTTGGTGAAGGCCACGGAGATCGCCGTGCCCATGGCCGCGCAGAGGAAGGCCTGCTTCTGGCAGAGGAAGCGCCCGCCCATCTGGCCCAGGTCGATGGGCACGATGTGGCCCGGGTAGGGCGCACCGAAGGCCACGGTGGTGCGCTCGCTACCCTGGGCGGTGAAGTGGGTCATGAACAGGCTCTCGCCCGTGATCACGCGCTTGCCCACGCTGAAGATCTTGTCGAGGAAGCCAGACTCCGGGTTGCTGCCGTCGCCCATGCGCGTGTCCATGACGATGGTCGGGTCCTGGAACATCATCGCGCCGGCCTCGGCCACCACGGTCTCGCCGGGGTCGAGGGTGATCTCCACGAACTGCATGTCATCGCCGTGGATCTGGAAGTCGATTTCGTGAGAGCGCATGGTCTATTCCTGGGCTGATCTGGGGCTGTGATGGGGGCGAATCGCGGGGCACCGCGTGGTCAGTGTGCGATGGACAGGGGACGCCCGTCCATGTCGGTGGTGGCCGGGTCGAGGCCGTAGCGTCTGAGCAGGGTGGGGCCGATGTCCATGAGTCGCGGCGCCGACTCGCCGGTCACTTGCCGATTGCTCAGCAGCACGCCGGGGATGTGGGACGGGTCCACCGAGACGTGTCCGCCGGACCAGTGGTTCGTGTTGTCGTTGAACGGGGTGGGGCTCAGGCCGCCCAGGGTGTTGGCCCAGGCCACGCGATAGCCCGGGGCGAAACCCACGAAGAGATCGGCGAAGCCATCCCAGTAGGGCAGGGGCTCCTGGCTGCCTGCGACCTTGCGCGACAGCTGCGTGCTCTCGTGGACCCAGGGGCCGTCGAACAGCTCGTCCCTGTGGAGGATCGACGTGATGGCGGGCGCGCCGTTCTGAGGATCAGTGATCTCGGCGAAGTCGGCCTGCAGCTCGCGGACCACGGCGAGGTAGTCGGCGGGGTCGACGATGCCCCCGGGCTCACGCCCCTTCAGGTTGATGAAGATCTTGCCCAGGGCCATGGAGTAGGCCCGGGTGTTCTCCCAGTCGACGAAGCGCAGCAGGCTCTTCGGCCGAGGCCGGGCTGGGTCGTCGGGCAGCACGGCCATCCAGCCCTTCTCCACCAGCAGATTGTTGAGGTTGACCTGACGGCGAAACGACGAGAAGCCGTGGTCGGACAGCACCATGAGCAGGCAGTCGTCGCCGAACTCTCCCGCCTGCACCCGGTCGAGCACGCCACCGACGATGCGGTCGGCCTCGCCATAGACCGCCGGCAACGCGTCGCTGATCGGGAAGGTCTTGCCCCAGGCGCTGACCGGGGTGGCTGCGTAGTCGCTGTCGTGAAGGGGGTGCTGCTCGTCGAACTCACGGTAGAGCATGTGGGCCACCCGGTCGGTGCCCGCGAAGACCTGGTAGTGGACGTCCCAGGAGTCTTGCTGCGAGAGGGCCCAGGCGAGCATCTGCTCCCGCTCAGACATGAGCGAGGCCACGTGCTCGATGAACGACTGAGCCGTGAAGTCGCTGTCCTGCCAGTCTTTCAGGGGGTTGGTCAGGGCCGCCCAGCCGAGGGTCTCGAAGGGGGCGTCGATGGCTTCGCTGAGGGTAGAGGCGAACGTGGGCGGCGCCGAGAGGGGCGGCAAGGTCGGCGGCAGGCCGGGGTCGAACTGCAGCGGCGGCACGAAGAGGCGCACCTCTTCATCGTCGCAGCGCATGAGCTGAAAACGGGCGATGGCATGGGTGATCGTGTCCTCGCCCAGGTCGAAGGCAACAGGCAGGAGTGGCGACCAATCGCCCACGCTCAGCTCGACGGTGTGGCCCCCGACGGTCATGACCACGCGGCCGGCGGAGCGATCGGCGTCGACCGACCAGGGCAGCATGGCGTCGGGTGCCTGGCGCCAGGTGCGGTAAGAGGCCTGCATGGCCTCGAGTTTCAGGGACAGCTGGGGGTCGTGGCCTGCCTGTTCCAGCTGCTCGTTGACCGCGGCCAACCGTGTCTTCCAGTGCCGCTCGGCGACCCAGTTGCGCGGGCCGGTGAGCTCACTCTGAGCCCGTCGCCCACCCTCAAGATCGAAGGTCAGCTTGTGAATCTCGCCAGCCGTGTTCGTGGACCGGGGTACCTCCCAGGGGTCAGAGCTGAACACGAACCAACTGCCGGGGGAGCCGCTGATGTCCTTCACGCCCAGCCCCGACAGCAGCCGGGTGTGGGGGCCCTCGTCGTCCGGGGGGTAGGTCGACGCGATCTGCAAGCCCAGCAAGCGCAGGCCGGCGTCATCGAGGTACGACCACCAGTTCGTCCCCTGCATGGGGTTGACCTCGTAGGGCACCTCTTCAGGGCCATGAGGGCCAGGGACGGTGAGCGTGGTGGCAAAGCCAAGCATGGGTTGGGGCAGGGGGCCGAAGGTGGCTCGTCCGTCAGCGTCCCTCGGAAAGAAGCGGGTCACGAAGCCGGGCACGCCGGTCTTGCCCGGGTTGCTGCCCGTGTTGAACACCGCCCAGGACACCGGTGACTGGGCCGGGTTGCTGGTCTGCAGCGGGCTCAGGCTGCCCAGGGCCGCCAGCCGTGAGCAGTTCGGCATGAGCCCCTCGGCCATGAACTGCTGGAGCAAGCCGTGGTCCAGACCGTCGAAGGCCAGCAGGATCGTCTTGGGTGGCGCTGGCCGGGGCGTGGGCCCGGCGTCGGACACACAGCTGGCCAGGGTCGTGGTCAGGGCTGCGGTCAGGGCAGCAGACACCAGCAGCCGCTGTGTGAGTCGAGGCATGGTCGGTTCTTCCAGGTCGAGCGGACGGTTGGCAGCGTGACGTCAAGCGCCGCCGTCCCGAGGAGTTGCTTTTTCACCCGGCAGCCACGGTAGCGCGAGAGGGTGTTGGGCGACAGCCATCAGCCTCTTTGCGGGGCTTCTGGCGGTCTCGTGTCTGACGAATCCACGACCTCACCCGTGAGATCTCGATGGCGTTTGCGGTGGGTGGGTTCCGTGCGTGCATTCTTGCAGCCAGATTCCCAACAATGGCGGTCTGGTCGTGGCCTTGGGCCCCGACCGCCCTTGTTTACCCCGGAGGAACTCATGGCCACATCGGACGATTTCGAGCAGGCGTTCGCAGAGAGCGAACCGCCGCGGCAAGGCGCAGGGTGGGGAAACGGCGCTCCCAAAGGCAAACCCTTCGTGTGGGTCATCATCGCCGTGCTGCTGTTGCTGGTCATGGCGGTCATGGGCAGCGGCCAGGGCGGCATGGTCGAGGTCGACACGGAGCACGTGGCCGTGGTGGTGAACTACCTCACGGGCGAGTCCGAGGTGGTCACCCAGGCGGGCTACCAGTTCTTTCTCCCCTTCTTGCAGCAGGCCTTCCTGATCGACCGGAGCACCCAAGATTTCTCGATGAGTGGTGACCGGGACAGGGACGAGAACCACGTGCGCAAGCTCACCGTGCGGGCCCGGGATGGCAGCAACTTCTGGTTCGAGGAGATCACCATCCTCTACCAGATCCAACGGGAGCACGCCGACCAGGTGCTCCACGACTCCGGCCCTGGCGACGCCTTCAAGATGAACTGGGTGAGAGCCTACGCCCGTTCGATCCTGCGCGACGAGTTTGGCCGCTTCTCCGCCTCCGAGGTGGCTGACTCGACGGTCTACAGCCGAGCCACGAACGAGGCCAAAGATCGACTCAACGCCGCGCTGGCACCGCACTTCATCGAGATCGTGCAGATCACCACGCCGCGGCCAAAGTTTGACGCCCGCTACGAGCAGGCCATCGAAGACCGCAAGGTGGCCAACCAGGAGGTCGAGCGGATCAAGGCCCGGGCGGAGCAGCTGCTGAAGGAGCGTGAGCGTCTCGTGGCTCAGATCGAGTCCGAGAAGGCTGTCGAATACGAGGAGCTGATCGGCTCCCTTGAGCGGGACCGCATCACCGCAGAAAAGAACAGGCTGCAGGTGGAGCGCTCGGCGGACGCCTACAAGACGCGCCTGGTGGGCGACGGCGAGGCGGCCTTGGCGTCCATGGGCGAGCGTGCCCGAGGCATGGTGGAGAAGGCCCGAAAGGAAGCCGAGGGTCTGCAGGCCAAGACCGATGCCCTGGCTCAACAGGGAGAGATTCTCGTCCGAGAACGGCTCGCCCAGCGCCTGGCAGACATGGAGTTCAGCCTGGTGCCCTACACCCGCGACGCCCAACCGTCGCGACATGAACTGGAGTTTGACGACGTGGTCGAAGCGACGGGAGGTGAGCTGTGAGAGGTCTACCCAGAGGACTGGCGATCATCATCCTGATCGTCGTGGTCTTGCCCGTGGTCAGCATGGCCCTCTTCGAGCGGGTGCCACCCATGGACATCGGCGTGCGCCAGGCCATGTGGGGCGGCGGCGGGTTGTCCCAGGAGGACTTCACCACGGGCACCTACCTTGGTGTGAGCGGCGTGCACAAGTGGCACTTCTTGTCGCGGCGTACCCACTTCTTGCACTTCACCCAGAACGGCTCGAGCCAGCGTTCGGTGATGACGGAGCGGGGCGTGGAGACGACCATGTTCTATCCGCCCATGGAGCTGCGCACGAAGGACAACAACCAGATTAGCATCGACGTCACCGTGCCCTATCACATCATCCCCGGCGAAGGCTGGATGATCGTCAAGGAGTCCCGCAAGGACCAGTATCGCGGGCTGGTGAAGCGCACCGTCGAGAACGTGCTCCGTGCTGAACTGCCCGAGCTCTCTTCAGAAGATCTGCAGAGCACGGACAAGCGTCTGGCCCAGGCCGAGGCTGTCCTGCCCAACCTCAATCAGCAGCTCAAGGAGTTTCACGTCGAGGCGGACGCGATCCTGATCCGTCGGGTGCAGTTCGAGGCCGAGTACGAGGCGAAGCTGCAAGAGAAGCAGTACTTCACCCAGAAGGCCCTGCTCGATTCGGCCTTCGCGCTGCAGGCCGACGAGGAGCGGGTGACCAACTCGATCGAGAAGCAGATCGGCGCCGTGATCAAGGCCAAGACCGCCGACTGGGACAAGCGCCTGCAGGAGCAGACCAGTGACTACGAGGTCAAGATCGCGGTGATCGACGCCGGGGCCAAGGTCTACGAGTCGCGGGTGCGGGCCGAGGGCGACGCTGAACAGGTGCGTCTTGAAGCAGAGGGCCAGCTTGCGGTGGACAAGGCCGAGGCGTTGCGCAACGAGCTGCGCAACAACATCCTCAACAGCAAGGGCGGGCGGATCTTCTTGGCCTTGCAGGCCGCGGACAACCTGCGTGTGCCGAAGATCGTCCTGAACAGCAACGATCCTCGGGTGCCCTCGGTCATCGATATCGCCCAGATGTCGAAGATGCTCGTGGGCGAGCCAGAGGAGAACAAGTAGCGGGTGTTCAGGGCCTGACGAGAGTCACGGGCCCTGAGAGCAGCCCATTCACGACGAGCTGACGTCTGCAGTCCGAGACACCACCGTTGTGGATGGGCTGCCGTACCACTGGCGGTGCTGCTCCGGGCGCAGCAGCAGGGGTGACCAGAGCCAGAGCAGGCGCGCGAGGTACCAGCCCACGGCCAGGCCAAAGACCGCGAAGGGGTAGGGGAAGTCGTCGAGCCAAGCAGGCGCGGACTGGCCCAGGTACCGAGAGACACCGGTGGTCAGCCCGGCGATCAGCAGCCAGGACACCAGGCCCACCAGGCCGATGTTCAGGCCACCGATGGCCCGGGCCACCGCGTCGCTGTGCAGCACAGCCCGCAGGGTCTCCCGCTTGGGGAACATCTCTGCCAGCAGGTAGGCGAAGGCCGCCAGCAGCAGGTAGCTGTCGATGGCGATCTCTGAACCCATGGCGTGGCCCATGACCACGTGGGTGCCATGAATGAGCGCGTTGAGGGGCGGCACCGAGATCAGCAGGGCCAGGGTGAGCAAGAACAGGTTCCAGCACTTCGACAGGTGCACGAAGCGCGCGGTGACGTTGAAGTCGAGGGAGCTCTTGCGCTCACCGGAGAGCAGCTTGCTGACCTCCTTGAAGACCTCCACCAGGATGATGATCTCGAGCATGCTCACCACGAAGGCCACCCACTTGATGAAGTGGTCTTGGGGGATGTGATAGGTGTGGTGCGCCGAGTTGGTGAACGAGTTCAGCAGGCCGATGCCAAAGAGCGAGAAGGTGATGCGCGACTGGGCGATGCGTTTGTCCCGGGTGATGCGCTCGGCGATGTAGATCAGGCAGCCGTAGACCATCTGGTTGAACGAGGCCACCAACGACCCGCAGGACTTGAACTGGATCTGCAGGTCGACCACGGGCTGATCGCGCACGCCGGGCAGCAGGTAGGCGTGGCCCTCAGCGAAGGTGTAGAGAAAGAAGAGGATGCCTGCGGACCACATGTACACGTACACCGGACGCTGCCAGAACCCGCGCCAGACCTTCGAGAAGAAGGTCCAGGCGAAGAGTAGCCAGCCCACGTAGATGAGCAGGGAGAAGACCGGGTGAAAGCCCAGGTACTCCCGGCCCGAGGTGATGCCCAGGGGCAGGGTGACCAGGACGCCGAGCCCGGCCAGTCCCCAGCAGACGAGTTGGGCCTTGAAGCGCAGCTTGTCGCCGTCGCCGGGAGGCCCGAAGCTCGCGAAGAGGAAGCGGCTGACCACGGTCACCGCACCGAGGAAGATCCAGGCAGAGGCGAAGGTGGTGTGGAGGGGGCGCAGCTGCACCAGGCTCACGCCCGCGGCGGCCATGGTCTCGCCGATGGCCGGCAGGTAGTAGAGCGCCGCGAAAGCGCCGAGCGAGAGGGACAGCACGACGCAACCCAGAGCGCTGCGCATCAAGGTGAAGACGATTCTCTCGCCGTCGTCGAGCCTGCCGCCGTGCATCAGTACTCCCACCAAGGCAGGTCGAGGATGGACCAGTCGCCTTCGCTGTGGCGGGTGACCTCGAAGGTGTGTCTGATCGACTCGCCGTTGCGGTCCAGCCAGGTCAGAAAGTCGGTGAGCGCGTCCAGGTCGTCTTCGCTGAAGCCGAAGCGGGGCATGGGGGTGCCCGGAATGCCCGCGGCGAGCACGTCGCGCACGCCTTGTGGGCCCAGGCGCGTGATCGCTGTGGTCAGGTCGGGAGCGCCGTAGTCGCTGGCGTGGTTGGGCAGGTGGCAGGCCACGCAGCTCTGAGCCAGGGCCAGGGCAAGGCCGGAAGCGGGGGCGTCGTCACCGGCCACCTGGACGAGCAGCTCTCCCGGCGGCTGCCACTCGGCGTGGCGCGCCTGTCCTCTGCCGCGGGCGGACATCTCCTCGAGAAAGCAGGTCAGGTCGGCCCGGGCGTCGGGGTCCAGATCGAAGGGCGGCATCTGCCCCGATCCCAAGGTGAGGATGTGCTCCAGGCGCGCCTCGCTGAGCCGCTCCACCACGTTGGTCAGGTCTGGCCCCAAGAAGCCGCCGAAGCCGAAGAGCTGGTGGCAGCTCTGGCAGTTGTGGTCATGCCAGAGGGCTCGGCCACGGGCGCCCGCTGGCGAGAGGGGCGGCTCGGTGCGGCCTGCGGGGTCGGCGTAGACCATCCATGTCTGCAGGCAGAACGCGCAGACGAGCACCGCGATCAGCAGCTTGCGAGCGGAGGGGGACATGCCCACGAGCAACGCACACCGTCGCTTGACTGTCAATCTATCATTTGACCGCCGAGGCGTTTGAGGCTCTCTGGCCCGGGCGATCGGCGGCCTCCCTGGCGTATAGTGTGGCGCTGGAGGCGACGATCGAAATCTCTGACGTGTACGACGAGCTGCACGCCCTGGCGGCGCACAAGTTCAGGGGTCAGCGGGGCAATCACACCCTGCAGGCCACCGCCCTCGTGCACGAAGCGTGGATGCGCATCGCCGATCGGGACGAGGGCGAGTTCAACGATCGCACGCACTTCATGGCCGTGGCGGCGCGGGCCATGCGGCACGTCCTGGTCGACCACGCCCGGCGCATCGGGGCCTTGAAGCGCGGCGGCGATCAGCACCGGGTGACCCTGCAGACGGGCGATGGTGCGGGCCGCGTCGCGCCGCCCACGGATGTCCTCGATCTGGAGCGGGCCCTGGGTCAGCTCGAGCAGCGCGAGGACCGCCTGGCCCGGGTGGTCGAGTTCAAGTTCTTCGCGGGCATGACCATCCCCGAGATCGCCGGCGCCCTGGGCGTGTCCGAGATGACCGTCAGCAACGACTGGCGCCGGGCCCGCATCTGGCTGACCCGCGAGCTGGAGTGATGGCCGAGCACGGCGCCGCGGTCAGCGAACTCATGGCCGAGTGTCTGGCCCGGCTCTCCCTCGGGGGTGAGCTGGGTCTGGACACGCTCTGCGCCGAGCATCCCGCGCAAGCAGACGAGCTGCGCCGGCGCATGGACCGGCTGGCCGACCTGGGCATGCTCGGAGGCGCCGAGACCACCGACCCCGAAGTGGTGGGGCCGTTCACCGTGGCGGGCTTGCTGGGCCAGGGCGGCATGGGCCGGGTCTATCTTGCCCAGCAGTCCACGCCGGTCCGTCGTCTGGTGGCGCTGAAGCTCATGCACGGGGGCATGGACACGGAGCGGCTGCTGCGCCGCTTCGACGCCGAGCGCCAGGCCCTGGCCCTGCTCAGCCACCCGGGCATCTCCCAGGTCTTCGAGGCCGGTGCCACCGACGACGGTCGCCCGTGGTTCGCCATGGAGTACCTGGACGGCCTGCCGCTCACGGACTACTGCGACGTCGAACGGCTCGACCTGCCCCAGCGCCTCGACCTCTTCTTGCAGGTCTGCGACGCCGTGGTCCACGCCCACCAGAACGGCATCCTCCATCGGGATCTCAAGCCCAGCAACGTGATCGTGGTCGAGCGCCTGGGCCGCCCCTTGGCCAAGGTCATCGACTTCGGATTGGCCAAGGCGCTCGACGAGGTCGACCGGGACCAGCTGGTGTTGACCCGCGCCGGTCAGGTCGTGGGCACGCCCGCCTACATGAGCCCGGAGCAGGCCGGGGTCACCCAACAGCGGGTCGATCTGCGCACGGACGTCTACTCGTTGGGAGTGATGCTCTACGAGCTGTTGGTCGGCGCCTTGCCGCTCGAACCGGACAGCGGCTCGGTGAACGCCATGGCCGATCTGCAGCGCCTGTTGGGAGAGGTGGAGCCAGCGCGTCCGAGCCAGCGGGTGGCCACGGCGTCTGAAGATCAGGCCGCCGCTCGGCGTACCCACCCCCGACGCTGGGCTCGGGACCTGGCCGGCGATCTCGACTGGATCGTGGCCAAGGCCATGGCCAAGGACCGCGCCGATCGCTACCCGGCGGCGTCAGCCCTGGCAGATGATCTTCGTCGGTATCGGGCCGATCAACCGGTCCTGGCTGGCCCGCCGACGGCGAGCTACCGGGTGGCCAAGTTCATGCGCCGCTATCGCCGCGAAGTGGCGGTGGCAGCAGTGGGACTGGTGGCCCTGCTGGCGGCCCTGGTCAAGGTCACCTTGCTGGCCGACGAGCTGGGCGGTGAGCTGGACAACTTCAACCTGCTCGCCCGCGAGATCGAGGTGGCCGAGCTGGTGCGGGTGGCCGAACAGGACCTGTGGCCCGAGACTCCTGAGACCGTCGCCGCCATGACGTCCTGGCGCGGTGATGCCACGGCGATCCTCGACGAGGTGCCCGGGTACCAGGCCCTCCTCGACGACCTCGCCAATGAGGCCACCGAGAGCGACGGCGTGCTCACCTTTGATCAGCCTCGGGACGGCTACCTGCACGACCACGTGGCGCTCCTGCTCCAGGCCCTGTCGGCCTTCACCGGCGAGGCGGGCTTGCTGGCAGAGATCGAGGCCCGCAGCGAGTGGGCCGAATCGCTCGCAACGCGCACGGTCACCGACCACCGCGACGCCTGGGACCGTGCCCGGCGCAGCATCGCCGATGAAACCGAGTGCCCCCTGTACGGCGGCCTGACCCTCACGCCCCAGGTGGGTCTGGTGCCCCTCGGGCAGGACCCGCACAGCGGCCTGTGGGAGTTCGCCATGCCGCGCCCGGGTGCGAGCTTGCCGGGGGGCGAGCCAGGCAGCTGGGTGATCAACGGAGACACCTGCATGGTGTTCGTGCTGATCCCCGGCGGCACTCTGCACCAGGGCGCTCAAGGTGACGACCCCGCGGGCCCCGGCTATCTCCCGGGGCTGAGTCGCTCCGAGCGGGGTGGGCAGACCGTCGACCTCGCACCGTTCTTGCTCTCGAAGTACGAGATGACCCAGGGGCAATGGTCGCGCTTCGTGGGCAGCAACCCGTCGCACTATGGTGCCGCGGCGGGCGACGAGCAGGGCCTGGCCCATCCCGTCGAGCAGGTCAGCTGGAACCAGTGCCTGACCACGTTGTCACGCCTGTCTCTGCAGCTGCCCACGGGCGCCCAGTGGGAGTACGCAGCCCGGGCCACCAGCCCCTCGCCATGGTGGACGGGCTTCGCCGACCCGCCGCCGCCGGGCTGCGGCAACCTGGCCGACAAGAGCTGCCTGGACAACATGGGACGTCACGCGGGCATCGATCAGTTCGACGAAGACTACGACGACGGCTGGGAGCGCCACAGCGCCGTGGACACCAGCGCGCCCAACCCGTTCGGTCTGCACAACGTGATCGGCAACGTGTGGGAGTGGTGTCGGGACGAGGGCTGGCAGTACGCCGACTCCCGCCCCCGAGAGGGCGACGGCTTGCGGCTGGCGCTCCAGCCGGGAGCTTTCGAGAATCGCTCACGAGAGCTGCGGGGCGGGTCCTATCTGAGCACCTTCATGAAGTCCCGCTCGACGTTTCGCTTTCTGCAGGCCAGGGAGGGCGCCAACTCGGTGTTTGGCTTGCGGCCCGGTCGCGCCTTGCAGCGCTGATCTGGGCTCTGGGGCCAGGCCTGATGAGGGGCCATGGCAGGGCTGCGGGTTCCAAGAATCCCGAGTACTCTTGTGGGGTGCTCTCGACTCTTGCGTTTGAACCTGTCGAGGGGTGTGTGCCGTTCTCCCCGGCCTTCGGCCCGTCGCCCCATCCTCTGCTCTGGTTCTGTTGCCATGCGTCTCACTCTGACCCTTCTGTCGCTCTTGGGGCTCTGTTCCCCGGGCTTGCGGGCCCAGTCTGATGGCCCGTTGGTCGCGCCTCCCGCCTTCATCCTCGTGGGCCCCTCGACCGAGTCGTCGTCGGGCACCCTGGCCACCGATGTGTTTCATCGCAAGACGGCGGGCTTCAAGCCCTACGGCCCCGAGGTCACGCCGGTCGGTGTACTCGAACCGATCTTCACCACCACCAAGCTGTTCGGTGGGGGCGTGGCGCCGCCCACCTTCGAGGTCAACGCCTACTCGGTGGGCCTGGACATCGTCCTGGCCACGGTTCCGGTGGGAGGCCTCTCCAGCGTGGCCGTGCCGCCGGGAGCCTGGGGCGCCATCGAGTTCTCGGTCACCCGAGGCACGGCAGGCGCGCCAGGCAGCCTGATCGAGGCCGAGGTGGCCGCACCGGACGGCGCAGGCGCAGACCTGTTCACGCTCATGGTGCCCGGGTCGTTCCTGCCCGCGCCGGTGTTCCCCTGCTACCCGCAAGACCGTCCCCAGCGTGGCCAGGACGCCACCGAGATGGACCTCTACGCCGGCGGCTCACAGGGCGAGATCGCTGCCCTCGATTTCTACACCCCGCTCTACGAGGCCGGGCCGCCCGTGCGCCCGTTGCTGCCGGACGAGCCCACGGTGTTCTTCTCGGTCTCCCACGACGCGGTCTTCCCGCCGGGGCCAGGCGTGAGCACGGTGCCGCCGAGCTGGTTCGGGGGATCGCTGCCTAGCTCGGCCACCATTCTGAGGACCACCTGGATGAAGACGGCGGGCATCTGGTCCACGCCCGTGGTGCACCTGCCCTACTTCTCTCTGGGCCTCGACGTCGAAGACGACATCGACGCCCTGGCCGTGGAGCAGGGCAAGTGCCTGCTGCTCTTCTCCATCGCCAAGACGGCGACCTCGACCTTGGCCCAGCAGCTGCAGATCGCCAGCTGGCCCTGCCCTGACAGCGCGAGAGGTGTTGAGCCTCCCCCGGGTGGCTACACGGCGGGCGTCTCTGCAGGTGTCTACGTCACGGGAGGTGCCGGTTCACCGTCCGTGGCGGCCCGCACGCAGGTCGGCACAGACGGTGACGTGGACGGTGTCTGCACCGTCGATCCCGGGGAGCAACAGCCCGCCCTGGCGATCTCCTATGGCTCGCCCTACAACGCCATCACGCCCCTGAAGAGCCTGGGCTCGGGCGTCTACCGCGACTCTGGCGCCTCAGGCCCCACGTTGACCATGACCGTCACCGGGCTGCCCATCGGGCCCCTGGCGCCGCCCGCCTTCGCCGAGTTGTGGGCGGGTACGCCGACCATGGGTGGGGGCTACCTCTTGTTTCCCGCGCCGTTCTACTCGGAGCTGCTCGACGGTTCGGTGCCCTTCGATTCTCGGGACGTCTCCTTTACCACCCCGGGCCTGGCCGTGATCTCAGGCCTGTCCGTCGACTTCTTCTGGGTCGTCCGGCCATCGGCGACGATCATTCCGTCGTCGGCCATGTTGCGCATCCTTCTCTGAGGAGATCTGG
>CAZIAK010000007.1:112501-127440 GCA_964537035.1 uncultured Phycisphaerales bacterium | reverse complement strand
GCGACGATCATTCCGTCGTCGGCCATGTTGCGCATCCTTCTCTGAGGAGATCTGGTCTGGCGTAGAGCGCTGTCGTGCCTCGGCCCGCGGTCCTCTGCGCCCAGGGTCGTGGTGTGGTGTTCTTGGGGCCATGCTGAAACTGTGCCCTGTCTTCCCGACTGGTAGGCTCTGCGGCAGCCTCCCCAGATCGCCGGACAGCGCCCCCATGAAGATCTCACGCCTCGCCCTGCTCGTTGCCTCCCTCTGCGCCTGTCTGTGCATGGTCTTGGAGGCCTCGGCCCAGACCGCCGAGACTCTCGGCGAGAGCGCCGAAGTGCGCGCCGAGCCAGCCGCAGCCCACGCCGAGTCCACCGCACTGCGAGGCCAGTCGACCGAGGCTCAGGGGGAGCCCGCTGCCCTGCAGCTGCAGGCCGGCGACACCATCGCCCTGCTGGGCGGCAGCCTGGCCGAGCGCATGCAGCACCACGGCTGGCTCGAGACCCGCTTTCAGCGCCGTGTGCCCGAGCTCGGGCTGACCTTTCGCAACCTGGGCTTCTCTGCGGACGAGCTGACCATCCAGCAGCGCACGTCGGGCTTCGGCAGCTGGGATGAGCACCTCACGCGCATCGAAGCCGATGTGATCTTCGCCTTCTTCGGCTTCAACGAATCGTTCGCCGGTGCCGAGGGCTTGGCTGACTTTCACCGTGACCTGAATGACTTCATCGATCACACCCGGGCGCAGCGCTACCACGGCGAGGCGACGCCCCGGCTGGTGTTGTTCTCACCGCTGCCCTTCGAAGAGATGGGAGACCCGGCGCTGCCGTCGGCTGACACCGAGAACGCACGACTGCTGCCCTATGCGACGGCCATGCAAGAGGTCGCTGCCCAGCGCGGCGTGCCCTTCGTGGACCTGTTCTCGGCTGTGGCGCGGCAGCGCGCTGCGCTCGCCTCGTCTGGGGCCGGGCCTGACGGTTCGCCTGAGGCCGCGCGGCTGACCCTCAACGGCATGCAGCTCACCGAACAAGGCAACAAGGTCGTCTCGGGCATCATCGCTGACGAGCTGCTGGGTGAACTCGCCGAGAGCGAGGCGACCCTGGCGGCCCATGAGTCGCTGCGGGAGCTGGTGCTGCAGAAGAACCTGCTCTGGTTCAACCGCTACCGGGCCACGGACGGCTACAACGTCTACGGCGGTCGCTCGTCGCTGACCTACGACGGGGTGACGAACTTCGAGGTGCTGCAGCACGAGCTGATCGAGATCGACGCCATGGTGGCGAACCTCGATCGGGACATCCACGCCTCGGCGCGGGGGGAGCCCGCGCCCGAACCCTTGCCCGTGCCTGCGCCCATCGACGTCGCGACCAATCGCCCGGGCCCCTTGGCCGACGGCTCCTACCCGTTTGCGTCGGGCGAAGAGGCCCTGGCCTCCATGACCGCCGCGCCGGGCATGGAAGTGCAGCTGTTTGCAGACGAAGGTCGCTTCCCGGCCCTGGTCAATCCGGTGCAGATGTCCTTCGACACCCAGGGGCGGCTGTGGGTGGCGACCTGGGCGACCTACCCTCACTGGGCGCCGGGGCAACCCATGAATGACGCCTTGCTGATCTTGACCGACACCGACGGCGATGGCTCGGCAGACACCTGCGAGCCTTTCGCCGACGACCTGCACAACCCCACGGGCTTCGAGTTCTGGAACGGCGGCGTGCTGGTGGCCAACCCGCCAGACATCCTCTTCTTGAAGGACACCACCGGCGACGGCAAGGCTGACGTCCGCGAGCGGGTGCTCTCGGGCCTCAGCTCGGGCGACACCCATCACTCGGCCAACAGCTTCGTGCTGGGCCCGGACGGCGCGCTCTACTTTCAGGAGGGCACCTTTCACCAGAGCCAGGTCGAGACCATCTACGGGCCGGTGCGCAACAACAACGGCTGCGTGTGGCGCTTCGAGCCCCGCACCTGGAGGGCCCAGCGCTACGTGCCCTACGGCTTCGCCAATCCCCACGGCCACGTCTTCGATCGCTGGGGACAAGACTTCGTCACCGACGGCACGGGCAACGTGAACTACTACGCCCTGCCCTTCAGCGGCCACGTCGAGCAAGGCCGTGGGCACGGCGGGTACTTCCCCTTCTTTCAGCAGCGCAGCCGGCCAGCGGCGGCCACCGAGATCCTCTCCAGCGGGCACTTTCCGGAGGAGAACCAGGGCAACTACCTGATCGCCAACGTGATCGGCTTTCAGGGCATCTTTCAGTACCGCATCGACGGCGACGGCTCCGGCTTCTCTGCCACCGAGGTCGACCCCCTCGTGTTCAGCAGCGACCCCTCGTTTCGGCCCGTCGACATCGAGATGGGTCCGGACGGCGCGGTGTACTTCCTCGACTGGCAGAACCCGCTCATCGGGCACATGCAGCACCACCTGCGCGACCCCAGCCGCGACCGTGATCACGGGCGGGTCTATCGCGTGGTCGCGAGCGATCGTGAGCTGCTGCAGCCCGTGCCCATCGCCGGGCAGCCGATCGACGAGCTGCTGGCGCTCTTGCGCAGCGACGACGATCGGGTGCGCTACCGGGTGCGCATCGAGCTGAGCGGACGGGACAGCGCCGCCGTGGTGGCGGGCGTCGAGCGCTGGGTCAGTGACCTGCACGCCGAAGCAGCGGCGGCCTCGGGCGACATGGCCATGGCGCCGGGCGCGGCCGATGGAGCGACTGCAGAACGCTCCGACGATCTCGCGGGCTTCGACGAGGCCCACGAGCACGCCTTGCTCGAAGCGCTCTGGGTGCTGCAGCAGCACGGCGCGGTCGACCAGGCGTTGCTTGAACGTGTGCTGTCCTCCCCCGAACCCCGCGCCCGGGCCGCCGCCACCCGCGTGGTGCGCTGGATGCGCCGCGACATCGCCGATCCCCTGGCCCTGCTGGCGAACGCCGTCACCGACGAGCACCCCCGAGTGCGCCTCGAAGCCGTGGTCGCCCTGAGCGAGTTCAGCGAACACCGGGCCGCCGAGCTGGCCCTGTTGGCCCTGTCCCAGCCCGGCGACCGCTTTCTCGACTACGCCCTGAAAGAGACCCTGGCCACCCTGGCGCCGGTCTGGAAGTCGGCCTTGGGTGCAGGCGACCCGTTCGCCGCGGACGACGAGCTGGGACTGGCCTACGCCCTGGCGCGGCTCGACAGCGCCGACCTGATGGGCGTGCATCCCAGCGAGGCTCTCTATCGGGAGGTGTTGTCCCGCCACGGCATGGAGACCGCAGACTACGCCGAAGCCCTCTCGGGCCTCGCTGAGCTGCACCGCACCGCGCCCGTGCTCGAGCTGCTCGAGGCCATCACCGTGGCCGACGCTCGGGCCGACGGTCACGCCGACCACCTGTTGATCGGCCTGTTCGATGTGCTCGCCGGCATGCCGCGAGCTGTCACCCGGTCGCTGCCCGTGCATCTGGGCGAGCTGGCCACGGGGGGACGTCGAGCCTCGACCCGGCGCCTGGCCGTGGCGGCCAAGATGCGCTCCGAAGGCACGGCGGAGCAGGCCTGGAGCGCAGCCAGCCAGTCGCTGGCCGGGCTCACCGCCCTGCTCGACGCGGCGCCCATGGTGCGCGACGAGGCCATCGCCGCCGAGCTGTTCCCCAAGGTGCTCGAGGTGCTGCGGGAGCTGCCCGCGCCCCTCGCCGCTGAAGCCGAAGAGCGGCCCGGCGTGTCGGGCAGCACCGTGCGCATCGAGCTGCCCGGCGCCTCACGCACCCTGACCCTGGCCGAGGTGCAGATCTTCTCCGGCGCCGACAACGTGGCACCCACGGGATACGCCAGCCAGTCGAGCGTCAACTGGGGCGGCTCTCCCGAGCGGGCACTCGACGGCGTCACCAGCGGACGCTGGGGAGACGGCGCCCAGACCCACACCATGGAGGATCAGGCAGACCCCTGGTGGCAGGTCGAGCTGCCCGGCGCGGTGCCCATCGATCGCATCGTGGTCTGGAACCGCACGGACAGCGACGGCCTCATGGCTCGCCTCGACGGGTTCGTGGTCACGATCCTCGATGACGACGGGCGGACCACCTATCGCAGCGCCCCCCAGCCAGCACAGGCTGAACCGCTCACGCTGACCCTCATCGCCCCCGCGTTGGCTCTGCGCCGGGCGGCCGTGACCTGCCTGGGCGCGCTCGGCGTCCGTCAGGGCGAGGCGGTGACCCACTTGTTGGAGGCCGCCAAGTACGGCGGTCTCCGTGGCGCCGCCGTGGCCGCACTCTCGGCGATCCCCGTCGAGCAGTGGCTCGTGGCCGACATCCAGACGGCCGCTCGTCGGTTGTTGACCTTCATGGCCCGAGAGCCCGCCGAGGCGTTCCTGGCACCCGAGGGCCGGCGCATGCTGGCCTTGGCCGATCAGCTGGCGCCCCAACTCAAGAGCGCGTTGGGCGACGATCTGTCCCGCGCCCGCCGCGGCCTCGGCCCACAGATCATCGTGGTGCGCCCGGTGCTGCACAGCCTGACCTACGACGTGGCCGAGTTCACCGTGCAGGCCGGTCGTCCTGTAGAGCTGCTCTTCGAAAACGTGGACATCATGCCCCACAACCTGCTCGTGTCCGCGCCGGGCTCACTGGCCAAGGTGGGCCAGGCGGGGGAGGCCATGGCCCGAGACGCCGACGCCTGGGAGCGGGCCTTCGTGCCCGACCTGCCCGAGGTGCTGGTGTCGTCCGGCCTGCTGCAGCCCGGGCAAGAAGAGTGGCTGCAGTTCGACGCGCCGGACGCGGCTGACGACTACCCCTTCTTGTGCACGTTCCCCGGTCACTGGGTGCGCATGAACGGCGTCATGCATGTGGTGGACGAGTTGCCTGATGGGCCGCTGATCGTGCGCCGTGAGGCTGGAGCTGATCAGCCGTCGTCGGATGGAGTTGCGGGCGAGGCCACAGCGGGCGCAGCGGCCGCAGAGCGGCGTACGTTCGTGAAGATGTGGACCGTCGACGACTTGGCCGATCAGCTGGCCGCCGCCGACAGCGCCGACGTCACCCTGGGCCAGGCCATCCTCGAAGAGGCCAGCTGCCTCAAGTGTCACAGCCTGGACGGCGAGGCCGACGGCGCCATCACCGGCCCGCCCTTCGCCGACGTGCTCACCCGCCACGACCGGGCCAGCCTGCTGACGCAGATCCTCGATCCGAGCAACACCATTCTTGAGGGCTACGAGGCGGAGCAGCTGTTCCTGAAGAACGGTGGCGTCACCGCCGGTCGGCTCATGGCCGAGGATGAGAGTGGTGTGACGATCCTGGCCGACCCGTACAACGACGTGCGCACGGTGGTGCCCCACGGGGACATCGACGAGCGCCGGGTGAGTTCGCTTTCGACCATGCCTGAAGGTCTGCTGATGACGTTTGAGCAGGACGAGATTCTGGCGCTGATCGCGTACCTTGAGAGTCTGCGGGGCGAGCCTTGAGCGCGGGGTGGGCGAAGGTCGCGTGGGCCGAGCGCCGGGTGCGCTGAGGACAGCCACGGTGCTGCTGTTGCTTGCTGCGTCAAAACTCCTCCAGTAGCGGCATCAACTCCAGCCCCTGCGCAGTCGCCCCGTACCTGGTCGCCGGCGGCGAGCCATCGAGCACCTCTCGCGCCACCAGCGTCGCACCCCGCAGATCACGCAGCGCCAGCGCCAACGCCCGATCACTGAGCCGGGCCAAACGGCGGGGGATCTGCGCGAACCGCGTCGGCCCCTCACCGATGGCGTGCAGCACAGGCAATGTCCACTTCTTGAGCGCGACGACTCGCAGGTGAGGTTCGCGCAGGGCGCTGTCGAGGCGCGCGCAGGATTCGCCCAGTCGGTGGCCGTCGCCGTGCAGGATGAACTCCGGGCGCAGGGGGTGGCCCGTGCCTGGGTTGCGACGGACCCAGCCCAGGTCGATGAGGTGCTCCAAGGCCGGGCGCAGGGAGCCGTGCTGAGTCTCCAGGCGGTTCACCAGGGTGACCAGCTTGGCGCCGCTGTCTCTGTGCAGCTCGGCCAGGACGGGCACGGCCCAGCGTCGGTGGAAGAGCAGCGGCAGGAGCTGGGGGCCAGGCACGGCGGGTGGGATCCTCGATGGCGTTGACGAATATGTATAGCAACTATACTCTCTATCCTCGCTTCATGCGACGGAGCGCTCTCGGCCGTGTTGCGTCCCCACGCCTTCTTCATCCCACAGGAGTCTCCATGTCCTCTCCCCTTCAATACGACGGCGGTCTCACCCTGGCTCTCCAGGTGGCCGACATGGCCGCAGCCCAGGCCTGGTATCGGGACGTGCTCGGCTTCTCCCCGCTCTTCGAGGTGAAGGAGATGGGCTGGTGTGAGCTGGCCACGGAGACGAAGGGCGTGTCGGTGGGCCTGTCCCAGGTCGAAGCGCCCAAGGTGGGGGCCGGGCCTGTGCCCACCTTCGGAGTGAAGGACATCGACGCCGCACGGGCCCGGCTCGAAGGCCAAGGGGTGCGCTTCGACGGCGAGACCCAGGTGTTCCCCGAGATGGTCAAGCTGGCCGGCTTCTTCGACCCGGACGGCAACGTGTTGATGCTCTTCCAGGATCTGAGCGGGAACTCCTGATGAGTTGCCCGCGCACGACGAACGCCGCGACGAACGCCCTGCTGATGATGCTCGCCCTGGTCTGCGCTGGCACGGCCATCGGTGCCGCGGTCATGCAAGAGGCGCCCGCTGCACCCGAGCCGCCGCAGGGCATTGCGGCCACGGTCGATCAGCTGGCCTTCATCAGCGGCGACTGGCAGCTGACCATGGGCGACGATCTGCTCGACGAGCAGTGGAGCGAGCCTTCCGGCGACTGCCTCATGGGCAGCTTCCGCTGGATGAAGAAGGACGGCCTGGTCTGGATGTACGAGTTCCTGACCATGCGCAACGAGAACGACGGTGTGACCATGCGCTTTCGCCACTTCGACGGCGAACTCACCGCCTGGGAAGAGAAGACCGAGCCTCTGGCCCTGCGACTGGTCGAGCTCAGCGAACGGCGGGCCGCGTTCCAGCACTACAGCGGCGACGGCGACCCCTGGACCATGGTCTTTCATCGTGTGGACGACGAGGGGCTGACGATCTCGCTGGTGGGCAGCGGCGAGGACGAGTCAGCGGGGCAGGCCTTCGCCTACCGCCGCCGCAGCGATTCGTAAAGCGTCAGTCAGTGTTGACGCTCATATTGAGGATGAGGGTGAGGTGGTTGTTCTCCCACTCGTAGTCGACACGCCCCGGTGACGGGCGAGGGCCGCAGGCTCCGTTCTCCCGGGCCACTTCTGTTGGGCCGAGAGGCTCGCGTCACGCCGCTGACTTGAGGTTCTCACGGATGATTCTTGGGTGCCGTGCCGCGATCCGAAGCAGTGCGATCGCGGGTCCCTCGGGCTGCCGTCGGTCTTGTTCCCAGTTGCGCAGTGTGTGCACGCTGATGCCCATGGCTTCTGCGAATCGCGCCTGCGTCAACCCAACGAACCGGCGCAGCGCCGCGATGTCCTTGCCGCTCTCGAACTTGCCAGCCATCAGGCGCTTTCGGACTCGCGCTGGGATGGCCCCGGCAAGCTGCTTGGGTGTGAGTTCGGGAATGTCGGTCATTCTAGCTGCTCCAATGTCGAGAGAAAGTGCGCCTGCTCGCGCTTGGTTGCCCACCGGGCACTGACGATTCTGACGATTCTGACGATTTCTTCCTCGGGCTCGGTCCACACGATGAGCACGAGGCCACGGCGAATCGGTCCGATCGCGATGAACCGATCTTCCTCGGCGGAGTGCGTGTCGTCGAAGATCTCCAGGTAGCCCACGCCAGAGGAGAACAGCACGGAAGCCTCCTCGAAGGAGACTCCATGCTTGGCTTGGTTGGCGCGGTTCTTGGTCTCATCCCAAGCAATCTTCATTGCTCAATACTACGCCATTGGCGGAGTCAGTCAATGGCGTAGTCGCTCGTTGGGCAATGCGGGGCCGTGTGCGCGCTCGATATGGTCTGTGCTGCCCACATCTCGGTGCGATCTCCAAGCCTGCCGCCCAACCGTGAAGGGAGAGCCGTCCCAGGCGCCCCCTTCTCACACCCCCCGGCTGCGGCGCCGCAGCCGGGCTCACGCTACCTTGACGTGGGTCTTATGGAGCCGTGCAGTGTCCCTTGTCAGTCGTCCGTGAGCCCGTGGTCACTGGGCCGCACACCCGTGACAAAGCTGCCGAAGCCGAACATGGTCGGCGCGTAGTCGCCCACGAGATCGACGTTGCTATCCGGCGTGATCTGCTCCTCCAACCCTTGCAGCCAGTAGCAGGCGTTGACCAGCGCTCGGCGTAGCTCGCCGTTGGCCAGGTCGACCGAAGCGCCGATGGTCGAGGTGACCACCCGCTGGGTCAGGCCGTCGCCCTGCCTTTCGCCTAGCCGTTGGCCGACATCGCGCTCTCGCGTCCAGATGATGGGCATCATGGGGCGGTTGCGGCCGTCGTCCACCGCCTGCCCGTCTGGCTCCATGGAGTCGAGCACCGCGCCCCGCACGAGCACGGTGGCGTCGGCGGGCAGCTCGCGCACGGCGTAGACGTCGGTGGGTCCCCAGATCGTGCCCACGCCGCGCAGGATCGGGTGATCGGCCACGTCTGCAGGGATCACGCCTCGGGTGCTTTCCTTGCCGTGGTGTCCGTGGTGCGCGACCCAGGTCTCGCCCAAGACCTGGCGCCCGAAGCCGCCGGGCCATCGGCCGTCGTTCCAGTTCCAGCGGGCGTACTTGCTGGTGGAGTCCTTCTCGTAGGCGAAGGCGTGGGTGGCGGTGCGGATGCCGAGCAACGGGCGTCCCGCTTCGATGTAGTCGACCAGGTGGGCCATGTCCTCGTCGGGTAGGCGCCGGAAGCGTGTGAATAACACCAGCAGGTCGGCGTCGTCGACGATCTGCAGCCCGGGGATGTTGCCGCTGGCGTTGGGGTCGATGAACGCGTCGGCCTCGTCGAGGGCGAAGAGCACGGTGGTGGTGAAGCCGTGGTGGGTCGACAAGATCTTGGCCAGGGCCGGGAGCGCCTCTTCGGAGCGGTACTCCTCGTCGCCCGCCACGAGCACGATGTGGCGCCCCGCGCCGGGTCCGCTGCCGCCGTCGTAGCGCACGCCGGGCCCGTCGTAGGGCGGCAGTGTGGGCGTGATGGTGCAACCAGCCAGGCCGAGGCAAAGGCAGAGCAAGACGATCGAGTGGGACATGGACGGCGCTCCGGTGCGGTGAGCAGGCGACCATACTCCCTGGACTTTCAAATCGGGCCTCTCGGATCGGGCACCGCAGATCGCGCTCGTTGTGGGCCGCCGAGCCTGGCAGTAGGGTGGCCGTGCCCCGTCCCCCTGAGAGGTGTCTGCCCGTGATCGTGCCCCGCACCACCCGCGCCGAAATCCTGGCCAAGCTGCAGGCCAAGATCGATCGCCGCCAACCGCTCTTCATCGCCAGCGCCGGCAGCGGTCTGGTGGCCAAGCTGCTCGAACAGGCTGGCGTCGACTGCGTCAACACCTTCTCCGGCGCCCGGCTGCGGGCCAACGGCATGGGCACCATGTCGATGATGTGGCCGATTCTCGACAGCAACAAGCAGACCCTCGACTACACCGAGCAGGACATCCTGCCGGCCATGAGCGGCGACGCGTTCGTGTGCGCCTGCCTCAACGCCAACGACCCCCTGCGGGACATGCGCAACGTGCTGCGCCGCTGCCTCGAGAACGGCATCCCCTCGGTGTCGAACATCGGCCCGTCGATCAGCTACGTCGACAAGGACAGCAACTTCTTCAAGGTGCTCACCTCGTGCGGCATCACCCTCGACCACGAGATCGAGATGCTGGCCCTGGCCAAAGAGATGGGCCTGCTCACCGTGGGCCTGGCCTTCGACGAGGAGGACAGCATGGCCATGATCGAGCGGGCCCGTCCCGACATCTTCTGTTTTCACGCGGGGACGACGAAGGGCGGCCAGACGGGCTACGACAGCGGCGAGACCATCGAGGAGACGGCGCAGCGCACCGAAGAGGCCTACGGCAAGATTCGCGCCATCGCGCCGGAGACGATCCTGGTGGCTCACGGCGCCGCGCTCGAGAACCCGGTCGACGGTCAGTACATGCTCGACCACACCAGCGGCCACGGCTTCTGGACCGGGTCGTCCACCGAACGCCTGCCCATCGAGCGCGCCGTGCTGGAGACCGCCCGTGAGTTCGCGGCGCTGAGCTTCTCAAACAAGGGAGCCTCTTCATGAGCGGCGCACTTCGCCCAACCTGTCGTCACGCCTACCCGGGAGCCCGACCATGACCGCCAAGACCATCGCCGTGATCGCGACCCTCGACACGAAGGGTGCCGAGGCGGCGTACCTGCGCGAGCGCATCGAAGCGTTGGGCGGCCGAGCACTGCTGGCCGACATGGGTGTGATGGGCGAGCCGACCACCACCGCCGACATCGATCGTGCAGCGGTGGCCGCGGCGGGGGGCAGTTCACTGAGCGAGCTGCTCGACGAACCCACGCGGCAGAAGGCCTCGCCCGTGTTGATCGCCGGGCTGTCGAAGCTGCTGGGCGAGAAGGTGGCCGCCGGTGAAGTGCACGGCGTCATCGCACTCGGCGGCACGCAAGGCACGTCCAACGGATGCGCCGTGCTGCGCAGCCTGCCCTTCGGCCTGCCCAAGATCATGGTCTCGACCATCGCGTCCGGCGACACCTCTCCCTACGTGGACATCATGGACATCACCATGATGAACGCGGTGGGGGACATCCTGGGGCTCAACCCCCTGACCCGCACCATCCTGGCCAACGCGGCGGGAGCGGCCTGGGGCATGGCCAGCCAACCCGTCGCCCTGCAGACAGCGGGCGGCGACAAGCCCCTCATCGCCATGACCAACCTGGGTGTGCTCACCGAGGGTGCCCAGCTGGCCATCGAGCTGTTGCACGAGCGGGGCTACGAAGTGCTCACCTTTCACGCCGTCGGCTCCGGCGGCCGAGCCATGGAACGCATGATGAAGGACGGCCTCATCGGCGCGGTCTTCGACTACGCCCTGGGCGAGATTACCGACGAGCTCTTCTCCGGCCTGCGCGCCGCGACCCCCGAACGCCTCACGGTGGCTGGCAAGCTGGGCCTGCCCCAGGTCGTCTGCCCCGGCGGCGCCGAACACGTGGGCATCATGGTCGACGAGCCCGACGTGGTCCCCGACTGCTGGGCGGACAACCTCACGGTGTTTCACAACCCGATCATCCTCGCCCCGCGGCTCAATGCCGAGCAGTTCGTCACCGTGGCCAACGAGGTGGGCCAGCGACTGGCGCACACCAAGGGACAGTGCGCCATGCTCATGCCCATGGCCGGCACCAGCCGCTACTCGGTAGAGGGCGGGCCGCTGCATGACCCCGCAGGCGATCGCACGTTCGCAGATGCGCTGCGCCAGGCCCTGCCCGCGACGGTCGAGTACGTCGAGCTCGACTACGGCGCCGAAGACCCGGCCTTTGTCCACGAGGCGGTGGGGCGGCTGGTGGAGATGCTCGAAGGGTCGGGCACTTCGCCGCGATCAACCACGACGCCCTGATGACGGCATCGAGGCCGCCCTCAACCGACCTCTCGCTCTGCCCGATGGTTGTGGAGTCCTTCGACGAGACCCTTGGCGAGGCGTTCCTTGACCTGGGCGACGGTGCCCCGCTTGTGCTTGAGGACGGTCCATCCCTTGATAGATTGATAGGGACCAGCTCGTCGCTACGTTCATCCAGCTTCGGGACTTCCTTGGGGATGTGACAACGGAAAGAGACCCACATGATCGATCCCAATCGGCAGCGAGGGATGCTCCCCGGACTGACGGTAGGCGATGCTCTCGGAGCCTCCATCGAGTTCTCATTGCCCGGGACCTTCGTTCCCGTGACCGACTATCGAGCGGGCGGGACTGGAAGAGCTGCGGCGCGTCATGCCGCTCCACCCATTGATTGACGAGGTCGCGAGGGGCAGCTTTCGTCACCGGTCTCCCCCGGAGATCAAAGGGTCCACCCACGTGGTGCGCTCCCTGGAGGCTTCTCTGTGGGCCTTTCACGACACGCGCGTCTCGATGGCTGATCTGATTGTGCTGGCCGGCGGAGCGGTGGTCGAATCTGCCGCCAGACAAGGTGGTGTAGAGATCGAAGTTCCCTTCACTCCGGGCCGCACCGACGCCACCGCCGAGATGACCGACGCAGCCTCCGTCGACGCTCTTGAGTTGACCGCCGACGGCTTCCGCGACGGCTACGGCTGGAACGCAGCGGAGATGCTGGTGGACAAGGCCGATCAGCTCAGCTTGACCGCGCCGGAGATGACGGTCTTGGTCGGCGGCATGCGCTCCCTTGGCGCGAACGAGGGTGGCTCCAAGCTCGGGATCTTGACCGACCACGTCGGCACTCTGAGCAACGAGTGGTTCGTCAACCTGCTCGACATGGGCACAGCCTGGGAGTCTCGTGGCGACAGTTACGTGGGCCGCGACCGAACCACGGTCAAGGAGCGCTGGACCGCGAGTTCCGTCGATCTGATCTTCGGTTCCAACTCCCAACTGCGCGCCCTGTCCGAGGTCTACGCCAGCGACGACGCCAGGGAGAAGTTCGTGTCCGACTTCGTGGCGGCCTGGAACAAGGTCATGATGCTCGACCGCTTCGACCTTCTGTAGGTCTCCAAAGAAGCGAGGCGGCACGCGGCTCGATGCCGCGCGCCGCCTCGTGTGTCACGTCACTGATCTACCATGAGAGCCCATGCAAGGTGCTGGCCGTCTGCGTCGACGAGCCCGCCCTGCGCCATGTGGTCATCGGCCGCACGAACTGGCTGGTCTTCGGCAGCCAGCGCGGCGGCGAGGCCGGCGCCAGGCCTGTCCGATCGTTCGTGAGCGCGCTGGCTCAAGTTCGCCCGCAAGACGCCCCGCACCCCGCCTGCGACCTGACGCCGGTCAGCCGATGGTGATGAACCAGAAGAAGGTGTACTCGCTGTCCATGCTCCCCGAGTTGGTGTCGTAGCGGCCCGACCGGTACTCGAACATGCCGAAAGGCAGCATGGAGAAGTAGGTCGAGTGGGCGGGTTGGCGGGAATCGCTCTGACGTCCGTAGGTGCCGCGGTAGTTCGCCCCGAACTGAAAGATGAAGTCGAGGAAGGACCAGTCGGTGCCGCGCACATCCGATTCCCAGTCAAGAATGATCGGGATGTAGACCTCGCTGTCGTCGTCCAGGTCCTCGGTGATGGTCAGCGGAGCGACGTGTGCTCCCAGGGGACCGCTGACCTCTACGACCACGTCGGCTGGATGGGGCTCGAGACCGTCGCCGATCCAGTTGCCGTGGGATCCACGGGCCACCAGGCTCGGTTCAATGCCCAGGGACAGGGCCTTGGCGGCCACGGCCCGTTCCAGGTCTGCCAGCGATGTTGGACCAGACCCGTCGATGGACACGATGCGATCCCCGGTGCGAAAACCCGCGTGGTATGCGGGCGAGCCGGTGATCACGCCGGTCACGGCCAACTCCCCGGCAGAGGACCCCCAGACCTCATTGGCCAGATCGGCGGGGATCTGGGCCACTCCCAACCCGGTGAGCTTCTGGACACCTGCGGCCAGCTCCAGGGGGAACGACTCCTTGATCGTCTGCTTCACGTCGCGGCTGCCTGCTGTGGCGTTCAGGCGATGTCCGGCCAACATCAGGTCGTCGCCGTTCGCTTCCCACCTCTGCACCAGGATCTCGAACTCGTCACCCGGACTGAGCCGACCCTCGATGAACTCCTGGACTTCGTCCTTCGAGCCGATCTCCTCGTCGGCGATGGAGCGCAAGATGTCTCCTGCGACGAGGCCGGCGTCATCTGCCGGGGAGCCGGCGACGACTGACTCGATGTAGACGCCGTTCCAGGCCACCACGCCGAGAGCCCTGGCGAGCTCGCCGTCGACGTTGGCGGTGACCAATCCCAGGTAGGCCACCTTGCGAGTCGAGTCCACCGAACGATGGAGCGTGGCCTGGTCGTTGCTTCGCTGCACCAGGGAGTAGCTCGACTGACCGTCGGATTGATCGTGTTGGGCGATCAGCTGCTTGTTGGGCGCATCGTAGGTGGAGTGGTAGTTGACGCAGCCAGTGGTCGTCAGCAACAAGAGGGCGCTGGCAACGGTGCGAAGGACCATGACGAGACTCCTGGGTTTCGTGGTGGTGTGTCGGGAGAACTGACCTGGGATACGCGGTCGTGGCAGGACGGGTTCCCGGCTGAACTGATTCTTTCCGTGGAGCGAGGGGCAAAGACATGTTTGCACTCGGCTAGAGAGCGGCGACGGCCAGATGTGGCGCGGCTGCGGCCCACCACTGATCCCATGTGTTGGCCGGGTCGTCTGAGTCGGCTGGGTCTTCTTGGCGCCGTTCCGGTGAACCGAACACGCGAGCCAGGAGGGGCTGTTCTGGCCGGGTGTCCAGCGCCGCCCGGACGGCTGCGTCGAGAACGGGATCCGACTCGATGTCGGCGCGGATGCGCTCGAGTTCGGAGAGCGCAAGATCCACCGCGCGAGGGTCAGCGTCACCGAGCAGATCAAGGAGCGAGGGGATGATCTCTGCAGGAGAGCCGCGCACCGTGAGCACCAATCGCTGGCCATCTTGCAGCACGCTCACAGGCGCGCTGGAAGCACGGCGGGGAAGTTCGGCAACCTGGAGCGGCTGGCTGGGAGGCGCGTTGGCCGCCAGCATGGCCTGCCGTTCAGCCAGAGCCTGATCAGCGAGAGCTTGGGCCGAGGCCCGTCGCTCGGCCGCACGGTCCATCCAATCGCCAACGTGCTGATCCAACTGGCGCAGCGCGAGGGCCAGCGGCGCCGTGTCAATGTGGATGTCAAACCGCAACGGCACCTTCTCTGGGCTGGGCGTGTCGGCCTCTGCTGTGAGGTCGGCAGCCGATGCGCTGGGCGTGTCGGCCGCTGCCATGAGGTCGGCAGCCGATGCGCTGGGCGTGTCGGCCGCTGCCATGAGGTCGGGCCCCGATGTGCTGGGCGTGTCGGCCTCTGCTGTGAGGTCAGCAGCCGATGCGCTGACCGGGTCGGTGGGGCGGTCGAGGATCCCGCTGCCTTCTC
>CAZIAK010000007.1:94633-112401 GCA_964537035.1 uncultured Phycisphaerales bacterium | reverse complement strand
GCAGCCGATGCGCTGACCGGGTCGGTGGGGCGGTCGAGGATCCCGCTGCCTTCTCTGAGCTGTTCGGTCCCCTTGCGGACAGCAGGGACATCGACCGGTTGGTCGATGTCGGGTTCGAGTTCGGCAGCTGCTGCGGCCCGGGCGCTCTCGCCGGTGACGGCTGCGCTGGGCATCTCCAGGACAGTCGCCGGGCTGGCCCGGTCGCTCCGCCAGTCATCGGGCCCGCTCGCCGTTTGGGCGCTGGGACCGTTGGGTGCGGCATCGTCTTGGGGCAGGATCCAGCCACCCTGCACCCAGAGCAGCAGCGCCGCCGCGGCGCTGAAGAGCGCCACCGCGACATGGCTGGCGACCAGACGCCAGACAGACCTCTTGCCCGCAGACGCGACGCCCACCATGGCCTGGCGGAACACCTCGTCTTCGGAGGGTTCGCTCCCCGCTCCAGCAAGCTCACCGACCTGTTCGGCTGCCGCCGCATCGACGGCGGACATGATGCCAGCCACCCGAGCTGGGTGGCTCCGATCGTCCACTGACCCGCGGAGGAGGGCGACGGCAGGGCCGAGGGATCGCTCCACCGCGCTGCACTCATCGCAGCCAGCCAGGTGATTCTCCAGGGCGGCGCACTGCTCGTCGTCCAAGGCCTCATCGATGCGTCGGGACATCAGCGTCTGAATCTCTTGGCAATTCATGGTGCAACTCCAGGCGATCGGGTCGTGCGCTGCGTGTCCTGCTCTGATTCTGTGGCGGCCCAGCTGCGGCGAAAGGCATCGCGGCCCCTGAACACTCGGGACTTCACCGTGCCTACGGAGCAGCCCATGCAAGCGGCGGCCTCCGCATAGGTCAGGCCACCCAGGTCGACCAGGGCCACGGCCTCGCGGAAGGGTTGGTCGATGGTGGCCAGGGCTGCCGCCACCCGCGCCTTGCGCTCGGACACGCTGTGGTCCGGCAACTCGACACCAGCCTGGCCCTCGACGGTGCGGTAGTCGTCGATGTAGACCAACCGTCCCCTTCGACCCCGGCGCAGCTCGTCACGGAGGTGGTTCAAGGCGATGCTGAAGAGCCAGGGTCTGAAGCGGCCATCTGCTCGAAAACGAGGCAGAGCGCCGAAGACCTTGACCCAGACTTCCTGCACCAGATCGTCGACCCTATGGGAGTCCTTCAGCGCCTGGGCCAGCACCGCCCGGACACCCGGCGCGTGTCGTCCAACCAGTGTCTCGAAGGCCGCACGCTCTCCGGAGGCGGCAGCGGCCGCCAGGCTCTCGTCAGTCGCTGGGGAAGTCTCGGACATGGGCAGTGACTGCCCCTGTGGGTGTCGGCGTCAGCATGACGGTCTCAAGGAGCCTGCGGACGTTGCAAGTGCCGCCATCAGGTCACCCTCCCGTCCGGGGCTGCAGAGCCCCATCTCCAGGGGGATACGTTCCCCGAGCCCATGGGGTTCCCGGGCGTTTTGCAGCTGCGGCAAGGCAGCCTTGGGAGCCGAGGTGCAGAGGCACAAGATGCCCATCATGGGTTGCGCGCATCTACTGATCCTCGTTGCCGAAGCTGAGGCTGGTTTGGCTCAGTGCCCTCAAAGTCAGGAGGAATGCCTCTGCTAGAATCCGCGCCATGACCACTCTGCGCATTCTGATCCCGCTTGTCTTTCTCGCCACCCTGCCGGCTGCGGCGCTTGCCAGGAGCGTCCCCTTGGAACGCCACACCGTGATGGCCGACGGGCACCCCGTCGTCGTCTGGGAGAAGAGCGCCCCCGACGCGCGGGAGGCCATCCTGCTCGTCCACGGCAGGACCTGGAGCGCCTTGCCCGACTTCGATCTGCAAGTCGAGGGCGAGGATCTCTCCTTGATGGATGGCCTTGTCTCTGCGGGCTACGCGGTCTTCGCCGTCGATCTCCGGGGCTACGGTGAGACCGAGCGCGACGCCAGCGGATGGTTGACACCCAATCGAGCGGCCGACGATGTCGCAGCTGTCGTGCGCTGGATGACGGAGACGAGAGACTGGGATTCCATGCCCCACTTGTTTGGCTGGTCCATGGGTTCGACGGTGTCGTAACTCATGGTGCAGCGGCACCCTGGGAACGTCTCGTCGCTGACCCTGTTCGGCTACTGGCGTGACGATGACGAAGAGTTCGAACCCAGCGACCCCGAGGCGCTGCCGCTGAGTGAACCGAACACGCTGGAGAACGCCACCAGCGACTTCATCACTCCCGGCGCGATCAGCCAGCAGGCGATGGGCGCCTATGCTGCGGCTGCCTTGAAGTCTGACCCGGTCCGTGTCGATGTGCGCGACCTCGAGCAGTACAACGAGCTCGACGCCAGCACGCTGCGGTTGCCGGTCTTGGTCATCGTGGGCGAGCATGACCCCGTTGCGCCGGCCCCTTTGCAGGCCAAGCTCTACGCCCGGATTGCCAGCGGCCACAAGCAGTCCGTCACCGTCCCAGGCGGCGACCACGCTGCGTTCATGGAGGCACCGCGGGCCTACTTCCTCCATGCCCTGGTGTCCTTTCTTCAAGGAGTGCGCCTCGCGGATTAGTCCTCCTCAGTGAGCTTGACCTCATCTGCTGGCGCGATCAGGGCGTCCAGCGTCCCGCAGGATGCACGCGGCCCACTCGCCGCCGCTCGCACTCCGTTCGTCGACGATGGCCACGGCGTCGCTTGACGCCTGCCTGGACCAGCTGCGCTTGGTGCAGCAAGTCGTGCTCACCTGGCGGCAGAGACATGCCAGACAGGGGACGCAAGAGCCACGAGACTGGCGGTGATGAGCTTGAAGATGGCGCCCATCAAGCGCCGGACGCTGAGCCGTCCCCGCCATCCCAATAGGCACCGGGGCGGTAGTTGCTGAAGTTCCAGTGATGGCCTTCTGGGTCCTTGACCATGTAGCTCCGGGCGCCGAAGTGCTCGTCCTGGAGCGGCTCGAGGAGGGTCGCCCCGGCGGCAAGGGCTCGGGCACAGTGGGCGTCGGGATCGTCGACCTGGACGGACAGGGCCTGGGTCACTCCACCTAGCTCTTGTGGGCTCAGGCGGCCCTGAGCCGGGCGCCTCGTGCTGACCATGATCATCCCTGGGCCGAGAGTCAGCTCTGAGTGCATCACGCCTCCATCAGGCAAGGGCACGACGAGCCGCTTCTCGAAACCAAACGCCGCGCAGAGCCACTCGATGGCCGCTGGCGCATCGTCATAGGTCAGGCTGGGAAAGATCGTCGCAGTGGTGCCCTTGGTGTTGCTTGTCTCTGTGCTCACGTCGTTTCAAAGCTCCGTGATCTGGATCAGGTTGCCGCAGGTGTCATCAAAGATTGCCGAAGTGACACCGCCCGCTTCGGCCGGTTCACTGCGAAAATCGACGCCGAGGCCGACCAGGCGTGCGTGCTCGGCGGCAATGTCGTCCACGAAGAAGATCATGGCCGGGATGCCGTCTGCGTGGATCGCCTGCTGAAAGGTCGACGAAGCCGGATGGGCATCGGGTTCGAGAATCAGCTCGACTCCCTCCGCACCCGCGGGCGCCGTCACCGTCAGCCAACGATAGGGGCCCAGGGGGATGTCGAGCTTCTTCTCGAAGCCCACGATGTCGGTGTAGAACTCGAGCGCAGCCGCCTGATCCTTGACGATGAGGCTGACCAGGTTGATCTTCAGACCGCCCCGCGCGTCTCCGGCCTCAGCTGCTGAAGTCCCCTCGCTGTGGGCTGCGCTGTCTGAGGTTCGCTGGTAGATCGTCTCTACGGCCTTGGCTTCCTCCCCGTCGGGAAGAATGTTGTAGGCGGTGATGGTCAGTGTGCCGTCGTCGGCCAGGGCGTAGTCGGTGCGCCACCCCCAGGTGGGCTCACCCGGCGCCACGTCGTACTCACCCCTGACGCTGAACCCACCGCCAGGCTGAGCGGGGCCCTCCGAGAACAGGAAGCCATAGTTCATGTGAAAGTCGTCGAACCAGCTGACCTGATAGGCCTGCTTGGCCCCGTTGTAGGCCAGTGTCTCTTCGCCGCTACGAGGCTTGCCCATCATCTCAGAGGTGTAGCTGTGTCGCACGCCGGCAACACCAGGCAGCGCCACGATGACTCCCTGGACGGCTGACTCGTCGGCCAGCTCTCCTGGACGAAACCATGTCCTGCAAGTGCCCTTCCACTCACCGATGAGAGAAGCCAGGAACTCTCTGGGTCCAGCTGAAGCCGTCGTGGGTCTCAACGGCTCCAGTGCTGTGACATGCGTTGCCAGGAGAGTGAACATGAAAGCCAGGCGGCAGGCTGCCCCCGTCCATCGATTCATGCGCTTCATGGTCGGGCCTCTGAGTCAGATGGGGTCTGTCGACAGCGCACAGCGTCTCCCGAAGTCGTCGACTGGTCAACTGCCATGGCGGCACTGGCGCCAGACCAGCCTGAGGGAGCCTTGGCAACACGCCTCGGGCGCTGAAGTGCAGCTCAAACCCCAGAAACCGTTCGTCGAAATCGTAGGACTCGCCGTGCCGCAGATCGTCGAAGAGCTCGACGAGACCCGTCTTCAGAGAGTCTTCAGCAGCCAGACCTGGCAGGAAGGCCTCGACCGATGGCCTGATCGCTTCGACCAAGACACGGGCCCTGCACGCCTGGCCGACGGTGGCGCGGTGTTGAACTGGGTGGCCTCCATGGGCCGGTCGGGCACCACTCCCTGATGGCGAGCGCAGCCTCGGCGGCGACCTGCTCATGCAAGGGCTGTCGGGGCAACGACTGACGCAGCGCGATGTCTTCGCTCCCCAGGCGAAGTGTGCTACGTCTGGGGGCATGGAGCCGAAGCCTGACGCCCCCCGCATGACCTCCTCCGACCGTGAGAGCGTCGGGCCTCCCGTCGAGCTCTCGCAGACGATGCGCTTGCTGCTGGTGGGGGCCGGCGCCCTGTCGCTCTTTCTTGGTGCAGCGGGGGCCATCTTGCCGCTGTTGCCGACCACGCCCTTCGTGCTCGTGGCTGCGGCATGCTTCGCCCGCAGTTCGCCGAGCTTTCACCGAGCGTTGCGGGACAGCAGGTTGTTCGGCGCCTTGCTGCGCGAGTGGGAAGACCACCACAGCATCCCGCGCCGCGCGAAGACCAGGGCCGTGATCATCATCGTGTTGGTGTTCGCAGCGAGCATGACCTGGGCGCTGGACTCCACCGGTCCGCGAGTGGCCATGGGTGCTGGAGGGCTGGTGCTGGTGGTGTTCCTGGCCCGTCTGCCGGTCACGCGAGGGCAGTGAGAGCTTCGGTTGCTCGGTCTGCCTGGCCTGCTCTGGTGCTTTGCTGAGCTGGGCTCCCGCGAGCGATTCTTGTTTCGGCTTCAGGCGTTGCCCAGCACGGCCTCGACTCTCTGACCCAAGCTCAGCAACGCCCCGTCCCCCATGTACTCGCCCATGAGCGTGAGCCCCACCGGCCCGTCGCCCGGGCGGCCGCAGGGCAGGGTCAGGGCGCAGCGGTCGAGCAGGTTGGCGATGATGTTCCAGAGCACGAAGCGGGTGTTCACCGCGATCCAACCGGCGTCGTCGGCGACCTGGCTCAGCGGCGGGGCCACCGTGGGGCAGGTGGGCATGAGCAGGGTGTCGTAGGGCGCGGTGAGCGGCGCCACTTCTGCGATCAGTCGCGCCCGTGCGGCGAGCAATTCTTCGTAGCGCTCAGGTGTGATGGCCGCAGCGAGGGACAGCCGTTTCGCCACCAACGGATCGAAGCCATCGCTGTGAAGTCGCAGCCGCTCGGCGTGAACTTGCCGAGCTTCGAAGAGAGTCAGGCCTCCGTGTTGGCCCAGATCGGGCAGCTGCTCCAAGGGGGGCAAGGCCAGCTCGGTCACTTCAGCGCCTGCGTCCGCCAGTGCAGAGACGGCGGCGCGGTGGTCCCGTTGCACGACCTCGTCGAGATCGTCTTGCACCAGGGTCGTGAGCAGGGCCAGTCTTCGACCACGGAGGCTGGGCGTGTCCGCATCCAGGGCCGCACCCGTGCTCGAACCATCAATCGTGGCAGGCTCGCGCGTGGTCATCGCCGAATCTGGCATCTCGCCAGGCTGCGCGCCGTCGCTTTGGCCAGAGGAGGCACTGTCACCGTCGCCGGACAACACACCGTCGAGCGCGGCGACACAGTTCACCGAGTGACCCATGCCGCCTACCGAGTCGAGCGACGACGAGAGGGGGAAGACTCCGTCCCGGGAGACTCGCGACGCGGTGGGCTTGAAGCCCACGAGGCCGCACAGGGCTGCGGGAACACGAATCGATCCCGCGGTGTCCGTGCCCACGGCGGCGGCCACCATCTCGTCGGCCACGGCCACGGCGCAGCCTGACGATGAACCTCCGGGGCAGCGGCCTGTGGGCCGGTCCCACGGATTGGTGGGTGTGCCCCAGTGGGGGTTGGTGCCTGTGGTTCCCAGGGCGAACTCGTTCATGTTGGTGGTGCCCACGACGATGGCCCCGGCGGCTCGCAGACGGGACACGGCGAGCGCATCGTGCTCTGCGGCGGGATCGTTCTCGCGCAGCACCGAACCGGCCAGGGTGGTGTAGCCCGCCACATCGAAGAGGTCTTTGACCGCCACGGTGAGACCATCGACGGCCGAGAGCGTCCGCCCCGCGGCACGCCGCCTGTCGCTGGCGTCTGCGGCCGACAGGGCCGCCTCGTCGAAGCGGCGTATGAAAGTGGCCGAGCCCTGGCCAGCGGGGTCGCTGATCGCCGCCAGGCTGGCTTCGGTGAGCTGTCGGCTGGTGAACTCGCCGGACGCGAGCTGGGCCTGCAACTGGGCGAGGGTGAGTGGCACGGCGGCTTCTCTCGACTGGTGAGCGATGGTGGGTGTCACGGGAGTTTGCCTTCCGAGAAGGCGCGCTGGGATGGGGCTGGGCGGGCCCCGGTCAGCCAGCTTGCTCACCTGTGAGGCGAGGTCGAGGGCAAAGCCAAAGTTTCCCGGTGACATTGGTCGGTCAGTGGCGACCTCTCCACTGCCCGCCGGTTCAACGCGGGCACGGGCAGCTGAATCGAGAGCACGACACACACCTTGGAGGAGCACCATGGAACCGGTCTGTCCCACGAGAACTGACGATGGGTCTCGCTGTGAATCGACGCGCTGGGCGTTGTGCGGTCTGGCGGTGGGGCAGACCTTGGGCAGCGCGGGCATGGAGGTCGCTCGCCACGTGGCCGGGTGTCCCGCCTGCGATGAGTTCGTGGACGACCTGGCCGAGATCAGGCGCTCTCTGGGTGTTGACGGAGGCTCGCCGGTCAACAGCGATCTCGAACCCGAACGCCTGCGCGAGCGGGCCCGGGCCGCCCTGAGCCGAGAGCTGGAGGCCCGGCTCGCCCGGGACCTGCTGGCCCAGGCCAGCGGCGAGGGCTTGCGCCCTCTGGGCAGCCGTCGCCGGGACGTGCGTCGGCTGGCTGCCCTGCGCCCGGTGTCGCGTCTGCCGACAGACTCCTGGGCCGAGGTGCGCCACGCCGTGCTGGACGACGGCAACGTTCACCGCGGCCAGAACCTGCGCCTGGCTTCAGAACTCGATGGCTCCGGGCTCGACGTGGCCCTGGCCTGGCTGAGCTTTCTGGTGCGCTCCGGGCAGGACGACCGGGCCCACGTGGTCACCGAGCGGCTGCTGGCCGAGGTCGTTTGATGGGCTGGGTCATTCTCGCAGCCGTGGGTCGCACAGTAGAGTGCGCCCATGTCCGAGCCCGTCGACGACTACGACTACGAGTATCCCGCCGAGGCCGCGGCCCAGGTGCCTGCCGCCGAGCGGGTGGCTGCCCGCCTGCTCTCGGTGCAGCGCTTCGCCGCCGAAGAGGGGCGCGACCCGGTGACCGGCGAGGGCACGATCCCCGATCTGCTGGGCTCGCTGAACAGCGGCGACCTGCTGGTGCTGAACGCCGCGCGGGTGGCGCCGGCCCGGCTCTCTGCGGTGCGGGCGGACACGGGCGGGCGGGTCTCGGTGCTGGTGGTCGACCCCCAAGAGACCACGGCCACGGTGCTGCTGGGCACTCGCGGGCGGCTGCAGCCGGGCGAGGGCCTGCTGCTGGACGGCGATCGCTGGACCGTGGAGAAGGTGCTGGGCGAGGGCAGCTTCGAGATCTCCGTGGCCTCCGGGCGGACGATCCCCGAGCTGATCGAAGCCGTGGGGCGCATGCCCTTGCCTCCCTACATTCGCCGCGACGCCGTGGCAGACGAGCGGGACACCCTCGATCGCCAGCGCTACCAGACCCTCTTCGCTCAGGGCGAGGGCGCGCCCCGACCGGCGGTGGCGGCGCCCACCGCGGGGCTGCACCTGACGCCGAACCTGCTCGACCAGATCAGGGCCAAGGGCGTCACGGTGGAGACCCTGCGCCTCGATGTGGGGCTGGGCACCTTTCGTCCCCTGCGGGGCGAGACCCTCGACGACCATGTGATGCACAGCGAGACCTTCGAGGTCAGCGACGAGCTGGCCCAGGCCTACGCGGCGACCCGGCGGGCGGGGGGCAGGGTGGTGGCCGTGGGCACGACCGTGGTGCGCACCCTCGAATCGACGGTGAGCGCCGACGGGGCCAGCCTCACCGTGGGCCCTGGCGAGACCCGGCTGTTTCTCCAGCCCGGCTGCCGCTTCTCGGCCGTCGATGCCTTGCTGACCAACTTTCACCAGCCGCGCTCGACCTTGCTGGTGCTGGTCTCGGCGTTCGCTGGCAAGGAAACCATCGCCCAGGTCTACCGTCAGGCCATCGACCGGGGCTACCGGCTGTTCTCCTACGGCGACGCCATGCTGTTGAGCTGAGGCTGGGCGGACGCGGGGTCGCGCCTGGCGGTGGATCGGCCAGGCATCCGGCGCCTTCGGTGGCCTGTCCCACGGCTTCTGGGGTCGTCTCTTCTTTGCTCAACGCTCTGCAGACCCTGCTCATCGTTATGGTGGCGGCCATGCCTGCCCAGTCCACACAAGACCAGCTGTTCGGTATGCCCGACGACGAGGCCCCTGCGGCCGTCCATGCTCGCCTGGTGGCCGAGATCCGTCACCACGACGTGCTCTATTACCAGAGCGACGAGCCCGAGATCAGCGACGCCGAGTACGACGCCCTCTTTCGACAGCTGCAAGATCTGGAGGACAGCCACCCAGGGCTGGTGACCGCCGACTCGCCGACCCAGCGGGTGGGCGGGGCGCCTGTGTCCGAGCTGCACTCCGTGGCCCACACCCGGCCCATGCTGTCCCTGGCCAACACCTACAGCCGGGAGGAGATCGCCGACTGGTTCGATTCGGTGAACGACTTCTTCGCGGGCAAGGTCGAGGGTCTGTGTTTCAGCATCGAGCCCAAGCTCGACGGCGTGGCGGTCGAGCTGGTCTACGAGCGGGGCCAGCTGGTGCGGGCCATCACCCGGGGCGACGGCAAGCGCGGCGACGATGTCTCCCATACGGTGGCCACCATTCGCACCCTGCCGCTGACCCTGGTCTGCGACGATCCCCCCGAGCTGCTCGAAGTGCGCGGCGAGGTGGTCATGACCCACGCCAGCTTCGCCGCGGTCAACCGGGCTCGCGATGCAGCCGACGAGCCGCGCTTCGTCAATCCGCGCAACCTGGCCAGCGGCACGTTGAAGCTGCTCGACCCGCAGATGGCGGCCAGGCGCCCGCTCTCGTTCTTGGCCTACGGTCTGGGTGAAGTGAGCGTGCCCGTGGCCACCTCGCACTCCGGCGCACTGCGTCAGCTGGCCGAATGGGGGCTGCCCACCGCGCTCGATCTTGCAGCCCAGGGTGAGCTGACCCATGTCATGGATCACCACGACGCCCTGCTCGCACGCCGGGGCGATCTGCCCTTCGACGTGGACGGCTCGGTGATCAAGGTCGACGACTTCGCCCTGCAGGAGCGCCTGGGCGAGCGGTCGCGCTCGCCGCGCTGGGCCATCGCCTACAAGTTTCCCGCTGCACAGGGCCGGTCGGTGGTGGCCGAGATCTTGGTGCAGGTGGGGCGCACGGGAGCGATCACTCCCAAGGCGATCATCGAGCCCCTCTACGTGGGCGGCGTGACCATCGAGCACGTGACCCTGCACAACAAAGATGAGATCGAGCGGCTCGGTGTGAAGGTCGGTGACACGGTGCTGGTCGAGCGGGCGGGCGATGTGATCCCCAAGATCGTGGCGGTGGTGAAGGATGGGGGCGGACCGGGCTGGTCCATGCCCGAGCGCTGCCCGGTGTGCGACAGCCCCATTCTCGACGATCCCGACGAGGTGGTGGTGCGCTGCAGCAACGCTGCCTGCCCGGCGGTGCTCCGGCGGCGCATTCAACACTTCGTGGCTCGCCGTGCCCTCGACATCGATGGTCTGGGGGAGAAGCTCGTCGATCTGCTGGTGGCCGAGGGGCTGGTGACGGGCCTGTCCGACCTCTTCGCCCTCGACGAGCAGGCGCTCATCGCCCTGCCCCGCATGGGCGAGGTGTCGGCGGCCAACCTGCTCGCAGGGGTGGCCCAGGCCAAGACCCGCACCTTCGATCGCTTTCTCTTCGGGCTGGGCATTCGCCACGTGGGTGAGCATGTCTCCGAGGTGCTGGCCCAGCGCTGGCCGAACATCGAGGCCCTGCGGGGCGCCACGGCGCAGCAGCTCGAGGACGTGGCCGAGATCGGTCCCACGGTGGCGGCCAGTCTGGTGGCCTGGCTCGAAGACGAAACCGAGCAGGCTCAGGTCGACCGCATGATCTCCCTGGGGCTGAACACCCAGGCCCCTGAGAAGGTAGCCACCGGCGGGGTGCTCAGCGGACGCACGTACCTCTTTACTGGCAGTCTCGCCGAGCTGAGCCGCAAGGAGGCCACCGAGCTGGTCAAGGGCCAGGGCGGCAAGCTGCTCTCCGGGGTGAGCAAGAACCTTGATGTCCTGGTGGTGGGGGAGAAGCCGGGCTCGAAGCTCAAGAAGGCCGAGGCCCTGGGTATAGAGGTGCTCACCGAGGCAGAGTTTCTGGCTCTGGTGCGGGGCAGCTCTGATGACCCCTGAGGTGGCTGATCTGGCCGCTTTTCTGGCCGCCAGCCGCCCTCGCCGTTGTCTGCTAGACTCCCAGTTCATGCCCTTCCCCCTGCAGGAGCCTGTCGTTGAAGCTCGAGATCACCTACTGCGCTGTCTGAAACTATGAGCCCAGAGCCGCCGGTCTGGCGGAGGAGCTCATCAAGCAGCACAAGCGCGCCATCACCTCGCTGACCCTGATTCCGTCCGACGGGGGAGCTTTCGAGGTGAAGAAGAACGACATCTTGGTGTTCTCGAAGCTGAAGGCAGGGCGCTTTCCTGACGATGGAGAGGTACAGGAGATCTTGATCGGCGACCGAGACCCGGTCGTCGCCTGAAGATCCGCCTCTCCGCACAGACACCCACCTAGCAAGCAGCCACCTGTGACCAAGCCCAAAGTCGTCCTGTTCTTGCCCTCTCGCGTCGATCCTGAGATCGGCGATCTGCCCTCCGCAGATCTGCTGCCGCTCGAGCTCGTGCACATCGCGCCCACCGCCGAGGCGGCCGGGTGGGAAGTGGTCCTCATCGACGCCATGACCGAGCCCAACTACGTCGAGCTGGTGCTGGCGGCCTGCGAAGGAGCCACGGCGTTCGGCAGCTCGTGCATCCTGGGTTATCAGGTCTGGGACGGGGCGCAGGTCGCCCAGGCGGTGCGGGAGAAGTTCCCCGATCTGCCCATCATGTGGGGCGGCTGGTTTCCGTCGGCGATCCCCGAGCTGTACTTGGCCAGCGACATCTGTGATGCGGTGGTCTTTGGTCAGGGCGAGCTGACCTTCGTCGAGGTGCTTGAAGCCTGGCGCAGCGAGGGCCGCGGCGCAGACCTGGCTGAGGTTCCCGGGCTGGTGATCAAGCGGGACGGGCAGGTCTACCACACGCCCAAGCGCAGCGTGGTGCACCTGAACGATCTCCCCGCGCCGTCGTTCCATCTCATCGAGCTGCAGAAGTACTACGAGCTGCAGAAGCGGGCGGCGAAGTTCGGCAACCGGGTGCGCAACCGCCTGCCGCCGCCGCACCACCTGGCCGATCGCCCGCACCGGGGCATCAGCTACTTCTCGTCGTTCGGCTGCCCTGAGCCCTGCGCCTTCTGCTGCTCGCCAGAGATCGCCGGCCGGCGCTGGATGGCCCTCGACGCCGACGTGTTGGTCGACCGCCTGGCCGAGCTGCACAAGCACGATCCCTACGACGTGCTGCGCTTTCAGGACGCCAACTTCGGCGTGGCCAAGAAGCGCATGGTGCAGTTCTGCGAGGGCCTGCTGGAGAAAGACCTCAACATCAGCTGGAACGGCACGATCGAGATCAAGCAGATCTGCCAGTACGACGACGAGACCCTCGAGCTGATGAAGCGCTCGGGCAACCACCTGATGTGGTTCGGCGCCGAGGCCAGCACCGAAGAGACCCAGACCCTGATTCGCAAGGCGATCAAGGAGGGGCAGACCGACCGGGCCATGCGCAAGATGCACGAGCTCGACATCAAGTCGGGGCTGACCTACATCATTGGCTACCCCGGTGAGACGGTCGAGTCGATGTACGCCACCATTCACGAAGCGGCGGACATGAAGACCCGCTACCCGTCGTGCTCGGTCGAGGTCTTCCCCTACCGACCGATCCCGGGCAGCACCTTCTGGGAGCCTTCTGTCACCGAGAATGGCTACCCCGTCCCCGAGAACTTCGAGGAGTGGGGGCGTTGCTTTGACTACAAGTTCAACTCGTGGTGGGGCGTGATCCCCGACGACGTGCAGAACGTGTGGGCGCGGTTCTCGCAGATGGCGCCCTGGTTTGACGGCCTGGCCGGCGGCAAGGGACCCTTCTCGAAGCTGTTGCGCAAGTCAGCGGGTGTGCGCATGCGCCGCCGCCTGTGGAAGGCGCCGGTCGAGTTTCAGATCTTCGACGTGATCCGCCGCACGATGGGGCCGGTGAGCCGGTACATCTGAGCAGGGCTGGGGTCTGCGCCACAGGTCGCAGTCTGCTTTTCCTTGGGTGCTGCGTGTGTCCCTGTTTCTCACCAGGGGGGCCGTTTCGCTCGGACAGGGTCGGCTGCGCCTCCATACTCGCTTCAGACCCCCCTGGTGAGAAACAGGGACACCCTCGTCGGTGGAAGGCCTGGCGACTGTGGCCTTCCGGGGGTTCTTTTGGGTCGTTCTGAGGCGGTGCTCTTGCTGCTTGAGATTCATGTCCAGCCAGAGCCTGGCCTACCCCTTGCGGTGGGTTTCCCCCTTGAGAAGAGCGGGGTGCTGGCCGATGTACCAATAGATGCTATTGTGTGGTATCTGTCCAGGCGAGGAGTCCACCATGGCCAAGAACACCAGCATTACCCTCGGGGATCACCTTGAGGGCTTCATCAACGCCCAGATCGACACCGGCCGTTACGGCAACGTGAGCGAGGTTGTTCGTGCGTCCTTGAGGCTGCTCGAAGAGCACGAGCAGAAGGTCGAGGCGCTGCGCCAGGCTCTGACCGAAGGAGCGGCCAGCGGTGACGCTGGAGCGCTCGACTTCGACGCGATCAAACGTGAGGCTCGCCGGCAAGCAGGGCTAGAGCCTGAGAATGACTAGGAAGCTCGTCAAAGACCAGGCGGCCGCGACCGACCTCATCGGCATCTGGGTCTACTCGTTCGAGACCTGGAGCGAGGCCCAGGCGGACCGTTACGTCGATGCGCTGGAGCACGGCATCGGGAAGCTTGTAGATGACCCCACGAACGGCGCCCCGCGGGACGAGCTGCGCGAAGGCTACTGGTCGAGGAGGCTCGAGCACCACGTCGTCTTCTATACCTTCAGCGATGCGGAGCTTCGTATCCGGCGGGTGCTGCACGAGGTCATGGACGTGGATCGTCACTTATGAAAGAGAGTGACCCGGGCCACGGGCGTAGGGACTGAGAAACAGGGACACCCTCATCGGTGGAAGGCCTGGCGACTGTGGCCTTCCTCATATTCTCGGTGTCTCGGTGTCTCGGTGTCTCGGCTCGCAGGCCGGTGCTGATGGAGAAGAGGTTGCTCGTGCCGCGAGCAGCAGCCATGCTCTGCTGCACATGGAGGCGCTGCTGACAATCCGAGGGCTGCACTTCGCCTACGATGGGCAGATTGCCGTGGACGATCTCACCCTCGAGGTGCGTCGAGGTGAGATCCTGGGTTTGCTGGGGCCCAACGGCGCGGGCAAGACCACGGCCATCTCATGCCTCTGTGGACTGCTCCTGCCGTCTGCGGGCGAGCTGCAGTTCGACGGGCGGCCGTTTGATCCGCGGAGACGCGCTGCCGATCGGGCGCACCTGGGTGTGGTCCCGCAAGAGCTGGCGCTCTACGAGAACTTGACCGCTCATGAAAACCTGACCTTCTTCGCGCGCTTGCATGGAGTGAGCGATGTGGCAGCCGCGGTGCAGGCTGGTCTGTCCCTGGCCGGTCTTGAGCAGCGGGCCAGCGATCGGGTGGGGACCTTCTCAGGGGGCATGAAGCGTCGCCTCAACATGGCGGTGGCCCTGCTGGGCGACCCGGCCCTGGCCATGCTCGATGAACCCATGGTCGGCGTGGACCCCCAGTCGCGGCACCACATCTTCGCCTCTATCGAACAGTTGCGCCGTGACGACCGGGCGGTGATCTACACGTCCCATTCGATGGACGAGGTCGAGCGGCTCTGCGATCGGGTGGCCATCCTCGACCGTGGCAAGCTGGTCGACTGTGGCACGTCGGCAGAGCTGGCCGAGCGTGCGGGCGTGCCTGATCAGAACCTCGAGACCACGTTCTTGAAGCTCACCGGTCACTCGTTGCGAGACGACTCTCAATGATCCGCGCCGCGCTGCTCATGCTGGCCAAGGACATGCGTCTGTTCGTGCGTGATCGGGTGGCCTTGCTCCTGGCCGTGGCCCTGCCCATCGTGTTGGTGTCGGTCTTCGGCATGATCATGAGCAACATGGGGGGCGGGGGTGGCGGCGGCATGCCTACCGTCGAAGCCTCGGTGCTCGACCTCGATCACAGCGAGGCGTCGGAACGCTTTGTCGAAGCCTTGGCGAAGGCTGAAGCCGTAGACCTCGAAGGCTGGGACGAAGACACTCCCTCGACCCGAGAGGGCATGCGCCAGCGGGTCAGCGACGGGGGCGTGGCCTTCGTGGTCGTCTTGCCCGAGGGCTTCGGCGAGGGCGCCGAGATGGAGTTGATCCGCGATCCTGGCCGCAAGCTGGCCCAGCAGCTGTTCACCTTCTCGCTCTTGCAGGCATTGCACGCAGCCCGGGGGCAAGAGCTGTTCTATGAGGTGCAGCGGCGAGCGTTACGCCAGGCAGGCATCCCCGAAGAATGGATGGGCCGGGTCGAGGCGTTCACCTTGCCGTTTCGTCTGGGCATGAACGCGCTCATCGGCGACGCGGATGAAGCTGGCCTGCTGACCGATGGCAGCGGCGACGGCAGCGGCGACGGCAGCGGCGACGAAGGCGAGGCAGACTCCTTCGACATGGCCTCGACCATGACCGCGATGGTGCCCATGACCGTCGAGGACGTCTTGCCAGAGGGGCGGCAGCAGCGCATCAGCTATCACGTGGCCGTGGCCGTCTCGGGCATGACCGTGATGATGCTCATGTTCAGCCTGGTGGGCTACGCCCGCTCGCTGCTCGAAGAGCGTGACCAGGGCACACTCAACCGCCTGTTCTTGGCCCCGGTCGATCAGCGCGCCGTGCTGGCCTCGAAGTTCCTGGGCACCTTTGTCGTGGGCTTGGCGCTCACGGGAGTCCTCTTCGCCTGGGCCGCGTTTCTGTTCGACCTCGATGTGCTGGACCGCTGGGACACGCTGCTCGTCGTCTCCATGGCCACGTCAGCTGCTGTCACCGGGTTCGCGCTGCTGATCGCCTGCCTGGCCAAGACCGACAAGCAGGCCGACGGCATGTCCACGATCGTGATCTTGGTCATGAGCGCTGTGGGGGGCGCCTGGGTGCCACTCAACCTGATGCCGGAGATCGTGCGTCAGTTCGCCCGGGGCACGATCACGTTCTGGTCCATGGAGGGTTACCAGGCCAGCTTCTACAACAACAAGCACTGGACCAGCGCCGCCATTCGCACGGACCTCATCGTGCTGGCTGGGGTGTGCATCGTCTGCTCGCTGCTGGCCTCCCGCATCTTCCGTAGGCGCTATCTGCGCGACTGAACGGCGGCAGGTTGTGCGGCCAGCCGAGCGTGACCCGTTCGGCCGAGCGTGTGGGGCACGTACGGCGCGGTGCCCGGCGCCCTTGTCAGCCCGCCGTCGCCCGGGCCTGCACGAACGAGTAGAAGAACACGGCGTTGGGGTCGCGGGACACGGCCTCCAGCTCGACCTTCATGCCTTCGATCACCTCTGCGGTGACCTTGCCCGCCGAGAGCAGCTGCTCGCATCCGCTCAGCAACAGCTCGGCCCAGAAGGCGATGAACTCCCGGCGCTCTTCGGCCCGCCGGTTGTCGAGATGAAACGTGCGCACCTTGGTGGTGATGTCGCGATAGCCCGTTGACTGCAGCAGGTTGCCCAGCTTGGCGCCCACGAAGGGGTCGCCGCCCATCTCCAGCTGGTGGTCGTTGAAGGCCATCCAGTAGGTCAACGTGTTGGGGCTGTAAGGGTCGAGGAAGAACGTGGCGTTCTGCACTTCGGTGACCACGATGGAGGCGCCGGGGCGCAGCAGCCGTCGCACCTCGCTCAGCACTCGCGCCGGGTCACCCACATGTTCAAGGATCCAGCACAGAAAGGCGCCATCGAACGCGCTGGCTTCCAGGTCGAGGCTGCGGCCGTCGCCCTGGTGCATCTCGTAGCGCCCCTCGGCCCAGCCCTGTCTGGCGAGAAACTCCTGCGCTGAGCTGAGGTTGTGGGGCGACGAATCGACGCCGGTGACATGCATCTCGGGAAACCGGCGTAGCAGGATCTCTGTCTGCGCGCCCACGCCGCAGCCCACTTCGAGCAGCTTGCGGCAGCGACGAAAGGGCAGGTTTTCGTGCACCTTGTATTCAAGAAAACGCGCCTGGCGATAGAGACGGTCACGCTCCACGGGCGTGAAGCCGTGCAGATAACCGGAGGACGAGCTGTCGGCGGGTTGTGGATCTGCGGGCTGGGTGGGGTTGGTCATGCCACCGGTCTAGCGTTTCTCGGGCCGCGGGGCCACCGTGAGGCAGGGGGGCATGGGTTGACGGAGAGATCCTGGTCACGAGATGGGTCTGGGCTCAATCTGCAGCGGCGCTCCATCCTCCAGGGCTTCGCCGGTCTGCACGCGCCACAGGGTCGAGTAGATTCCGCCAGCAGTCACCAGCTCGTCGTGTGTGCCCACCTCGGCCACGCGGCCTGTGTCCATCACGTAGATGCGCTGGGCGTGGCGCACGGTCGAGAGGCGGTGGGCGATGACGATGGTGGTGCGTCCCACGGCCAGCCGAGCCAGTGAGCGTTGGATCGCCGCTTCGGTCTCGTTGTCCACCGAAGACGTGGCCTCGTCGAGCACGAGCACGGGCGGGTTCTTGAGCACGGCACGGGCCAGGGACACCCGCTGCCTCTGCCCGCCGGAGAGCTTCTGTCCTCGTTCGCCCACCACGGTGTCGTAACCGTCGGGCAGGGCCTGGATGAACTCGTGGGCCTCTGACAGCTGGGCCGCGCGGACGATGTCCTCGCGAGAGGCCTCTCTTCGGCCGTAGGCGATGTTCTCGGCCACCGTGCCGTGAAAGAGGAACACGTCCTGGCTCACCAGCCCCACGGCGGCTCGCAGGTCGGCCAGGGTCAGCTCGCGCAGGTCGACGCCGTCGAGAGTGATGGCACCACCGGTCACGTCGTAGAGGCGCAGCAGCAGCTTGATCACCGTGGTCTTGCCCGCGCCCGTGGCACCCACGATGGCCGTGGTCTCGCCCGCAGGCATGAACAGTTCGAGCCCCCGCAGGGTGTCGGGCAGCTGGCGGCCGCGGGAG